>JAEEYQ010000031.1 GCA_016288215.1 Lentisphaeria bacterium | reverse complement strand
TTCGGTCGGAAGAGATTAGGGAATCAGCTCCTTTCTGCCATCTTTTGTATATTGGATGGCCTGCACCGCATGCCATTTGGTGCCAATTTTGTACATGAGCTTTCCCGTCTCCGAGTCTGTGCCGAAACGCCCTTCCGCATAGTCGCAGACGACGCGAGGCAGGACAACCCAGTCGCCGTCCTGCTTCAGCCGCTCCTGGTTGTGCTTTGCCACCTCTTCCAACGTGTCCGCAAAGCCGCCTTTGGGGCGGCGGGATGGGCGCTTGCGCATGTCTTCCATGAACGTGTGAAGCGTCTGTCCCTGCAAATCCACGGGAACCTCTCCGGACATGCCCAAAAGCAGTCCATTGTCCATCTCACTGCCCATTCCCGTGTAGGTCTGGGCGATGATGACGCTGCTGCGAAGACTTGTAAGTTCCTCCAGTATAGCACGTTCAATGGGAATGGTGTGCAGGCCGATGAGAAAACGCCGCCCATCCTTCAGATAGGTCAAATCGCCTGGATGGACGTTCAGGCAGGGGAAATCCTGCGTCAAGTTGGTCAGCGGGACAAATCCCGCGAAGACGGCGAAGTCCAGTTTCAGCGGAGCCAACTGCTTCCGAAGGGCGTTGGTCCATTCCGTCCGAATCTGCTGTCCCTTTTCCGTGGCGATGGAGACACGGGTTTCGCCGCGTTCCATGTAGAACTTGCGAATGTCGGATTCAATGACGGGGAGCTTGAACCGCTTTCCCAAGGCTCTGGCATTGCTGGTCTCCGGCGCGTCGGTCACCAAGGCGCGGATGGTGAGGGGCTTGCTGTCCAGAGATTCCAGATAGAGGAGCAGCTGCTCCGCATTGCTGCCGCCGCCGCTCAAGAAGATGGCGGCGTAGGGCTTGTGCTTTCCGTGGACTTTCAATAATGGAATCGCTTCTGACATGATGCTGACCTGACTGGATGGTTGCCTGAACAAGATTTTGTCATGGAGATACTATAGCGCAATCCATGCAAGTGAACAGCTGTCATCTCAAAAAAAATGATGTGCATGGGCAGATGACCCCTGAATTCAAGGAGACTTGGGGGCGCTTTTTTTATTTGTTTAAGAATCATAACATATTTGTAATAAAATAGATATGGCTATAAATATGGCTAATTGGAGAGTTTGGGCGCAATCACAGGCTGATTTCCTTGACATGGGGATGACATGACATAAAAGACATCCTTTTGTAAAAAAATGTCAAAAAAATGCGGTGTGAGGGAGTGCAAGCTGGAAAACAGGGCATATGTTATTGTGTCAGAATTTTAACTTGAGGGCAAACTATGGAACAGTATATTTGGGAAATCACAGAAAACGACACCACACGTATTCAAAATCTGATGAATGAGGAAAGCGTCAGCCGCCCCATCGCCCTGGTGCTGGAGGCCAGGGGAATTGAGCCGGCGACGACGTATGACTTTCTGAATCCGTCATTGGACAACATAGGAGACCCTTATCTTCTTCCGGGGACCAAGGAGGCGTCCATCCGCCTTTGGGAGGCGGTTCGCAACGGCGAGCACATCGTGGTGCATGGCGATTACGACACGGACGGCATCACGGCCTCCGCACTGATTGCGTGGGTTTTGCGGAGCAATGGAGGGGATGTGAGCTGCTATATCCCCCACCGCATCGATGATGGCTATGGGCTGACCGTGGAGACCATCAACAAGACCACGGCGGGCCGCTGTGATTTGCTGTTGACAGTGGATTGCGGCATCACCAGCTATGAGGCCGTCGCCCTTGCCAAGGCGAAGAATCTTGATTTGATCATCACGGACCACCATACGCCGGGCATCGAACCCCTTGATGCCACGGCAGTTGTAGATCCCAAGCTACCTGGCTCGCCGCCGGAGACGCAGGATCTGGCGGGCGTGGGCGTCGCCTACAAAGTCTGCCAGGCCTTCCTCAAATACGGGCAGGAGATGGGCTATGGCGGTGAGGAGACGGACCTTAGCCAAGGGCTGGATCTGGTGGCCCTGGGCACGGTGGCGGACATTGTGCCGCTGCTCCACGAGAACCGCATTTTCGTCAAGCATGGTCTTCGTGTCTTGGCCCAACAGCATCGTCCAGGCATCCATGCCCTCTGCGACATTTCAGGCGTGGACGAGTCTCTGTCCACCAGCGACATCACGTACCGTCTGGCCCCGCGAATCAATGCCACGGGCCGGATGGGCAACCCCAGCGATAGCCTTAAATTGTTGGAGGCAAAGGATATACCAGAAGCCAACGGGTTGGCGAAATTGCTGAACTCCCTGAATATCGAACGCCAGACCATAGAGGAAAAGGTCATTGTGGACGCGGAGGCGCAGATCATGAGGCGCTACAATCTGGACACCACCCGCTCGCTCGTGGTCTGGAGCGAAAACTGGCATCAAGGCGTGGTTGGCATCGTGGCTTCCCGCCTGACCCGCCGTTACCATCGTCCTTCCGTGGTGCTGACGTTGGACGCTTCCGGCCAGTACACCGGCTCCGCCCGAAGCATTCGCCGCCTGAATCTGGTGGAGCTTCTTGGGCAGTGCAGCGATACGCTGCTGCGTTTTGGGGGCCATGCCATGGCGGCGGGACTGTCCCTGAACAAAGACCAGCTGGAGAATTTCTGCATCCGCTTTGACGAGGCCGTTCGCAGAGTGCTGGATGTGGAGGCCATGAAACCCTTGCTGAGCATCTGCGGCGAGGTCAGCTTTGATGAGCTGGATGACGTGTTCTTCAGCGAGCTGCGGCAGCTGGAGCCCTTTGGGCATGGCAATCCGGAGCCGGTCTTCATCACAAAGAACGTCGTTCCTGAACGCAGAACCCTTGCGGGCCATGCCCACTGCCGCGGAATTGTCCGCGACCAGACGGGAACCCGAATGCCTTTCATCGTGTTTAGCCGTCTGCCGGACAATTTTCCTCCGGCCCCATGGGACATTGTCTATTCACCCCACATCAACCATTTCAACGGGGGCTCTTCCCCTCAGTTGAGGATCCACGATGTGAGAACGTCTCAAGCGTGACAACCGCTTGGACTGCAAAGACCATTCGGCCACTTGGCGCCGTCATCATCCGTTGGCGGCATCAAGTGGCCGAATCAGTTTGTCGGTGGCGTTGGGGCGCACCCCGTGGCCGAATCAGTTCGCTGGCTCTGGCGGTGGCTGCGGGGGCTCTTTTGCGGGACCGCCTTTGCGCCATCTCATGTCCGGAAGCGGGAAGGACTTGTCAGTCAGCACCTTAATGCCTTCTTCGATAATCGCGTCCTTGTTCTCTTCCATTTCCGCCAAATTCTTTTGGAGCAAATCCAGCCGAGCATGGGCATCCTTCAACATGGACTCAAAGGACTCCCGCGCCTTGACCTCAATCTCCGCATGGATGGCGTTGCGTTCCTCCTCCGTTCTGGCACGGCGGTAGTCTCTGCACAGCTCAAGGCATTCCTGCATTTGCCGCATGTGTTCGCGGACTTTGGGGCGCTCCGTCAGATACTTGCCGATTTCCTTGAAGAAAGCCTGTTTGTCCTGCCGCCGAAGCATTTCCAGTCGCTTGTACTCCTCCGCGTTGTCCTTCTTCAGCTTTGCCATGGTTTGAATCAGCACATCTCCCCAACCCCAGTTCCCCGGGTTCAGATGGGGGCCTGCTGATGGGAAGGGGCGTGGGGTTCCATGGGGGGCCGGATGGGCTGCAACGGCGTCATCGCCCTTGGGTGGGGGGGCAGCGTCCGGTTGCTCCGGGGCCTGAGCCATGCAACGGATTCCGACCGCAAGCAGAACGAGGCAGGAGACGGTTCTAAAGGATATTCTGTGGATGTTCATGTGACCTCCTATATACCTTATATATAATATGCCATAGGAAACGTGCCCTTGCTAGTAGTCCAGGGTGTAGAGGTTGTTGAAGTCGCATTCGAGGGAGAACAGCTGTTCGGAGAAGGCCTGAAGCGGTCCGGCCAGCGGCACATACTCCATGGCGTCGTTCGCATTGTCGTCATCGGTTGGGGCGAAGGGGGATTGTTCCGTCGAACTGTCGTTGGCGGCTTCCAGATCCTGTTCCAGAATCTCCAGCTCGTATTCCGCAAGCTCCACGGCCCATGACCAGCTGGGATCGGCAGGATTGGCTTCCTGCAAAGGGGCTTGGGCCACCACGGATGGCGTGGTGTTGGGGGTGGAAAGAATCCCCCGGCCAATCCACAGTCCCAAAAGCAGGACGGCGGCCGCCGGCAACAGTGCCCTTTTCAAGAATTGCCGCAGACGCAAACGGCGACGCTGCAGGGCAATTTCACTCTGAAAATTATGCAACACCTTTTCATCCAAGGATTTAGAAGGTTCTTTCGGAGTTTGGCCAAGCCCCAGCTCCAATGCCGCCGCGAAATGACGGCATGCCGGGCATCCGGCAAGGTGGGACTGAATGTCCGCCGTCGCGGCCCCTTCCGTCAAAAGCCGAATCTCGCATTGTTCACATTTCATGGGAGCACCTCATGTACGTTATAGATAGGATGCCAACTTGTCTTTCAGGTTCTTGATGGCGTAGTGCATGCGACCAAGAACGGTGTTGATGTTCGTGTTCTGGATACGCGCTATCTCCTTGAAACTGACCCCTTTGCGCCGAAGCTCAAGCACTTCCTGCTGCTCCGCGGACAGCTCTGAAATCGCCTGCCGCAGAGCCGTCTCCAGAGTCTCCTGGTCCATCAGGTCCTCGGCGCTGTCGTAGGAGGAGATGAAAATGTCATTGAGTTCCACCGTCTCCATTTGGGCCTTTGACCGAAAATGGTCCATGACCAGATTGTGGGCGATGCGGCACAGCCATGCGAGAAGCTTCTGCTGATGCGAATACTTCTCCCAGTTGCGGACGGCCTTGATCCAGGTCTGCTGGAACATGTCGTCCACAAGTGCGTTCTGCCCCGGAAGCAGCTTGTGCAGGTAGGAGAACAACGGGAGGCGGTAGCGCTGATACAACATCTGAAATGCCTCCTCGTCACCTTGTCGGCAGCGAGAGATCAATTCCAGATCGGGGATTTGTACCTGGGTTTGCCTTTCCATCATTCAACCTTCAGCCACAAAACGCAAAGGGACGTATTTTATTGAATGGGGCGACATCTTACGCGTCGAACGCGCCTGCGCAGTTCTTCTTAACCTTTCGAAAAGACAGGCTTCCTCCGCCACGTGGCAGGCGGTGGTTCCTGCAACCTTCCGTTCAGCTGTCGAACGCCGCTGGATGTTTCTGCTTCTTCCCGTGGTTTTGGGGGACTCCTCAAGAATCGTAACTTCCTATTCCGCAAAAAGTTGCTTCTTTAGAAACGCGGTGCGGAGAGTGTCCACGCGATAGCGGAATTCATTCCATTCGGGAACCATGGTTCGGAAGAGCTCTTCCACCGTCTCCGCCGCCATTTCAGCGGACACCTTTTCGCCCTCCTTCTGCAAGGTCTCGACATAGGGAGCAAGAACCTCCTTGGCGAATATTTGGTCGCCGCGGATTTCATCATTCCAAAAGGACTGGATGGCGGGGAGCGCTTTTTGGAAGGAGGCCCATGCCTTTAGCACGATCATCCTCTTGATGTTCGGCAACATGCTGTTCAGGCCGCGGAACTTCAGCCGACCGAATTTATGCAGGTCATGAACCTGTCCGCTTCCCCATGTGAAACCGCCGTCGCGGGTCCATGGAAGGACGCCGAAGGCCCATTCGCTCTCCTCCGTGGGAAGGCAATCATAGAAGAGATCCCACGGAATGAACATGTACACGCCAAATCCGTCAGGCGTGGGGGCCGATTCGCAGGTCAGGCGGCCTTTGAGGGAACGGAAGTGCTCATTGGGAGAGGACCAGTCGTAGACTTCCGTTCCGCTTGGATAGATGTTTGCCATCCACTGATAGTACACATGGTCGAATCCAGGCTGCAGGTACATTTCCAAAGAGCCGCCGGTCTGAAGGCCAGCCAGAACCTCATCCACCTTGTCATCACGGTTTTCCACATAGATGGAGATGCCGTATGGGTCGGCGGACACAAAGAAGCTCACCTGACATGCGTCGGCCTTTCCGGTCACATTCATGCCGCTTCGGTTGGCATTCACGTCGGTATACAGAACGGCGGCCGCTTCCTGATTATATGGCATGAAACGGGACTCCCGCTTGTCGGCATGCTTCACGATGTCGGAGTTTAACCATCCATAAACACCTATGGGTGAGTGAGATACGACATCAATGATGTAGTAGGGCAGAAGGGGAGGGACGGTGCGGCCGAGGGCGTCCGCAATTTTGTAGTCCCGTGAATGCATGAACAGCAGGGCGGTTTTGAAATGCACCTTGTTTCGTGTTTCCGCCGCCAAATCGGTCTTGGGGGATGCCTCCAGCCTGGACGGATCGGACTCCGCGCGGATTCCGCTTTCCACAAGAGACAGCAACAGCGCATCCTCCGCGGCGAATTGATGCTGTGCCTTCAGCTCGACAATGTACTTCTGGATTTCCTTATAGTCCTTTGCCCGAAACAGTTCCGTCAGTCTTTGGTAGATGGCCTCCGAGTCGATGGCGGGACGGGCTTCCTCCTGTGCGAAGCCGAGGACGCAGGAAAAGACCACGGCAATAATTATGCGATAAATGAAAGATATTGAATTCATAAATGAAAGCCTCTCCTATTCCAAACCCCTTAACTCCAGAATGTAGCGAATCATCTCCAGCCGAAGGGCGTTCAAGTCGCAGGAAGGGGAGTCCACCTGAATCAGCCATTGGAGCGCGGCTTTGCCTTTGTAGACGTTGTCCGTCTTTTGGGTTTCGATGGCCTTTTTGGCCAGTTGGCGCAGGAGCGTGGCGTATTTCACGTCGTCGATCGCCTCCCGAAAGCCTTCGAACTCAATGGTGTCCACATGACCGTCCGTGGTGGGATACACATGGTTGAAGGAGCGGTAGTTGTAGTTGGCTCCGCCGAAGTCGTTCCACTGGTCACCGGCGGCCATGTAGTTGATCGTGCCGTCGTTGTCGGCAAGATATAGGTCCATGCCGTGGGTGCGGCGCACGAAATCGGGGTTTTCGGGCCCTGTGTGAGGGCTTGCATAGCTGCTGATGCGGGCGCCGAAGGCATGCCACAGACGGGCGGATTCAGCGGAATAGGTCCCGCCGTAGTCCACGAAGTCCTCGTTGAAGCCGGCGTGGAGAAGATGTTCGGAATGCCCTGTGCTGCAAACCTTTAGCCCATTCTCATGAAGGTATTTCCATGCCGCGCGTTGATTGCGGAGCAAACGCATGCCCGGCTCGTCCCATCCAAAGCAGTAGATGACGGGTTTCTTGCCCAGAAGTCTTTGAATGTCAGCAAAATAGCCTGATGTCAATTCTTCCCATTGGTCAGGAAGATTCTGCTCCGCGATGGGTTTGGAGCGGTCTGGATGGTCAAGGTAGGCGTAGTCCGGAATCCCGCGGACCGCATCGAACAGCGTGTCGGTGTCCAGTCCAGCTTCGCGGTAGATTTCCAGCTGGCGCAGACACAGGGCCTTTTCGGACTCCGAAACGTTGGCATAGGGGGCGAGCATGGGGGCGGTCAAGTTGTGTTTGCGGTAGCTGATGTACTGATTCAGCAGCCGTTTCTCCGCATCCTCCTGAGACATACCACATTGCAGATATTTGGATAGTTTGTTGTCGTTGTAGGTGGACACATGGAATTCACGGGAGAGGTCATAATTCGTCATGGGCTTGGGAAGACGGAACGGAAGCACGTTGACCTGCAGCGGCACGGTTGCCGTTCCGGAAGGGGCGATGATGGAAACGGTTCCATGATACAGCCCCGCCTCCGCCGTTTCCGGCACTTCCATGGTGAACCACAGTTGCTTGAACTCCCCGCGCTTCAACGTGAAGGGGCGGAGTTCCTTTGCGTCGAAAATCCGCTCGGAGATACCCTGAACAGGAATGTTGTAGTCGATGGGGCTGCTGATCAGAAGGTATCCCGACGAGCCGTCTGCTTTCTCCGTGCGCAGGTAGTTGTTCATTTCGGTGGTGTCCACCTTCACGAGGTTCTCGTCATTCAGCAGAAGCTCAGGCACGAGAGTCCGTCCTGCGGAGTCGGAGAAGTAGCTGTACCATGCACAGCCGGTCTGCACCCAGATCTTCACGATTTTGGCATCCACATGACGAGCTGGAATCGTATGGCCGTGAGAGTCTGCGAGGTCACTGGTCTTCACGGTGACACTCTCCACATCCTGTTCGGCAAACAGCACCAAGGAGGCCGGCTCGAATTCCCCTTGCGCCGCAACGACTTGCAGCGCGCCTTCCCGAGTCCCGTCCTGCGGGTAGGCAAGAGCGGTCCGCATGACATTGCTGACCGGGGGCACAATGTAGTAGACAAAACCCCGTGAACGCAGCCGCCCTTCGGCGTCTTCTTGTGCAACCCGTTGCAGCAGAGCCGCCTTTTGGGCTTCGGCAGCCGAGTCCATGGGGGCGGCGCTTGGAACCGGCTCTCTCGCGGCGGCGACCAGGCCGCAGAAGGCGGCGGCGATCATGACCTCCTTTATCCTCTTCATACTGCTTTGGTCCTTATACTTACTTATTATACCTCTATAATATACAAAAAACATGGCATGGACATGTCAAAAGATTCTTGCTCCTGTACAGAAACGCTTTGATATGGAGAATATTGGGGCGGAGTCAGCGGCGGCAGTGCAGAGTGGCCAGGCCCGCCGTCGTGAAGGCCAAGCTGGGCAGGGCGCCGGAGACGAAGGGGGGAAGCCAGCCGTTCTTTCCCATGACCAGGCCGAATTGGCAGCAAAGGTAGAAGAGCACCAGAAGACCGACGGCGCTGGCGAATCCCTTCATGGCTCCTGTGCGCTCATGGGTGATGGACAGGCTGACTCCGAACAGCGCCCCCACCAGACAGGCCAACGGGAAGCATCCATGGTACCAAAGCATGACATCCATGACTTGCCGCTCTTTGGGAGATGGCTTCATTTTCGCATGGCGAGCCTGCAGCAGTTCGGAGATGGTCAGATTCTCCAGCTCTCCTGAATAGCCTTGCAGGTCTTTGGGAGTCTCCGGAAAGGGACATGGATGGACGGCGTGCCGTTGGGTCTCGCCGACGGGGTGGCCGGAGACGGAGAACGGCGTGATGACGGCATCCTCAAATGTCCATCCATCAGGACCATAGGTGCCTTTGGGGGATTTCAGCAGGTACTCCGTGCTTCCGTCATCGCGGTATTGGCGGATGACGATGCCCTGGCCAACGCCGCTGGCTTCGTCAAGGGACTCCACGAGCCAGTCGCGTCCGTCCGATGGATTGTGGAATGCGATTCGCGTGTCTCGCTTCTTGTTGGCGTCCAGCCAGTTCAGGCGGATGTCGTCCGCCATGCGCATGGCCGAGGGGCCGACCAGCTCCTGAATGCATAAAACGCTTATACATAACAAGATAGAAGATATCCAGACGGGCCGGTAGCACGAGGCGATGGAAAGCCCGGCGGCTTTCATGGCGGTGATTTCGCTGTTCCGGCCAAGGGAAACCGTCATGAAACTGGCGGCGAGCAAGGTGGAGATGGGAATGACATTGACGAGGTTAAGCGGTTGTTTTGCAAGAAAATACAGAATGGTTATCGGCAAAGGCACATGTTTTCCGTTGAAATCCGGAATGTCATCGAACATGTCGATGAGAAGGAAGAGCATGACGAAGGCCAGCAGGGCGCAAAGCAGCGGCTGCAGAAATTCGCGCAGGAGATAGGCGCCAAGCAAGGAGGAATGGCGTCGTGTCTGGAGAATGGGGCGGTTGGCGGTCAACGCTCAGGCCTTGTTCTTGCTGACCAGAACGATTTTGGCCATGCGGGTTTTGGTGGCCCAGTCCTGAAGTCCTCTGGCCTTTCCTGTGAAGATGTAGAAGAGCGGCGTGAGGAAGCCGAAGGGAATCAGCAGGGCGGAATAGAAGAACGCGCGGCCCAGCCAGAAGGGACGGCCGTCGTCCTTGATGAGGAAGATGCCCCAATAGCGTTGGGCCAGAGTCTGGGTGCCCAGTCCGATGCTGAGGGTGAAATAGAGCAGGGCCCATGTGTAGAACAGAGCGAAGCCGATGTAGAAGGTGTTGGAGGGCGTGGTGATCTCCTGCTTCAGCAGAAAGGCCATCAGCGCGAAGATGGCGGCGCCTCCCGCCAGCACGATGACGGCATCGATGATGCCGGCCAGATAGCGGATGATCAGGCTTGGCACGGGATAGGCTTCTGGACGGGAGCGCAGAATGGTGTTGCTGGTCGTCGCGTCCTCCGCCTGAAGGTTCATTTGAAGTTTCAGCCGATACCAGAAGGTGTTGTGCTCCGCCATGATCTGCTTCTCCAGCTGCTCGGAAAGAATCGGCTTGAGGAAGGCGACATTGACGGCCTTGTCCCATTGGGCGATGAGGGTGGTGCGGATTTTGCAGTTCGGAGTGATTTGGCCGGCTTTCGCCCACGCCACCAACGTGTCCTGGTTCGCCGGTTCAAATTCTTCTCCGTTTTCCGTCTGGACGATATAGAGTTTTTCCTTTGCCATGGGGGTCACCTGAGGGGTTATAGTGAAAATTGGATTGAAAAACGATGTTTTTCTTGTAAAAAGTGCAAAAAGTTACCCGTAATGATTTGACAGATTCAAATATCTGTATAACATAACCCGGCAGAACGTTTTTTCGAGTGATGAATTTGGTTTTCTATGGAATGCCCGGGCAAAAATGCAAAAAAAAGTGCTTCAGGGGATTCATGGGATGAGAAAGGGAGAGATTGACGATGCCAAGAGTCAGCAAAAAAGCAAAGCCGAAGGAAAAGGTGGCCGCGGCGGCCGTGGAGCAGCCAATGGAGGACAAACGGTCCTTCAGTGCCCGCCATGTGTGGGTGCTGCCGGATGAGGAGAACTGTGTCGCGACGGTCGGCATCACGGACTATCTCGCGGAGGATATGGATTCCATTTTGAGCATTGACATGCCGTTGCCTGGAGATGAGCTGGAGATTGACACGTTCTGCATTCACCTCCACATGCACAATCATATCCACCATCTGCGGTCGCCTTTGAGCGGACGCGTGCTGGAGGTGAACAAGGAGGTCATGGACAACACCAGTCTGCTTCATCTGGATCCCAACAAGCATTGGCTGTATAAGATGGAATATGATGATCCGGATGAGCTGGAGCTCCTCATGAGCGCCCAGCAGTACGCTCGTCATCTGGACCAGTTATGATGTCGGAGACGGCCAGTCCGTTTCATCCGTCGCCGCCGCCGCTGTCGTCACTGTCGCCGTCGCCATCATTTGCAGGGCGACCAAAGACCATGGGCGTCGGCATGTTTGGCATGGCGGTGGCGTTGGCGTGGGTCTTGGGGGAATACGGAGTGGTCGCCGTGGCCTCCTCCTCCTTGGGATTGATGCGCTATGCGCAGGTGGCTCCGGCGGCCCTTGCCTTGGTGTCCGCGTTGCTGTGCGGCCCCGAGGCCTTCCGCCTTCAGCTGGCGAGCGCCATTGCCTTGGGCATGTCGCCGTTTCTGACATGGTTTCTGCGCAGCATGGGGCAGATGCAATTTCCCTTCTGCGTCGTGGCCCTGACGGTGGCCGTGTTGTGGATGTTGCTGGAAATGAACCGCTTGGCCAGAAGAATCGCGCAAGTTGCGGGAAGTCCCGCCCTTGAGGCGGTGTGCCGCATCCATCGGCTGTTGGTGCGCTACGTCGTCATCATTCCCATTCTGGCGAATCATTTTGCGCATTGGGTTCTCTATCACAGACTCGGACACATGGATATGCTGTTGCTGAATGTCTGGCGTCCGGCAGTGCCCCGGGTGAGGGTCATGCTGGCCTTTAGTGTGATGTTGGGTTTGGCTTGCAGCTGCATTTTATGTGTTATAATGATGTATGTTGTTTGTAATAAGCAAGTTACAATTATAAATGAGAAAATGGCTTCCCACCCGGAAGCCTAATGGACAGGATGGCACGCGATGACGACACCGATTGTGGCATTGGATGTGGACTCTTTGGACAGGGCCATGGCGGCCGTGGACCGTCTTGGAGATGCCATTGAATGGTATAAGATTGGAAAACAACTCTTTACAAAGGAAGGCCCCGCCGTGGTCAAAGGATTGAAGGACCGCGGCAAGAAGGTCTTTTTGGACATGAAATTCCACGATATTCCGAACACGGTGAGCCATGCGGTGCTTTCCGCCGCGGCCATCGGGGCGGATCTCTGCAACGTCCATGCGTCCGGCGGGCCGGCCATGTTGGAGGCGGCCGCCAAAGCCGGTGCCCAAGGTGGTATCACGGTCATCGCCGTGACGGTGCTGACGAGCTTGGATGAGGCGGAGCTGGCGGCGGTGGGCATTTCGCGGCCACCGGCGGAGCAGGTTCGCCTGCTCGCCGCCTTGACGAAACAGTGCGGGCTGGCGGGCGTCGTGTGCTCTGCAAAGGAGATTCGACTGGTTCAGGAGACCTGCGGGACGGATTTCCTTCTGGTGGTCCCTGGCATCCGGCCCGCCGGCTGCGGCGCAGGGGATCAGAAGCGGGTCATGACACCAGGGGAGGCCGCCGCCGCGGGGGCCCAGTTCATTGTCGTCGGCCGTCCCATCATGGCGGCGGAGGATCCTGTGGCCGCCGCGCGGGCGGTGACCGCCGAAATTCGAGCCGCAGAGGAAAGGCGCTGACATGAGACGACCAATTGGATGGGTGGACAAAGACGATGAGGGCGGCCGACGGGAAGTCCGGGTCTCCTTTCATGCGGACAAGGTAAAGTGGCAGTTCCTGCCCGCCGGCTCCGACAAATGGGACTATGACACCCCGCCGACGGAGGCGCTCTGGCAGGAACTGGAGGTCAAGCTGCAGCAGCTGATTCAGCGCGGTCATCTCTTTCAGGGGGAATTGGAGCTGGTCAAACGCCGCGGAAAGGCGTTGAGAAAATAGAAAGGAAATCTTCTCCCGCGGGGGAGGGTGTCATTATGGAATTTTATGTGACAGCAGGACCGGGGACCGAAGGGGTGCTTCGGGACGAGCTCTGCGAACTTGGCTTTCGCTCCGCCCGATTGAACCATGGGGGGATTCCCTTTTTGGGGGACTGGATCGATGGCGCCAGGGCGTGTCTGCAAAGCCGTATCGGTCAAAGAGTTATGTTGGTGCTTGGACGGACTTCCGCGCGGACTCTGGAGGATGTGTATGAGGCGTGCCGCGAGGTGGAATGGCAGGAGTTTCTGACGCCGAGCCAGACCTTTGCCGTGGCCACCTATGCCCATGAAAGCTGCGGCGAGAATCCGAACATGGTCACGCTGAAGGTGAAGGATGCGGTGGCGGACCAATGCCGCGCGGTGTTTGGAGCGCGGCCCAATGTGGACCGCGAGTCGCCGGATGTCCGCATTTTCGTCTATTGGGCCCGTGAGCGGGTCACCATCTATTTGGACATGTCAGGGGAACCTCTGTTCAAGCGGGGTTACCGTCAATCCGGCGGCGAGGCGCCTCTCAAGGAGACGTTGGCGGCGGCCATGCTGCGGCTGTCCGGCTGGGACCGTTCCACGCCGTTGGTCGATCCCATGTGCGGGTCGGGCACCTTGGTCATTGAGGCGGCGCTTTGGGCGGGAAACCATGCTCCGGGCCTTTGGCGGAAGCGTTTCGGCTTTGAGCGATGGGCGAATTTCACGCCGGAGATGGCTCAGCGGATGAGCCGTCTGCGGGGGGAGATGCGTCGTGGCGTCGCGGGCCAGATGCCCCGCATCACGGGCTTCGATTTGGATGAAGAGGTGTTGAAGACCGCGCAAGTCAACGCTCAGGCCGCCGGACTCCGGCTGAGTTTCCGCCGCATGCCGTTGCGGGAGCTGGCGGCGGACGGGACGCGGCGGCTGCTCATCGCCAATCCCCCGTATGGCGTCCGTCTTGACGCGAGCAACCAGCTGTATCAGGAGCTGGCCAATGCGGTCCATCGGCTCCATGGATGGCGTGTGTGCCTGCTGGTGGGCAATCCACGACTGCAGCAGGCCATCCATCTGAAGCCAGAGGCGGAATATGCCCTCAAAAACGGTTCGATTGACTGTAAGTTGCTGGTGTATGAGGTGTAAAGACCATGATGGACGTGCTCAGCAGCCTGCAGAACCCCCGCGTCAAGCAAATCGTCAAATGGCGCGATCGCCGCGACCGCGACCGTGACCAGAAGGTGCTCATCGAAGGGTATCGCGCTTTGGTCAGGGCCTTGGAGGGCGCCTATCCCATTGAGGAGCTCTACATTTGTCCGGAGCTGTATCAGGGGGTCAATGAGCCGGCTCTTGTGGAACGGTGCGTGGCCCAGGGGGCGCGGCTGTTTCAGGTGACCTCGGCGGCCTTCGCCAAAATGTCCTATCGGGACCGTCCAGAGGGCCTCTTAGGCATTGGTACCCAACGACATACAGGACTGGAGGCGCTGCTTCCGCTGAAGTCCCCCGCCTTTTTTCTCGTGGCGGAGCAGATTGAGAAGCCAGGCAACTTGGGGACCATGCTTCGCTCTTCCGATGCCGCTGGCGTGGACGCCCTTATCCTCTGCGACGCGCGCACGGACCTCTACAACCCAAATGTGGTCCGCGCCAGCACCGGCAATCTGTTCACTCAGGTCATTGCGGAGGCGACCACCGCCGACGCCATCGCCTGGCTGAAAGGGCATGGTGTCGCCATTGTGGCCTCCACGCCCCACACGGATTTGCTCTACACCGCCGCCGATTTCACAGGGCCCGTGGCTTTGGTCATGGGAGCGGAGGAGTTCGGCCTGAGTCCGCAGTGGCTGGAGGCGGCGGATTGCCGTGTCCGTCTGCCGATGATGGGAGCCGCCGACTCGCTGAACGTGGCGACGGCCACCGCGCTGCTGCTTTACGAGGTCCTGCGACAGCGCATGGACGCCGGAATCGTCGTCGACACAGGGGCCGTTCCGGATGCACGGGACTGCTGATGGCAACCAACCATTCATTCACCATTGATAGTTGATAAAAGGAGTAACACCATGACCCAGAATGAGATCCGCGAAATCTTCGATCAATTTGTCCACTACGGGACCTTCCTTTTGGCGGTGCCGTATGGCACGGGGCACATCAACGACACCATGCAGGTCACCTGCGACCAAGGCGGCGCCCGCCTGCACTACATCCTGCAGCGGATTAATCACCATGTGTTCACGCAGCCGGAGAAGCTGATGGAGAACATGTGCCGAGTCACGGATCATATTCAGAGGAAGGTGGAGCAGAATGGACAGATGGCCGTCAAGCGCACCATTGAGCTGCTGCGGACCCGCGATGGGGCTGCCTGGGTCCGAGATGGTCAGGGCAACTGGTTCCGTGCCTATGTCTTCATTGAAAACGCGCGCACTTACGACATTCTGGAGACGGCGGATCAGGCCTATCAGGCCGCAAAGGCCTTTGGCGCCTTTCAAAGCGATCTGGCGGATTTGCCCGCCCCGAGGCTTCATGAGACCATCGTAAATTTCCACAACACCCCGAAACGGCTGGCCCGTCTGGAAGAGGTGGCCAAGGAGGACAAGCTGGGGCGCCTCAAGGAGGTGCAGAAGGAAATGGATTTCGTCATGGCACGGAAGGAGGAGACTTCCCGCCTGTTGGACATGTCTGCGCAAGGCCTTTTCCCGGAACGCATTACGCATAATGACACCAAACTCAACAATGTCCTGATCGATGACTTGACCGGCAAGGGCCTCGCTGTCATTGACTTGGACACCACCATGCCGGGTCTTGTCCACTACGATTTCGGCGACATGGTGCGGACCGGAACCTCGCCGGCGGCGGAGGATGAGCTGGACCTGGACAAGGTCACCATGCGCTTCCCCATGTTCGAGGCTCTGCTGCGCGGCTATGTGGAAAGCGCCAAGGCCTTCCTGACTCCGGAGGAAAAGGCGGAACTGCCCTTCGCCGGCAAGCTCATCCCGTTGGAGAACGGAATCCGCTTCCTGACCGACTATCTGGAGGGGGATGTCTACTTCAAGATTCACCGCGCCGGCCACAATCTGGACCGCTGCCGCACCCAACTGAAACTGGTCGCCTCCATCGAGGAGCAGTTCGATGCCATGCAGAAATTGCTTAAGTCATTGTAAATCAACAAGTTACGACTTTTGATGGAAAGCGGGCGCCGCCGCTTTCGATGCGGCTTGCCCTTTGCAGACCTTGCCTTGTCACATATACAATATATAATATATAGTATAGGATATAAGTGAAACCTTGTTTCCACTCATGAAAAGGAGATGCTAATATGACTTTGAACCCTGAATGGCGGCACCGGATTGACAACTGGCGCAATTATCTGCCTCGGCTCTTCTATGAACCCCTTGGACACATTGCCCTCAAATGCTATGTCACGAAGGACAGCCTTCGTCCGAAGGATGTGGAGAAGAAGACCTTCAAGCCCATTGGCGTCGGAGACGTCTGGGGGACGGAATGGTCGTTGGGCTGGTTCAAAGGGACGATCAAGCTGGAGAAAGCGGCCGCAGGCAAGCGGATTGTGCTCAAGCCCCAAACTGGCGCGGACGAGTCCATCGTATGGTGCAATGGCGTCTCCCTGGGCGCCGTCGACCACAGCGGCCGCGAACTGCTGCTGACTCCGAAGGCGAAGGGCGGCGAGTCCTACGACATCCTTCTGGAGACCTTCGGCGGCAACTACAGGGACTGCGGCGGCGGCCCCGCCCCCGAGAAGTTCAGCGGCTTCGCTCCACCGAAACACAACCATCGGCTGGGGGATTCCACCTATGGAATATGGAATGAGGAGGCCTATCAGCTGTGGCTGGATTTGGTGACCCTGACGGAACTGCGGGACGGCATCGTGGACAAGGACTCCCTGCGCATCGCGGAAATCGACGCCGGCCTCCAGAAGGTCACCGTGGTTTTGGATTTCGAGCTGCCGAAGGCCCAGGTCCAGAAGGGCATCCAGGCCGCGCGGGACGTGCTCAAGCCCCTGCTTGCCTGCCATAACGGCAGCACGGCGCCTGCCATGACCTGCGTGGGACATTCCCACATCGACGTCGCGTGGCTGTGGCCGCTGGCCGAGACGGAGCGGAAATGCTGCCGCACCTTCTCCAACCAGCTTGCCTTGATGGAGCAGTATCCCGAATACCGCTTCCTGCAGAGCCAGGCGTATTTGTACAACCGCACGAAGACCCTTTATCCCAAGTTGTACGTCCGCATTCGGCAGGCGGTCCGCAAGGGCCAGTGGATTCCCGACGGCGCCATGTGGGTGGAGGCCGACACCAACATCAGCGGCGGCGAGGCCCTCATCCGCCAGTTCCTTTACGGAAAGCGCTTCTTCAAAGAGGAATTTGGCGTCGACAATCGGCTGATGTGGCTTCCCGATGTCTTTGGCTACAGCGGCGCCGTCCCCCAGATTATGAAAGGCTGCGGCATCGAATGGTTCTCCACCCAGAAGCTCTTCTGGACCTACAATGGCGGCGATCCCTTCCCCTACAACCTGTTCTGGTGGGAGGGCATTGACGGCACGAAGGTGCTGTCCTATCTGCACAACGACTACAATTCGGAGACGCGTCCCTCGGCCATTTTGGCCCGCTGGCGGGAGCGCCGTCAGAAGGACGCCACCCATTCAGCCCGTCTGGTTCCCTTCGGCTGGGGCGACGGCGGCGGCGGCCCCACGCGGGAGCATCTGGAGTTCCTGCGGCGGGAGAGGGACCTGGAGGGGCTTCCGCGCTGTCGGCAGGACACGCCGGAGGCGTTCTTCCGCGAGCAGTCCACGGAAGGGCTGCCCACGTGGGTGGGTGAGCTGTATTTCCAGAACCATCGCGGCACCTACACGACTCAGGCGAAAATCAAGAAGGGCAACCGCGCCTGCGAACTTGCCCTGCGGGAAGTCGAATTATGGGGGGCCATGAGCCAGATTTTGAAAGCCCGCCCCTATGATGCCAACGAGGTCGGCGAACTTTGGAAAGGCGTGCTGCTCAACCAGTTCCACGACATCATTCCAGGCTCTTCCATTGGCGAAGTCTATCAGGAGGCCAGGGCCTTGCATGCCGCCATTCTGAAGAAGGCGGAAGACATGGCGGCAAAGGAACGAGACAGCCTGATTCGCGGAGTGACCAACATGAAGAAATCGTGCTCTGAGGTCATCGCCGTCTTCAACTCCCTCTCATGGCGGCGAAACGCCGTGGTGAAGGTGCCCTGCGACACCTTGTATACGGAAGATGGAGCTGCCGTGCCTGTGCAGAAGGCGGCTGACGGCAATTGGGCCCTTGTCCGTGACATTCCCTCCTGTGGCTGGAAGATTCTGTATCCGACGGCCGAAAAGAAGGCTGCAAAGGCCACAAAGGCCGCGAAAACCGTGCCTCCGAAACAGGCGGCGGCCGTCACGGCCAATGCCCACTGTCTGGAGAACGACGTGGTTATCTACAAGTTCAATGACTTTGGCGAAGTCGTCAGCGCGGTGCTGAAGGCGGACGGACAGGAGATGATGGCCGCCCCCGGCAATGCTTTCCGCATGTACAAGGACGTGCCCAGCAGCTTTGACGCATGGGACATTGACAGCCAATACAAGCTCACGCCCTTTGAGCTGGAGCAGAAGGCGACGGTCACCGTCATTCCTGGCGGCCCGGCCTTCGGCGGCCTGAAAGTACGGCGGAAGCTGAACCAGTCCACGTTGACGCAGGAGATCATCCTGAAAGCGGGTTCCCCTGTGCTGACCTTCCACACGGTGGTGGACTGGCAGGAAAGCCATAAGATGCTCAAGGTCAACTTCCCCGTCAAGGTGGCGGCGGAGGATGCTCTCCATGAAATCCAGTTCGGCCATGTGCGGCGGCCGACCCACGCCTCCCACCTCTTCGACGCCCAGCGGTTCGAGGTCTGCAACCAAAAATGGACGGCCCTTGTGGAGGAACGGCGCGGCGCCGCGATCCTAAACGACTGCAAATACGGCATTAACGTGGAGAAGAACAGCATGAATCTGACCCTGCTGCGTTCTCCGTTGGCCCCCGATTGGACGGCTGACAAGGGCTCGCAGGAGTTCACCTATGCCTTCACCTTCTGGGATGCGCCCTTCGGGACAGCAAATCCCATCCATGACGCCTATGAGCTGAACGTGCCGGCGGTGGTGCAGCAGAGCAAACGCGGCGAGGCCGGCGACAAGGAACTGCTCCATGTCGACAACGACGGCATTGTGCTGGAAACCATGAAACTGGCCGAGGACGGCTCCGACGATGTCATCATCCGTCTCTATGAGTCCCTCCGCTCCGCCTCCACCTGCACGGTGGATGTGGCGGGAGACTTCAGCGAGGCGGTGCCTTGCGACATGTTGGAGCGCAAGCTGACTGGCACCGAAGGAAAGGCCATGCCTATCCGCGACGGCAAATTCAGCCTGACCTTCCGTCCCTTTGAAATCAAGACCCTCCGCCTGAGCGGCTCACGGTAATCGCTATACTTCTTTAGGTTGAAATTTACGTTCCCTGAAAGGGGGGCACATGTCGTTTTCTGCCGCCCCTTCAGGGCTTGTACAATCGTAACAATCTGCCATACCAGGGGCTGCGTTCCGCCGCCCCTTCGGGGCTGACGCGCGAAGTGCAATGTCGTTTCGGAAAATCATACTCTTGTGATATAATACCTAATTTCTCACGACAAATTCCTAATTTCTAATTCCTCATTCCTAATTTCCAATTGCTTATGGATGTGTTACAGGTCACGGAAGCCTGCGGCGGCGGTGTCCGCAGGCATCTGTCGCTCCTCGTGCCGACGTTGAATCGGCGGGGAGTGTCCTGTGGCATGCTAGGGTTCGGCAACAATGCGGAGTCCGATTTTGACGCCTCCATGGAGGCATTTCGTTCACAGGGCATCCAGGCCGCCTATTTCCGCACCGGCGGCCCTCGCCTAAACAGTCTTGTGTGGGGGTGGCATGCGGTCAAGGCGGCCATTGCCGCCGCCCACCCCCGCGTCGTCCATTTGCATGCGGGAATGGCCGGATTGCTGCGGAGAGCGTTGCGGCGCCGTTTCCCTGATGTGCGCATCGTCTACTCTCCCCACGCCTTCACCACGGGGCCCGCCGTCCCGCCGCTGAAACGCCGACTCATCCGGTTCATGGAACGGCGTGAGGGAAACGTCACGGATGCCTTCGTGTTCGTCGGCCAACAGGAGTGGGATGAGGCCGTGGAGTTGGGCTTGCCGAAGGAGCGCTTCCATCTTGTGGAAAACGGGTTGCCGACGGATTTTCTGTCCCAGGCCAGCTCCGCCAGCGAGGCGCGCCGTGCGCTGAATGTCCATGAAACCGGCCAATGCATCGGCGTTCCATGCCGCCTTGCCCCCCAAAAGGGATTGGATTGCGTGCTGAAGGCCCTCGCCCAAATGCCGGCGGAATCCCATCCCCATCATGTCTATTTTTGCGGAGAAGGATCGGAACATCAACGATTGCAGCGACTTGCGGCAGAATTGCAGGTGGAGGAGCGCATCACCTTCATGGGCAATGTGCCGAATTTGGGCCGATATCTCAAGGCCTTCGATGCCGTTCTTCTGCCATCCCGTTACGAAGGGCTGTCCTATGCATGGTTGGAGACCCTATGGCTGGCCGTGCCGCTGATTGCCAGCCGCATTCCCGCCAATTGCCCACGAGAAGAACTGCGCACCTTGATCCAGTTTTTTGAACCTACTGATTATCAAGGACTTGCAACATGTCTTGAGCGACAACTCGCCGAACCTTGCCGCATGGATGCCTTGGCCCAAGAGGCTTCCCGCCTTGTGCGCAGGGAATTTGCCATGGAAGAGCAGGTGGCCAAGCTGGCCCGCCTCTATGCAAGTCTCTTGGGGTGAGAGAGACGCGAAACGTGGGACGCGAGACATGGGACGAGGGACGTGAGACGTGAGACGTGAGACGTGAGACCGCGAGACGTGAGACCGCGAGACGTGACTGAACCTGGCACGAAAAAGCCTCCGTTGCACGGGCAGACGGAGGCATTGCGATCTTTCGAAGGGGGAGTAACGCGGAAGGCGTTCTTTGCCGCATCACTCCACACGATGGCGGAAACTCATTTCTTTTCGGCTTCCTGCTTCTTCTTGAGCTCTTCCAGCTGGGTCTTCAGCTGAGCGATCTCCTCATCGGAGGTCTTCAGATACAGGGTGCGGGTGGCCACGTCAAAGTGGTAGTTGCGTTCGGGATGCACCTGATAGATGTTGAAGAGGGCGTTGACGATCAGAGCATACTGCTTGACGATGGGCTCGCGCTCCTTCTCGAGGGCTTCCTTCTTGGCGGCGTCCTGCTCGGCTTCAATCTTCTCATTGAGCTCTTTGATCTTGGCGCCCAGATTATCACGGGCTTTGACGGCACGGCCAAAGGTCTCGTTCACATTGCCGACTTTCAGATAAATGGTGGAGTTGACGGGGTTGTACTCATAGACACGCTCGCCGGCGAGACCGAAGATCACATCCATGTAGGTGGTCTGCTTCGCGAACTCGCGAACAAGATCGTTCCGATTCTTCAGCAGCGCCGCATTATCGCCTTCGGCGGCCTCTTTAAGCTTCTTGTTGGTCTCCTGGATGGCCGTCGCCAGAGCGTGACGACGCTGCAGGGACCTGGCGAACGCCTGCTCCATGGTCACCAGCGGCAGCAGCTTGTCTTCCGTCTTGGCGTCCGCCGCGGGGGCGGCATCTTCCGCGAACAAAGCACCGGTCATAAACACGGACATTGCAAAAGCTAGAAACTTCTTCATGTTGACTTCTCCATTCGTTGATTGTATGAATATACGACAAAAACAACAACGAATAAAATATACTCATGGTACTTGGCTTGTCAACCATCGCCCTTGAAATTCGTCGGTGAAGTCGGCAGTTTGAGTGCCGTTTTCACACGAATGTGGAAAAACAGCTCCAATTGGGCCATGTTTGAAAAATGACATGGGGGCGCTTGCATGGTCTTGGGCAGATTGTACATTATGGGTGACGTCGAAGCGGCATCGTCTGCGACATTTCAATTTGGAGTCATGGCGTCATGGATACAAATAGCGGAAAGGGAATTATGAAAAGAAAAGTGGTGGTTTCTGAGTGTGCACACAACCACATAAAGTCATGTAACACATTGATATACAATAAGATAGGATTTCTGTCAAACCGTTGCCTCTGGCCAGGGGCTGTCATGGGGCTTGCATTGCTGATGGCGGGCTGCCGCATGGTCACCCATGGCCCGAAATCGGCCAGTGGCTGTGAGGACACCTGCGCCTTCGCCATGCCGGTGGGGGAATACAACTACAATCTGCCGTGCCGAATCATCAGCATCCATCCGGAGCAGGAGGGCAAGGCTGTTCTTTTCCTTTGGCTGCATGGCGGCGTGAAGGTGCGGAACGCCCATGACCTTTTCATGGAGAACCACTTTGACTACTGCGAGGCGGATGACATCATTGTCAATTACCTGCGTGAGAACAACATGAAGGCCATCGCCCTGCTGCCGATCTGCTACAAAGCCGTGAATCCCAAGTGCATCTCGTGGGATGAGTGCTACGACGACGTGAAGCATATCATCGATGACTTTGTGGACAAAGGACTTGTGGACAAGCGGCGCATCTATTTGGCAGGCTCCTCTGATGGCGGAAACGGCGCATGGGACTATGCCGCCGGCCATCCGGATGTGTTCGCGGCGGTGATTGCCATGTCCTGCACAGACTTGAAGGAGACCGCGATTCCGGTCTTTTTCTTCAACACCTCCGATGAGCCCGATTGCACGGCAGAAGTGGAGGCGTTGACCCGAAAAGGCTGCCCAATCCGCTATCGGCATTGTCCGGAATACAGTCATGGCGGCGACGCGGCCGAATGCACGGATGAACTTCTCCGCACGTATTTTGGCTATTCCAAACCCTGACCGAATCCGACGGTGCCGATTGCTCCGCCCTGCCTGAAATGATGCGAGGCCCCTCGAATGAGGGAATCAAGGAAGCAGGCGCCGCCAGGGGGCGACGGTCAGTTTGCCGCGCTGTTCGTCATACAGGCCAATCTCCCCATGGGCTTTCCATGCGGGAAGGATGGTGCAGCTCCGCTTTTGGGAGAATCTCCATGCATGATAGGAATGGAAATGGCCGAGGAAGATGTGCCGCACTCCCTGTTCCAGCTCCGCCGCCGCCCACGCCTTGACGGGCTTCTGGGGAAAATGGCCGGTCGCCCCCTTCCCATGGCTGAAGGTTCGGCGGGCCCAGTTCGCGATGGACGGACCCCATGGAAGGCAGCTGAGCACGCAGATGCCGAAGAGGCTTTTCGTCAGAAAGTGGAGAAGCCAATGGCCGAATTGTTTGCCAAGGACGTGATCGCCATGCAGATACAGGCAGTCTCCTTCCCGCAGCCGATCCACCGCGCAGGCGCCGAAAAGCGCCGCATGGCGGCGGGCAATGAAGAATTCGTGGTTGCCCTCCAAAAAGGAGAGGCGGCGGCGTTCCTTTTCGCGGCGGCACCATTGGATGAAGTCCTCGAACTGGTGGTTCTCATAGCGGGGAATGGCGATCCACAAATCGATGATGTCTCCCAAAAACACCACATCGTGTGGGGTTTGGGAGATGGCCTCCAGCATTTGGAGGAATTCGGCGGCCTGTGGCGTGCCGTTCTGAATGTGGGCATCGGCGATGAGAAGACGCATGGCGGACAACGTAAAGGGTGGTTTGGGCATTGCATCGCGGAACCCATGGACATGCCGTTGGCGCCGCGGGGACGGAAACGGGCCAGTTTTTCTAGCGGAACATGAGTTTTTGCGATGACGCGACGTGCCAAAATGGAAAAACAGCACTAATGTATCACATATTCCGACGAATGTGATGAGGGAAGATGGAAAATTTGGGGTTTTCGACATGAATGAAGATTTGAAATCGCGGCTTCTGGCATTGGTGGTGTCTTGTTCCACGGATTTGCCGGAAGATATAGAAGTTTCTCTTAATCAAGGACTTGCAAAAGCTGAACCTGGCAGTGCGGAGGCCCTTGCCCTCCAGACTATTCTCGAGAATGTGGCAATGGCCAGAAAAGACCGGCTGCCAATTTGTCAGGACACTGGAACGTTATGTTTTTATGTGGACGCGCCGAAGGGACTGGGGCGGCAGGAGTTTCAGGACGCCGCGGAGGCCGCCATCGCAGAGGCCACGCGCATGGGTGTCCTGCGGCAGAACTGCGTGGAGACGTTGACGGGACGCAACACTGGCACGAACTTGGGCAAGGGAAGTCCCGTCGTCCATTGGACGGAGAGCGGCGAGGGCAGGGGAAAGGTGACGCTGATGCTGAAAGGCGGCGGCAGCGAAAACATGGGCGTCCAGTACAGCCTTCCGGACGACCGTCTGCATGCGGGACGGGATCTGGACGGCGTGCGGGCCTGCATTCTGGACGCCGTGGTGCGGGCACAGGGCAAAGGCTGCGCCCCTGGGGTCCTTGGCGTGGCCATTGGCGGCGATCGTGCCACCGGCTACGAGGAGAGCAAGCGCCAGCTGCTGCGGAAAATCGGCCAGCGCAGTCCCGAGCCGGCCTTGGCGGAGCTGGAGAGGCGGGTTTTGGAGGAGGCGAACCAGCTGGGCATCGGGGCCATGGGCTTCGGTGGACGGACCACGCTGCTGGATGTTTTCATCGGTTGGCGCTGTCGGCTGCCGGCGTCCTATTTCGTCAGCGTCTCCTATATGTGCTGGTGCTGCCGCCGAAAAGAGGCTGTATTATAAGAATATGGAATGTTGAGACGTCACGATGATGAAAAGAATACATGGGTCACATTTGGGTGTGCTGTTGCTCTATCTCCTTTGCGGGACGGCATTTGGCGCACAGTCCATCGCCGATTGGGATGCGACGCAATGGCGGAGCCGAGTCTGGAAGCCGGACGGCACCGCCACGTTGGGCGACCTGACGGTTCAGGCGGCGGAGGAGGGGCGACCGACGGCGTTGGCCCTGCCGCTTTCCGTTCCGGGGCGGCAGGAGTTCGTGCGGTCGATTCAGCCGGATGCGTCATGGCGGGACGCAGGGGCGCTGGAATTCCGTCTCCGGCTTCCCGAAGGATTGCCTAAAGACTTGATGATCAGTGTGTTCACTAAAGACAACGACTCCCTGTGGCGGGAAGTTCGCCTGCCATTGCCCATGGCGGCGGATGGCATGGCGACCCTCACCGTCCCCCTGAAGGGCAAGGACGCGCTGAAGGCCTGGGAGCCCAAAGGGCATCTGCGGAGCTGGACGCCCCTGACGGCGGCCAATCTGGTGGAGTTCGGCTTCATTGTGGACTCGGAGAAGCTGTCGTCCGCTTTCAGTGGAACCGCCTGGTTGGAGGACGTGCTGCTGCTTCCGGAGATTGAGGAGCCGTTGGAGGTTCTGGACTACTGCCTTGAGACCAGCAGCCCTCAGGTGGGAAAACGCATGGAATGGACGTTGAAGCTGAACGCAAGCCCCAAGGCCCCCTTTGACATGACTCGAACTCGACTCATCGCTCAGATCGGTCGGCCAGACGGGGTGCAGGAAACGGTCTATGGCTTTTATTACGAGGATTTTATCTACGATGAAACCCAATGGGACAAGACCCGCTGCCTCACCCCCGCCGGTGAGCCTTGCTACAAAATCCGCTATTGTCCCCGCGTGCCGGGGGAACATTCCATGACCCTTTTGGTGGACATCGACGGCAAGACGCTGAACCTGCCCGCCATGCCGTTCACGGCCGCGGCGGCGGCGGAGAACTACCATGGCTTCGTCCGCCGCGATCCGAACCACGACCAGTTCTTCCAATACGACGACGGCACCTTCTTCTGGGGCCTCGGCATGAATGTGCGTTCGCCTTTCGACAACCGCTATCTTGAGGTCGCCCCCTATTCACAATGGCCGGACATGGGACTGGCCGTCTATGACCGCCTCTTCAAAAAATACAAGGAGGTCGGCATCAATGTGGTGGAAGTGTGGATGTGCTCCTGGTGGCTGGCGTTGGAATGGATTGCGGACGCCCCGGGGTTCCACGGAGTCGGCCATTACAACCAATATCGGGCCTGGATGTTGGACCATATTCTTAAGTTGGCTGAAGAGAATGACATCCGTCTGATTCTTGTATTGAACAACCATGGCAAGTTCGGCATGACCTATGACACGGAATGGGGCCGAAACCCCTATAACAAGGCCAATGGCGGCTTTTTGGACGCCTGTCAGGAGTATTTCAGCAACCCGAAGGCCATCGAGTGCTTTCGCCGCACGGCGGACTACATCGTCGCCCGCTGGAGCGCCAGCCCCAATCTCATGATTTGGAAGCTGTTCACGGAAGTGGATTTGACCGGACCTGACCTGAACTATTACCGTCATGCGGAAGTTGCTCAATGGCATAAGGATGCGTGTGATTATATCAAATCGCGCGATGTGTACGCCCATCCCCTGAGCACCCATTGGATGCTCAGCTTCCATCGCATCAACGACGACATCGCCACCTTGCCGGAACTGGACACCATCTCCACCGACGCCTATTACCAAAGCGGCGGCACCGATCAGCTGGTGGAGCTCCTGCGGGACAGCCGCACCTTCGCCAAAAAACGCGGCAAACCCATGATCATCACGGAGTTCGGCGGGTCGTCCTATGCCGACGGCATGGAGAATCTGATGAATCAGGTCGGCATCGGCATCTGGACGGGCTTCTTCAATGAAATGGGAGTCCTGCCCATGTACTGGTGGTTCGCCTTGGTTGATGACAAGAACCTGTATGGCGAATATGTCAGCATGGGGCGATACGGCGCGTCGGAGGACCGCCGCGGCATGGAGCCCGAAATGTTCCACATGGACGATATCAACTTGTCTGTCAATGGGTTACGGAAACCGGACCGACTGCTGTTCTGGCTCTATGACGAGGCGTTCTTCTACACGATGGTGGAGAATCTTCAGCCACGGCGGCTGGAGGGCGTCAAGCTGCCGTTCAAGGCGCCGGCGGAGGCGGGGCGCTATCGGGTGGAGTTTTGGGACACCGCCGCCGGAGAGGTCATGGAAACCCGTGACCTGGAGGTGGCCGAAGGCGGCGCCGCCATGGAATTGGAACTGCCGTCTTTCCAAAAGAGCATCGCGCTTAAGGTCATTCGCCAGCCTTGATTTGTAAGTCATTGATAATCAATATGTTATGATTATCTTTGCGGACTTGCGTCCCCCGAAGACAATATTCTGAAGGCATCGCCGTTGAATGTGTAGCGTGGCGCCGACGCCAAGATGTCCATGAATGGTTCTGGACAGCTTGTTCTGAAAAAGGATGAAAACGGTGCCATCTTTAAACAGGAAGGGGATTCCGATGAGAAAACTGGTAATGCTTGCAATGATCTGCACGATGGGATGGATGGTGGCGCAGGAGGCGCCGGCGCCAGAGGCCGAGGGGAATCCTCCGCCGAATGAAAAGCGAGTTAACAGGCCACCGCGGCCACGGCAGGGCCCTCGGGCGGAGCAGGGCGACGGTGGACGGCGTGGCCCCATGGGGGGGCGTCCCGGCGGACCGGGCTTTGGCGGTCCTATGGATCCTAAACGCCTGCAGGAGAGCGCCAAAGAAATTCTGGCCGCCTACGACACGAACCAGGACGGCGTTCTGGACGCGACGGAGACGGAGTTCATGACCAAGGACTTTGAGGAAGTGGCCAAAAAGTGGCGCCTCTACAACGCCTACCGCCAAATCAAGCGCATCGACACCGATGGCGATTTCGTCATTACCGAAGATGAGCAGAAGGCCTTCGCGGAGAAGCGTCGGACAATGGGACCGCCGCAGGACAGAGGCCCCCGCACGGGAGCGAATGGCCGCCGCGCCGGTCGGCCCCCGAAAGGCGAGCAGCCCCCGGAAGGCGGTGACGCTCCGCAGCCGCCACCACCGCCGCCTGAAGAAAACTGATTGAACTCCGCCGCCCGATTTGTCAAATGACCATCGGGCGGTTTCATATTCAGGCAAAAAGCCGTCCGCAGAATACACGGAATAAACAGAGCGCGAACAGCCGCTTGCGGCCGTTCGCGATTCTTTTCATTTGAATGGAATCAATTTCGTGTTCCCATTGGCAACTCCGAAACGCATATTGCAATAATTGCAATGTCCAAGGAAGGATTTGCCCTTGCGGAGGCCGTTTTGCGACCATGACGAAAATTGGCCCCCACAGGCCAATTTTGACCCCTTTTTTGGGGGGAGAAGGCCATTGCGGCCCCTAGGGCGCGTTTTAAGGCATGGTGACTCTTTTTAGGTATATTAATACCTAAAATGCATAAGAGCCCTGCTAGGGCCCTTTAAACGCGTTTCTGCGTTTCCCCTTTTGGAGGGAAAAGGCCCGTGTTCGGTGTCATGAATATTGCAAAAAATGCAATATCGGTGGCGTTGGCATTTGCTAGAGCCTCTCAAGTAATGGTTCTCTTTTGTTCTTTTCAAATGACATAAAAGAACCGCGAGTGGCAGTTCGCATTCTGTTTATACCGTGTATGCTGTGGATAAAAAGTTGTCCATACCTACTAGGGCACGAACCACAGCCGGATTTCGGAGATGTAGTCTTCCGGCGACTCCAGATAGAGCTCCAATGAGGCGGTGCCATAGGGCACGGACACGGGGTGCGTGAACGCTCCGTCCTGGATGACGAGCCCTTTGCCGGAAGGGGCGACCGCGTAGGCACCTGTGCTCTTGAGGTGGGCGAAGTTGTCGTTCTCGCCTTTGGTGTCCTCCGAGACGGCGATGGTCCGGCACGTGGTCAGATTCCCCTTGAGCCAGCAGAACAGGGTGCCGTCTTTGCGGTCGCGGTTCAAGTTCATGGCCACGGTGCGGGAACCGCCTTGGGCGGAGGTCAGCCGGGGCAGGATGCAGACGGGCGTCTGTCTGTCCGCCACGTTTTCCTTAAGGCGGAGGACATGGCGGAAATCCACTCCGTAGTTTCCGTGGCGTTTGACGACGGCATTGTCGCCGATGGCCACTCGCAGGATGGTCTCCCTTCCGAAATCCTCCTTGCAAAGGCAGATTCCCGTCCGTCCGTTGGATTTTGCCTCCAACAGAGCGCCGCCGCCGGCCGGAAGTGGGATGGAAAGCTGGCGGAAAACGTCGTCGCGGACGGTTGTGGAAAGCACCTCGCCTGTCTCCAAATTCACGATGCTTTCCACGTTCTGTGGCAGTAATATGCTGGCGTTGCGAGAGTTAAGAAGATCACGGTTGACGATGACACCGATGGCACGGCCTTGGCTCTCAAAGGTGTTCACGTCCGTCGCCTCATCGCCGGGGAAGAAGAGTGGAACTGACGCGAAGTCCCTGTCCAGCAATAACTTCTCATGTTTTCGAATGAGTTTCATCACAGGAGCCGTGGCCAGCATCTGAGGCGTGGGCGAGCCGTCCATATCGGTCATGCCTTCACCAGCGTCGATTTCAATTTCGGCTTCGACCAGCGGCTGGGTCTTCCAGCTGGCGGCGGTTTCAGCCTGGCTGTCCATGTCCCTGACGCGGGACTTCTGCCATTCTTCCGTGACTTTCGCGGGCGGGACTTCCAGCTGAATCGGCGGATAGAGGACGTAGAAAAGCATGCCTTTGGCGCCGGCCCGCAGCGCCTCCCAAATCTGCCAGCGGGACTCCGCGTCCGTGGGCATTTTCCAATGCAGATAGGTGCCCGGCTCCACCACCAGTTTGTCACCGCGGCGCCAATGCCGCCCCCAGGCTTCGCCGAACATCTGTCCCATGAACCAGAAGTGCTTCCCGTAGAGGCGGGCGGCGAGGCAGAAGGATTCCAAAGCGTTGGTGAGTTCCGGCTGGGACTCATGGGGCTGCGGCAGTTGGATGGTCCGCGCCGAGCCGAAATAGTATAAGTCGCTGCATGCCACAGGCATCGGCGTGTCGCGAAGATAGGTTAGAGTCTGTCGGTTCATGGTGACGACGGTAAGGTCCCGCGATGGATCGACTTGTTTCATGAGCCGATAGAAGGTGGACATGTTTTCGATGTCGCAGAGAAGAGGTTCGTCTTTGCCGATGTATCCCAATAGAGAGCTGGCTCCGCCGATGTTCTTGAAGGTGTTCCATGCCAGGCTCTCCAACGTGTCGAGGGAGTCCGCGCCGTTGTAGACCGCATGGAGAAGATCCGTGTTGAACAGAACCCGCAGCTTGTGCGCTTCGGCCATTGGCAGGATGCGCTGCATGTCCGAAGTGCCGATGTTGACGAACCATAGCGTGTCGTAGCCGTTGTCCGAGAGCATCTGCATCTGGCTGTCGACAAACTCCCAAAGGTCCTTTTTCGCATAGTCGGCGCAGGGGGGCGTCCGTTCCCACGGCCAGAAAACCCCCGTTGGAAATACGTCTTTAAGTGATTGGGAATAAGGAAGTTGTGTTGAATTCTCCATTTCATCGGCACCCGTGACGGCGAAGCTCAATTTGCCCCAAAGGACGTAGCCATGTCTGCCATTGGCATCATCCTCCGCCAGTAGCCGTCCATATTTAAGGTAAATGACGCCGTGGTTTTTCGGCAGCTGCTGTTCGGCGGCCAGCTCGCAGGCTCCCGACGCCTGTCCTTCGGCGAGGGTGGTGTAGCGGATGCCGTCAAATGAATAGGCGATGGCATAGGTGCGGGTGGCGGAGTCAGAGAAATTGGAGATGGTGGCGGCGGCTTTCAGCGTGGCGGCTGGGCCGGGCAGGCTGAGACGTATCACAATGTCCCCTTTGGCTCCCGAAATGTGCGGGTGCTGGTCATGGGTGAACAGTCTTTCCGCGATGGGAAGCTCCTTGGCCGCCGTTTCCCCCGCCTTCGCAAGATCATAATCGCGCTCCAGTTTCCAGCCGCTTTCTGTCTTCACGGCCTCCACGGGGGTTCGCTCAATGTGGCACTGCAGTGCCGCAAAGGATGTAGATATGGATAACATACTGCATAGCAATAGGATATGATGTTTCATGCTAATCCTTTGGTGATATTTCTGAAGGAGTTCACGGAATACACGTAAAAATTATAACAAATTGATTATTAATGAGTTATGGATTCATCAGCGTGAGAATCCGTTCGATGCAGCCTTGGCGGAGGGCCTGCAGGTCGCAGTCCTGCGGGCGGGTGCCTTCGAGGAACTCCATGGCCTCTTTGGCCGCGGGTGAGCCTTTCCTTTCCCTTGCCAAACGGGCCAAGGTGGTGAAATAGCGCACATCGTCCACAGCCTCCCGCATGCCTTCCCATGCCAATGTGGGCACAATGCCGGAGACGGTGGGATAGACCAGGTTGTGGTCGCGGAAAGCCCCGTCCCGGTCATTCCACGGATGACCAAAAGTCTCGTAATAGCAATAGGTTGCGAATCCATCATAGTTGGCGAGCCACACTTGGATGCCATAGTTGCGGCGGTAGAGTTCAGGATTCTCCACGCCGCCTTGTGGCATGCCGTAGCACCACACCTTGCCGCCGCGCTCATGGCGGAGGCGGGCATAGTCCGCCATCTGATTCTCCGGAATCCAGCTGCGAATGACCAAATCCAGCAGACCGGGTGGTGTAAGCGCCGCTCCTGCAAGGGGTTCCGGATATTTTGCGTCTGACACGAAGACGCGGGCGCCGTTTTCATGGATACGGCGCCAGACGGGATACTCCTCCTCGACGTCGTTTTGTTCGTCCAATCCATAGAAGTAGACATCCCGATGGCCCAGTTCTTCCTCCACGACTCGCAGGATTTCCGCTTCCCGCTGGTCCAGCAGGGGCTGGTTCTCTGGCGTAAGTCGTTTGCCGATGGCCAGATTCGCCTCTGGCATGGAGTACAGCGGACGATTGATCAGGCCGGCGTCTTTCCGCATGCGCAGGGCTTCGCGGAAGACGTCCAGATCATAGGCGTCCATTTGGAAGCAGATGGGGTTGATGATTCCATGGGCCTTCAAATCCGCCAGTTCCGCACGGTATTGTTCGCGGCTGCGTTCTCCGGGGCAGAGACCGGGTTCCTTTCGCCACGGCGCGAAAACGGAACAGTAGTAGATGCTCGGGGTGAAGTCCAACGACGGGTCGTAGTGGGTTTTGGGGGCGTCCAGTTTGAAGGGCAGAATGCGGACATTGAGTCCGATCTCTCCGCAATACAAGGGCTTGGGAATCTTTGTGAAATTGTCCTGCTTTAACATCTGGATGGCGTTGACGGTGATGCTGCCCGAGTAGACTCCTGGAGCGGCGTCTTCTGGCGCATGCACGGTGATGAGCAGCTGTTGGTTGAAGCCCTCGTTCAGGTTGAAGGGCTGCAGTTCCGCCGCGTCGTCGATGGGATTTTGGGAGACTTCCAGATGGGGCTGCGTGCGATCTCCCCAATAGCAGGTGCGGTTTTTGTCCTTGTAGGGGTCGGACGGATCCTCTAAGTCCTTGTAAATCAGGCATCCAGGGCCGCCCATGCGGACCGTCTGAAACTGCCCCGCCACATCCACGGTCACCAGCCGATTGTCCTTCAGCAGCAGTTCGGGAACCAGCGTGCATTCGCGGTCGGTGTGCAGTCCCTCGTAGGCTCTTCCGTATTGGAACCAGCACTTTACGAGCCGGATGTCCACTGCCGAGGGGGGCAGGGTGGCGCCATCGGGGCCTTGCAGGGTGGTGACCTCCAAAGTCACATCAAACAGGTTGTGCTTGGCCGTCAGCACAACGGAACCCGGTTCGTATTCCCCTGGCGTCAAGGCAATTGAGACGGTGTCCGACCATGCGGCGGCCGGCAGTTTCGTGTCGGGCAGAATCGGTTGGCCCGCCAACGGATCCACCACATAGGCGTCTAAATGCTCCCGCTCCACGCCGTAAAGCTGCCAACTGAACAACAGAAAAAGGGACGCCGCCAGCGCGGGGCGAATGCTATGTTTCACGATATGAAGGAGTTGTGACATAAGTTGCATGGCTAGATGGGGTTTGGATTCAAAACAGGGCAAACCTGCTGTCCTCATGACAAGAGAATAATATAATGCGGAAAGTGAAAAATGAAGAGTGGGAGGAGGCCGGAGGACGAGAGCCAGGGGATGGGGGACGCGGGACGCGTTTTGCGTCTTTGCATCCAAAAATGTGGAGAAATTTGCGTCTTTGCATCCGAAAATGTGGAGAAATTTGCGTTTTTGCATCCGAAAATGTGGAGAAATTTGCGTTTTTCGCGCCAATGGGCGGAGTCGGGGATTGCCAAACGCGACGATGATAGGACTGCTCTGACTGGCAAGAGGGCCGTTGCCCAGCTGCCTGTCGTCTCCGTTGCCAACTTCATTTCATCGGCAAATTCGACGAATTTTGCCCTTGTTGGTTGATAATGGCAAAATGCCATATACATTGAATCATGGAATGGTCCGTTATTGGCGGCGCCGAGGGGAGTTTTGCCGACGTGTCTGCCATAACTCATTGAAACTCAAATTGTTTGCCAAAGGAGTCCCTTAACATGGTCCTGATCACCAACGCTCATGTCATTTCCCCGGACGTGGATATGCCCAACGCCGCCGTTCTGATTGAAGGTGGCCGAATCAAAGATGTCATCGCCGCCGGCGCTCCGCTGCCGAAGGCGGATTCCACCTACGACGCAGGAGGCGACATGGTGATTCCGGGTTTCATCGACATGCATTTCCATGGGGGCATGGGCTGCGAAGTCACGGGAGACAACCCCAAGGCGGTGGAGATTGTCGGCGAAGCCAAACTGAAGGAGGGTGTGACCTCCATGTGCCCCACTACGCTGACTCTTCCGGAAGAGCGTCTGGCGGAGACACTTGCGAAAGTGGAGGCCTATCGCAAGGCCCCTACGGGCAGCAAGGTGATCGGAACCCATCTGGAAGGCCCCTATATCAATATGGAATGCATTGGCGCGCAGAACCCCGCGTACGTCCGCGGGCCGAGCATTGAGGAGATTCGCCGCCTGAAAGCCATATCTCCCGTTGCATTAGTTACTTATGCAATCGAAGTGCCCGGGAGCCTTGAATTCACGGACGGACTCATCCAAGAGGGCATTCTGCCCAGCTGCGGCCACACCAACGCCACCTTCGCCCAGTTCAAGGCGGGGCGGGAGCGCGGACTGAAGCGCCTGACCCATTTCTGCAACCAGATGACTCGCCTCCACCACCGCGAAATCGGTTTGGTTGGCGCGGGACTTTATGACGATGATGTCTGCATCGAGATGATTTGCGACACCATTCACCTCTGCCCAGACATGATTCGTCTGGCCTTCAAGGTGAAGCCCCTGAATCGCATCCTGCTGATCACCGACGCCATGGAGGCCACTGGTCTCGCGGACGGCAATTACAGTCTGGGTGGCCTGGATGTGGTCGTCTCCGACGGAGCGGCGCGTCTGGCCTCCAACGGCGCGTTGGCGGGCAGCACGCTGCAGTTCAACACCGCCCTGAAGAACGTGGCGCGGGAGACGGGGCTGCCGCTGGCCAAAATCATCCGCACAACTTCGTTGAATCAGGCGGAAGAGCTTGGCATCAAGGATCTTGGACGAGTTGCCCCCGGGTATGTCGCCGATCTTGCCGTTTTGGATAAGGATTTCCGCGTGAAGGCCGTCTTCGTGGACGGTGTGCGCAAATTGGGTTGAACGCCCCATGGTGAACAGTCCCGAAGAGCTGCGGCGTCTGCATTTGAAGGAACTGCCGGGGCTCGCCTCTGAAATCCGACAGGAGATTTTGGAGACGGTGGCCCGGCAGGGAGGGCATTTGGCCTCCAATCTGGGCATCGTGGAGCTGACAGTGGCCCTCCACTATGTGTTCCGCATGCCTGAAAACGCGTTGCTTTTCGACACGGGGCATCAGTGCTACACCCACAAGCTGCTCACGGGACGCCGCGCCGCCTTTGCGCATTTGCGGGAGGCGGACGGCTGCTGCGGTTTTCCCAGCCGAAGCGAAAGTCCCTTCGATTGCTTCGGGACGGGCCATTCGGGCACCGCCATCTCCGCCGGCCTGGGGCTGGCGGTGGCACGGAATCGGATCGGTAAGAAAGAGGGCAAGGTCGTGGTGGTCATCGGCGACGGGGCGCTTGGCTGCGGCAGCTCGTTGGAGGGGTTGAACAACATCGCGGGAACGGCGTCCAACATGGTGGTGGTGCTCAACGACAACAAGATGTCCATCGCGCCCAACGTGGGTGCCATCTCCCATTGCCTCAGCCGGATGATTTCCACCCGAGGTTACAACCGCTTTAAGGAGCTCTGTCGATCGGCGATTCTGCATCTTCCTCTTGGAGAACGACTTAGAGGATGGATTCGCCGTTTCGAGAATTCCATGAAGCTGTTGCTGCTGCCGGCGGCGTTCTTCGAGGAACTGGGACTTCGCTACATCGGGCCGCTGGATGGCCATGACGTGACGGGACTGGTGAAGGTGTTTCGGGGCGTGGCCCACATCAAGGAACCCGTGCTGGTCCATGTGATCACGCGGAAAGGGCAGGGCTACGACCCCGCCATGAAGAATCCCACGAGCTTCCACAGCGTCTCCCCCTTCCGGCTATCCGACGGCGAGTCCCTGAAAAAGAGCGGGCTGACCTTCAGCAAAGTGTTGGGCCAGACGCTGTTGGACTTGCGGAAGACGAGAAGCAACATTGTGGCTGTCACCGCTGGCATGGAGGACGGCGTGGGGCTCCACGAATTCCACAAACGGTATCCGGACTCCTTCTATGACGTTGGCATCGCCGAAAGCCACGCCTGCGCCTTCTGCGCGGGCATGGCCGCTGATGGAATGCGGCCCGTCTTTCCCGTGTATGCAAGCTTCTCCCAGCGGGCGGTGGACTATGTGTTCCATGACGTTTGCCTGCAGCGTCTTCCCGTGATTTTCTGCCTTGACCGCGCAGGCGCCGTGGCCGATGGCCCCACCCATCACGGCATCCATGACATGGCCTTCTGGCGGGCCATGCCTCATCTTCAGGTCCTTTCCCCCGCCGACGCATGGGAGCTGGACCAGATGCTGCGGCTGGCCATGCAGCAGGATTCTCCCGTGCTGATTCGCTATCCGTCGGGAAACGCAGACCCCGTTGTGTCTCATCATGAGGAAGATACGATGGAATGGGGAAAGGCACAGCCTTTGACGGACAACGACGGCAAGGTGGTCATCTGGGCCGTGGGACGCGAAGCCGACACCGCCCTGAAGGCGGCCCAGTTGGCGAAGACGCCGGTGGACGTGGTCAGCGTCCGTTTCGTCATGCCTTTCGACGAGGCGCTGATGCGGCGGCAGATTCAGGCCGGCAAGGTCATCGTGACTCTGGAAGACCATTGCGTGGAGGGCGGCTTCGGCAGCCTGGTTCGGGACCGCATGGCGGATCTTCCTGATGCGCACCTTGTTAAGATGGGGTGGCCCCAAGACATGACCAATTGGGGTGCCGTCGCGCAAATGAGACGTCTCCATGGCATGGATGCCGAAGGCATCGCCGCTGCCATTGACCGGTTTTGATTTTGTAAGTAGTTGCAATAAAAGGTGTTAGATGCATTTCTTTGGGCTTTTGGCACTTCTGGGACTTTGAGAGTTTCCAGAAAGGCTGAACCCTCTCGCAAATTTAGCGCGATGAATGAGCGTTTTCTTTGTGGAAATGCGGCATGGCCGGGCCATGTGTGCAAAATTCCATGGAATATGAAGGCCTCTTTGTGGAGAATTGGGGCGCAAGCGGATATATTACAGAAAAGTGAATTGGACATCAACCTATTATAATATGGAGAGACGCATGAAGTTGAGTGAATGTTATGGCAAGGGGCTTGTGGCCCTGGGGACATTGGCAAGCTCCGCCGCCGTGTTTGCGCAGGAAGCGGGAGAGGCGGTCGCCGAGGCCGCCGCGAAAGCCGGCGGGGAGGCCGGAACCCAGTTGACGCTTCGGAGCCTGATGGAGCAGGGCGGCTGGATCATGAACGTCATCGCGTTGCTCTCCATTGTGGCTGTGGCGCTTATCATCTTCTATCTGTTGACGTTGCGGGCCAATGTCTTGTATCCCAAAGCTTTCATCCATGCGGCGCAGGACGCCGCCGAGGCGGGGGATCTGGACGCGCTGAAGGCCATCTGCATGGACAGCAATTCCGCGGCGGCCAAGGTCGTCATGGCGGCGGTGGAGCAGACGGAGGCCAATCCGAAGGCGTTCGACTATGACCGTGTCCGCGCGGCGATGGAGGACGAGGGGAGCCGTCAGGGCGGCGTTCTCTGGCAGCGGCTGCAGTATCTGATGGATGTGGGCGTGATTTCCCCCATGGTTGGTCTGCTGGGCACGGTCTGGGGCATGATGGTGTCCTTCGGCGGGCTGGAAAGCGGTCTGAGCATCATCAACAAGGCGGATGCGTTGGCCAACGGTGTCGCGCAGGCCATGTACACCACCTTCGGCGGTCTGATCGTCGGCATCTTCTCCATGGCCGCCTATGACATCCTGCGCGGACGGCTGATGAAGCTGCTGGGCAACATGGAGAGCGAATGCGGCTCCGTCCTTCGCCGGATGACCGGCCTGAAGAAATAACCTGTTCCTGAAAGGGCACTTATGAACTTCAAACGACAGGTCAACGAGACTTCTCCCGGCTTCCAGATGGCCCCCATGCTGGACATTGTCTTCATTCTGCTCATCCACTTCATGGCGGCGACCATCTTCGCCCAGTGGGAGAACAAGCTGGAGATCAATGTGCCCAGCGCGGACAACGGCGTCAAGTCGCAGCGGGAGCGCCGCGAAGTCATCATCAACGTGGACAAGGCGGGCGTCATTTTCCTCAACAGCCAGGAGATGAGCGCGGAACGGCTCGAAACCCTGCTGTCGCAGGTGGCGGACGCCTTCGTGGACTATCCCGTCATCATCCGCGCCGACAAAGAGACACGGCATCAGGATGTCATGAAGATTTTGGACATCTGCACCCACGTCGGAATCAGCAACGTGGCCTTCGCCTCCATCCCCACAGAAGGGGCGGCGCCATAGGCGCGGAGTTTCAGAAGAGAGGCGTCCATGGATGTCGAAAACACCCTTGTCATCACGCCGCAGTGGCAAATCGCGATGGAAGACATCGACTTTGTCTTCTGCAGGGCGGACGGACCCGGCGGACAGGGGGTGAATCGGACGGACAGTGCCGTGCAGCTGCGCTGGCAATGCCCCGTGGATCAATTGCCGCCTGCGGTGTTGGAGCGTCTGCGCCTTTTGGCGGGAAGCCGCCTGAACAAAGACGGGCTGCTGACGATGGAGGCCCGCGAGTCCAGAAGCCAGCACCGCAACCGGGAACTTGCCTTGGAGCGCTTCACTGCCCTGCTGAAGGAGGCGGCCCGCCTGCCGAAAGCCCGCCGCAAAACTCGTCCCACATTGGCCAGCCGCGAAAAGCGTCTGGAGCAGAAACGCCGCCATTCGGAAGTCAAAGGCGGGCGGAAAAAGGGGAATTGGGAGACGTAATCGATTCGCAGTTAACAGTTGGCAGTTGGCAATTTACTATGGCATCTGGGGCTAGCTGGAGCGAAAGCGTGTTAGGCTGCATGGAAAGGGCGGTGGCAAGCGGATATGGATATTTTTCAGAAATGTCTTGACTACACGAAGCCGGATGCCTTCCGCGCCACGGGGTTGTATCCCTATTTCCACACGATTGAATCCCGTCAGGGGCCAGAGGTGGTCATGGAGGGGAAACGCCGCATCATGTTGGGCTCCAACAACTACCTTGGTCTGACAGCGTGTCCAGAGGTGATTGAGGCCGGCGTCCATGCCATGGAGAAATACGGCTCCGGCTGCTCCGGCTCCCGGCTGCTGAACGGAACATTAGACCTGCATCTTGAGCTTGAGCATGAATTGGCGCGCTTTGTCGGAAAAGACGACGCGCTGACGTTTGGCACCGGCTATCAGACCAATCTGGGCATCATCAGCAGTCTTGTCGGACGGCACGATGTGGTCATCTGCGACGTGGAGAACCACGCCAGCATCTATTCCGCATGTCGCCTGAGCTTTGGCAAGATGCTGCGTTACAAGCACAACGACATGGCGGAGCTGGAAAGCCGCCTTCAGTCCGTCCCCGAAGACAACGGCAAGCTCATCGTGGTGGACGGCCTGTTTTCGTTGGGAGGGGACATGGCGGATCTGCCGTCCATCATCCGCCTGGCCCGCCAGTACGGGGCACGCGTCATGGTGGACGACGCCCACGGGCTGGGCGTGCTCGGACCGGGAGGGCACGGCACCGCGTTCCATTTCGGGCTGGAGGCGGAGGTGGACATCTTCATGGGCACCTTCTCCAAGTCGCTGGCTTCCCTTGGGGGCTTCGTGGCGGCCTCCCGTCCCGTCATCGACTACATCCGCCACACGGCGTCTCCCTTTGTGTTCTCCGCCGCCATGCCTCCCGCCACCGCCGCCGTCGCGTTGGCGGCGTTGCGGCACCTTGTGGCGCATCCCGACCTGCCGGACCGGCTGCGGTGCCTTTCGGAACATGCGCGCCATGCCTTCGGCGCGCGCCAGCTTGACATCCGCGAAAGCGCCTTGGCCTTTCCCACGCCCATCCTCCCCTTATATACCTATACTATAGAGGACACCTTCGCCGCGACAAAGCGAATCTACGACGCGGGAGCCTACACGACGCCCTTCGTCCCCCCTGCCACACGGGAAGGCGCCGCCCTCATTCGCACCAGCTACATGGTCACCCATACGGAGGCCTTGATTGACGAGGCAGCGGACATGATCGCGAAGGTGTTCAGGGATATGGACATCTCTCGTCACGGGGAGCCGGAACCGCAATGATGGCGTTCCTCTACCATTACATCCGCTCGATGCGGCTGTACTACGGCTTCGTGACAGCCACAAGCGTGCTGGCGGGCATCATGACGGCGCATGCCACAGCCGTGCCGTCCGGCCATGTCCAACCGCCAGCGGTCACGTGGGCCATCCTTTTGGCTGTCGGATTTCTGGCGTGGGGTGCAAACCAGATTTTCAGCGACTATCTGGACCGAAAGGAGGATGCCATCAACGCGCCCCATCGCCCCATGGTGACAGGAGCCCTGGCTCTGCGTCCGGCCCTGCTGCTTTCCTCCCTGCTGATGATTGGCTTCGCCATGGCAAGCGCATGGGTCTCCGCATGGACCTTGCCCGTGCTGCTCTGCGGCGCTGTCCTCAATGGGGCCTATTCATGGCTCAAAAAAGTCCCCCTCTTGAACTGCTTCATCTATGCATGCGCCATAAGTTGTTGTGCTACATATGGTTATGCAGGAATTACGCATGGGCTGCCCGATGCCGCGTGCCTTCGGTCTCTGGCCATCCGCATGGTGCCCGTCCATTGCCTCATGTGCCACAACAGCTATTACAAGGACGTGGTTGGAGACCGCGCCGCCGGCGTCCGCACCTTGCAGACCTGCTTTCCACGCCGCATTTCCCTTGCGGTTTCCGCGGCGCTGTTTGCCGCCCATGTCCTCTGCAGCGGGACGGCGCTGCTCCATGCGTCGGCGGGGCATGCCTCGCTGTTGTTCTGCATTGCGTTGCAGGGACTTCTGCTGTTCGGACTGGCCGCTCTGCTTTTGAGGTGCCTTCTGGCGCGGAGCTTCCACAAGGCCACCCGCCTCAACTGCGAACTCTGCGTCGGCATGCTCTATACCTCCCTGCTGAGCATGGAATCCCTGCTGTTGATTCCCGAAATTCTGTCCCTTCTGTCCATTGAGGCGCTTTTCCTGTGGTATCGCGATGAAAAAGAGTAGATTCGTCACTGGTCTGGCCAAATTGCTTTTCTATGCGCGGATGTCCCTTGTCTGCGCATGGCGTTACCACTCCATTGCCGTGCTTTGGAAGGCCTCCAGATTCACCAGCGTCTTCTTTCGGCACAAACTGGTGAAGCTGCCTTCCGGAGAATACAAACTGGACTTCTATATGCCGCGGTATCCCACGGAGGCCTTCTTCACGGCGATAGAGGACAAGGTGCTTCGGAAGCCGCCCCGTCCCGTCAGCGTCGTGCTTTCCATCACCAAGGCGTGCGCGTATCACTGTCCCCATTGCTATCAGCGCAAGGACGCCCCGAAGGAGTTGCCGCTGCCGCTGCTGTTGGAGAACGTCCGTAAGCTGCGGGATTTCGGCGTGGTGGCATGGGCGGTGGAGGGCGGCGAGCCCCTGCTGCGGATGGAGCGGCTGGAGGCGGTCCTCGCGGAAATCAGCGGGCTGGAGGTTTGGGTCAACAGCACGGGCCACGGCACCACGCCGGAGAAGATACGCCGTCTGGCGGAGCTGAAGGTGACGGGCGTGATGAGCTCAATCCATTCCGTGGAACCCGATGTGCACGACGCCTTCACAGGCGTCAAGGGCTCATGGCGGCGGGCGTTGGATTTTCTCCATGACTGCCAGCGGGAAGGCATGCTGATTGGTTTCAACACCGTGCTTTCCGATGAGCAGATTGTCAACGGCGGCATTGATGAGATCATGTCTTTGGCGGCGGCGCATCATTGCGACTACATTCAGCTCATCCATCCCAAACCCTGCGGGGGCTGGATGGGAAAGGCCTTTGACACGGCGCTCAGCCAGAAGGCAGCCCGCATCGCCAAGGAGGCGCAGATTCGATACAATTCCTCCCGCGAGCCAAACGCTCCCGTCCTGACCGCGCAGGTCTTCGAGGAGGCTCCCGAAATGCTGGGCTGCTGCTGTGGCGGCATCGACCGATTCTACATCGGCGCTTCAGGAGAGGTTCAGCCCTGCGAATTCGTGAACATCTCCTTTGGCAATCTCATGGACACGCCTTTTGAGACGGCCTATGGACGGATGCGAACCTGTTTCGCAACTCCCTGCGAGGAATGGACTTGCTGCACGCACGCCTCGGAGATAGCCCAATGGGCGGGGGAAAGCCTGCCGCTTCCATGGCCCCAGACGGAGCGGCTGGTCAGAAATTGGAAAACTGGCACGCCGACCAAAATCTATGAATCGATAGGCATCTACAAACCATGAGATTTCTGGTGCTCGTCAATCCATCCTCCCACGGCGGCAAGGCTGGCAGACGCTGGCGGGAGGCCGCCGCCAAAATGCCGGAGGCGGACTTCGTGCCGCTGAAGAGCATTGAGGAGGCGAACGCCCTCGCACGGTCGGCGTCCGGCTACGAGACCATCGTCGCCTGCGGCGGAGACGGCACCATCAACGCGGTGGCGGACGGCGTGATGGCAAATCCGGATTCTCGGCTCCGCTTTGGCGTCATCTACATGGGCACCAGCCCCGACTTCTGCAGATTCCATGACATTCCCACGGGCATGGACGAGGCCATTGCCCTTCTGCAAAACGGGTTTTGCAAGGAGATTCCCGTTCTTCAGGCCAATGGCCATTGCTTCTTCTGCTCCTGCAATCTGGGGATGGGGGCGGACATCGCCACGCTCGCCAACCGCATCCGCCCTGTCTTGGGAGACAAGCCGGGCACCTTTCTCGCCGTGATGCGCAACCTGCTCAAGAACCGAAAATGGGACTTGACGGTCAATGGAGAGCCCCTTCATGGATGCCAGCATTTTCTCGTAAGTCGCAATTCATTCATTGCCAGCGGGTTGCAGATATCGCTCCCTCCGCTTGACGATGATGCCATTGCACTCTGGCTTGTGCGTGGCCTTTCCGTTTCCGGCTGGCTCCGTCTCATTTCAAAACTCTACAAAGGACTGCCCTGCGGTGAATTGCGCATCGTCAAAGGGCCCTTGACCATAACGGCGGGCGTTCCCGTGAACATCGAGTTTGACGGCGACGCCCACGGCCAGCTTCCCCTGCGCATCGCCTTCGCTCCACGCCGCCTCCGCCTCGTCACCCGCAACCCCATGGGATGAATCATGCAGGAACATCAATGGATTGAAACCTTCGCCGCGGTCCTGGGCACGTCCCCCTATCAGGCCGACGCGGAAATCCGGCAGGACTCAGACGGCTTCGCCCTGTATTCCATGGACTCCTTTTCGGAACGGGAGGACTTCCTCGCCAATCTTCCTCCACGGCAAATCGGACGCAACATGGCCTATGCCGCCTGCGCGGACATTCTTGCCTGCGGCGCCGTTCCGGAATCCCTTCTGCAGTGCTGGAGCTGCGACGACAGCCACGGCCTGAGCTTCTACAAGGAGGTGTCGGAGGGCGTCCGCGATGTCCTGTCCCATTACGGGGCATGTTGCCTCGGGGGAGACCTCGGCTCCGCGACGGAGTGGATCTGGACGGCCACCGTCATCGCCCACACAGGCAGGCCCGTCACCCGCGTCGCCTCGGAGCGCGTCGATTTTGACATGTATGTCAGCGGCCCGCTGGGGGAGGCAAATGCCGCCGTGTTCCGCAGGCAGAGTCTGTCGGCCTTTCCATGGCGTTCTCCTGTCCCCAAAAACGCGATTTTGGCGACGGACACCAGCGGCGGCCTGTTCGACGCACTGGAGAATTTCCGCCGCGTCAACCATGGCCTTCGGATGGAGCTGGACGCCGAGGCGGTGATTTCGCCCTCCGTGCACAACATGCTGCCCGCGAGCGCGGAACCTGGCTGGACGCTGGTGGGCGGCGTCGGCGAATACGAGCTGCTATTCGCTCTGCCAGCGGGAAGCCCCTGCCGCGAAGGCGTCAAAATCGGCTCTGGCTATTTTTGCAAAGAATTCGGTGACAATGACATCCGCCTTCTCTATCATGGCAAATGGGGCACGATGAAGGCGGCGCCGCCAGACTATCGGGCCATCCCGAAGGCGGACTGGCTTTCGGTCACGGCGCGGTATTGGGCATCCCTTTTCAATTGAGTCATGGAACGCATTCTCATCACAGGCGCAGGCGGTTACATCGGCTCCAACGCCGTGGTTTATTTCACACGAAAGGGCTATGTGGTGACGGGAATGGTGCGCCATCATGTCTGCGACCGTTTTCGGAACGCGGGCGTGGAGGCGATTCGCGCCGACCTGTGCGATTCCGCCAGCCTGGAGGCGCTGTTCGCGTCGCGTTCCTATGACTATGTGCTTCACATTGCGGCACTTGCAAGCGACGTGGGACGGGACGCGGATTTCCGCATCGCCAATTTCGAGGCCGTCAAACAACTGGCGTCCCTTGCCATGCGCCACAATGTCAGGAGATTTGTATATCTTTCCACCGCAGATGTTTATGGCTTGCATGACTTTCATGGCGAAACGGAAGAGCAGCTTGCCTTCGACATGAATGCCACGAACCCGTACCCCAAATACAAGATCAGGTCAGAGCAATGGCTTGCGGCCAACGTGCCGCCGGAGCGCTTCGCGTGCGTGCGGCCATGCGTCGTCTTCGGCAATGGAGACACCACCATCACGCCGCGCACTGTGGCCTATCTGAAATCCTCGCCGGCGGTGTTCCATTTTGGGAAATGGAAAGGGCGGAACCGATGGCCGCTGGCCCACGTCGAGAACGTCTGCCGGAGCCTGCATGCCGCCATGATTCTGCAAGATGCTGGAGGACAAGGAGTTACAATTCTTGACTCCAAATGCACGACGCTTCATGCCTACTATCTTCAGCTTGCCCGCGAATTTCTTCCCGGCAAGACGTTGCGGGAAGTGGCGTTGCCGCGATGGGTCATCTGGCCGTTTGCGCGTCTGTCGACGGCCCTCTCGCGGCACAGGCCCTTGTTCGACCCCACGCTGTACGCCTTGGACACCATTTCCCACAATCTGGACTTCAGCAACGCCAGAATGCGGAAGTGGCTTCATGCCACAAACTTGGAGGAATATGTCTGTGATTCGTATCAATGAACGGAAATGCCTGAAATGCCATGCCTGCGTGAATGAATGCGTCGTGCATGTGCTCCGCCCCAATGCGCAGAACATTCCGACTGTACGGCCCGATGAGGAGCGGTTTTGCCTCCATTGTCAGCATTGTCTTGCCGTGTGCCCTGTCGGGGCTTTGGAGTGTCATGGCATCTCGCCGGAAACATGTGGCCACATTCGTGAAATCCCGTCATCGGAGACGATGATGAACCTGATTCGTCAGCGGCGCAGCATCCGCCAATACAGGGACGAGGATGTGGACGAGAAGACCATGGAGGCGCTCCTGCAGGCCCTGGCCTGGTCTCCCACTGGCTGCAATGTCCATGACCTCTTCTTCACCGTCATTCGGCGCAAAAGTGAAATGGACGTCTTCCGCAACAAAATGTCCGAAACCCTTAAGTTGCTGATCAAGACAGGGATACTGCGTTTCGTCTATCCCAATTTCTGGCGATATATGGATGAGCTTCAAAATGGTGTGGATGTCATCTTCCGAAATGCGCCGCACCTGATTGTGGCGGCCTCTCCGAACACGGCACCGTGCAGGGAGGCAGACCCATGGATTGCCTTGAGCTACTTTGACCTGTTGGCGCAGTCCTTTGGCATCGGCACGTGCTGGTGCGGCTTCGCCGTCCATGCCTTCCGCTGGCTTCCCTCCCTGAAAAGGCGTCTTGCCATTCCACGCGGATACACGATTCGCGCCGTTCTTCTCTTTGGCTACCCCGCAGTCGAATACAAACGGCAGACGTCTCCCGCTCCATTCCAAATCAAGATGCTCTAATCCATAGACCTAACCCCAAAAACGCAGTTACGCTTGCGCCAGCAGGGCTTCCGCCAACACAAGGTCTTGAGGATAAGTGACTTTCAGATTGGGAGCGTGGTTCTCCACCAACAGGACGTGAAAGCCGGCCATCTGGACGACTTGCGCGTCGTCCGTCAGGGTGTCCGCCCGGCTTTTGACGGTGTTGTAACCTGTTTCCAGCCAATCTCTTCGGAAGGCCTGCGGCGTCTCCGTGGCCCAGAGGCTGCTGCGTTTCGGCGTCTCCAGCACAAGTCCTTGTGGTGACGCGATTTTGATGGTGTCCACCACATGATGGGCGGCGACGCCGCTTCCGCCTTGGTCCGCGTTGACGAGACAGCGCTGCAGAAGCTCCAATGGGGTCAGGGGGCGAGCGGTGTCTTGCACGGCCACCAGCGACACCGCCTCTGGCAGGGCGGCCAGCCCCGCCTTCACGGAGTCGAAGCGGGTTGCGCCTCCCTCCGTCAGCGGCAGCTCCCCCAGACTCCATGCGTCAAGATGGCGGCGGAAATCCTCCTGTTCTCCTTTGGGGACCACAAGGACGCAGTTCCGCAGGGGAATCCATTGGGCGAAGCGGCGGATGCAATGGCAGAAGAGGGGCATCCCGCGCAGCAGGGCGAACAGCTTGTTGTCTCCAAAGCGGCTGGAGTGTCCGGCTGCGGCGAAAATGACGCCGGAGCATCCGCGAATCCGCTCTGTCTGTGACTGAAACGTGGTGTCCATTGCCAATCGCGAACGGTTAGTTTCCCAAGATGTCGCAGGCTAAGTCGTTGCCTTGGAAGCTCCACCAGCCATCCGGCTGGAGCTGGCAGCGGCTGCAGTATTTAATGGACGTGGGCGTGATTTCCCCCATGGTTGGTCTGCTGGGCACGGTTTGGGGCATGATGGTGTCCTTTGGCGGGCTGGAAAGCGGCCTGAGCATCATCAATAAGGCGGATGCGTTGGCCAACGGTGTCGCGCAGGCCATGTACACCACCTTCGGCGGGCTGATCGTCGGCATCTTCTCCATGGCCGCCTATGACATCCTGCGCGGACGGCTGATGAAGCTGTTGGGCAACATGGAGAGCGAATGCGGCTCCGTCCTTCGCCGGATGACCGGCCTGAAGAAATAACCTGTTCCTGAAAGGGCACTTATGAACTTCAAACGACAGGTCAACAAGACATCTCCCGGCTTCCAGATGGCCCCCATGCTGGACATTGTCTTCATTCTGCTTATCCACTTCATGGCGGCGACCATCTTCGCCCAGTGGGAGAACAAGCTGGAGATCAATGTGCCGAGCGCGGACAACGGCGTCAAGTCGCAGCGGGAGCGCCGCGAGGTCATCATCAACGTGGACAAGGCGGGCGTCATTTTCCTCAACAGCCAGGAGATGAGCGCGGAACGGCTAGAAACCCTGCTGTCGCAGGTGGCGGACGCCTTTGTGGACTATCCCGTCATCATCCGCGCCGACAAAGAGACGCGGCATCAGGATGTCATGAAGATTTTGGACATCTGCACCCACGTCGGAATCAGCAATGTGGCCTTCGCCTCCATCCCCTCTGAGGGCACGGCGCCTTAGGCGCATTGATTCAACTGCAACAGGATGCAAGACATAAATTGTTGGGCATGAGGGTTTTGTGAGTTTTCCCCCTCATGCCCTTAATTATTATGCATCTTTGGGATTCATATGGCTCAACTTGTTGAGCCAATTCACATGTGACTCCATGCGAAGACCAGTTTCTCTCCGGGCTTTGCCGTCCCGCGGATGAAGTCAAAGGATTTCGGGTTCTTCGTCAGAATCATGGACTCATACAGTTCAACTTCGTCTAAGTTGCTGTTCAGCAGGGCCTCCATGTCGGCGGCGAAGTCATAGTTGTCCGGTCGGCACATCATTTCGCGGAAGGTACCCAGTTTGATGGTTTTGCCGCCGGTGATCTCCGGCGTGAAGAAGCTGGAGAAGTCCCCGCCATGGAACCCGTAGCCGCCGGCCGCCGCCATGATGACACCATCGATGGAGCCGTCGGCGAAATACTGTTTGTAGAGCCATGGGATGGGACCGTAGGGCATCCAGAAGTTCGGATCGTCCTTCATTTCAAGGGGCAGGAGTCCGCCCAAATAGATGGGGCGGCCGTCGGTTTCGGCTTTGCAGCGCCTGAAGAACTCCGCAATGGCCTCTCCGCGAACCTGAAAGAGCCCTTCCACATCCTGCGACGTATGGCGGAAGGGGCGGCCGAAGCGGGCCTCGAAACGGGCCACCACCTCCGGATTGAATCCATAGCGTTCGTTTTTGCCGAAATAGCTCCAGTTGTGGCTTCGGAGATTGAAGTTGAAGCCGTCAAAGGGATATTTCGCCAGTTCGGCGAAACGGGCCACCTTGTGCTCCATGGTCTTCGGCACGCAGAATTCCGCCAGCCCTTTGTGGTATTCGGGGGGCATGGTGCAGACGACGCCCCGCATGAATCCCACATGGAGTTTTCGGCTATCCCATGTGGCGCGATTCTGTATCCTATTGAAATCCAATGGGTTATACTCAAGATCGCCATCTCCCCACGTCCAGGCGGAGGGCAGGGGACTGCCCTCCAGGTCATAGATGTCATGATGACCATGGTATTGGTCGATGACCATGGAACCATCATCTCGGTCATGGTCCAAACAGCACAGCTTCACGTATTTGGACGTGATTTTCAAGTCCGAGAGGACCAGACGGTGGTGCTTCCCATCCACATCATCGGCCGTCAGTGCGAAGGGTTCATCATAGAGGCGGAACGTCACATTGTCATCGCTGACGTAAATCCGCAGATTATCGTGATTTACAAGAATGGACGGGCTGAGCCGGAAGGTCTCTTCGGGGTTGACCATGACGATTTTACCGATGGTCTTTCCCTCCGCCGATGCCGTCATCGCCGCCGCCTGCTCTTCGGAGATGAGGTCGGAGGAGTCCTCAAGGGCCCAGGCGTCCCAGTTGTCCAGATACCACGGATCCAGCAAAGGCATGCCGCGTAGACGTTTATACGCTTCTTTGTAGCGGGGGTTCGTGGGCTCGGCAACGACGTTGGCCGCATCGTCGAAGAGACTTTCCCATGCCCAGACTTCCATGCCGTATTGATGCCCCAATCGGATGGTCTCCGTGCAGGGGTCGTAATGGCGATAGCTTTCCACCAGCCGCTCCGCTTCGGTTTCGGCCCCCCAGTGGATGCCGCCATTCTCGCCATACCGTTCGGTTACAGTCGATGGATAATGCGTTCTTCCGCAGACATTTACACGCAAATAAATCTTCCCGATGCCGTTTTCCCCGAGCTCCCGGATGACCTTTTCGTACTCCTCCAGCGGATAATGATCCTCCGTCCCCTCGTAAATCCACACGTAGTCCAGATAGTCAATGGTAGTGGCGACCAGAAGCGGCTTTTTGTTCGGATCCCGTCCGTATGTCATGGCATCTCCTAAGTAATTGGCAATTCGTAATTAGCGATTTGTCTTGGTTTATTTGTCCTGAGGAAACCAATTCTAATATAGTGCGCATCAGAGGAAATGCCCCATAGGCACCATCGTTTTTCCGTCCCGCGGGACGTGGGACGCGGGACGTGGGGCGTGGAGGTGAAAAGTGAAGATTGAAGAGTGAAGAGTGAAAAGTGAAGAGTGAAAAGTGAAGAGTGAAGAGTGAAGAGTGAAAAGTGAAAAGTGAAAAGTGAAGAGTGAAGAGTGAAAAGTGAAAAGTGAAAAGTGAAAAGTGAAGAGTGAAAAGTGACAAGAGGCGGGGGGAATGCAAGGGGAGTGGGCAAATTTCCCTTGCCTCTTGTTCGTTGAGTTGAAAAACAGGAAAATCGTGCTAATTTTTCCATGGGTGACGCGGATGGGAATTGAGGCAGAGGACACGAACCCTAACAACAGGCAGATGGCTGATCATGGCGAAATGGCATGACATATTCAGGCAAGGGAGAGCGTTGGCGGTGTCGGCAGGGCTGCTGGCCATGGTGGCCAACGCCCAGGAGAACACGCAAAATGCTGGGGGACAAAGAGTTACACAATCCGTTGCGCCTCAGGAGAATACGATGGTCGCGGGGGCGCAGGAGCAGCTTGCCGACCCTCAGGCTCTGTATGCCCATGCCGTGGGACTGTATAACCGCCGTTTCTATGATTTGGCGGAGCCTCAGCTGGAGCTGTTTCTGAAGAAGTTCCCCGGAGACCGCAGGATTCAGCAGATTGAGCTGCTGCTTTTGGACTGCTATCGGGAGCAGGGGAAGAAGCCGGAGATGCTGCAGGCCATCGACACGTTCAAAAACAAGTACCCCAACTATGAGAAATTGGACGAAATCCGTCTGCTGGAGGCAAATACCTTCTTTGAGGCGAAGCTGATGGAGAAGGCGGCGGAGTGCTATAAGACCCTGACCGCCTCTGCGGATGTGAGGCGTCAGGAACAGGCGACCTACTATTTGGGGGAATGTCTGCTTTCCCTGCGGAAGCCGGCCGAGGCGCTGGAATGCTTCCGCAAATTGGCGGAGAAGCCCTTTGACGGGGCGTATATCTTCCGCGTCAACGCCGCCTACCGTCTGGCCAGCGCCTATGAACGGAGTGCCCATTATGATGAAGCGGCGATGTATCTGCAGCGGCTGTGCGTGGAGGAGCAGGTTCCGGAGGCGATACGGGAGTACGCGTGGTATCTGGCGGGGGAGAACCAGTTGGCCCGAAAGCAGTATCCGGAGGCGCTGGAGGCCTTTGACCGCTATGTGGCTCTGTATCCGGATGGCAAGTTCAACAAGGAGGCGCGGAAACGTCGGATTGAGCTGAACTACAATGCGTCAAATCACGCCCGCGCCTTGGAGCTGCTCGTGGAATGGCGCCGTCGCTACGGCGATGAGACGGGGTATGATTTCGCCTTCAAGGAGGCGCGGTGCCTTCAGGAGGCGGGCCGCCATGGGGATGCCGTGCCTTTCTACCGCAAGGTCATGGACAATCCGGAGACGGGGGAGGATATGCGTCGGTTGGCCCATGTCTACAGCATCCAATGCCTTTTCGCCAGTCGCCAGTTCGAGGCGGTGCCGGAAATGGCGGAGTCCTTCATTGCCGCCTATCCCAAAGCGCAGGAGAAGGGGCATGTCTGTATCTGGCTGGGCAAGGCGAACATGGAGCTGAAGCGGCTGCCGGAGGCGGAGAAGGCCTTTCAGGGCGCGGTGGACTTCTTTCATGGGGACGTGGAGAATTTCGTCTTCGCGTCCACCTGTCTGGCGGAGTTACTGCAGCGGCAGGAGCGGTGGCACGAAATGTCCGCGGTGTGGCGGAATCTGGTGAAGCTGCCCGACGTGAAGGACGCCGCGCGGTACTGCATGTTGGCCGCCGCCGGCGAATGTCAGGCAGGTCATGTGGACGAGGCCAAGGCGGACTATGAGACCGTGTTGGGACGTTTCCGCAACGACACCTCCGCCGTGAAGGAGGCCACCATCCAGCTCATGGAACTCTTCGCCTCAGAGAGCAATTTCGCCAAAGCCTGCGACTACGCCGTCGAGCTGGAGAAATTGTGCACGGGAGAGGAGCTGGCCAAAGTCCGGCTGAAGAAATCCGTCTATCTATTCCAATTGAACCAGCTGGACGAGGCCATTGACTGTTTGCGGCAGACGTTGACGGTGTCCGGCCTTTCCGATGACCTGAAATTGCAGTTGGAGGGGATGTTGGGGCGCATGCTGCTGAAGAAAGGGGCGAACAAGGAGGCGGTGGCCATCTTTGACCATATTCTACAATCGCCGCCGGAGAAGATTCTTAGCTTGGTCAGCGGCAATGTGTTGCTGCAATTGGGAGAGACGCTGAACGCCATCAGCGAGCCACAGCGGGCGGAGAAGCTTTGGCGGCTGTTGCGGGAGAAGGGGGAGACGCCGCAGGCGCGTTTCCGCGCGACCATCCGGCTGGCCCAGGCCCTTGGAGCCCGCGGCGCCTATGGAGAGGCGGAGGCCCTGCTGATGGAATTGACCGCCGAAAAGCAGCAGGAGGAATTGCGGAAGGTCATTGGAGCCGCCGAAATCTTCTCCCAGCTGGCGGAAGTGCAGATGCAGATTGGCAAGACGGATTTGGCGCTCCGCAACGCGGAGAAGGCGCTGAAGGAGTCGGACGGCGGGGGACGGGACACGGCACGGGCTCTTTGGGTTTTGGCGAACATCCTGCACAAGGACAATCCGAAAGAGGCTCTTTCCTATGCGACCCGCTGCTTCGTGCTGATGGAGGACGATGTGTATTCCCCCAAGACCCTGCTGCTCTCCGTGCGAATCTTCATGGCCATGGGGCGGCCGAACGACGCGCGCATGTCGTGGCAGGAACTGGAGAAGCGCTATCCCGCCTGGGCGGCGGAGGCCAGCGGAGACCAAGACATTCAGGAGCTGCTGACGGGAGAAAACGCCCCTTGAGAAAACAGACGGCGGCTGGCATGGCCTCCGCTTTGGTTCTATATATTCCTATTATATATATGGTATAAGAAATCGACAGATGAAAGGCGGTCAAAGGTGAAATTGCTGTCCACATTATTCATGGCATGTGCGGTCAGTGGGGTCATGGCGTTTGCGGAGTCGGCTCAGACGCCGGGGGTCCATGGCATGGCCTGCAACATCGATCCCAAGAACTTCTATTTGCGGGAGAAGGCCGAAGGCGCCTTTGACTTCACCAAAGGGGTGACGGTGGCCTTCTGGGTCAAGACCAACGAATGGTTCCATGAGGGGATTTTGGTGCAGGGGATTGGCCCCCTTTGCGTCATGAAGCGCACAAAGGGAATCGACGCCGGCATGTACTTCACGTTGAACGGTGAAACCAGCATTGTCGCCGACTATCATCTGCTTTGGGCGCCAACAGGTTACAGATTGCCGCTGAAGACGTGGTTCCACCTGGCCCTGACCTATGACGGAGCCACGGGCATCTCCACTCTCTATGTGGACGGCAAAAACGTCGCTCAGGACGATTTTTGGGAACGCTATCCCAACATGAAGGGAAAACCCTTCTGCGGCGACAAGAGCTCTGGTCGGATCGGCGTGGCTTCCGGCGCCACCAGCCAGGTTTTCGAGATGGATGACCTGGTCATCTACGAGCGGCCGCTGACGGCGGCGGAAGTGGCCGCCGTGAAGGACGGTCAATTTGCGGAAGGCGCTAAGGCCCTGTATCTTATGGATGACGCGGAGCAGCTTGGAAAGGACTCCTCCGGCAATGGACGCCATCTTGAAATCGTGGACGGTCCCTTTTCGGTTAGATTCCCAAAACTGGGGAGTGTGGTGAAGACCGCCGCCCGCTTCCAGTCGGAGAGTCTGGTCGCCTGGACCCGCTCCGCCATCGACAAGACCTTCAAGGGGGACATGCCCGAGGTGACGGGAACGGATGAAAGTCCGGTCGCCTGGCTGGCCCGCAACGAGTCGGAGTCCTTCCAGCTGGTCATTTCCGCAAAGCAGCCGCTGAAAAATGTGCAAGTTGCTGTGGATACGCAACTTACGAAAGACGGACAGACGTTGGAGACGGAGCTGCGGCGAGTGGACTATGTGTCCGTGGTCCGCACCAGCATCACGGGACGCATGGATGGCTTGGTCTTTGGGGAGGCCGCCACGCAGTTTGACAAGCCCAACGACGCGAAGCCCGGCCACTATCCAGACAAGCTGACGCTCTTCCAGCCATGGGAGGAGATTCCCGAGCAGGAAAGCCGCGCGGCGTGGCTGACCGTCAGCAGCACGGCGGACTCGGCTCCCGGCCGCTACCGCGGCAGTCTGCGGATCACGGCGGACGGCGGCTTCAGCCAAGTGCTTCCCATTGAGGTGGAAGTGTGGGATTTCCAGCTGCCCCAAATCACCCACACCGACAACACGGCCGTGGTCCAGCCCGCCTTTATGGGGGGCGATGACCATGAGGCGACCTATGCCTTCTGCGAGAGGTACCATGCCACCATGGCGCCGCTGTTCGTCGATGTGACCGTGAAAGTGGACGAAAACGGCGAGCCGCAGTTCAACACGGACGCCTATGACAAAGATGTGGAACTGGCTCTGAAGCATGGCTTTACCTTGTTCTATTTCCCCGCGTGGAACTTCTATCGCATGCCGAAGGCGGCCAATGCGGTGAAGGACAAATGGTTCGGGATTCCCATCTCCAGCGAGGAGGGCAAGCTGTCAGAGGAGTTCAAGAAGGTCTTCGGCGCCTATCTGCGCAAGATGGCCGCCCACCTGCGGGAGAAGGGCTGGATGAAATACATGCGCATCGCATTGGTGGACGAGCCGTGGTCGAAAGGCGATTTCGCCCTCTGTGCGGACTTCTCCCACCTGATTCGGGAGACCGTGCCCGACCTGAAAATCATGGTGACCAAATGGCCGATGACCGAAATGGAGCCGTCGGAGATTGACATCTGGTGCCTGGGCATGTTCGTCGTCGACAAGCTGAAGGAGGCCGTCGCCGCCGGCCAGAAGCTGGAATGGTATCCCAATTGGCATTTCATCTTGGACCGCACGTACATGGACAGTCGGGTCCTGGGCTTCATCCAATGGAAATACGGCATCACGGGGCTGCTCTATTGGAACATCACCTACAAGTGGGACAGTCCCATGCACATGCAGGTGCCCCGCTATGACTATCCCAACGGGCGGGTCATCTGCGGCTCCGGCACGATGGTCTATCCGGATGAAAAGCGCCATCCCATTCCGTCCCAACGACTTGCGATGGCACGGGATGCGCTGGATGACTACGAGTACCTCTATCTCCTCAACGACTTGGCCAAAAAGCATGGTGACCAGCCGGAGGGCAAGGCCGCCCTCCAGCTGATTCAGGAGGCCTGCGACGCCATCGCTCCCGTCTATGAGGCGGAGAAGGACAAAGTCAGATGGAAGGCCACCAAATGGGAGACGGACTTCACCAAGCTGGAGGCTTGGCGGAAGCGGATTGCGGAGGCTATCTGCGCCCTTTCCCGTCGATGAGGCAAGCGTGTGGAAGAGTATTTATAAGTCATTGATATTCAATAACTTGTGATGTAATTGGTGAAACGAATGGATGTGAATTCGATTTTGAATGAATTGACAAAGGTGTCCACGGGGGTGCGGTGGCTGTTCTATGGCGACAGCATTGCCTCCGGCGTCTACCACACATTTGGCATGCGGGACTGGGCGGAGCATTTCCGCGAGCGGATTGTGTGGGAATTGCGCCGTTCGCAGGATCTGGTCCTCAACAGCGCATACAGCGGCTTCCGGGTCGGAAACCTGCTCAATGACTTTGCGTTCCGCGCTGAGCCTTTTAAGCCGCACGCCGCCTTTATTATGGATGGCACAAACGACTGCGCCGCCGGGCCGGATGGCGTGAATGCGTACATGGATGGACTGCGGGCCTTGGCGGACCGCTTCAAGGCCATCGGATGCTACGTGGTGTATTGCACGCCGCCGCCGATGTATGGCGTGAACCGCCCGCTGCCGCAGTACGTGGAGGCCATGAAAAAAGTCGCCGCGGAAAAGGAGACCGGCCTGCTGGACATCTTTTCGCTGTGGATGGAGCATCCGGGTCGGGTCTACCTCACCAGCGATGGTTTGGGGCATGCCACACCGGAGGGATATCTCAAAATTGCCCATGACCTCTTCCGTTACATGGGCATCTTTGACAAAGACAACAGCACGGTTTGCCGTCTGGACTGCGGGCTTGGGCTGTAAAATTATCACATGTAACTGGGAGTCAAGTATATGGAAATCAAGGTAAATGAAAAACTGCAGAAAATGGTTCTTGAGGACAAGAACGACGGCAAGCGCTGGCTCTTCGTGGGCAACAGCATCATCGACGGCTGTTACCACACCTTCGGCAAGCTGAACTTCAGCGGGCTCTTCCGCGAGCGGGTCGTGTGGGAGTGCCGCCGCGTCAGCGATGTGGTCGTCAACAGCGCCTTTGGCGGCGGCATGGTGACGGCGCGGGTCATCCGGGAGTTTCCGGAACGCGTCGCCCTCTTCAAGCCCCATGTGGCGTTTCTGCTGCTTGGCGCCAACGACGCCATGTCCAAAGTGCCGCTGGAGACCTTCACGGAGAACATGCGGAAACTGGCGGACATGTTTCAGGAGATTGGCTGTTACCTCGTGCTAATGAACGGGTTGCCTGCATGGGGCGGCGCGGGTTTTCCCAACAAGGAGTTCGCCATGGCCTCCTGCCAAGTCGCCGCTGAAAAGGGAACGGGCATTCTGGACAACTATTCCATTTGGGAGAATGACACGCGGCTGCCCTATCTGATGAGCGACTCCCTGCATCCCAACGCCTACGGCCATCTGAAGATCGCCCATGACATGTTCCGCTACATGGGCATCTGGGACGACAACAGCACCATTTGCCGCCTGGACTGCGGCCTTGGCCTTTGACGTTGGAGGAGACAGCCATGGAAGTCAATCCGATCCTCGAAAAAATGCTGAAGGAAAAACAGACGCCGGTGCGGTGGCTGTTCACGGGGGCCAGCATCATCAGCGGCGCCTTCCATACCTTCGGTTATCGCGACTTCACGGAACTGTTCCGTGAACGCGTCTATTGGGAGATGCGCCGTTCAAGGGACCAATTCTTGAACAGTGCTTTCGGCAGCGGCATGACGGCGCGAGCGGTGCTGAACGATTTTGCCTTCCGCGTCGCCTTCTTCAAACCCCAGGTCTGCTTCATCATGGTCGGTGGCAACGACGCCCGCAAGCATGAGCCGCTGGACGATTACCGAAGCCAGCTTCGGACGCTCTGCGGCAAAATCCGTGAACTGGAAGGCTATCCGGTTCTGACCACGACCATTCCCACCGGCGAAGCGATTATCAAGGACTATGTGGCTGCCATGCGCGAAGTGGCGGCGGAGCAGCAGGCGGGGCTTTTGGATTTCAATGCCTCCTGGCCCACCGACGCCAAAGGGCGCTATCTGATGAGCGACTCCTACCATCCCAATGCGGAGGGGCATATTCTGTTGGCCCATGAGCTGTTCCGCTATTGCGGCATTTGGGATCCGAACAGCGTCATGTGCCGTTATGACAATGGGTTGAAGCTTTAGGCGGTGGCCCGGCGGGCAAGCGTTGAGCGGCGTGACACTTTTATAAAATGAATGGTTTTATGCAAATAATGCATAAAAATGAAATAAATTCAGCGATGGTGCGGTGGATTCCGCCTTTGCGGTGGGGGACATGGCTGCCGTTGGGCATGCTATGCGTAGCGTTGCTAACGTTTTCCACGGGATGCCGACACGGCATGGCGGCGGACAGCCGTCCTGAAACGTGGGGGATTCCCATGACCCTGCCGGGGGTCCCCAATTTTCATCGCATCGACGAGGGCGTCTATCGTTCCGCTCAGCCGACGCCCGAGGGCTTTCGTCAGCTGGAGGCTCATGGTTTCCATTCCATCATCTGTCTGCGCAACAACTTCACGGACCGAAATGCGCAGCTGCAGACCCGACTGCAGGTCCATTACATCCAGCTGCCGCCATTGGGAGGCAATATTCCAGAAGAGGCTCTGGCTCAGGCACTTGCCATCATGACCTGCCAGGCGGAGCAACCTTGTCTGGTCCATTGTCTGCATGGGGCGGACCGCACAGGCATCGTCTGCGCGGCCTATCGTCTTGTGGTGCAGGGCTGGAGCAAAGAGGAGGCCCTTGAGGAGATGAAAGCGGGCGGCTATGGCCACCATCGCTGGTGGCCCGTCTTTGCGAAAACTGTCCGCCGTCTGGATGTGGACGCCCTGAAGCGCCGTCTCAACGACCTTCGCAATTGAGCCGCTTTACCCCCTATAAAAAAGCGCAGTTAAGTAGGTTTTCTATTCATAACATGCTGCATATAAGTATGTTATAAATCAAAAGACGCGATTGAGAGTTTTAAGCCGCCAAAGCGGTTCTTTTTGATCTACAACGACAAAGAATGAAGAGTGCCCCCGTCTCTCGTCCCTCGTCTCTCGTCTCCCGTCTCGCGTCCCGCGGTTCTCGTCTCCCGTCTCGCGTCAGACTCCTGTCTGTTCGTGGGTTTCGCTTCGCTTCACCCACGTCAGGCTCCTTCTTGCCCTGCCGTAGCCCGAAAGGCGAAGGAGGGTCACCGCTACGCGGTTCTATAACTCTAACTTTCTCGTGCACCGTGGGTTACGCTTACGCCTACGGCGTTGCGCTTACCCACGGCTAATATCCTGCCGCCGCCAAAGCGGCTCTTCTTTTTCGGCATGCCTCGTCTTCTGCCACCATAGCCTTTTCCGCACATTTTGATGACTGGGGGAGAGACAGATTCAGCATGATGACTTGCATGGAAGAAAAATCCAACTGCTGTTTTTAGAGTAATCAAAGGTTGCCTGCTAATGCCCCTGCTCGATTCGCGACAGCAAGGCGGCGCGGGCTTCCTCTACGACATGGGCGAATTCAGGTTTGCCAAAGGCGGCCAGCACCCGCTCCGCCAGCGTCCGTGTCTCTTCAGGGGCGATTTCAGCGGCTTTGGCGAGCAGCAGATAGTCCTCCAGTCCGGCGGCGAACATCCAAAGGCGGCGGCTGGGGACAAGCTTTCCATTGAAGGTGTAGGTGCTACCCCAATTGGCCTTGCCAGGGGCGGGGCGAAGGGTCATCGAGCCGAGGCACCAGAAGCCAAGACCGTGGTCGCCATCCAGCCAGGAGAGCCATGGCATGAAACGATAGCGTTCCACGGGATAGGTGGCGGTGCTGTCGCAGTCATAGACCCAGACGGGATGGGTGGCCCGCATGGCCTTCAGTTCGGCCAGATGCTCTTCCCGTTGCTCCACTCGCTGTCGGATGTGGGGGCACCAGAAGTCAATGACGGGAGCGAATTTGTCGATGGTCTCCTGAGAGGCGATGACGTCGGAGAAGAGGGGGATATGGGGGTGTTTGGCCTTGATGGCCGTGGCGGCGCGGTAGAACGGCTCGCTGAACACCTCGTCGAAGATATGGAGGACCCAGCGGTTTCGGGGCCAGTTGCGGGAGGCCATTTCGGCTTCCAGCTGGTCCAGCCACTGGTCGAATTCGGGCTTCCATTCCGTCGCGTTCCGAATGAACCAGGTTTCGAGGAAGAGAAAGCTGGAGTCGCGGAGGCCGTGGCGGTCGATGGTGTCAATCATGGCGTGAAGGTTGCGGAAGTCCGTCTCGCTCACGGTGACCATGAAGGTGTTGACTCGCATGCCATGGAGCAGATCCATGACGGAATCTTGGGCCGCCATGTTGTAGTCCCACGCAAAGGTCTGGATGGGCAGGGCGTCCGGCAGCCGATAGGGCAGCGTCTTGAAATGGCAATGGATCACGCGTTCCGGAAGCCGAAGGTCCAGCGGGGAGAGCATCAGCCGGATTTCATGGAGACCGGGAGGAAGTTGCTTTGCGGAGAAGGACAACATGAAGGGCATGGAGTCCCCCGAACCCAGTTCCAGAAGGTCGGTGGGAGCATAGTCCTGCGGGATGTCCGCGACACCGTCAATCCAATGGAGCCGCTTCAGTTTCACGGCGGTGGCCGCGTCCCCCTCGACCCATATCCGAAAGGTGGCTTTTTCATGGAAGTCATTGGATATGAGCAAGATGCAATTTGACTGGCCATTTGAGGCCGCCACCGGCGAAAACTGTTCGGTCACGTCAGGAGGAAAAGCCACGGCTTGGTTGAGCACCGTCATTTCGGGAAGAACCTGCCAGCGGAAGGAGGTCCCCAGAAGCTCCTTTTCCGCATGGGTCAGCGTGTCTAGGTCCAGATCCCCCTGAAGGACGTCCCGCAGGCCGGATTCCAGCTGCTTTCCCAGCTCCTGACGGCGGAGGGCCATGGGATGGCTGTCCAAACCGGTCGCCGCGTAGCGGGCCTGCTCATGGTTCAGCGCGTTGAGGGTCTTGTCCAATGGAATGGAAAGGCAAAGGAGAAGCAGTTTCGAGGGAAGTTTCAGCTGCTTGAGCGGCTTCAGCCCCGCCGTGTCGATGGCGGACTCCTCGCCTTCCGCAAGATGTTCCACCACAAAGCGATCCACAACAGCCCACGCCTTTGAGCTGTAGTAGTCAATGCCGCAGGCAACGGAGACGAAATCCGTCGCCTCTCTTCGGGGCAGTTCTACGGTGATGGGGCCACGGAGATTGGCATATTCGCTTTTGCCTCCGTTAATTGTGACTTTCTCTAAAGTGCTGCCAAAGGTAGAGCCTTCGCAGATGCAGACATGGGCCTTGTCAGGAAGATTGGAGGTCACGAAGGCGGTGACGCGGATTCTTCCGCCGGCTGGCACTTCGTTGGCGGGAATGTCGCAGATCAGATGCCCCCAGCTTCGCGGGTTGGGGGCATACATCATGCAGGGGGTGATGGGAACGCCGTCCCGCAGGGCGGAAACCAGAGACGATTCCGCCTGTCCATCGCCATAGGTGGTGAATTTCAGTTCGGCGGGAAGCTGGCCTACGGTGAAGTCAAAATTCCGAAGTATCCGTGCTGATAGAGAAATGCATGCAAAAAGCATGCAGAGCTGCAATATGACAGCGCCTCTGATGGGAGTGGATTTCATGGTAGGAAGCCTTTCGTGTCTGGTTTCGAATTGCCTGTTGTCAACGTTTCTTGCCAAGCGTCTTTTGAACTGTCAAAAGACGAAATAGGACAGAGGCAGGGGGCAGTCGGCCTGTCCCCCGTCTGTGGGCGAACTATATATATGGTATATAATAGCAGGTTTTATGCCAAATTTGCAAGAAAACTTTCTTTTTGCGTTATGACGAAAGATGCTTTTCAGCACGATGATTTTTGCGTTACGGCGGTGTCTCCTATTCAAAGTAGTCCACGCCAGCCTGGAACAGAGCTTGGGCGTGGACGCCCGGCACGTTGATGGAGATGAAGTCGTCCACGGCCCGTTCACTATGGCCCATTTTGCCCAAAATGCGACCATCTTTGGAGGTGATGCCCTCGATGGCGCAGACGGAGCCATTGGGATTCCATGGCATGAGGGTGGCGGGGCTGCCGTCCGGATTGGCGTATTGGAAGGCGACCTGACCGTTGTCCAGCAGCTCTTGAACTTGCGCTTCGGTGGCGACAAAGCGGCCTTCGCCGTGGGAGATGGCGATGCTGTGGCGTTCGCCTGGCGTGGTGTAGCGGAGCCATGGCGAGAGGTTGGAGGCGACCACCGTGTCCACCATGGTCGCCATATGGCGGCCGATGGTGTTGAAGGTGAGCGTAGGTGCGTCGTCCGCCAGTCGGGGGATGATGTCTCCATAGGGAAGCAGCCCAAGTTTGATGAGGGCCTGGAAGCCGTTGCAGATGCCGAGGGCAAGGCCGTCCCTTTCGTGAAGCAGAGCGCGGGTGGCGGCGGCGATGCGCGGGTTGCGGAAGGTGGTGGCGATGAATTTGCCGCTGCCGTCGGGTTCGTCGCCGCTGGAGAAGCCACCGGGGAACATCAGAATCTGCGCATTGTCAAGGGCTTTGACGATTGCCTGCACGGAGGCCTCCACGTCCGCCGCGCTGTGGTTGCGGATGACGAAGGTTTCCACGATGGCGCCAGCCCGCTCAAAGGCCCGTTGGGTGTCGTATTCGCAATTGGTCCCCGGGAAGACGGGCATGAAGACGCGGGGCCGCGCAATTTTGATGGCGGCGTGGCGCTTGCCCCCCTTCGTCCATGGCTTCCACTGCGGAGCGGCGGGCACTTGCCGTGCGCAGGTGGGGAACACCTTCTCCAGAGGCTCCTTCCAGGCGGCGACCGCCTCTTCAAGGGAGATGGTGGTGCCGTTGACGGAAATGGCTTTCTCCGTGGTGGTTACACCAAGGGGAACGGTGCCTGGCAGCACATCGGGGGCGGCGGGAGCCAGTTCCAAAATGATGGCGCCGTAGTCTGGCGTGAAGAGGGCCTCGTTCTTCCATCCGTTGGCGAAGGAGAAGCCGATGTCGTTGCCAAAGGCCATTTTGGACACGGCGGCGGCGATGCCGCCCTGACCGACGGTGTGGGCGGCCAAAATGATGCGGCTGACGCGGTTCCAGGTGACCAGATTGGCGAAGTTGGTTCGAAGCTGCTCGAAATTCGGCATGCCATAGGCGTCCCGCGGCGCGGTGAGCAGGACAACCCGATGGCCGGTGCCCTTGAACTCAGGACTGACAATGTCGGAGGCACTGCAGGTGGTGACGGCGAAGGCCACGAGGGTGGGAGGCACGGAGATGTCTTCAAAGGTGCCCGACATGGAGTCCTTTCCGCCAATGGCGGCCGTGCCGAACTCCAGCTGGCCCTTGAGGCCGCCCAACAGCGCCGCCAGCGGTTTGCCCCAGCTCTCCGGCTCCGCGTTCAGTCGCTCGAAATACTCCTGGAAGGACATGCGGACCTGAGTCACGTCGCCACCGGCGGCGGCGATCTTCGCATTGGCCTCCACCACGGCGTACAGGGCGCCGTGATAGGGGCTCCATTCGGCGAGCCATGGGTTGTAGCCATGACTCATCAGCGTGCAGGTGGAGGTGGTGCCGTCCACAGGAAGCTTGGCGGCCATGGCCTCGTTGGGCGTCAGGCGGTTGACGCCGCCGTAGGGGCTGAGCACGGTGGAGGCGCCAATGGTGGCATCGAACCGTTCCACTAACCCCTTCTGGGAGCAGACGTTAAGGTCTTTTAGATTGGCCAGCCAGGCTCCCTTCAAATCGCCGTTTGCCAAAGGGGCGGGACGCCGCTGGAAGAAATCCTGCTCTTCGTCCGGACAGGCGACGAAGGCGCTGGCGTGCTGCGTGATGCCGTTGGTGTCCAAGAAGGCGCGGGAGATGTCGATGATGGTTTTGCCCCGCCATGACATGTGGAGCCGATTTTCGTCGGTGACCACGGCAACGGCGGTGGCCTCCAGATTCTCTTCGGCGGCCAACGCGATGGCTTTGGGCACATCGCCCGCCTTGAAGACGCAGGCCATGCGCTCCTGTGATTCGGAGATGGCCAGTTCCGTGCCGTCCAGTCCCTCGTATTTTTTGGGGACCTTGTCCAAATCGATGCGCAGGCCGGGAGCCAGCTCGCCGATGGCAACGCAGACGCCACCCGCACCGAAGTCATTGCAGCGCTTAATCATACGAGAGAACTCAGGGTTGCGGAAGAGCCGCTGGATGTTGCGTTCCGTCAGCGGATTGCCCTTTTGCACTTCCGCGCCGCAGGTCATGAGGGATTCACCCGTGTGGGCTTTGGAGGAGCCGGTGGCGCCGCCGCAGCCATCCCGTCCCGTGCGGCCGCCGATGAGCAGAATCACATCCCCCGGCTCGGGGCGGGCGCGAAGCACGTTGGCCGCTGGAGCGGCGGCGATGACGGCGCCCAGCTCCAGCCGTTTGGCCATGAAGCCTGGGTGGTAGATCTCCTGAACCTTGCCGGCGGCCAGTCCGATTTGGTTGCCGTAGGAGGAGAAGCCGGCGGCCGCCGTGCGGGTGATTTTCCGTTGGGGCAGCTTGCCGGGCAGCGTCTCCTTCAGGGGCGTGCGCGGATCGGCCGCTCCCGTGATGCGCATGGCCTGATAGACGTAGGAGCGGCCGGACAGTGGGTCGCGGATGGCGCCGCCGAGGCAGGTGGCCGCGCCTCCGTAGGGTTCGATTTCCGTGGGATGGTTGTGGGTCTCGTTCTTGTACATCACCAGCCAGTCTTCCGGCTTGCCGTTCACCTCCGCCTTTACCTTGATGGAGCAGGCGTTGATTTCCTCCGAGGCATCCAGGTTCTCCAGCTTGCCAGTCCGCTTGAGCTCGCGGGCGCCGATGGTCGCCATGTCCATGAGGCAGAGGGGCTTGTCTTCCCGACCAAGGCCCTTTCGCAGCGTCTTGTAGTCTTTATAGGAGGAAAGAATTGGCTTGGCCAGCTCGCCCAGTTCGAACTCCACTTCGTCAATGCTGGTGTGGAAGGTGGTGTGGCGACAATGGTCGGACCAATAGGTGTCGATGACGCGCAGTTCGGCGAAGGAGGGATCGCGGTGCTCCTCATCGCGGAAATACTGTTGGCAGAAGGCCAAATCCTCCACGCTCATGGCCATGCCCAGATTTTTGACCATGTTCTCTAAATCCTTGCGCTGCAAGGAGATAAAGCCTTTCATGGTTCGCACGTCCGCAGGCTCTTCCGCCGTGGAGGCCAACGTTTCGGGCTTCTCCAGAGAGGCTTCGCGGCTTTCCACGGGGTTGATGAGATAGGAGCGGATGGCCTTGAAGGCCTCGTCATCGAGCTTGCCGATGAAGGCGTATACGGTGGCGGTGCGGATAAGGGGCCGCTCCTTTTGGGTGAGGAGCTGAACGCATTGGGCGGCGGAGTCCGCCCGCTGGTCGTATTGGCCGGGAAGGTACTCCACGGCGAAGAGGCGGTCGCAGGGGATGTTCAAGGTCTCTTCGGTCACCATGTCCGCGTTGGGTTCGGAGAAGATGCTGTCCCGCGCGGCGGCGAACTCCTGTTCGTCGATGCCGGAGACATCATAGCGCTTGAAGACACGGACGCGCTCCAGCCCCTCAAGGCCCAACGTTTCGCGCAGGTCGGCGCAAAGATTGCGGGCTTCCACGTCAAAGCCCGGACGCTTTTCCACAAAGACACGTTTGACATCGTTCATTTCGATACTCCCCTTCGGGTGGCGGCCGCGTGGGCGGCCAATTATTCCGTTTGCTGATGGAACAGCTTGGCGTAGAAGCCGTTGAGTTCCAACAGTTCATGATGAGTTCCGTATTCACTGACGCGGCCGTTCTCCAGCACGCAGATTTTATGGCAACGCATGGCCATGGACACCCGCTGAGACACCATGATGGCGGTCTTGCCCACCAAAATGCGCTCCAGAGTCTCCTGAATTTTCCGTTCCGTGTTGGCGTCCAACGCGGAGGTGCAGTCGTCCAGAATCAGCAGTTCGGGGTCGGTGAGCAGGGCGCGGGCGAGCGAGAGCCGTTGCCGCTGGCCGCCGGAGAGGTTGGTGCCTTTCTGTCCGATGAGCGTCTCGTATTTGGCCTTCATCTCCAAAATGAAATCGTGCATTTGGGCGGCCTTGGCGGCCTCGATGATTTGGGTGTTGGTGGCGTTGGGGTAGCCATAGCAGATGTTGTCTTTCATGGAGCCGCTGAAGATCTGCGCCTCCTGAGGCACCACGCCCACGGCATGCCGCAGGGACAGCATGCGGATTTTGTTCAGGTTGATGCCGTCGACGAAGACCTTGCCGTGGGTGGGTTCGTAGAGACGGGAGAGGATGTTGAGCAGGGTGGACTTGCCGCTTCCGGAGGCGCCCATGATGCAGAGCCAGCTTCCGGCTGGCACGAAGAGATTGATGTCGTTGAGGACGGGGGGCAGCAGCTTCTGGGCGGAGGGGTCTTCAATGTCCGTGCTTTCCTTGTCCTCCTTTGGCGCGGGGTAGGAGAAGGAGACATGGCTGAGCTCAACGCCGCTGTGGAGGGGGCTCGGGAAGTCCACGGCGTCAGGCGCGTCGATGATTTCCAGCGGGCGGTCCAAGATGGAGACGACGCGCAGGAGGGCGACGCGGAGCCGCTGGAGGACGAAGGGCAGCTGAGAGAATTCCAGCACAGGCTGGAAGAGGGTCATGGTGGTGGAATGGAGGAACATCATGCGTCCCAAGGTGATCTCCCCTTTGAGCACCAAATAGCCGCCGGTGAGGAAGATGGCGCAGCTGCTCATGCTGGTCAGAATGCCCGCCTGGCGGTTTAGGGACACGCTGACGTGCTGCGTCAGCAGCGCGTCGCGGATGTAGCAGGCCGTCAGACGGTGGAAATTCAGAATCTCGCTCTTTTCGCGGGCGTAGGCCTGGATGGCCTTCATGCCGTCAATCTTCTGGCTGACAAGACCATAGAGACAGGAGTTGGTGTGGCGCATCTCCTGATTCAGATGGCGGATGAGGGGGCGGCGCTTACGATACATGATGGCGTAGACCGGCGTGATGCTGAAGGCCAACAGCGCCATGCGCCAGTCTTCATAAAGCAGGACCAATGAACCGGTTATGATCATGGAGACACAGTGGGTCGCGCTGGTGAAGAAGGCCATCATCTCCACCTGGACGGAGGTCACGTCCGACAGGATGCGGGACAGCAGGCGACCGGGGCTCATGGTCTGATGGAAGGAGAGGGAGAGGTCCAGCACCTTTTGATGCATGTCCTCTCGCAGATTTCCTGTAATTCCTTGGGACACAATGATATACTGCCTCGTGGAATAGCGCGCGAGAAAATTCAGCGTGATTTGCGTGAGGATGTAGAGGATGGCGATTTTGAAGAGGCGGCGGCCGGCCCCTGGCGGGCGGGAGCTGGTGGTGAAGCCCATGTCGATGCGGCGGCCCAGGCTGACGGTGGGACGGCTGTCCGGAAAGGCGTCCCGCTCCGGCGCCCAGGCACGGGTGGAGGGGGCCGTCGCGGTGTCCGTCGTGGTGGCGGACTGGATGACCAGAATGTCATCCACGACGAGGCGGGTGTAGAACGCCATGAGATAGACGGCGTTGGAGTTGATGATGAGCAGGATGATGCGCAGCAGGAGCGACCAGCGCTTTGGCCAGACGTAGCGTTTGGCGAAACGGCCATAGAGCTTCCAGTCCGTTCCATTGTCCTCCTTGTCGTGCCGCGGAGGACGGAACGGATAGTTGCGGTTGTGCTCTTTGACTGTGTCGAAGTTGAACATAGGCTACTCTTCGATGACCCCCTTGCCCATGTGTTTGGTGTAGAGGTCGTGGTAGCGTCCGTTGGGCATGGCCATGAGTTCGTCGTGGGTGCCCTGTTCCTGGATGACGCCCTTGTCCAGCAGGATGATCTGGTCGGAGTTCTTGATGGTGGAGAGACGGTGGGCGACGACGAAGCTGGTGCGGCCCTGGAGCACCTTGTCCATGGCGTGCTGGATGGCCAGTTCGGAGTCGCTGTCCAGGGAGCTGGTGGCCTCGTCCATGATGAGGATGGCGGGGTCGGCGCAGATGGCGCGGGCGATGTTGATGCGTTGCTTCTGGCCAACGGAGAGCTCGACGCCGTAGTCGCCGACCAATGTGTCATAGCCGTCCTTCAGCGTCATGATGAAGTCGTGGATTTCGGCGGTCTTCGCCGCGTTGATGATTTCCTCCATGGAGGCGCTGGGGCGGCTGTAGCGGATGTTGTCCTTGATGCTGATGCTGAACAGGAGGGACTCCTGCAGGACGATGCCGAACTGGTGCCGCAGCTCGTGGAGCTCGTACTGATGGATGTCCAGGTCGTCGATGAGCAGTTCGCCGCCGGTGATGTCATAGAAACGGAGGAGCAGGTTGAGGATGGTGCTTTTGCCGCATCCGGTGGGGCCGATGAGGGCCACGGTCTGGCCGGGCTTCACATGGATGGTGACGCCTTTGATGACAGGCTTGCCCTCCTCATAGTGGAAATGCACGTCATTCAAATCCACCTTTCCTGTTATCCTCTTGCCCCGCACGGGGTTAGGGACATTGACAACCTCCGGCTTCTCATCGAAGATCTCGAAGAGCCGTTCCGTGGCGATGGACACCTGCTGCAACTGGTTGATGAGCTGTGAGAAGCGGACAGCCGGCCCCAGCAGCTGCATGGCGTAGGCGGCGAAGGCGGTCACGTCGCCGTAGCTCAGGTCGCCGCGCAGAATCATGCCGCAGCCGAGAAAGAACAGAATGGAATAGCCCAGAGAGTGGATGAGGTCCACGTTCATGGAGAAGGTGTTGCCGGCGATGCCGGCGGCTTTGCCATAGTCCAGAGAGGCTTGGGAGTGCTCATGGAAGACATCCTGCTCCCGTTCTTCGGCGCCGAAGGTCTTCACGGCCATGTTGGCCACCAAACGGTTTTGGACGCCCCCGGAGAGCCGGTCGTAGGCCACCTGGCTGGCGCGGGAGGCGACGATGATTGGTTTGATGGTCAAGTTGTAGTTGAGGACAAAGACCAATAGGATAAGCATGAGCAGGATGGCCAGCCGCCAGTCGATGGAGAAGGTTGCCACCAGCGCGAAGGTGGAGCAGACCAAGTCGGACAGGATGCCCACGCTCTGGCCCGTGAGCATCTGCTGCACGGTGCCGCTGTCTCCCATCAGGCGGTAGACGCATTTGCCCACGCTGTATTTGCTGAAGAAGCGGAGGGACAGGTTGAGGAAATGCTCGTAGAGCGCCTTTCGGATGTCAAAGACGAACCGCTGGCCGAGATAGACGATGCTGATGGACTGGAGATAGCTGCACATGGCGGTCACGATGGGCAGGGTCACCATGGCCACGCCGAGGCCGAAGAACAGCTCGGTCTGACCGGCGGTGAAGACCTTGTCCACCAGCGCGCGGATGACCAGCGGGGGGAGCATGGCCAGAATCGACAGGAAGACGGTCAGCCCGAAAAGGGCGTAAAGGCGGGTGTAGTAGGGTGTCATGAAGATCAGGATCTTCTTGATGTTCCCTAACTTGCGCCTGTCTTTGTCCGTTTTTTCCGTGGGAGGCATGGCTGTGCGTCAAGAAGGAGAGGGTCGGGGTCAGTGCAGGTCGATGTTGAACAGATAGAACCAGAGGCAGGACTTGCCGTAGTAGATGCGGGCTTCGGCGGTGGTGCCTGGCGGGATGTCCCGCCCGCCGGTGTCAAAGCTGCAGTAGGCAACGCGGTAATTGTTCGCTCCCTGGCTTTGGATGACGCCTTTCATGTATTGGACGTTGCCGTAGAAATAGAGCCGTTGGAGACCATGGTAGGAGTTCAGGCGGGCGCGGTATTTCTGCCCCACGGCGACTTTGGTGGCGTACCGTTCGTTGACGCGGAGCTTTAGGGAGTCCGGAGTCCCGCCAAAAATCTCGTAGATGACTGATGTGGGCTGAAGCAGCTCACCGATGACGAACTCGTAGCGGACCACGGTGCCGTCGATGGGGGCCCGAACCTGTTTGATGCGCAGCTTCGCCTCCGCACGGCGGACGGCGTCCTCCGTCGCGGAAATCTCCTTTTGGGAGGCCTCCAGTTCGCGGTCGTACTTTTCGCGGTCGCGGCGCAGCAGCTCGTCATAGATGCTGAAGTCCTTCGACTTATAGGAGTCCAACGTGGCCTGGGCCAGCTGGGTGGCCAGCTCCTGGTCCTCCAGATAGCTTTTGGCTTTCAGGCCCTTCTCCACCAGTTCGCGGGTGACTTCCAGCTTCGCCTGATTGTTCTTCAGCTGCAGCTCCGCGATGGCGATGTGGTCGTTGTGCTCGCGCTTCTGCTCCTTCAGCTCCACGGCGCGGCGCTCCAGGTCGATGTCAATCTCCGCCTTGCGCTTCTCCAGACTGACCTCCAGTTTGGAGAGACGGGCCTTGGTCTCCGCCAGCGTGGCCTCCTCCTCCTCGCTGTTCAGCTGCACAAGCACGTCGCCCGCCTTCACCGTCTGGCCCGTGCGGACCAGAATCTTGCTGACGATGCCCGTGACGGGGGGGCGCACCTCCGCGTAGGCTTGCGTGGTCACGTAGCCGGAGGCCAACGTGTAGCGGTTCACCTTGATGACGCTTCCAGCCACCAGCAACGCAATGATAATCAAGGAGATGATGATGAGAAGGTTCCGCCTTTTGCGTTGGATGTCCCGGCGGGGCAGCGGTGGCTCCTCACCCAATGTCGTGCGTATGTCGCCCATGGTTCACCTCAACTTCCGACCCGTTTCCTATTTCTTGTTCGAATTGAGTTTGGACGCCCTCAGGAAGTCCTTGGCCAGGACCCGCATGCCTTCAGCTTCGTCGCCGTAGCGTTTGACGCACAGATTGCAGTCCGCACAGTTGCGTTCATAGCAGTTGCGGTGGACGCGGGAGGGATAGGTCTTGCGGAACGCCTCGTAGCATTCGTCGCTGCAGAAGCAATAGCGCTCCTGCGTGGTGCCAAAGGCCACGTGAATCAGATGGAAGCCGTCCTTGTTGACGTCCACGTCGTCGCCGCACCATCCGCAGGAGATTTGGAAATAGCTGGCGGTGCGCTTGCTCAGGTTCGTGATCTCTTCCGGCGTCCATACATATTCCACTCTTGAATAGGAGGCGGCGGGGATTTTGGCGACGACCACATCGTTGTTGACGACCAGCACGTCGCCATTCTTGAGCACATAGCCCTTTTTGCCCTCCACCACGCCGTCGTTGCCGTGAAGATGGATACGGATGCAGCCCTCCTTCGGGCGGGCGTAGTGATACCATCCGCAGTTCTCGCAGATGCTGGCCGCCAGATGGATGCTCAGGGCCTCCCCGCATTTGGGGCAACGGCCCATCCGGATGACGTTCAGACGTTTGGCGGAGTTTTCGGCCGCACTGTGGACCTCCTCCTCCACCGCCTTCTGGATGCGGTGCTCCTGCGTGTTGTCCAAGAGGGCCATGTCATGTTCGAGGGACTCCCGCTGTTCGTCGGAGAGAAGCATGTTGGGATCCGTCTCCAGAGGGTCGTCGTCCTTCTTTCGACCGAATAGATCAAGCATTGGCATGATGGAATTCCTTTCCTTATGGTCTGCAAGCGATGGGGTTGTGGAATGGAAGGCTTGCGGTCAGGGGGTTGTTTGGGCATAGCCGATGGCATGGGAGAAGTTCGCTCTGGCCCGTAGCAGATCGGCGGCGGCGGTGGTCTGCCGCTGCAGAATGGAGGTCAGGTTCTTCTGCGCGTCCGTCACGTTGCTGCTGAGGTTCTCCCCAAGACGGAAACGCTCCAGCTCGGCGGCCACGGTCTCCTGTGCCGCCTTAATGCCTTGCTGAACCAGCTTTAGCCGCTGGCTCGCCGCGCGGAAATTCATGGCGTGCTGCCGCATGTCGGAGTCCACCGTGACCTTCAGGGCATTGATGGACTCGTGAAGCTCGCTGAGTCGTGCCCCGTAGCGGGCGATTCGGGCAAGGGGTCCCCGATTGCCCAGCGGCCGCCGCCAGATGAGGGCCACGTCTCCGCCCACGCGCCGCTGGGTCTCGATGGCGTCCGTGCCCAGGGGACCGCTGTCGCTTTCCCCTTGGAAGGCGGCGCCGAAAACCAGATTAAGCTCGTCCACCTTCTCCTCTTCGGCGGTGTCCTGCTGAAGGCGGGCGACCTCCATGGCATTCTGGAACTCCTGATAGTCTCCGCGGGACTCCATGGCCTGCTCCAGCGGAATGTCCTCCGCAATGGCTGTTTGCGAGGCAATTTCAAAAAGCACCTTCGGTTCATGGAGAAGGACGATGTCGCGGCGGACTCCCATGGCCTTGGCCAGCGCCACTAGACTGATCTCATGGGCCAGACGGGCCTTCTCCTCGTCCTCCCGTCCGATTTGCAGCTCCAGTTGGGATTGGAAAATCTGATAGTCCGGAACGGCCTTCAGTCGGCAAAGCTCCTGGGCCTCCTTGTAGAGATTCTCAAAGCGGATGGTGGCTTCCTTCGTGACTTGATAGGAGGAAAGGGATTCATAGGCGGAGATATAGGCCAGTTCCACATCCAGACGCAACTGCTGGCAAATCTGCATCAGCTGGCTGACGGCGACGTTGTACTGCGCCATGGCCAGCTGGCGGGACAGGCTGAAGGTCTTGAAGCCCTTGTCCCGCAGCAACGGCACGCGGACGCGGACGCCGAAGAGGGTCTGAATCAGCTCTTTGTCCGTCGAACTGTCCTGAAGCCAACGCTCCGCGCCGCCGATGGACAGATAGAAGCCCGGCTGGACGGCCTGCTCGATGCCGCCCTGCACGTCAAAGCTGTCATTGGTGAGGGCGGGGTTATTGCTGCTGCCGGGCACGCCTTTGGCATGGCGCGCCTCTCCCGCCGCCGCATAGAGGGCGGGGTCGAAGAACTCCATGAGCTCGTCGTGGCTCAAAAGAGCCTGCTCCACGCGCCAACGGGCGGCCTGAACCGTGGAATTCCGCTCCATGGCCTCCTGTAGCATCTCCTCCAATTCCGTTGCCCCGCCCGTCATGGACAGGCAGACGAACCCAAGCAGCGCAATCGCGATTATCTGACGAAAACTAGAAATACGCATGAGCTTGATGATAACTGAAGACAGCCCCACGGGCGGTTGAAAATCAAAAACAACAAAACCAAAAATACACTTCCTATACTATAAGCCAACAAACAGGTTTGCCACGTCATCAAGTCGTTTTTTAGGCGGAAATTGCAGAAAAAGACGCAAATCGCCCGCCATCGGTGACAGTGATAGACATGTCCCATGTCCCACGTCCCATGTCCCACGTCCCGCGTCCCACATCAAGTGACATGAAAGATGAATGTCAAACACAATACCATGGTTTGGGTTGATTTTCGTGAGAATACCTGTACATTTATGCAGTGAATGTTAAAATGAAAGTCGAAGGCCTCCAAATCTGAATTGCGTAAGTTGATGATGGAAAGGAGTTTATGAATATGTGTAAGATGTTGGGCATCAGCAGGTTCCCGCTGGCCATGCTTCTTGTGGGACAGTTGTTGGCTGCCGCCGCGGAGCCGCCACACAAGGCCATGGTCTCCACGACCATGGATTTTCTTGACCTCAGCGGGTTCCCCAGCTACTATCCGGATGAGGAGGATCAGGGCTATTTGACGCTGAGCCAATACGAAAAATGTCTGAAGAAACTGGCGGATGCAGGCATTCGCAAGATCTATCTGCGCGTCAATGTGACGGGCGTGATGCTTTTCCCCTCCAAATCCGTCGGCACCTATGGGGTGGACGGCGGCCACTTCGCCGCCTTTCCGGACCTGACGTCGCGGGTCATCAAGACGTTGGAGCACTACAACCCCTGCACGGAGACCATCCGCATCGGCCATGAGCTGGGCATGGAGGTCTGGGCTTGGGAGAACTACTACGACGACATCGCGCATGTCTTGACAGGCTATGCCTCCGACAGCTCAGAGAAGTTCGGCATCTACCCCCTGATGGACATTTTCTACCGCGGACACCCTGAATATCTGGCATGGCACAAGCCGGACGGGACACTGCCGTCCGAGGAGGAATGCGCCCGCCGCAACCGGGAGGCCGTCGGCCGTCACATTGGTCGAATTATCTTCACAAGCGACTTTGAGTTCGACGAACCCTGCCGCGTGAAGAAGGAGGACATGGAGCTCTATGTCAGCGACGACAATTACACATGGCGGAAATACACCGCCCCCTTTGAGTTCGCAACGGCACGCGTGGACCGTCGCAACCAAGTCATCCTGAATGGATTGGATATTGCTGAACGCTATGTCAAGCTGCAGTGCGGCGAATATCCTCCCGACACGAAATTCACCATGGTCATCAACAGCTCACGCAGCCCCGACAATCAGGTCTATGACACTGACGGCAAGCTGATTCCGGCCCTATGGGGCATTTCCCTGAAGGATATTAACCAGAAGACGGTGGATCCGCGCCGCCAGTGCCTCAACTACATCATTCCCGGCCCTGCGGCGTGGGACTGCTTCCAGCGGGCGGTGGGCTTCGCCACAGGCGAGCCGTTCCATCCCCAGATCAGCGCCTTCACGCGGGGCATGCCCGAGCTGACCATCCCCGCCGTTATGAAGCACAAGCTGGAGCGCTTCGCCGAAATCGCCGCCTATCCCTTCGACGGCTTCGCGTTCAGCACGCGCACGCACTCCCAGGTTGTCAGCGACCCCGATTTGTGGGGATACAACCCGGAAGTGCGCGAACTATATATGAAGCGCTATGGCAAGGACATATGGGCCCCCGACTTCACGGACTACGCCCGCGTGCAGGAGCTGCGCGCCGAAGGGCTCGACGCCTTCATGGCCGGCTGCCGCAGGATTGCGGGTAAGCGCCCCGTCTATGCGCACATCGCCGAGTGGCCAGCTCCCGCCAACCCTGCGGCAGACCATGTTAACACTATCTACTGGAATAGCTTTGGCAGTTTTCCCTTCCACTGGCAAAAATGGGTTGACGAAGGCTTGGTGGACGGCATCACGATGGTCAACTGGTTCAAGCCTGACCATTTCGCGTCAGTCAGGGGAAAGGTGAAACTCGCCTGCTTCCGCGAAGTGTCGCATGTCACGGAAATGGGACCGGAGGCCTTCCTGAAGGAGCTCTTCGAACGTGGCGGCAACCCCGCCGTGGACGAGCTTGAGCTATACGAAAGCTGCGTCTACTGCAGCTCGCCGGAACTGCTGGAGCAGGTGAAGCGCTACACCTCTTCCAAAGAGGTGGGTCCCTGATCCCCTCGCCGTCTTTCTCTTATACCACTATATTATATATAGGAACTGCAGGAGGACATGACAATGATCGAGACACCGCAAGGGCCATGGCTGAGCCAAGGGGAGACGTTGGTCTGCTTTGGAGACAGCATCACGGAGGCCCATGATGGCTATGTCGCGTTACTAGAGGAATTTCTGAGTTCCAAGGGGATTCATGTCATCAATGCGGGAAGGGGCGGTGACAAGACCCCGTGGGCGTTGACCCGACTGGTTCATGACGTCATTGACCTGCAGCCGGACGCGGTGCTGCTCTTCTTTGGGACGAACGACGCCGTCATCGGAAGGGGGCGCTGGCGGGACGAGCCGGTTGTGGAACCGTTGACCTATCGGGACAATCTGGTTTGGATGGTGCATCTTTGCCGCCTAAGGGGCATCCGCAAGTTCAGCATTGCGCCTCCCCTGGGGCGTTTGGAAGGCGACAGCTGGCATGAGTTCGGGGACATTGAGAGGGACTATTGCCAGATGGCCCGCGCCGCCGCCGACCGCGTGGACGCCCTTTTCGTCCCGCTGGACACCGCCATGGAGCAGAAGCGGGAGGAGCAGGGCGCCTCGTCCGACGGCCGTCCCCAACGGCTGACGCGCGATGGCGTTCATCCTAACCCGTTGGGATGCAAGGTCATCGCGGACACCATGCTCAAGGTTTGGGGACTGCTGGATGCGTGATATTTCTATAACTTATTTATTATAAGTATTTTATAAAAATTTTTTATGAAAACGGCCCGAGGAGGGCGGAGGAACTGCGACTCGGACGCCGTATTTCGTTGGTCATTTGGAAAGGACAAAAGGGGAATGGCAAGCTCAAAAGTATATTTCACGGACATGCGGACCAAGGCCTTCGGCAAAGGACTGACGGAGAAGATGGTCAGCCTGATGCAGAAGGCGGGCTTCGATTCCATTGACTTTCAGGACAAGTTCACGGCCATCAAGCTCCATTTCGGCGAGACAGGCAACTTGGCGTTCCTGCGACCCAACTTCGCCCGCGCGGTGGCCGACGAGGTCAAACGCCTTGGAGGAAAGCCATTTCTGACGGATTGCAACACGCTCTACGTGGGGGCGCGGAAGAATGCGTTGGATCATCTGGAGGCGGCCTATCTGAACGGCTTCACCCCCTACACGGTTGGCTGCCATGTCATCATCGGCGACGGGCTGAAGGGCAGCGACGACGTGGAGGTGCCCGTCCCCGGCGGCGAATATGTGAAGCGCGCGAAAATCGGCCGCGCCATCATGGACGCGGACGTGTTCATCTCCCTGAACCACTTCAAGGGCCATGAGATGACCGGCATGGGCGGCGCCATCAAGAACATCGGCATGGGCTGCGGCTCCCGCGCGGGCAAGATGGAGCAGCACTGCGAAAGCAAGCCGAACGTGAACGCGGATGCCTGCGTGGGCTGCCGCCTCTGCCAGAAGGCCTGCGCTCACGGGGCACAGGATTTCAGCAGCGGCAAATGCGTCATCGACCACGCCAAATGCGTGGGCTGCGGGCAGTGCATGGCCATTTGCCCCAAAGACGCCATTGGAGCCTCCGGCAACAGCAAGCCGGGGATGCTGGACCTGAAAATGGCCGAATATGCTGCAGCCGTGGTACTTGGGCGGCCCCAATTCCACATCAGCGTCGTGATGGACGTGTCTCCCTTCTGCGACTGCCATGGGGAGAACGACACCCCCATCGTGCCGGACGTGGGCATGTTCGCCTCCTTTGACCCCGTGGCGTTGGACATGGCCTGCGCCGACGCCGTCAACCGCCAGCCTGTGCTGCACAACAGCGTGTTGGGGGAGAGCACCCAGACTCAGGGCGACCATTTCCACAAAGTCTCCCCGAACACCAATTGGCGGCTGCAGCTGGAGCATGCGGAAAAGCTTGGCGTGGGGCAGCGGGCCTATGAGCTGATCACGGTTTAACTCCCATAAACGCAACATCTTACGATAACGCGTAACATGGCTTTCTGGGTCCGTGACAAACGATTCTACCTGAATTTGATCGCCCTCTCGCTGCCGATCATCCTTCAGAACATCATCACCCATGCCGTGGCCTTGGCGGACAATCTCATGGTCGGCCGACTGGGGGAGACGGACATTTCAGGTCTGTTCTTCGGCAACCGAGTCTTTGTGCTGCTCCAAATGGTCTTGTTCGGGCTGGACGCCACCGTCACCATTCTCGCGGCGCAGTATTGGGGACGGCGGGACGTGGGCCACATCAAGGACCTGGTGGCCATCGCCCTCCGTCTTGCTTTGCTGTTGACGCTGCCCGTGACCGCCGTCGTCGTCGGCTGCCCGCGATGGGTCATGGGCCTGATGACCCATGACGAAGGGGTGGTGGTCAGCGGGGCAGGGTACCTGCGCATTGTCGGCGTCAGCTATCTCTTTTTCAGTGTGACACTTATGCTGATTTGCGCCATGCGCTCCGTTGAGATGGTGGTCATTGGCATGATCAATTCGCTGGTAGCTTTGGTGGTCAATGTCAGTGGCAATTACCTGCTGATCTACGGCAACTGCGGCTTCCCCGCCATGGGCGTGCGAGGCGCGGCGATGGCGACGGTCGTCTCCCGCATCGTCGAATTCGCCGTCGTGTTGGGCTTCGTTCTGAAATGGGATTCCAATCTCCGCTTTACCCTGAACGATATAAAAAGACGTAATGCATTGATATTCAAGGATATATGTCATTATGGCGCGCCGCTGATGGGCGGACAGCTCGTCTGGGCCTTCAACCTGTATCTGCGGGCCTTCGTCACGGGACGGCTGGAAGTGGAGGCCATGGCCGCCATGGGCATCGCGGACATGTTCGACATCCTGCTCTGCATCGGCGTGTTCGGCCTTGCCTCCGCCGTCATCGTGGTGACGGGAAAGACCGTCGGCCGCGGCGAATTCGAGAAGATGAAGACCCAGGCCAAGACGTTGCAGGTCATCTTCATGGGACTGGGCATCCTCTGCGGGCTTCTGGCCTATGCCTTCAACGGCGCCTTCCTGCGTTGCTATAATCTCCAGCCGGAGACGATGGCAATCGCGCGGAGCATCATGACCGTTCTGATCGTGGTCGTCACCTTCCGCTGCTATCAGGCCCCTTGCCTCATGGGACTGGTCAAGGCCGGCGGCGACACCAGCTTCGTCTTCAAAAACGATTTCATCTTCGTGTTCTTTGTCATTGTGCCATCGGTTCTTGTGGCGCAATATCATTTTCATGCCCCACCGTGGGTCATCTACGCCTGCCTGATGTGCGACCAGGTCCTCAAGTGCTTCGTGGCAGTCGTGAAGATCAATTCATTCAATTGGATGAAGAATCTGACCCGCCCGCAGGAGGAAACATAGATTGCATTAAATGAATGATATAGAATAATAATGAATTCAAATATTACAAATTTAGAGAAAGATGCCGCCTGTGCGCCGCCTCAAGGGGCGCTGCTGGACATGGACGGCTTCCTGTTGGACTCCATGCCCTTGTGGCAGCAGCTGGACCGTGAGCTGCTGGAGGAGTACGGCATCTACTCGCAGGCCGCCATGGACGAGCTTTCGGCCAGCGGCACCATCGAGTCGGCGGCTGCCGTGTTCATCCGTCGTGGCGCAACATGCTCCATGGAGGCACTTAGCGAGAACATCCATCGGCGGCTGACGCAAAAATATGCGCACGAACTGCCGCTTCTTCCTGGAGCAGAGGAATTTGTGAAGACGTTGGCGGGCCATGGAGTCCATCTGGCCCTATTGACGGCGACGCCGCGGCATCTAGCCGTCGCCGCCATGCGGCGTTTGGGGCTGGAGACGGCGTTTGAACTCATTGTCGGCGGTGCGGAAAAGCATGATCCCCAGACCTTTGTGGAAACGGCGGAACAGCTGGGCTGTGCCGTCGCCGACACCATTGTCTACGATGATTCCGCATGGGCCTGCGAGGTGGCGGCGCAGGCGGGCTTCAAAACACGAATGAATTGGGAGTGGCCATGAAAAAAGTATTGAGCATTGCAGGGTCGGACAGTTCCGGCGGCGCCGGCATCCAGGCGGACATCAAGACCATCACCGCCCACGGCATGTACGCCATGACGGCCATCACCGCCGTCACGGTCCAGAACACCCTTGGAGTCAATGGCGTGCAGGCCATGGATCCGGAAATCGTTGCAGAACAGATAGATGCGGTTTTCGAGGACATTCGGCCGGACGCTGTAAAAACCGGCATGCTGGGCAATGAGGACATTGCGGTCGCTGTGGTGGTGGCGCTGCAGCGATGGCGTCCCGCCCATCTGGTCGTGGATCCCGTCATGGTCTCCACCAGCGGTTGTTCCTTGCTGGAAGGGGATGTGAAGCAGGTGCTTTTCGACACGCTGTTCCCCTTGGCGGAGCTGATCACGCCGAACATTCCGGAGGCGGAGAGCCTGATTGGAGGGGTCATCAAAGATGAAATGGCCATGCGGGAGGCCGCCCGTGAAATCACCCGGCGGGGGAAATGCGCCGTCCTGCTCAAGGGGGGGCATCTGGCCGATGAGGCGTTAGATGTTCTGGTGCAGCAGGATGGAAAGGAACAGATCTTCCGTGCTCCGAAAATTGAATCGAAGGACACCCATGGAACGGGATGCACCCTGTCCGCCGCCATCGCCTGCAATCTGGCCGGCGGCATGACGATGGCCGACGCGGTGGGGGAGGCGAAGCGCTACATCAGCGGCGCCATCGGGGCCGCCCCCGGCTTTGGCCATGGCCACGGCCCCGTGAACCATTTGTGGCGGATGCAGGAGTCCAAGGCTTGACAAGAACAGGAAATGCCGCCTGCATTTGCAAATGGCGGAAAGGGAGACTACAGTAAGCGTCAAGCCATTTTCCCAAGGTGTTTGAAATCAATTGATATATGTGTAAGATGTTCGTATGAAGATAATTGCGATTATATTGCTGGCGATGGGCGGCGCGTTGGGCTTTGCCCGCACGGTCCACGTCACGGATTTCGGGCCCACGGAGACGGACGCGACGGCGGCCTTTCAGGCGGCTTTGGACTCCAACGCCGATGTGGTCATCGTGGACAATCCAGGCTACACCTATTGGGTGAATCCGCTGTATCTCCGCTCAAATCAGGAACTTGTGTTCAAAGATGGAGTGGTGGTGCAGGCCATGAAGGGCGGCTTCAAAGGGACTAACGACTCGCTCTTCAAAGGAGTTGACGTGGAGAATGTGATCATGCGAGGCGAAGGCACCGCCGTCCTTCAGATGAACAAGCGGGACTATTGGGACAAGAGCGCCTACAGGCCGGCGGAATGGCGCCACGCCATTGCGTTGCTGTCCACACGCAACGTCCGCATCTCGAACCTGACCATCCGCTCCTCCGGCGGAGACGGCATCTACGTGTCCACCTCGAACGAATCGAGGCGCCAATACTGCAAGGACACCCTAATTGAGGATTGTCTGCTGGACGACCATCACCGCCAGGGCATCAGCGTCATCGGGGCGGAGAACCTGCTTATTCGTAACTGCGTCCTGCAGAACACTCAAGGCACGGCGCCGCAGTGCGGCATCGACTTCGAGCCCAACCATGCGGAGAAGGAGGCGCTGCTCAACTGCGTCGTGGAGAGGTGCCGCTTCGTCAAAAACGCCTTCGCAGGCATTCTGATCCATTGCCCGGGGCAGCGGATTCCCATCGACATCACCTTCAAGGACTGTGTGATTTCGGACAACCGACACGGCATCGTCTGCAGCTTGGACTTCAACGAAGAGTCCCCCTCTAAAGGCCTGGTCAAGTTCCAAAACGTTACGGTGGAGGATAATGCAGCTTCCATCCTCATTAGAAACACCCGCCCTGAAGGTCCTGTCGTCCTCTTTCAGAACGGCGTGGTGAAGGCCATGGGAGACACGGGAACCGTCATGGATTTCTCCACCACGTTCCCGCAGGATTTTGGCAATGTGATCTTCGATGACCTTCGCGTGGTCAAGTCGGCCAAGCAGACGCTGTTGACTCTGAACAATCCGCGGGGGTCGGGACTTGTGCTGCCGCCGGGGCAAATCACGGTGGAGGACGCCGTCAGCCATGAGCAGACAATTGTCCCCACGGAGGAACTCAACGTCCTCTATCCCCGCAACGAGACCATGGCCAATTTTGCGGTCATGCCGCTGAAGACCCAGGGGCTCAAGCCCGCCACGGACCAGGCCGACGGCAAGAGCTCCTTCGCCCTCCGCTCCAGCTTCATTCCCTATTATCAATATGTTAAGGCGGACACCGAACTGGTCATGGATTTTCGGGTGCTCTTTCTGGCCGATACGGATAACCCTGTGGACTGCAAGGTCATCGACACACAAAACGAAACCCAGATTGCCGAATTCCGCTTCACGGAGCCCACGTTCACGTGGCGCTACGTCCCCCCGACCACCACGGTGCTTCGGCTGGAGTTCAACACCCACCGGAAGTCCATTCTAATTGAAAGCCACCATCCAGGCTTTGGCTTCGGGGCCTATCCTGCGTTCAAGGCCTTCCGAAGCACGGGAGAGCTGTATTTTGTTGTGCCAAAGGAACTTGAGGAAGTCGTCGTAAAAGTGCAGGGCGACGACAATGAAGCGGTTCAGATAGAGATCGTGGATGGACAGGGACAAGTCCGCGCCACCTCCGAATATACGGCCGCCGCGCAGCTGCTGACCATTCCGAGGGAGGCCACCGCCGCGCCGGAATGGTGGCGAGTTCGAGTGGTGAAGATGGTGGAGGACTACAGCATCCAGCTGGCGGCGCCGATTCCGCCGATTCTCTACAGCAGCCTATTGAATGTTCTTGAATAAAAACGCATGATTTTGAATGCATAAAATGTAACTGAGGATGACATGGTAAATTGTTTAAGTAGAAGAGGTTATGGGCATGCCGCCAGAATGGCCCTCTTGGGCATGGCATGCGCTGGGAGCCTTTGCATGGGACAGCAGGCAGAAGAAAGGGCAGGGGACATGAAAGGGAGAATGGACCGAAACCGGCTGAACATTGGCGCCTATACGCTGCAGGACTATGCGCGGACGGAACGACATGTTCGCGAAGTCAAAGAATGCGGCATCGACTTCATCATCGGCGTTCCCAACGACCGTCCGCTGATGGACCTCTTCCAAAAATGCGGCGTCGGCGCGGTGGTCAATGGCATTGTGCCTGGCTGGTGGGGCGGCGACGGCGACAATGCGGGCAAGATGAAGGACGCATGCCCCCTTGACATCTATCGGGAGGCCGGCAAGAATTTCGCGGACCATCCGGCCATTTGGGGCATAGACATCGGCGACGAACCCTCCTCGTTGGACTTCCCCCACTACGGCAAGGTCTACAAGACCGTAGAGCAGGCCTTCCCCGCGGCGGTCTTCCCCTATCTGAACCTGTATCCCAACTACGCCTCCGTGGCGGAAAACAGCGACAGCCAGAAGGTCAACCAGCTGGGCACCACCACCTACGGCGAATACATCGACAAATACTGCGAATGCTTTCCATCGGACTACATCTGCTATGACTACTATCAATATGCGGCGGGAGTCCCTGGCCATTATGAGAACCTGCGCATCGTGGCAGACGCCTGCCGACGGACGGGCCGCAGCCTGTGGATTGTCCTGCAGGTGAACTCCAGCAAGCCCGAGCTGTGGATCACGGAGAACCAGCTGCGCATCCAGGCGAATTCGGCGCTGGCCTTTGGGGCGGAGAACATCATATGGGCCTGCTACACCCAATGCTGGTGGCACAACCAGGTGTTGGACGACAAAGGGGAGAAGACGCAGCAATATGCCAAACTTCAGAAGGTGAACGGCGAAATCCGCGCTCTGGCGGAGGACTATATGCGCTACCGCAACACGGCCACCTACTTCATCGGCTTCCCCGTCGGCCACCCCGATGTGGCGCGGCTCGCCGCCAATCCGCTGCTGACCACCCTCTCCACGGCCATCGGCAACTCCGCTGTGGCGGAGCAGCTGGCCACGCCTTTGCTTTCCACCCTGTCCACAGGCGTCTTCAATGAACTGAAGGCGGAAGAGGGCGGTTGTCTCATCGTGGGCCAAATGGCTCCACGCCAACGGGATGGCTCCGCCGCTCTGTTCCTCTGCGCGGCGGATGACCCCATGGACCACAATCCCAAAACCTTCCCTGTCACCTTCCGCTGCGATGGCTTCACCGTCAGCGCCAAAGGCGGCGAACTGACCCGACGGGAAGACGGCACCTACTGCGTCACCATGAAATCCTGTGGCGGCGTCCTGCTCATGGCCAAACCCTAGCCATGACAGAATGCATCGGAGGCGGAGTCCGCAAACGGCCGGCGGACTTCCGCCCCCGCGTCAACATCATCCTGTAACCTCAACCGTCGATGGACTCCATTCCATCAACTCCATTAACTCCTTCAACATGAGTGCCCCTTCCTCCAAAATCTCTGTGTCCCGTTGCATTGCCCTTTGGCTGGTCTTTGTTCTATCCATTTGGCTGACAGCGATTTGCCTTGGTCGGGCAGAGGTCTATTTCACGCCCTTTTTCGCCCCTGTCAGCCCTCGGCTTCTGCTGCTTCCCCTCAATCTGACCACCAACAGCCTGACCATCATTGGCTTCTCCGCCATCTGCGTGTGGGGTTTGATTTTCCTTATTCCTCAATACTACGTGTGCAAGAGCTGGCTGCTGCAGAACGCCTCTCCAAAAATCCTTCCCGCCGTGTTTCTCCTGCATGCCATGTTGGTCAGCATCTTTTTTGCCCTTTCTGCGGAAGTCTCATGGGCCAAGGGACTTATGGGAGTGGCGGCAGGCGTCCTGCTCATGGGGGCGACCATTCTGCTCAACGGCCCCCAGCAGGTTCGCCGCAACGTCTCCTTCCGCTATCGTCTTCTGCGGCGATGGCTTCGCTCCATGAAAGGACAGGAGGAACGGAGGGAATAGGTTTAAGGCGGAACTGGCCCTTCATTGCCTCTTGAGGGAGAGCCAATTCACAATGTTGAGCAGATAGAGACCGCAGATCATCCACAGGACGACAGAGTATCCATAGCGCTCCTGCACCATCATGGAAAGATTGTTGCCGATGAGGCCCGCGACGCCCCATGCGGAAAGCACCGCCCCATGGATTTTGGATATGTCGGACATGCCAAATTTGTCGGAGAGGATGCCTGGCATGACCGAGAAGCCTGCTCCGTAGCACGAGTTGATGAGGAGCAGGGCCCCGCCAATGGCAAGGGGCCAAAGGGAGGTCACCACTATTGACGCCAATGATATCCCCAAGATGAAATAGATGATGTCCGTGCGCCGTTTGAGACAATCGGATAGGAAGGCGAACACGAAGCGCCCGCAGCCATTGAACACGCCGGACAAGGCCACAATGGCGATGACCAGCCCTTCGCCATAGCCAATCATCTCCGAATTCATCATCTGCTTGGAAAGGGGAATCAGACACAGACCGGCGGAGATGTTCAGGAGCATGAAGAGCCATGACTGGACGAAAAAGCGATTCTTCAGCAGATTCGCATACGAGAAGTCGGCCGAGCCTTTGGCGACCTCCTGACTGAAACCGACGGGTTTGGCCAGCAGGACGGCGCCGACGCCCATCATGAGCAGATAGAAAACCGCATAGCAGAGGAAGATCCGTTCGATTCCCTGTTTCATGAAAAGCGGAAACAGGAAGGTGGACAAGGTCGAGCCCAGGCCAAAGAAGATGATCGGAATGGAGGAGGCCACCGCTTTACGGTGCTGAAACCACATCATCATCGTCTTCACGGGGGAAATGTAGATGATGCCCGTGCCCAGTCCAAGCAGGACACCATACCCCGCGTAAAGCAGGCCAAGGGAGCGTTGATGCACCGCAAGCTGAGCGACCAGCAGCCCGACGATGAAGAGCGCCGTGCCCAAAAGAGTGGCTCCTTTCACGTTCTTCTCGACGACCTTGCCGAAGAAGGCCGCGCCCATCCCCAAAAAGAAGATGCCCAACGAGAAGGCAAACTGGACACGCGCCAGAGAACAGTCTATCGTCGCCGAAATCTCAGTGGCAAAATTGGTGAACGCATAAATCTGACCAACCGCCAGTGACAACAGCATGGCGGGGAGAATTCCATGCCAAAATGACTTGAGTTTCATGCTGGTTTCCTTTTGAGGAGTCATTCACGCATTCCTGCATTCCATGGGCACAGGAATCAGCCGTTCACTATAATGTCTGCTTGGGGATATGCAAATGAGGAACAGAGGCTTCCGGCTTTGGAAGGCGGAGGCATTGCAGTCCCTTCGCGATGGATTGGGCAGCGTCATGTTTTGTGTCATTTTTCTATATATTGTGTAACAGGAGATGGAAAAATGGAGAAAAGAAATGATATTGTACAGGTTTACATTTTTTTCGAAAACGACGGAGGCAAGTGATTCCTTTCATCGTGGAGTGGTTTTGAACGTGCATCATTTAGAGAGAACTTATGGAGGTGACCATGGAAGACAATATTGATGAAAAGAGAAACGAGATGATTGCGGAGCTGAAGGCCACTCTTGAGGAGCTGGAGAACGGCGAGGAACTTTCAAGCTTCGTTGGCGGACATGGCTTGATGAGTCGCGTGTTCGAGTTCAAGTGGAACGAGACGGCGCTGGAAATCGACTTCCGCCTGCCGTATGCGCTCATCCTGAAGGACGAAGAGGCCCAGAATGAGGACGATGCCGAAATCGGCGCTGCCATTCGCATGGCCATATTGCTGCTGACGGTCGAAGGCATGAAAGAGGAGCGTCTTGAAGGCCTGCGCTTGAGCGTATGGGCGGACGGAACCGGAGTCGGATATGCGATTCGCGACGGAGAGGGTAACCTGGTGGATTCCGACAACGACTGGTCCGGACTTGTGCATCGTCTTGAAGAGGCACTGCCGGAGGGCGAGGAAACCATGTCCGTCATTTGGCCGTAGTCGCGTGGCGCTGTGGCGCGGTTCCGATGGCAGGGCAAGGTTGTCTTTCAATACCATATATATAAATAGGAAACAATAGAAACGAACTTCAATAAGAAAGAAGGAAACCAATGGGTGGATTGAATTCGATATCGGGTTTGAACAAACTCAGCGTGGACTATCGTCCTGAAGTGGGACCGACGGATGATTCCATGAAGTCGAAGAATGTCGACAAGCAGAATGTCAATGAAATCATCGACACGAGCTCTCAGAAGAAACAGCCTATGAAGGGCGAAGGCAAGAGCGTTGTGCAGCAACTGGACGTGTTGTTGCTGAACGCCGCCAAGAGGTCCGTTCAGTCGGATGCCGTGCAGAATACGCGGGCCGTTGGGAAGACCCTTACGGACAAGGGACTCGTCGACGAGAAGACGATGTCGAAGATCAACACGCTCGCGAAGACGGCGGCGGACAAGCTCAAGGCCCTTGACGCATACACTGGCGCCGAACTTGGGCGTGCCGTCGCCGAAGACAAGGTGACCGGATGCCTTGACTGGCGCAAGGGTAAAACGGACAACAAGATGAGGCCCGTGGCCAAGGCCGTGTATGAGGCGATCAAGGCCCAGCAGGATCTTTCCAACGCGTTGTTCGATCTCAACAGTGAACTCACCATGAGCGGGAAAGCGAAAGGTGGCGTGCAGGACCAGCTTCTGGAGCTTCAGTTGCAGTGTGACCGGCGCGCGACCGAAATCAACTCCATCGTCTTTCGGATGCATGATCTTATGCAGAAGGACGTCGTGAACGGCGTGGTCGTCAATCCCCAGACCAAGGATCTCCTTAAGGCGAAGTTCATGGATTTGATGCCGCGCGAGGCGATTTTGATGCACGGCACGGCGGAATCGATCAAACTGATGCAGAAGACCCTTTCCGAGCAGATGGAGCCTTTGGCCAAGAAGCTCGACGCCTTTGCCGCCGACAACGGCAAGACCCTCACCCAAGAGGAAATCAATGACCTGCAGACCAACATGACGCTGATGAAGAACGCGATCAAGGATGTGCGCCAGAATGGCATCCAGATCGACGACAACACGATAGAGGTCGACAAGTCGATTCTAGCGGAGATGGAGAAAGTGCTCGATGAGGTCGCGGAGAAGCTTGACTCCGTAAAGGCCACCTATGTCAAGACCATGCGCACTAACTTCATTAACGACGCCAAGGAGAACCTGCTGCAGACCGCTAGCGTGCCCAAACTGTCCTATGACCCGGAGTCGCAGTTTGGCGAATACGTTGGGTTCGTCACGGACTTCATGACCCTCCTTCAGGACTATGGGGACGGCAAGGTGACGGCGTTCAGGTTTGACATGCAAGTCAACACCCTGGCAAATGATATGGAGCAATTAGACTGGGGCAAAGAAGGGTTTTGGCCACATGGCTTTAGCGAAAGCACGGCGCTCAAACTCTTCAAGAACGTCAAAAACCTTAAGGTCATTGCAGGACAGTACAAGGAACTGGTGCGGAACACCAATAGTTTCCTCAAGCGGAACGATGAAACCTTTGTGACCGCCGGCGATATCCGCAGGCTGCTCCTTGGAGAACTTAGCGTCTCCAGCGTCGTTGAGGCGGCCGCACGCGGGTTCAAAGCCGAAGACGCGAACTCCGTGGCGGACGACACCAACATCGTGGACAGCCGTCCCTTGGGAGCGGGCCAGTCGAGCAGCACCTATCAGCTTACGACAAAAAGCGGCGAGAAGCTCATCTTCAAGCCCGAACTTGAGAGCAATGTAGGGCTTAAGTGCATGAATCTTGGAAAAGGCAACGCCTATGGTGATGAACAGAATACCGCGAATCTGAATTTCGCCACCATGGACACCGCCAAGCAGTTTGGCTGCGAAGACCTGATCGTGAAGTATAAAGTCGGCAGCCACAAAGGGCAGTTCGGCATGTTCATGGAGAAGGCGCCGGGCTTCCCGGGCGAAAGCTTCACCCAAGGAGTGGCAAAAGGGAATCAGAATGCCATCAGCCCCTACAACCTCAAGCAGAAGGTGACGGGCAAGAACAAGGATTTTGTCAAAGGCCAGATTGCCCAGCAGTTGAACAGGCTGAAGTGGCTTGACATCATCACTGGCCAGGGCGACCGCCATTGGAACAACTACTTTCTGAGTATCGACCCGACGACTTTTGTCGTGACTTTGAAGGCCATTGACAACGACGCCTCCTTCACCGCTGACCGCATCGGCATGCAGAAGTTCAAGCTTGACAAGATGAAGACCGAATTGTTCAACCAATGCTTGAGAGAGACATGCGGCCTCGTCTATGGCAGAGGCCATGCCTGGTCCGAGGCCGCGCGGTGCAAGAACAGCCCCGCCATCACGGAAAACGAAGACGGCACAATCACCGTCGACATGTCCAAGGTGGGGACGATGCACGAAGTCGGAATCGCGATCTCGCAAGTCGTTGGCGCCCAGACGTTGTCTCTCCCTGATGCCATTGACCAAGATTTTTACGATAAGCTCATTGCGCTTGATGGCAACGATGATGCGATTGAAAGCTTTCTCGCCACCATTGCGCCACGCATTTCCGTGGAGGCAATTGATGCCACGCGGGCGCGTCTGCTTGATGCGATTGAATATGCCAAGACGCTTGAAAAGAATGGAAAGGTCTACAAGACCGAGGACTGGCAGACGCCCGCAAAACTCGATGACCTTACTGACTATCAGGACTCCTTCAAATTCACCAGCGGTTCCGGTAAATCAATTGTGTTAAACGAGAAAGTTCACGGTGCCTTCGAGACTTATGCGATTGGCATTTGTCCGTCCTACTACAAGCGCGACTTCATGGATAAACTCTTTGAACCGTAAAAACTCGGAAGTCAGAGGAGGATGGTGTTTTTGCTATCCTCCTTTGCAGAAGGGGACAGGCAAGCTTCGCCGTCTCTTCCATGTCGTTCGCATTTCCTGCAAGGGCTTTCGTTTTGCCGACGAAAGCCCCTGTTGTTTTATGGGTTGCAACCAATCTGTTCAATCTGATGGACGAAGAAGTTCAGAAGTTTCTCAGTAAATCTGATGAACGGTGAAAATGAAGATAAAAGGTAAAAAATGTGGTTTTTCCTCATGAAAATGTAGATACGCCATTGGATAACCAACAGAAAGCCAATATATTATTACAGCGTCTAAACTTTCATACTTATTGGCAGTTATGCAAGTACAGGAATAACCATGACATTATCCTATAAAAAACTATGGCATCAGCTAATTGATAAGGAGATGACTAAGACGGAATTACAAAAGGCAGCGGGGTTAAGTTGGGGAACTGTTGCCAAACTAAATAGAGGTGAAAACGTGAATACGTCAATTCTGATGCGTATCTGCGCCGTTCTTGACTGCGACATCTCTGAAATAATGGAAATCGTCCGTGACAAGAAGGCAGAATAAGGACATTTAACCATCCTCTATGAGGAACCAACAAACATGGCTAAGAAAAAAGAATTCACATACTTGGATGCCATGACGGAAATTATCTCCGCGATGGAAATTCATGAATCAGCATCTGAATATCAGAATATAAAAGCAGCAGTCACTCATTTTTTACAAACACCTGACGAAATCCCTCAAGGAATTCCTGAAACTGGACGCAAGATCATTGAGGAATACAGACCTAAAGTAACTTTTGATTTTTTTAGAAAAATTCCTTTCCCACCACCAATAGAATATGACTTTAAGTTCATAGACCTTTTTGCTGGTATCGGTGGCTTTAGACTTGCTTTCCAAGCTAATGGTGGCAAATGTGTGTTCTCAAGTGAGTGGAATGAATTTGCACAGAAAACCTATGAAGCTAACTATGGCGAAATACCTTATGGTGACATACATTTAATAGACAAGAATGCGATTCCGTTTTTTGATGTCCTGTGTGCTGGATTCCCATGTCAGCCTTTTTCACTAGCAGGTGTCTCAAAGAAGAACTCTATGGGGCGTGCTCATGGTTTCGCAGACCAAGCACAGGGTACTTTGTTCTTTGAGATTGCTGAATTGCTTAAGATAAAACGACCTGCAGCTTTCATGCTGGAAAATGTTAAGAATCTTGAATCACACGATAAAGGTAAGACGTTTGAGGTGATTAGAAATACGCTGGAAGACGAATTGGGGTATATCGTTAATTGGAAGATTGTCGATGGTAGTAAATGGGTTCCACAGCATCGTGAGCGCATTTTTCTCGTTGGTTATAATCCAGATTTGATTGACATAACCAAAGAGGAAATTATTATTCCATTGGAACCTGAACCTGGTTATGTTCGCAAAGAACTTAGAGACATCATACGGAACGATGTAACTGATTGCACACTTGGTCCAGGAACTTGGGCAACTCTTAAGCGTCACAAAAAACACCACGAGGAGGCAGGACACGGCTTTGGCTATGGACTTCATACACTTCCAATAAAAGAAGGTGAAATTACCAGAACCATTTCTGCAAGATATTCTAAAGATGGAGCTGAAATACTCATTGAACAACCAGGCAATCGTCCTCGTCATTTGGCTGTGGATGAGGCGATGCAGTTGCAAGGATATGACCCTTCTCAATTCGTTTTTCCAGTATCAAATTGCCAAGCTTTTAGGCAGATTGGAAACAGTGTAGTATGGCCTGCAATACGTTCTTGTGCTGCACAAATGGCTATCATCTTAAGAGATCGGAGAAAATAGGGTATGGAAAAGCTTGAAATTGCATTTAGGAATTTGACTCTGACACAGTTTTTGGAAAGTATTGACAATACACGTGCCCCATGGTTGGTGAAAAGACTTTCTGGCAATGATACAGGTGTCACAGGAGGTCACCAGTCTGGTTTGTATATGCCAAGGTCATTTATGCAGGAAGTTATTCCAGAAGTTGTTACAACAGAACGGTATAATCCAACAATAGTGATTGATTGCTTTGTTTCCAGCCACAGTTGCTACAAGAATGATATTCAAGCAAAGTATTATAATAATAAATATTTTCCTGAAATGGGTTTCTCGAAGAAATATGACGAATTTCGCTTGACATGCTGGAAGGAAACGCCTTTGCAGGATGTTGACAATACTGGTGCCATCTGCATTTTGGCAGGTGTTTTAATTGATGGGCAAATGCATCTAATATGCTGGGTGTCACGAAACGAAGAAGAGGAAATAGACATTGAACAATGGGTTGGGCGTGAGATTGAACCTGGAAGGATGTATGGTTCCAAACAACTCTCTTCATTTAAACCAGTTAAAACACTGGAGGAGCTAATTCCCGAACAATGGAAACATACTTTCCCATCAAGTAGAGAGATTTTTGATTTTGTCGCTGAACTTCTTCCAGAACGAACTTGGGAAAAAACTCCTGATGAACTACTTTTAAAACGTCGTGTTATGGAGTTCGATGTCTTCTCGATAATTGAACATTATGATGTTCTTCCCAAAATTCAAAACGGATACCAGAATGTTGATGAATTCATCAAATATGCAAATACAGTGGTGAATAGGCGTAAATCTAGATCGGGAACCTCGTTAGAATTGAATCTTGCGAACATATTCACCTATCATCAAATCCAGTTTGATACCCAAGTCGTAACAGAGCAAAATAAAAAGCCTGATTTCATTTTCCCGTCTGTGGAGGCTTATAGGAATCCAAGGTTTCCTGAATTCAAATTGTCGATGCTGGCTGCCAAGACATGCTGCAAGGACAGATGGCGTCAAGTTCTAAATGAAGCCGATAGAATCCACCCAAAACATCTTTTCACGTTACAGGAAGGAATATCATCCAAGCAGCTTAGTGAGATGAAAGCCAACGGAGTGGTTCTTGTCATTCCCGAACCAAATCGGCATTTGTTTCCGACTGATGATTCAACGTCATTGATGAACTTGGTTGGCTTTATGGATATGGTTATTTCCAAGCAAAAATAGGTATCCAATGGAAAAGTAACGCAGTAAAATGATGTCAAAGGTGTTGTTGTTATTTACGATTAGGACGGATGCCCTAATCGTAAGTGATATTGTTTTATGGATTATAGGGCGGAAGTGCCAGTTGCCCTCAAAATGAACCGCAAAAGGAAAAGGACACAAGCTTGACGACCAACTGCTGCTTTTAGGATAATGCATTCATTTGCATGCGTTATATTGCAAAAAAGCAGATGGATTTGAGAAACGACAAGGGGACGAATGGAATCATGGCTGTTCGTTGGCCATCCTGTCCTTTTCATGTGCCATGCCTCCATATGGAGTGATGGACCAACGGCATCTTCTCTCTCGTCAACCGGCTTTGGGTGGAGCCAGGGGCAACGTCACGACAAACATGCTGCCGACTCCTTGCGTGGATTCCACCGTGACATGTCCCCCCATGGATTCCACAATGGCCTTGACCATGCTGAGGCCCAGACCGTTGCCTGGCGTGGAACGACTGGCATCCCCTCGAAAAAAGCGGTCATAAACCCTTGAAATATCCTTTGGGGAGATTCCAATGCCTGTGTCTGACACGGAAAGCACAAGATTGTTATCCTTGTTTTCCAGCATGACATTGACGCTGCCACCATCTCGCGTGTATTTGATCGCATTGTCGATAAGATTGGCTGCCATCTGTTCAAGCTGTCTTGGGTTGCCGTAGATGGTCATTCCGTTTTGGGGCAACAGGAGATTGAACTGAATGTTTCTGTCTTCGGAAATGGTCAGAAATGCCTCGTGGAGTTTTTCCAGCAGCGCATTGACGTTCACAGGAGTCAGCGAGACATGGCTTACGCGCTTTTCGATTCGCGTGATTTCAAGCATGGTGTTGATAGTGGAGAGCATTTCATCGCAGTTTTCCGCGATGGAGGCGGCAAAATCCACATTTCCATGACTAGCCAGTTCCAGTTCCGCACGCGCCTGCATCCGAGTCAACGGGGTTCTCAGGTCATGGGCGATGTCGTCAGTCACATTCTCCAATTCCTTAAGCATCTTCTCGGTGTTGTCCGCCATATTGTTGAATGCCTGAATAAGGGGTTCAATTTCTGTCCCTCTGGAATTGCTGTCGACTCGACGGTCATAATGTCCTCTGGCAATCTCCAAGGCGGTTTGCGAGATTTGGGCCAGTCCGTCGGAAAAATTCTGCGCGACCCAAAAGGCCAGGCAGATGCCAACGATGATGAACACCAACATTGAGCAGCAGAAGATGGCAAGCAGATGTCTCAGATTGGCATCATAGCTTTCCATGTTCTGCGCCACGAGCAGAAGGTTTCCGTCAAAAAGCTCTGAGATGAAAAAGAGAAGGGACTTCTTGCCATTTGAGACCCTTCTGTATCCCTGCATAGGTCCGTCTTGGCGAAACAATTCTTCCACAAGGGGGAGGAAAGCGGAATCGAAGGAGGAGGAGGTCAATAGCTTGCCGTTCTTTTCTGCCAGAATCAGGAGCATGGAATTCTGCCCTTGACCATAAGGCTCCTCATTGAACTCGCCGCGGAGAAATTCCAGATACTCCAGATTGTGGCCCTGCTCCACAGAGAGGATTTCTCCATTTGGGGCGTTGCAAGTCACGAGCAGGGAGGAACCTTCATGAAATCCTGCCAGCAGATACTGTGACTCATTCATGTCATGATAGGCGGCATACGGCACGAAGCCCTTCAGCGCATTCTGAAGTTTTGCCATGCATGAGTTAGGGATGTTTGAGATGGGAATGGCAATGGCGTCAACAGGTCCCTCCTTATGGCAGATCAGCTCAAACTGGCATTCCGTGGCCAGGTTGAATAACGCCTTTTTGGCACTTTGCAGCTGAAAAAGACGTTGGGAATTGTAGACAAGGAGCATGCTTACAATCCAAAGCACCGTGAAAACGCCGACATAGTATTTCACGAGGCGGAATTTGAGAGTCCCCCGCCAGTTTTTAGGGTCAAGGCTCTTCCATGACATATCCGAATCCCCGTATTGTCTTCAGCAATTTCGGCTCGAAATTCTTGTCAATCTTGTCCCGTAGATGGCAGATTCGCGAATCCACCACATTGGTGTGGGGGTCAAAATTGTATTCCCATACATGTTCCATGATGGTGGTTCTTGACACCACGCGCCCCTTGTTTCTCATCAGAAATTCAAGTAACTGGAATTCAAGGGGTTGAAGCAGGATTTTCTGATCTCCTCTGAAGACTTTGCGTGAGACCAGGTCCATTTTCAGGTCCGCGATCTGGAGCTCGACGGGGTCTGCCACTGCGCTCGCGCGGCGAATCTGGGCATTGGCGCGGGCGAGCAGCTCCGTGAGAGAGAAGGGCTTTGTCTGATAGTCATCCGCTCCACATTCAAGCCCGTGCACTTTGTTTTCCTCTTCATTGCGTGCACTCAAAATGATGATGGGAAGCATGACATGTTCCTGTCGCAACCTCTTTATGATTTCAAAACCGCTCATTCCAGGCAGCATGACATCAATGATGGCCAGGTCATATGACTCGTTCTTTGCCTTGAAATAACCCTCGTGGCCAGATTGTGCAATGGAAACGGCATAGCCGGCCTGACGGAATCCAGCTCCAATGAATTCAGCAGTGCTCTTGTCATCTTCGACAATAAGTATGTTCATGATGCCATCCTATTTAGCCAACAGTCCAAAGAATTTCAAATATCGCAATGACTTAGGGCATTTTGCCAAAAAAACATCTGAGAGAGGTATTGGAAACGCTCTTGTGAACAACAACTAATAATATAATAGACAACAACAAACAGCAATGAAAATCAACAGACTTTTTCGCTGCATTCATTGCCTGGAAGCTTGCATTGCCCGGTTTGACGTTGGTATTTGGTGAGCTCAAGGGCATCCGTCACAAGGAATTCATTTTTGAAAACATAAGCGGGGCGCTTTGCCGTCTGCCTTGCGGACAGAAGAGCTGTGCATACGGATACGCTGAACAATGCCAAGCCAATGCAGATTATCAAAGAAGAGTATTGAGCCGTCCAAAGACAAATGAACTCCATGTTTCTGCCTCGCTGAGCCGTGACGTTCTCCCGTTTCAACTGAATGTCGCCATTCTTTTTGAATGACATCAAGACGTAGCCGATGTTGGGGTTTTCGGTGTCTCTGACACGCTGTCCCCCTGATGGCGTGTGGAAAATTGGCACGCCAGCGAACCTGCCTTCCAGAAACCAATGCAAATGAGAGGTGACGATCATATCGACATGATGGTCTGCCACCAATCCGGCAAGGGCGTCGTTTTCCTGTTGGTTTTGAATCCCATGGGTGTTCTTGTGCGGCCGTAGATCGACGGGAGGGCAATGCATGACCAGAACGCAACGGCGGAACTTTGCACGTTCCTGCTCAAGAGTCTGCTTGAGAAAGCGGTATTCGGTGTCATCAAAATGGAGATTTCCAGTATTGATGGCAACAAAAAGAGTGTCGGCGTAGCTCCAAAAATAGCGTTCAGGGCCAAAGAAGTCACGGTATCTTTTAAAGCCGACTTTGGGATGGTTGTCATGGTTGCCCGGAAGAATAAAGAGCGGCATTTTGATTTTCTGAATCAATTTCCGTTGGACATAGCTGTATTCATTCTCCGATGAACCGGAATAGACCAGGTCTCCATTGCAGATGGCAAAATCAGCTTGGGTTGCATTGACGGCCTCCAGCTCCTGATCCATCGTCTTGAAATTATGCGCAATATCGCTGAAAACAACGACGTTGAATTCCGTTTGGGCGTCTTGGTTGGCCAGCTGCTCAATAGGATTGGGGATTTTCTGCGCGGTGGGGGGAAATGCATGGTGGCAGGCCAGCGCCGCTACCACACAGAAGACGCCGGTAATCGCGAGGCATTTCAGATAAAACGACTGTCTTGTTTTCATCGGTTCCCCTCCCTTGCTCTTTCTTTCCTTTTGATCACAAATCTGGTCATGTCCTGCTGCGCCTCCTTGACGAACCTGCCATTTTCCTTGAGAAAATCTTCTTCGACAGGAACATCCTCAAAGGTCGTTACACTTTGTTTCAAGACAAGTCGTCGGTTCCCCAATGAAAACATGAGCTTCCGCGTGTGCGTGGCAAGCACGGCTGTATCCCATCCACAACTGACGAAGTATTCCCGATGATAGTCGCCTGTCATCAGATTTCCTCCAACAGAATAGTCATCGGCGGAGTTGGTGACGCCGAGGAACGGCGCGATGGTCGGCACGATGTCCGTGTGGTGACTTAGGCCGTCATATACATGGGGAGTCATGCCAGGCGCAATGAGAACAAGAGGCACGTGCGTCTGCTCTTTGGAGAAGGTGGAATTGTGCCCCAGTCTGCCTTTTTCATAGAATTCCTCGCCATGGTCGCCGGTCACGATGACGATTGTTTTCTCCATGACACCGCAATCATCCAAGGCCTTGAAAATTCTCTCCAGCTGAATGTCCAGATGATGTGCCGCATTCACGCTTCTGTTGTACAGCCTGGCGGCATCCTTCTCGGACACCAGCGCGTAGTTGATGCTCTGCAGATAATCCTTTCTTAACGCCTCGTTTTCAGGGAAGGAATATGGCGCGTGTGGGCTTTCGAAGAAGCAGAAGAGGAAAAAGGGTGCATCGCCGTTTTGCTGTCTGATGAAATCTGCGGCGGAGCTGGCGTTGTCGATGTCCCGCTTCCATGCCTCGCCGTCTTCAAATTCCTTCATGTCCTGTGAGGGGACGCCTGAAAAGATCGTTCTGTCAAACTCAGGGTATGAGAATTTTGCCGAAGTCTGACAGAGAAAATTCGCGCCATCTTCCCTGTACCAGTCTAAAATGAGCGGACTTCTTGAGGTTCTGAGGAAGGCATCCCAGTTGTTTGCATAAAGTCCATAGAACATGCTGAACATTGCGGGTCTTGTGCCGTTTCCTCCGCTAAAGTGGAGTTGAAACCTCCAGCCTTTTGACGCCATTCTCCAGGTGTTGGGCATGATTTCTGGCGTAAGCAAGTCAGCCCGCAGGGACTCTCCCACTAGCCAGACGATATTCATCTTCTCGTGGGCTTTTCTTTCGATCGGGTTGGAAGGGTAGTTCAGCGACATGTGGCGTTGGTTGTTCTGAAGAGCGATTTCCTGTCTCGTGCTTTCCTTCAATCCGATGGCACGCAGGAAGTGGCGCATGCGGATATTGGGTAGCAAAGGATACGTGTCCATGGCTTCCATGACGGGAGTGTAGGCCTTGAAGTCAGCCACGCCGCAGCATCCCAACGACAGCAGCAGACAGGCCGCAGAGACCGCAATCATGGTCCAGCCGACGCGTGAATGTCTGGCGAACTTTTGGGCAAGCCGTGCTGACTTTGGGGATGCCAGACACCACCACGCCAAAGCAAGTTCCAGCGCAAAAAGTCCCAAGACAATGCAGATGCCAGGGAGCTCCGTGTGCCAGTCCAGTCCCATGGACTCGAAGCCGCCTGGAGTCATGATCAGGTTGACGACAAGGCCATTCAGGTGATATCCGTAAAAATGCATCAGAAAGAGATCCGCAGTCAACAGCAGATGGATCACAAATGCCAGAATTGAGGCGAAAATCACTGTCGCAAATCTTGCCAATTTTTTGTAAGTTACTGATTTGCACATGATTAGCCATACGCAAAAGGGCAATAGAAGAGGGATAAGCGATAGGAAGGCAAAGGCAATGCCTCCGCTGACCAGATAGATGCATCGCCAAAAATCGCCGCTCCAGTGCGCAAACATCGCATAGGCACATGTAAAGAATCCTGTGAAAAGTAACAGGACGCATCCATATAGCCACCAGCGTCCTTCTGTGCGGTATTCCCTGTGTTCTGCTGTTTCCATGTTGTTCCTGCTACATCATTGATTTGGTTTCTCTGGCAAATCCTGCCAGAGTCTGAAAATGCAATTACTATAGAGGAATGGAATCACCGTTATTTTGCCAAAACATTATATTTTGGCAATGTTGAACAAACTTTCCGCAAAAGGCGGCCATGGAGTGGAAGACGCAGGAGACGACGTCAAACATCAAGAAATGAATACCTGCTGTTTTCAAGCGAATACACGCGATTTTCACGCGGCGAATTATTATCTCAAATTCCGCGTGTAAATCGCGTGAAAACCTCTCGTAAACTGAACTATGTTTAGGACTGTGATTCCCATGGTTCGGTGCTTCTGTTGGTTTGGGGTGGAACATAAACGCAAAAAGCCCATCGCCGCGAAACACGACGATGGGCTATAATGCTTGTGGCTGATCTTCCACGCTTCAGAGCAGGTGGTGACGTTTCATAGGTCTCCTTTGGGACCAGAGGTGTGAAAGGCTGTTGGAAAGAACAAGATGAAAATGAAGTGCGCCCCCCGAAACCGTCTTGCAGGTTCGGGGGGCGGTGGAAATCACTTCAGGATTTTGTCTGCGTCGATTTTGTCAAGGTTCGTGAAGACCTTTTCGATGCACTGTGCGACTTTTGCGGCCATCGCGGTGTCGTTTGGCGCACGGAGAATCTGCACGATGGCGATGTGCGAGTAGCAGTACTTGATGGCTTCTGGAAAATTCGCGAGGTCGTAGCTGACGCCGTCGTCCGCGCCTGGAACGGCCCACGGATAGCCTTTGCCGTAGGCGTTCTTTGAACGGAAGATGGTCATTTCAGGCAGGATGCAGTGCTGCCAGACGACGCATCCCATGCCTTCGGCGCGGAGTGCGGCGCAGATGGCGTGGCGGAAGCGGCTCTTCTCGTCGTTGGAGAGGCCGCCCTTGCCGATGGCGTCGAAATCGACGCGCAGGTTGTAGTTGTACCAGTTGTGCTTGCAGTTCGCGGGCTCGTAGGGGAGCTTCAGCCCCTTGATGTTCGCCTTCTTGAGGGTGGCGTCCAGCGTGGTGGCGTTCGCGATGAGCTGCTTGTAGTAGCCAGGGAACTTATGCAGCTGCGCAAGCGCGTACGCCGCGGTGATTTCGTTGTTGCAGAATTTGTGGCCGAAGGCGTAGGCGGGGAACTCGTCCGTGTCCTTCGTCGGCTGCATGTCGCTGAAGTCTGTGAGCGTGCGGCCACGCATAAAAATCTCCTCGTCATTGGTGACGAAGAGGCCGCCTTCGCCTGCGGTCAGGCATTTGTTCTGGTTGAAGGAGAACGCGGCGCAGTCGCCGAGCGTGCCCGCCTTGCGGCCGTTGTAGAAGGCGTTGTGGGCCTGGCAGGCGTCCTCGATGATCTTCAGGTTGTATTTCTTCGCGAGCGCCCAGATGGGATCCATGTCACAGCAGAGGCCGTGGAGGTGGACGACGAGGATGGCTTTCGTGCGTGGCGTGATGGCCGCCTCGATCTTATTTGGGTCGATCAGGAACGTCTCGGGATCGATGTCGACGAAGACGGGAACCGCCATGTTATGGATGATGCAGCTGGCGCTGGACGGCCATGTGTAGGCGGTGACGATGACCTGGTCGCCCGCGCCGATGCCGCAGCCCGCGATGCACATCTGAAGCGCGCTGCCACCGCAGTTGGTGAAGTAAGCGAATTTGTTGCCATTGAACTCGCAGAACTCTTCTTCCAATTGCTTTGTGTAGACGCTGCAGGACTGCTGAGGCACGTGGAGCGCCTTGATGATCAGTTCTTCGTCGGTCTTGTCGACGGGGGGCCAGTTTTTGACTTCGCCTGGCTGGATGATGGGAGTGCCGCCGTAGATAGCAAGTTCTTCCATGATTGGTTCCTCTGGATGTTGTGGATTATTGTTTAGCGTTGGTTTTCAGATAATTGGTTCAGGCGCGCCAAGGTGGCTTCAACGAGCTGCTGTCCGCCATTCGGGGAGACGGCGTTGCAGTAGCGGGACGAGCTGTAGCCGCCGCCTTCGACGCCGCGCTGCGTGGCGAGATAGCTGCCGCCGCCTGGTGCGCTGTCATTGTCCGCGAGCTGGATGTTGAACGTCTGGATGAACGGGCTTCGTGCGATGATTCGGTGCATGAAGTCCGAATAGAGCTCGAAAGGCGACGTGACGAACGCGATGTCATCGATGGCTGCGACATGGAGTGTGCAGGGGTAGGCCTCGCCCCTCATCGCCGCTTCTGCGCGTTTGATGAAGCCTGCGGCGCGGGCGCGGCGTGCCGCGAGGATGGAGTTCGCACGGAGCTGCTCCTCGTCAGTGCCAGTCGTCTGGAACGGCATTTCGTCCAGTTCCTTCTTGATGGCTCGTTCGTTTTCAACTTCTTCCTTGGTCGGCTGGCGTCTTTCCAGCTGGATGGTCTCGACGCTGTTGCGGAGTTTGATGCTCGTGCGGATGTCCTTGGATGCCCATGCGAGGACGTCATCGAACGCCGCGCCAATTTTTTCCGCGATGTCTTTCCTGTTGTATTGCTCCTGATAGGTTTCGTCCGCGGGGCCGAACTTGAGCTTCAGGCGGCGCGCCTGTGCCTTCTTGTAGTGCAGGAAATGCGGCGAAAGGTCTCCAGCGGGGGCGCATTGCGGGAGGATGTTGATGTCGCCGTATTTCTTGTGGAGGAGGACGCGGACATCATGCCAGTAGTCTGCGGTCAGCTTCCACATGCCTTCGGAGCACTGCGAAGGGCAGGGCAGGTTGATGACTGCGCCCGTGAGCTTCTTTTCAAGGTTGTATGTGAACAGGAAATTGATCTGGTGTTCCGCGCCTGCTTCATAGTGGCTGAACATCGGGTCCGAGGTGTTTCCGTACATGGACGCATGGCCGTTGACCGCCATGCCTGTCGTGCCGCCGGCGTCAGGGCGGTCAGCCAGGTTGTCGAGGAACCACGTCTTGCGGCTGTGCCCGACGGCGGCGTAGCCATAGCCCCAGGCGATTGCGCCTGGTGCGCGGTTCTTCCAGGCCGCGATTATCGCCTCCACGCATTTGTCGACGAAGAACGCGCGGTATTCGCCTGGCTTCTGATACGAAATTGACGGCGGCACTGGGAAATCGACGCCCGTCGTGCACATGCCTGAGCAGTTGACGTCGCCCGTGCAGTGCGTGTGCGTGGCGTTCATGATGATTTTCTCGACGTCGATTTCGGGAGCGATCAAGTGGACTTTTTCATGAATCATCTTGACGACGTCGCACGTGAGACCCGTGATGTCACAGGAGAGCATGATGAGTTGCTCGCCGTTTGACTCCAGTGCGAGCGCAGTGACCGTGATGGGGTCCAAAATGCCTTGGGAGATGCGAACATGGAATTGACCGTGGATGCACGTCGGTTCCGTGGTGGAGATGTCGCTGAATCCCCAGCCGATGTTAAGAGATTCTGCCATGGATGATTTGCCTTTGGGTTACGCTATGTGCTATGTTTCTTAAGAGGGTCGGCAACATAAAGCAAAAGCCCTTTGACAGTCGCGCTTCCTTCTGGCATGGAGCCTTTGGACTTGCTTTCCGTCAGTTGCGCGCACTCCGTGCGCTTGATGGCGGTTATGCTAATTGCGCCCCAATGAACGCATTCCGCTTCTCGGCTATTTGCACGAATGGAACCGACTCTCGTTGGAACAGAGCATTGGGTAATTGTGAGTTTGGGGAATCGTGAAAAAATACCATTGGCATAAAAATTATAGCAAGATAGGCATAAGTCAAGGAGTGAAGGGAAGAATATGGCAACAAATTGAAAACCAACGACGTAAACGCCATATGTAGAGCCCCAAGTTCAGCGATACTCCTTGAAGGAGGAGGCCCCGACGAGCTGGCCTTCGGTGAAATTAATGGAGGCATATGCCGTGCGCGTCAGCAACTGCTGGTTGTCGTAAGTCGAGCATTGGGAAAAGCACACAACACCGTCGTCACGGTAGCTGCCGCGTGAGGGACAGTGCGGAACACGAAGAGTAGTGCGGAGCGCCTATTGGCAATTGGACGGCTGAAACCGACATCGTCAACGCCGACAGACAAGAGAATGGGGACGCTGGTAGTTGATCATCAAACTTCTGCAACAGAAACGCATATATTTGAACATCAGATACTAACAGCTTTTTTACCAGAACGGCGATTCAAGCTATCGATCGGGAAGCGTTATGGTGTAGCAGTACAGCGACTTGTCCCACCCATGGCGAATAGGGCAGTATTCGGAGGCATGTATGGTCATGAAGAGCATCAGCTTGCCGTCAGGCGTTTCAGCCTGGTTCCAGTTCGAAAAGCGAACCAGTTCATGGTGTTCGGCATGCTTCCGCTCGATGGGGGTGAGGCTGCTTCGTATGAGGCATAGCGTCTTCTGGTCGATTTCGCCGATGAAAAGACGTGTTCTTGGATCGCAATTGGGGCATGGAAAATCTGAGATGTTGAGCACGGCATACAAGCGATTGTTCTTCCTTGACTGGAAAATGTCCTGATAGCTTCTCGGGCAAAGCACCGTGTGGCCGTCGTCATATTTCAAAAACGTCGGTCGCGTCCAGCTTTTTCCTCCATCCGCCGAAATCGTGAACATTTTGCCGGAGGTGACTCCAGGATGTCCATCATCCGGAAGCCTCGCCCCTGTCCGCAACAGCATCATGACACGTCCGTCCGCCAGCTGCGCCGCGTGCGGTTCATCGAGGCCGTGCGAGCTTTCAGCAGGGGAAACGGAAGCCGTCCCTCCCTGCTCCCAACGAATGCCTTCGTCCGTCCGCCTGCCCAAAACCACTCCAACACCGGAATGCCATGAAGATTCCTGCCCTTCTGTATTCTCGTTGATGCTGTACGGCCAGAGGAACGTGCCGTCCTGAAGTTCAATCATGGTGAAAAAGAGCCGTTCGCTTCCAGGAAGCAGGCTTGGCGCCGTCCAACTCTCTCCCCCGTCCCGACTTTCCGCATAAAGAGCCTTCCATGGCTTGCCGGAGACGAAAGCCAACGGATCGCCTTCCGAGTCCATTTCAATCCATGAATGGAAAAGCAGATTCTGCTCTGGAAACGAATGGAATTGACTGAATTTGCGGGTTACGATATTCGGCATCTCCTCAAAACTCATTGTCTCCGGAGTGAAACGGACGACGCGGACGCCTGAGCTGTTCATGGAAAGATCATCCGTCTTCCTGTACTGCGTCATGCTGGTAAGATAGCGCCCATGCCCCAAGGAAGTCAGGCTGAGGAACGGCATGGAATAATCGCCCGTGACGCGTCCCATCAGTCGACGCTTTTCCACCGTCATGCCCGTGTCGGGGAATCTACGAAGCGTATAGTCTCTGAAACCATCGAAAGCGCCTGGTTCAACGGCATGTTCCACTGCAATCCCGCGCGTTTCGTAAATCATTGGCCCCGAAAATACTGGATAGAAAACCTTTGCTCTCGCCGATATCTCCCACTCGAAATCCGACGGCACGCATCCACCTGGCAGCTTGACGAAGATCCGACGGCCGTCCTCAGACACGCTGAAGCTGAAATCACGCCTCGATTCAGCGGCATATTCAAGCACTCTTCCATCGGCCCAGAGGAGTCCCCTCACGGCTTCCGCAGAGCCTGGCCGCACTTTCTCGGAACGATTCAAATCAAGAGAAAGCGCAAATGGATTGTAGACCCCTTCCTGGAAAAGGGAAACAGGCAAGTCGGCGGAAAAGACACATTCCCCCTCTTCTTGCCAAACTGGCGCGAACTCGTCCGAAGCCCGCAGCCAGACTTTCTCCTCCGCCTGGAAGCGTATGATGCTTTCCGGAAAATACGGATGGCCGTTCGCCTTCAGATGGACTGCCTCCCTATAGACGCCTTCGCGGATGACGACCGTATCTGCCGGCTGAAGCTGCGATGCCGCATGATTGACGCTCCTGAACGGCCTTTCCGCAGTCCCCGGGGCGCAATCGTCTCCAGTTGTGGAAACATAGAATGTACGCCCCAAATGAGAGGGGGAAACTGGCAGGAATTCTCTGATTTTCATTTGTCACTCCAAGATTATGCCGACATGTCATTGACCGCCAATGAAGACGCCATGCTCTAAATTACAAGTTGTTTCAAAGAAATCAATTCAAGCGTTGAATAATCTCCAGTCTCCCTATGCCTTTTGTCTCCCGAAAATAATCCCCTCCCTCTAAACCTTGATATAATCCATAACTTTTAGCCAATAGGGTATGTATTTGCTTTTTTGAGTACAAGATGAATATTCTATACATACTCTAAATTAGGGTATGTATTTTCAGTTTTTCATGGCCCATGCTGGAGGCAATTCGGAAATCGGCGGGAAAATTTGCGATTGTGGGTAGACTTGTGGGTAGGATTTTCTGTTGATTCAAACAAAAAAGCCTGACGCTACGAGTTTGCAAGTAGCGTCAGGCGTGATGTTTAATGGCGGAGAGGGGGGGATTCGAACCCCCGCTAGGTTGTTACACCTAGGACGGTTTAGCAAACCGCTGCCTTCGGCCACTCAGCCACCTCTCCGTTCGACGTTGTCCGCCGACTGAATACCATTAATATGGATGGCATTTTGAAGAAAGCAAGTCGAATGCCTCCATTTTTGCATTTTTCCTCAAAATCGGGCCAATTGACCGCGTGGTGGCGGCTCAGTCGCGGTAGCCGTTGGGATTCATGCTCTGCCACTTCCAGGAGTCCCGACACATGTCCTCCAGGTTGTGGGTGGCTTTCCAGCCCAGTTCCATGGCGGCTTTGTCCGGAGCGGAATAGACGGTGGCCAGATCTCCGGCCCGCCGAGGGGCGATCTGGTAGGGGACCTTGACGCCGTTGACCTTCTCGAAGGCGCCGACAAGATCCAGCACGCTGTAGCCGGTGCCCGTGCCCAGGTTGAACACCGCCTCGCCATGGTGCTCCATCATGTAGCTGATGGCGGCCACGTGACCGCGGGCCAAGTCCACCACATGGATGTAGTCCCGCACGCCAGTGCCGTCGTGGGTGTCATAGTCGTTGCCGAAGACGCTGAGGCAGGGGCGGCGTCCAATGGCCACTTGGGAGACGTAGGGCATGAGGTTGTTCGGGGTGCCCTGGGGATCTTCGCCAATCAGGCCGGACTCATGGGCGCCGATGGGATTGAAATAGCGCAGAAGGATGACGGACCATTGGGGATCCGCCTTGGCGAGGTCGCGGAGGATTTGTTCGCACATGTATTTTGTCCAGCCGTAGGGGTTGGTGCAGTTGCCGGTGCGGCAGGTTTCCCGCAGGGGCATGGGATTGTCGGCGGAATACACGGTGGCCGAGGAGGAGAAGACAATCTTCTTGACGCCGTTGGCCCGCATGACATCGCACAGGACCATGGTGGAGTTCAGGTTGTTTTCATAGTATTCCAGCGGAATCTGGCAGGATTCCCCCACGGCCTTGAGGCCCGCGAAATGGATGACGCCGTCGATGGTGTTTTGTTTGAAGATTTTGTCCAATGCGACCTTGTCCCGCACATCGATTTGATGGAAGGTCGGCCGTTTGCCAGTGATGGTCTCCACCCGCTCCAGAGACTTGGAGGAGGAGTTGCAGAGGTTGTCCACGACAATGACGTCCATGCCGCGGTTCAGCAGTTCCACGCAGGTGTGGCTGCCAATGTAGCCGGCTCCGCCGGTGACCAGAATGTTCATGACTCTATACCTTATTTATATATATGTTATTTGACGACGATGTTGACGAGACGGCCGGGGACCGCGATGGCCTTGACAATCTGCTTGCCGGCCAGCAGCGGCTGGATTTCGGGGGCGTCCTGCGCGGATTTGATCATGCCATCCTTGTCCAATTCGGCGGGCACCATGAGTTTGGCGCGGGGTTTGCCGTTGATTTGGACAAGAATTTCGATGGCGTCCACTTTGAGTTTTTCCTCATCATATTGCGGCCAAGGCACATAGGCCAACGAGCCCGAATGACCCAGCCGTTGCCACAGCTCCTCCGCGATGTGTGGGGCCATGGGGCTGATGAGCAGGACCAGCGTCTCCATCGCCTTGCGGTTGCGGACCGTCATGCGGCCGAACTCGTTGGTCGCGATCATCAGCTGGCTGATGGCCGTATTGTAGCTGATGGCCTCGATGTCCTCCGACACCTTCTTGATGGTCTGATGGAGCAGCCGCTCCGCGTCCCGCGTCAGGGGCTCGTCGGAGATTTCCTTGGCCAGTTCGCCGCTTTCGGGGTCGATGAACAGCCGCCAGAAGCGGTTCAGGAAGCGGTGGACGCCCTCAACCCCCTCCGTGCTCCAAGGCTTGACTTCCCGCAGGGGCCCCATGAACATCTCGTAGAGGCGGAAGCTGTCTGCGCCGTATTTGGCGATGACCTCATCGGGATTGACCACGTTCTTGAGGGACTTGGACATTTTGGCGGGCAGCATGGTGAGCTCCTCGCCCGTTTCCTTATGGAAGAAGCGGGTATTGTTGTCCCGCGCCTCCACCAAATCGTTGGGGACGAGGACGCCCCGTTTGTCCTTATAGGAGATGCCGAGAATCATGCCCTGATGAATCAGACGCTTCCATGGCTCCGGATGGCTCACGAGACCGAGTTTGTAGAGGACCTTGTGCCAGAAGCGGGAGTAGAGCAAATGGAGGACGGCGTGTTCCGCACCGCCGATGTAGAGGTCCACAGGCATCCAGTACTTTTCCTTTTCGGGGGCCCAAGGCTGGCTGTCGTTGTGCGGATCGATGTAACGCAGGTAATACCAGCAGGATCCAGCCCATTGAGGCATGGTGTTCGTCTCCCGTTTTCCCTTCTGGCCCGTGACGGGATCCGTGTAGTTGAGCCATTCTGTGGCGCGGGCCAGAGGCGGCTCGCCGTCGGCGGTGGGCTTGTAGTTTTCCATTTCGGGCAACCTGACGGGCAACTCGGAGGTGTCCAGCAGCCGGATGGTGCCGTCCTCCATATGGACCAATGGGAAGGGCTCGCCCCAATAGCGCTGGCGGGAGAAGAGCCAGTCGCGGAGCTTGAAATTGACGGTGCCCTTGCCGATGCCCTTGGTTTCCAGCCACTTGGTCATTTTCGGCTTGGAGTCCGCCACGCTGAGTCCGTCAAGGGACAGCTCGTCGTTGGCAGACTGGAAGAGGGTGCCCTCGCCCGTCCAGCAGGCTTTGCCGGCCAGCACGTCGTCCAAAGAGACGCCGGCGGCCGCGCAGGCTTCTTCCGTGGGCTTCAGAATGCAGATGATGGGAATGTTGAACTTGGTGGCGAACTCAAAGTCACGGGTGTCATGGGCGGGGACGGCCATGATGGCACCGGTTCCGTAAGAGCTTAATACATAGTCAGATATCCAAATTGGAATCTTCTTGCCGTTGACGGGGTTGGTGGCATAGGAGCCGGTGAACTCGCCAGTCTTCTCCTTATTGTCGGTGCGGTCCAGGTCGGACTTGTTGCGGGCGATTTCCACATATGCCTCCACGGCGGCCTTTCGGTCGGCGGTGGTCAGCTTGGGGACCAACGCATGTTCGGGTGCGAGAACCATGTAAGTGGCGCCGAACAGGGTGTCGGGTCGGGTGGTGTAGACGCGGATGACCGCATCCAGGCCATCGACGTTGAAATCCACTTCCGCGCCAGTGGATTTGCCGATCCAGTTGCGCTGCATTTCCTTAGTGCCTTCCGGCCAGTCCAGTCCGTCGATGCCGTCCAGCAGCTCCTCCGCATAGTCGGTGATCTTCAAGACCCACTGGCGGATGGGTTTGCGGATGACGGGGAAGTTTCCCACTTCCGAACGTCCGTTGATGACCTCTTCGTTGGCGAGGACCGTGCCCAGTTCGGGGCACCAGTTCACGGGCTGGAAGGACTCATAGGCCAGTCCCTGCTCGTAGAGGCGGGAGAAGATCCACTGGGTCCATTTGTAGTAGGCGGGGTCGGTGGTGTTGATTTCGCGGTCCCAGTCGAAGCTGAAGCCAAAGGCCTCCAGCTGGCGGCGGAAGACCGAAATGTTTTTGGCGGTGGTGACGGCGGGGTGGGTTCCCGTCTTGATGGCGTATTGCTCAGCGGGAAGGCCAAAGGCGTCCCAACCCATGGTGTGGAGGACATTGAAGCCCTTCATGCGCTTGTAGCGGCACCAGATGTCCGACGCCGTGTAGCCTTCGGGATGGCCCACATGGAGTCCCGCTCCCGACGGATAGGGGAACATGTCCAGAACGTACAGCTTTTCCCTTGTGGCGTCGCAGTCTATGGCTTTGAAGGTCTTGTTCTCTTTCCAATAGGCCTGCCATTTGGGCTCGATGGCCGCTGGATTGTAGACTGGTGTTTTCTCAGACATTGTGCTTTCTCAAATAACGTGGATTCCTGTTCGCGGGCAAGGGCCATGAGACGTTGCCGCCGCCGGCCCCAGCCCCTTTATACCATATATTATATATAAATATAGTATCGAAGCCCCGATTTGCCATTCTCCACGGGGGCACATTTCGTGCAATCCGACTCCTATGTAGCGTGGCGGGAATGCAGTCTTCTCGTGCAAATCACATGTTTTTTCGCATGGCAGGCTTGCCATCTAGCGGGAAGGGATATATTGAATGGTGTTTGATTGTGCCGTTGTGGCATCGAAATGAGTCATTTGATGAAAAGGAGAAGACAAAATGGCGTTGATTGCTGCCCAGATGTACACGTTGCGAAACTTCTGCAAAACCCCGGCGGACATAGCGTCCAGCTGCGCGAAGGTCAAGAAGATGGGGTATGACGGAATCCAGATTTCCGGCATGGGGCCCATTGAGCCGGAGGAGATGAAGAAGATTCTGGACGGAGAGGGTCTGCAGTGCGCGGCCACCCACATCAGTCTGGATGAGATGGAGAAGAATACGGAGAAGGTGATTGAAACCCATCAGCTGTGGGGTTGCCGTCTGACCGCCATCGGCGGCTTCTTCCCCCAAGAGGCCTGGACACGGGCGCTGTGGGAGAATTTCGTGGCGCGGTTCAACGCGGTGGCCAAGAAGTTCGAGGGCAGCGGCATCCGGATCGGCTATCACAACCATAGCCATGAATTTGCCATGGCTGAAGACATCCGCCCCATGGACTACCTCATCAGCCGGCTGGATCCCGAAATCTGGATGGAAATCGACACCCATTGGGTGGCCCGCGGCGGCAGCGATCCGGCGGCCTACATCCGCAAAGTCGCCCACCGCATTCCTCTGGTCCATTTCAAGGATCTGCTGATTCTGCGGGACCGCGCCACCTACAAGATGTGCGAGATTGGAGACGGCAATCTGAACTGGCCGGCCATTATCGCCGCCTGCCGCTATGCGGGCGTGCGGTGGTATGCCGTCGAGCGGGACGATGGGGACATGGATCCCTTCGACAGCCTGAAGCGCAGCATTGAGAACATGCGGGAGAAGATGGGCCTGTAAGTCACGCTACGCAAAGAAAGAGAGGAATTCATTTAATGCAATATTTTGCATTCGAATTTTTGCTCTTTCTTTCGTCTTTTGGCAGACAGGGGCGTTTTTTAGTCGAGTCTGTTGACGGCGATGGCTTCATGTGATGTCCCATGAATGCAACGCAAAACCAGCCTTTGATTTTGGCGCAGCTAGCCGATCCCCAAATCGGCTTCAAGGACTACGAGGGGGAGCTGGCGCGTTTTCGCAGGGAGATTGACCTGCTCAACGCAGATGACTGCCAGGCGGTGGTCATCTGCGGCGACATGATGCATCTCACGTCACGGGAGAGCCTTGCGTTCTTCCAAGAGGAGCTGGCCAGACTTCGGAAGCCCGTGTATTTGGTGGCCGGCAACCATGATGTGGGGCAGGGGCCTTCGTCCCGTCAGCTCTTTGAGGAGAGGTTTGGGCCCACGTTCTACGCCGTGGACTTGCCCGGCGGCGCCCAGCGGCTGGTGGTTCTGGACACGGACCTTTGGCAGAATCCCGCGTCGGCAACCGCCGTGATGGACGACTTCCTTCAGGCGGAGCTGACGCAGGCGCGCTCTTCGGGTCAACGGCTCGTTCTGGCGGTCCATGTGCCTGTCTTCATCGATTCCGTCGGCGAGGCCGTGGAGTATTTCAACCTGCCGTTGGAGCGTCGGAAGTGGCTGCTGGAGTTGCTGGAAGGCTCGTCGGTGGCGGCGGTCCTCTCGGGACACTCCCACACCGCCTTTGCCTTCGTGTGGAAGGGCATTCTCTTCTCCGGAGCGGAGACGACCAGCGACGCTTTCGACAAGGTGAACTATGGCTATCGGCGGCTGGTCTTTGATGGCGACTGGCTGCGCTTCAGCACCGTTCCCGTCTTGACTCCATGACCGAAGAACGTCAGAAACGCGCTGATTTGTCCATAAAAGGAAGTGGCATTTGCCATCATGTATAATATATTAATGGTAGCCTTTCGGTTTTGGCCTGCGGATAGGTTGGAGCAAAGGGAGGCTGTGATATCAACGAAAGTGAGGATTGAAGATGAAAATGTGGAAACTGATGGCGGCGACTCTGGGCTGTCTGGTGCCGTTTGCCATGGCTGACAAGGTCATGCTCAAGGATGGTTCCGTGCTGGTTGGCAGCATCGGGAAGATTCATGAAGGCAAAGTGATGCTGAAGACGTCCTTTGCGGGCGAACTGGGGTTGGATCAGACCCAAGTTATTGGCATTACGACAGATGGACCTGTGAATCTGGCGCTGTCTCCCACCAACAAGGTTCAGGGCACGCTGACAATGGACGGTGACGGAAAGGTTCTGGCCAACGGACAGGTCGTGGATATGGCCGCGCTGACGGCGATGTGGCCCAGCGGCGGCGAGGATCCCACGCTTCCTCCGCCTCCCAAACCCCGCAAATGGAAATATGAAGTGGACATTGACGTGACCGGCAAGACCGGCAACACCGAGAAGTTCACTGGCGGCGGCGGCGCGAAGGCCACGCTGAGCGGCGACTATGACCAGTTCATCGCCTACGTCCAGGGCCGCTACAGCAAAGAGAACGGCGTGAAGACGGAAGAGAAGATTGTTGGCGGGCTGGACTATGAGCGGCGCATCATGGACACCAAGAATTCATGGTACTCCAAACTGCGGTTGGAACATGATGAAATCGATGGCTATGACTTCTACTCCTCCCTGGGTGCCGGTTATGGTTACTACCTGATGGACGAAGAGGATGCCAAGATCCGTCTCCGTGGCGGTTTCAGCTACATCCACAGGGCCTATACGGATGACACGAAGGACGACGACGACATGGCCGTTGACTTCGGTTACCATCATGAATTCAAGATCAAGCTGGGTCTGCTGGTCACCGACGTGACCTACACGCCTGCCGTTGACGACTTCAAGGAAGACTATCGCCTCTTCCACGAGTCCTCCCTCGCCATCGCGACTCCGTTCAAGAACCTGAGCTTCAAGATCGGTGTCTCCAACGAATACAACAGCAAGGTCGCCGCTGGCAGATCCCATATGGACACCACCTACTTCGGCAAACTGGTGTATACGTGGGAATAGTGCCCACCGGCACAGCATAAAGGAAAAGGCAACGCAGGGTAATGCCGCAGACGCCGCGGACATCTGTCCGTGGAGATGGGCGTGGCCGCGTTGCCTTTTTCATTTTTACGCGACAAGGGAAACAAAATGCATGCTGTTTCTGAATTGTGAAGGAATGGTTCAGAATATTGATGGCCTATGGCGGTTTCATGGTTGTCATTCGTGAATGGCAGCCACGAAGCTTGCCTTGGCGCTTAGCCTTTAAATCGTTGAATCCACTTAAATCTCTAGTTTCTAATACGTTATGACTGGCGCAGAATGTGTCATCCGATGTTTGGAGCGTGAGGGAGTCGAGTTGATTTTCGCCTATCCGGGTGCCTCCTCCATGGAGTTGCATCAGGCGCTGATCGACTCCACCATCCGCGTGGTGCTGCCGCGCCATGAGCAGGGGGGATGCTTTGCGGCAGGTGGCTATGCACGGAGGTCGGGCCGAGTTGGCGTCTGCATGGCCACCAGCGGGCCGGGGGCGACCAATCTGGTCACGGGAATCACGGATGCCTGCGCGGACTCCATTCCTCTGGTCGTGATCACGGCGCAGGTTGATCAGCGACTTATCGGCAAAAACGCCTTTCAGGAGACGGACATCATCGGCATGACCCGCCCCTGCGTGAAGCACAGCTATCTTGTCCTTTCCGCGGAGGAGATTCCCCAAACGGTGAAGGACGCCTTCTATCTGGCGTCCCATGGACGGAAAGGCCCCATTGTCATTGACATCTCGCGGGATGTGCTTCGTGGAAAATGCACGGCGTCGTTTGCGGAGGCCCCGTCACCGCGGCTGACGGCAGTGGAGGCCGCGGCGCCCTCTATGGAGGAGCCGGCGGCTCGGCTGCATGAGTTGCTGTGCCGCAGCCATCGCCCATGCATTTTCGCGGGCGGCGGCGTCATTCATGGGGAGGCCTGCGAGGAGCTGACCCGTTTTGCGCGGGCGAACCGGCTGCCGGTGGCCACCAGTCTGATGGGCGTGGGGGCCTTCCCCGAAACGGATCCGCTGAGCCTGAAATGGCTGGGCATGCATGGAAGCCATTACGCGAACCGCGCCGTCAATGAATGCGATCTGCTCATCGGGTTAGGCGTCCGCTTCAGTGACCGAGTGACGGGGGACATTCAGTCCTTCGCTCCTCATGCGATCATTGTCCATGCGGACATTGATCCCTCCGAAATCAACAAGAACAAGCCGGCGGACATGGCCATTGTGGGGGATGTGCGGCAATTGCTGCGGCGACTGAACGAATTTCCCCCTTGCCCCCCTCGTGAGGCATGGCTAGCCCAGCTGGAGGAATGGAAGCGGAAATATCCATTGAGCTACGGCAAGCCGGAGGGGCAGGAAATCAGCGGCCCCGATGTCATCGAGGCACTTTATCGGCTAACTGGCGGCGAGGCGACGTTGGTCACTGGCGTAGGGCAAAACCAGATGTGGACGGCCCAAGGCTATACCTTCACGCACCCCCGCCAGTTGTTGACTTCCGGCGGGCTGGGCGCCATGGGCTTCGGACTGCCCGCCGCCATTGGCGCCCTTTTGGCGGAACCCAATCGCCTGACGGTACTTGTGGATGGCGACGGCAGCTTTCAGATGAACATCCAGGAGTTGGCGACCCTCTATGCGGAACAGTTGCCGCTGAAGATGTTAATACTTGATAATCAGCAACTTGGCCTTGTCGCTCAATGGGAGAACCGCTATTATCGCATGCGGCATGGCAACACGGATTTGGCTGTTCCCTCCGCTGGCAGACCCTATCCGGACTTCTGTCGGATTGCAAGTGGCTATCTCATTTCAGGACAAGAAGTTACAACTATAAATGAGCTGGATTCCGCCATTCAGGCCATGTTGACGGCTTCTGGTCCCTATTTGCTGGATGTCCATATCCGCAAGACGGAATACGTGTATCCTGCCATTCCCCCTGGCAAAACCTGCAACGAGACGATTCTGAATCCGATTCTCGGCTAGGGAGTTCCGCTTCAGCTTTTTTATCCACAGAATACACGAAATAAACAGAAGCGAACTGCCGCTCAAAAGCGGCTAAGGAGTCCACAGAATACACGGAATAAACAGAAGCGGCCTGCCGCTCAAAAGCGGCAGGCCGCGATTCTTTAAAGTCATGTGCACTGCAAACGGCTTACGCGTTTTCCCAAAGTTTCCACATGAGCACCTGGGCCCGGTCGGCGATGCAGCGGCCGCCGTCGGTGGTGAGGGTGCGGGAGAGCACGGGTTTGGCGCCGTAGGCGCCGCGCAGGGCCTGATCCGTGGTGGGAATGTAGCAGAAATTGGCGTTGGCCTGTTCGATGACGAAAGTATAAGGTGCTGGAGACCAATGCTTTAGTTCAAGACCCCAGCGGGTGAAGATTTCGCCGGGAAGGCCGATGAACAGGATGTCGCCGCAACGCAGAACCTGCACGGGCACATGGCCTGTCTTCCCATCGTGGTCCCATGCGTCGCTGGACATGACCAAGGCGGAGTCCCATCCCTTCATGCGTTTACGGGCCACTTCCACTTCAGCCAGAAATTCGGCGTCTCGTGTGTAATAGGGAAGCTCCAGATAGTCCAGTTGAGCGGCCAGGACGGTGCTTTCCATTGGTTCAGACTGTTCGATGGCCGCCATGGTGGCGCCGGCAATGGCACGGCCCATGGAGATGGCGTGAGGAATGCGCGGCTGACGGCGAGTGGGGTGGTCCAGCCCATGGTTCAAATCGCCACAGCAGCCGTTCATGAAAACTGTAATTACATCTTCTCCATAGACTTGTGACAATGCCTTGCCGATTTCCCCCGGCCAATCGGCGGAGATGAAATCTGCGGTGCCGCCGCCGATGGTGTCTGGATGCATGGCGAAATTGACCAAAAAGGCCCGGGTTTCGCCATCGAGATCGCAGACGCGCAACGCCTGCAGCTCGCGGTCCACGGGGCCTGCCAAGCCGATGCCGTTGCCTTTGGAGAACATTTCGCTGCCGTCTCTCAGACGTGCTAAGCGATTGGACCCCACATCTTTAACCGTCTCACGGCCGGGCACCAGCAGGGCGGGGAACATGTTCTGTTTCGCCTTGACGACACTTTCCGCAATGAATTGCGGCAGGGCGTTGACGAATTCATCGTTGTGCGGCAGCAGGGCGTCCCGCCAGGGAAGCGGTGCCGTATGGGTGTGCGTGGCATGGAGCAGCACATTCTGCGGCGGGATTCCCGTCTGGGCCTCGATGAGCTTTTTGGCGGCGTCTGCCTGCGGTGCATCCATGCAGAGGATGTCGACGGAGACAAAGGCTAATGTGGTGCCTTCGCGTTCAAGAAGCAGGGCGTGGGCGAAGAGGCCGTCTCGAATCCATGTGGCGATGCGTTCATGGTAGTAGCCGGCTAGCCCAACTCCCGTTGGGGCAGGAATTTGCACCTTTGCGGCGCCAGCTTTGATTTCTGGAAGACCTTCGGCATTGAAGAATTTCATGATGGCAACTCCTTCTTAATGGAATTAGAAATTAGGAATTAGAAATTAGAAATTAAATTTGAATTAGGAAGTGGGAATTAGGAAGTAGGAATTAGGAAGCAGGAAGTAGGAAGCAGGAATTAGGAAGCAGGAAGTAGGAATATGAGTTTGGATGAATCTAGAGAAGGGCGCCGACAAGGGCGGAGAGGAGAATGAGAGGCGTTGTGGTCAGGTTGAACTTTTCCTTTGCGATGATGGAAAGGGCGCAGATGAACATTCCTTTGGCGGAGAAGAAGCTGGAACCAAGCCAGGCGGGAAGCTGGAAGGACAGCGCGTTCAGGCAGTCAGCGGGAGCGTGGTCGATGAAGACGGACATTTGGAGGAAGGTGATGGCCGCGAAGACGACGAGGGCCGTCGCCGCCAGGCGGGCTCCCTGAAGGCCGCCTTTCACGATGGCGTTGTCCTTCCACCGATTGATGGAGTTGACGGCCAGCGCTCCCACGATCAGCGCAGGAAGGACCAGCCCGAGGGTCGCGAAGGCGGCGCCGATGAAGCTGTTGCGGAGGAAGCCCACGTAGGTGGCGGTGTTGATGCCGATGGGGCCAGGGGTGACCTGCGCGATGGAGACCAGGTTTCCGAAGGTGTTTTTTGAGATTAGTTGCTGATTCTCAACGAATTCTGTAAATAGAAGAGGCACCAGCACATAGCCGCCGCCAATGCACATCATGCCAAATTTGAAGAAGGTCCAGGTAAGCAGCAGGTTCGTCTTCATGATGCGGCGTCCTCCTGTTTTTCATTGCGTTGGCGTTCACGCCATTTGAGCAGGCCGATGCCGTAGGGGATGGCCGTCAGGATGATGTACAGCGGATTGCAGCCGAACAGCACGAGAATGAGACAGACGGCGGCGCTGGTGGCCTCCAGCCAGCCCGTGAGGGTTTTGCGGGCGGTGCGCCACGCGGTCATGATGATCAGGCCCGTGATGCAGGCGCGGACGCCTGCGAAGGCGCCGAGAAGCCGTGCGTTCTTCGGGTCCAGGTGGGGGAAGAAGGCGGCGATGATGACGATGACCAGATAGGAGGGCGTGATGGCGCCCGCCACCGCCAGAACGGCTCCCGCATAGCCCGCCACCTTCATGCCAATGTACATGGCGGAATTGACCGCGATGATGCCCGGCAAGGTCTGAACCAAGGCGACCATATCCACAAGTTCCTCTGGCGTAAGGATTTTGTACTTTTTGACAAAGGTCTCCTCAATGACGGGCAGCATGGCATAGCCGCCACCGACGACCAGAGCTGCAATTCTGGCGAAGGTGGAGTACAACAGCCACAGGCGGGCTGGCAGACTCATGGGTTTCGAGGTCATTTCGTGTCAAGGACAACAGGGTGCATGGCGCTGCGGCGATGGAAGCGGGCTTGGGTCGGCCACAGGTTGAACAGGATGGGATTGTCGTTGTTGTGGTAGTCCGATCCGGCGATGTTCAGCTCAAGCGGCGTCTGGAAGTTGAACTGGGCCAAGGGGATGGCGATTTCCACCGTCCATCCGTCCTCGGTCCGGCGGCCACGGGCCACCACCTGCTCCGAGTTCCACTTGCCGTCTTCCCCTTGGCCGTCATATATGGCGCCGTCCGCATTGACGACAAACTGGTAGTAGACGTCGGAGTCGATGGAGGAGAGGAAAAGTTCCAGACTGTCGCCGTTCCAGACAGGGTCATCCAGTTTCGTTCCAACGAGTTGGAGAGTCCGATCCTCCAGTTTGGCGGCGATGTAGAGGATGGTGGCGTCCGAATCCATGGCGACGGCCGCGGCGCGGGTGGCGTGATCAATGGCGTCATCGCTGTCATTGGCATGAACAAGGGGATGGAAGATGGCGGTCTTCCAAAGCGGTTCGTCCAGATTGCCGTCCAGAACTGGGGGGTGGGCGGCGGGAGTGGCCTGCAGATACGGCGCTTCAAAGGGGGTGACTCCGTTGACCTTTTGCCATCCCGTTGTATCTTGCTCTTGGGCAGATACTTGCAAAATCAAAAGAGGGGAGGGCAGGGGGAGGCAGAAGGACTTCAGGTCCTGCGGCGTCCAGATGGCATTGCCATCGTGGGTGTAGATGGCCTTTTCGGAGGGGGAGGTGACCCAATAGCCGGAGGCAGTCAGGTTGGCAACGTCCACATCGAAGGTCAGGGGAGCATATGACGTGGCGTTGGAAGGACGGGAGAGGAAACGGAAGCCACCGTTGCCGTCGCTGGTGGCAAGGAAGTCCAGCGGCATCATCTGATAGCGGGTCAGGTCGTGGTTTTTTCCGCAGAACCGTGTGGAGGTCAAGCGGTTACGCAGGCCGCAGAGGCGCAGGCCCTGGCCGGCGGCAGGGGCGTCCTTCAAGCTTTTGATAAGGGAGGCGTATTGTTGAAGCTCCGGACTGAGCGAGGTGCCCGGCCCCAGCATGATGTCGCGGAAGGCCTGAATCTCCTCCGGCTGGATGCCGATTTGGAACAGGAAGATTTCCGCCTTGACATGGAGGGGGGCGTCGGGTTTGCCGTAGGCCAGAAGGGGCTTGTAGAACTGGTCAAAATATGCGGGGGGCCGCAGGGCCACGCAGAAGGAGGTGTAGGTGTAGTCCACAAGGAGGTCTTTGACGGAGTAGCCCAGAGTCGCTCCCAGCAGGAACCCCAAGGTTCCGGTCCGGTCTGCGCCGGCGATGCAGTGGAAGTTGATGGGGTAGTTGTTCTTGTCGCAGAAGATGCGGAAGAGCTTGGCGTAGTTGGTGTTGCCGTCGGAGGTGTAGAGGCCGCTGTAGCAGGTGGAGGAGATGTTGATGTAGTTGATGGAGTCGCCGAGGGGGGAGCTTGTCATGCCCGCCGTCTCGCCATGGGAGCGCAGATCCAGTTCCGTCTTCAGCTTCAGGTCCTCCAGCATGATTCGCCGACCTTCATCCGTGAAGCGGGCCTTGCCGGGCGTCTTTCCGCCGTCGCCGCTGTTGTTGTTCAGGCCAGTGCTGCGGTAGATGAGCCCTTGGCGGGAAGTCCGCCCCGCCATGGCCGGCTTGCCGCCCAAATCGCGGAAGTTGTTCACATTTGGGACGTTAAGGAGTCTTAATGGCAGTGGATCCACCACGAAGGAGGCGATTTCCGTGTCCACCCGCGAGCCGTTGTTGTGACAGGCGGAGGCCTGCCAGTAGTAGGTCTTGCCCAACTCCAGATTGTAGATGGCATAGGCGCTGTGGGGCGGCTGGGCGGTGACGGCCCCTTTCAGTTCCGGATTGTCGGCGTAACGGACTTCATAGTGGATGTTTGGGCGGTCGCCGCTGAATCTCCACCGCAGGGTGATGCCTTGGGGCTGCCCGCCGGTTTCCTTGGCCAGACTGTCCACTAAATCCTTCTCTTCCAGAAAGATCCGCCGAATCTGCTCTTCGGTCTGAAGGGCATAGAATTTCTGCGCGGACGTGAGCATGGTGGCCCGCTGGCCGTTCACGGGATAGACGGCCTTGATGGTGTTTTCCGCGGCGGCGGTCAACACGGTCAACGCACCCAACATCAATAAAAAACGACGGGAAAACCACATGGCGGACATCCTTTTGTAAGTTGTTCTATATCAAGATGTTATGACTTTTGTGTAACAAAATGCCATGGTAACTTTGAACAACGATGGCTTGGCCGCTGCCATGGCCCACTGGCTGACATGGGTGTCAGGCCCCAACATGATGTCGCGGAAGGCCTTCGTTCTCATGCTCCATCAGAATAATTATAAAAACTCCCGTGGTTCATTCGAACGGCGGGAGTTGAAATTGGTAGTCTGGTGGAGGATCGAACTCCAGACCTACTGCTTAGAAGGCAGTTGCTCTATCCAACTGAGCTACCAGACCAGACACATCACTAATATGGCATCATTTGCGGATTTGGCAACTTGCCATGAGATTCTTCTTGGTGATTTTTGTGGGCAAACGCAATCCCTCGGCAATTGACGTGCCCCGCACTCTCTGACTCGTGTGGCTTTTGCGGAAGAAGGAAGTATATTAGACAGAGAGGATTCCTTCTGAATGTTTGCGAGTCGAAAAGTCATACCTATCATGAAGATGAAGAAGATGTTGATGACTATTTCCATTTTGGGCTCTCTGACGACGGGGAGCGTGGCGTCGGCGAATTCGGCCAGCCGTGAACTGCCCGTGACGGAGCAGTGGCTATGGCTTCCCGTGGGCAATCAGGAGCCGGAGGGGACTTTGACGCTTTACGAGGGGGAGAATCCCGTGAAACAGTGCCAAATTCGTCTTTCCGCCACGCCGCAGTGGTTTGCCTGCATGGATGTCTCCGCCTTCCGTGGCAAGACGCTGCGACTGGTGGCGGATGGCATGTCGGAGGCGTGTTCGGCGGCTTTGGAGAAGATTTGCCTTCGGGACACGGAGCCGAAACCGTTGGAGGAGGAGGCGTCGTGGCGGCCGTTGATTCATTTCACCCCGCGGCGGGGCTGGAACAACGACCCCAACGGCTTGGTGTATTTTCAGGGGGAATATCATCTTTTCTTTCAGCACAATCCCTATGGGGTCACGTGGGGCAATATGCACTGGGGTCATGCTGTGAGTCGTAACTTGTTCCAATGGAATGAGTTAGGAGATGTTCTGGAGCCAGATGCCCTCGGCGCCATGTTCAGCGGCAGCGCCGTCATCGACCACGAGAACACCGCCGGTTTCGGCAAAGGGGCCATGGTGCTCATCTACACGGCGGCGGGAAACCCCTTTGTCCAATGCATTGCCCACAGCATGGATGGACGGCATTTCACCAAATTTGATGGCAATCCGGTGGTTCCGTGTCAGACTGACGGAAACCGCGACCCCCGTGTGTTTTGGCATGAGCCGACCCGCCGCTGGATCATGGTGTTCTATGTGCAGAGGCCGGGGCCGCGGCACACGGTGGAGTTTTGGGGATCGCCGAATCTGCGGGAGTGGAGCAAGCTGTCCGATGTCCAAGGCCAGGAGGGGGCGGGCTTCCTGTACGAGTGCCCCGACTTCTTCGAGCTGGCCGTGGAGGGGCGGACGGAGACCCGCTGGGTGCTGATGGCGGCCAACGGCGAATATGCCATCGGCCGCTTTGACGGCGTGCGCTTCCATATGGAGTCGGGGCCTCATGAGGGGTTCCGTGGCGAGGCCCTCTACGCGGCACAGACGTTCAACAATGAGCCGGAGGGGCGGCGCATTATCCTGTATTGGCTACGCTGCGCCGCGCCGTCGTCGGCCCCGTTCAACCAGGGCATGAGCCTGCCCCATGAACTGAAACTGAAATCCACACCCGCTGGAATCCGACTTGTCCATGAGCCGATGCTGCCGCCAAATTTGCCCTTGATTTCCGTCACGGAGGCGAATCAGAAGGCGGAGGGGACATCTGTCGGCGAGGCTTTCGCCTGCCGTATCCATGTGGAGGATGCCACCCGTTTCGACCTGCGCCGCAAAGGCATCCATGCCACCTATGATCCTGAACGCAAGGAAGTTGTGGTGAATGGAAAAGGCTGCCCATGGCCGTTGGAGACGGTCGGGCTGGACATGCTCCTCATCGTCGATCGGCTTTGCGTGGAGCTGTTTTCAGCTGATGGCCTGCACTACGGCGCCATTTCGCTGAATTGAGAGGAGGCTCATCCAGTAGTCAACTGCTTTGGAATGTTGCAAAAAATGAAAGATAATACAATTGGGGCCAGGTTCAAAAAGTGGCCCATTTTCGGGCCTTTTGCAAGAGGAGGTTAATATACAGCGTTGACCCTAAAACGCGAGGAAGGGCATCGTGGGGCCACGGAAAGGGCATCGACCCTAAAACAGAGGTCATTTTTGTCACTTTCGGACACGATTTTTGCGGCTTTTGGCTCTTTTTGCGGCGAATGACAAATATTCATTTATTGCATTCAAAAACCTAGATGACATAATGGCCGTAAAAGGGGCCTCTGGATGTATTTCTGCGTTTGCCTTATTTTGTGGCAGAAGGCGTTTTGGGGATATTTGATATTGCAAAAAATGCAATATTGCGGAATCTGTAACTTCAAAGTGACTGTTTAAGTTTAGGCGGGGGGGCTGGCCACCTATGGCCACTTCCCCTAACACTCTAGCTAGCTCTAGAAGCACTATACTTCTTTAGGTTGTAATTTACGTTTCCTGAAAGGATCGCACAAGTTGTTTTCTGCCGCCCCTTCAGGGCTTGAACAATCGTAACAATCTGCCATACCCGGGGTTACGCTTGCCGCTTCGCGGCCACGCTTACCCCGGGCTGTGCTCCGCCGCCCCTTTGGGGCTGACGTGCGAACTGCAATGTCGTTTCGAAAAACCTTACTCTACCCTAATGTGGTATAGCTCTAGAAGCTCATGAAATTCTAGAAAAATTCCTAATTTCTAATTCCTAATTCCTAATTATCAATGATTTAGAGCCTTTGGATGCTCATGCCGCCATCGATTTGGATGACTTGGCCGGTGGAGTAGGGCAGATCGCCGCGCAACAGCATGGCGACGGCCTTTCCCACGTCCTCCGGTTCGCCCCAGCGGGGCTGCAGCGTCAGACCGTCGGCGATGAGACGGTCATATTTTTCCTGAACGCAGGAGGTCATGTCGCTGTGGATGACCCCTGGACGCAGCTCATAGACCGGAATGCCAGCGGCGGCCAGACGCACGGCGAACAATCGAGTCATCATGGCGACTCCCGCCTTGGACATGCAGTACTCCCCGCGGCTGACGCTGGCCGTCTCCGCCGAGATGCTGCCGATGTTGACAATGGCACCATGACCCGTGGACAAAAAATGCGCCGCCACACGCTGCGTCAGAAAGAAAGGCCCCCGCAGATTGATGGCCATGAGACGGTCAAAGCTTTCCGGCGTCATGTCCATCAGATCGGCTCGGACTTCAGGGGCGACGCCGGCGTTGTTAACCAGCGCATCCAATGCTGTGAAATCTTTTAGGACTGAATCTATAAGTCCTTGATGTTCAGTAAGTTGTGAAATATCGCAAGGGTAGTAGGCAAGGCGGCCGCGGCTGGTGGCCTGAAGTTTGGCGACGGTTTCCGCCATAGCCGCCGCATCCTTTCGTCCGCAGAAGGCAACGTTCCAGCCTTCGGCGGCAAGGGCCTTCACGATGCCCGCTCCGATGCCTCTTCCGCCTCCTGTCACCAATGCCGTCTTTGCTGTTGCCATGCGAATAACCACGAATTGTTAATTGCTAGTTCCCCCGCGCTTTGGCGGCGGCCTTGATGAAGCCTGGGCGGGCGGTGTCGATGAACTTTTCGTCCACGCAGAGGGCCAGCCGGATGTAGCCCGGATAGCCGAAGCCGCTTCCAGGCACAGCCAGAATGCATTGCTCTGTAAGCATTTCGACAAATTGTTTGTCGCTGACGGTGCCGGGGACTTTGGGGAAGAAATAGAAGGTGCCCATGGGCAGGGTGAATTCGATGCCCGCTTCGGTCAGCACCTGCGCCATCTTTCTGCGGCGGGAGATGTAGGCAGTGGCATCGGCGGAGGTGCCCAGGGCGGCCTGCATGAGGCGTTGGCCGATGCAGGGGGCGTTGACGTATCCCAAAATCCGGTTGGTCAGCGTGACGGCCGCGACAAGCTGTTGGCAATCAGGCATTTGCGGATTGACGGCCACATAGCCGATGCGTTCGCCGGCAAGGGCTAGGTTCTTGGAGAAGGAGCCGATGACCACGCTGTAGGGGTAGAGGGGCAGCATGGCGGGAACGGTGGCGCCGTCGAAGGCAAGGAATCGGTAGGGTTCGTCGGAGATCAAGTAGATGGGGCGGCCATAGCGGGCCGTCGCCTTCTCCAAAATCGCGGCCAGACTGACCAGTTCCTCTTTCGAGTAGATGACGCCTGTGGGGTTGTTGGGCGAGTTGATGATGATGGCGCGGGTCTTTTCCGTGATGGCCGCCTCGATGCCCGCCAAATCCAGATGGAAAGCGGGGGCAATGGACTTCACGGGCTTGAGGACGCCGCCGTAATTGCCTGCATAGAAGCCATATTCGACAAAATATGGGGCGGGGCAGATGACCTCCTCGCCCGGGGTGAGGATGGCGCGGAAGAAGGCGTTAAGGCCGCCGGCGGCGCCGACAGTCAGCACCAGATGGTTGGCGGTCAGCGGGCTTTCCTGCTCCTTGACCAAATAGGCGGCCAGGTCGGCCCGCGCGTCCGCATAGCCTGCATTGGGCATGTAGCCCAGGCCGGCGGGTTTGGCCACTTCGGCGACCAGGGCCTGCATTTTATCGATAACCGCTTGGGGCGGAGTCAGATCCGGATTCCCTAGACTGAAGTCGCATACGGCGTCATTGCCATATTTCTTCCGCAGTTCGATGCCGGCCTCGAACATTCGGCGGATCATGGAGGAATTGGCCAGATAGGTTTCGATTTGGGAGGAAACGAGTTGCATGGAATGCCCTCTAAGTAATTAGAAATTAGGAATTAGGAATTAGGAATTTTGTTAGGAGTTGGCAGTTAGGAGTTGGCAGTTAGGAGTTTTCTAGAGCTTCTAGAGCTAGCTAGAGTAAGCGGCGTGGACGTTACGAGGCGGTGACCTTCTCCAGAAGGGCGTCCAGGGCGGGGCGCATGGTCTTCAGGCAGACGACATGCTTTTGGAGGTCGTCGCCCATGGGGTCTGGAATGGAATAGTCGGAGCCGATGAGGCTCATGAGGGTGCGTGTCCGGCTCTTCGCGGATGGGAAGACGGCGAGAATCTCCTCCAGCTGTTTTTCCGTCATGCAGAGGATAAGGGACGAGCTTTTGACCAGTTTGGGCAGCAGTTGGGTGGTGCCGACCTGGATGGGCTCGGCGCCGATGGCCTTCAGGGCCTCGATGGCGGCGTCGCGAACCATGTCCTGACGACGCGTGTGGAGGCCGGCGGAGGCCACTTGGATGTCCGTGTTGCCCATGGCTTTCAGCCGCGACTGGACGTAGGCCGCGGCCATGGGGCTGCGGCTTCGGTTGTTGCCACACACAAAGAGGATGAGCGTCATGGGAGTCTATTCAAGAAAGACGTTGTCGATCAGGCGGGTCTTGCCGAAGAAGGCGGCGCAGGCCAGCAGGGCTGGGCGGTCGATCTGCTCGATGGGACGCAGGGTGTCCTGGTCCATGAGGACCACATAGTCGATTTGGCCCTCGCCCTTTTGGATGCTTTCCGTCAGAATCCGCTTGAGGGCATCGGCGTTGCGCTCCCCCTCCTCATAGCGCTTTTGGGCGGCGAAGATGCCCTTTGAGATGGAGAGGGCCCGCTGATGCTCTTCGGCGCTGAGGTATTTGTTGCGGGAGCTCATGGCGAGGCCATCGGCTTCCCGAACTAACGGTGCCAGAACGATTTGCAGCGGCATGTTCAGGTCACGGACCATGCGGCGGATGATGAGGGCCTGCTGGGCGTCCTTCTTGCCGAACACCGCCACGTCGCAGAGGCTGATGTTGAACAGTTTGGTGCAGACGGTGCAGACGCCGCGGAAATGGATGGGGCGGGACTGGCCGCACATGAGCTGCGAGAGGGAGTCCTCGTGGACCCATGTGGAGAAGTCGGGGGCATACATGAGCTGTGGCGTGGGATAGAAGATGGCATCCACGCCATGGGCTTCGCAGACGGCTTGATCCCGTTCAAAGTCCCGCGGATACTTGTCCAGGTCCTCGTTGGGGCCGAATTGAGTGGGGTTGACGAAGACGCTGACAATGATTTTGTCCGCATGGCGATGGGCAATGTCCATGAGAGACGCGTGGCCGTCGTGGAGATAGCCCATGGTGGGAACCAGTCCGATGGTCTTGCCTTCTTTATGCCATGCCGTGCTGAGCGCGCGGACGTCTTCAACGGTTTTGCAGATATTCATTTGGTTGAGTGCTCCTCTCCTGGGAAGGTGCCGTCCGTCACGGCGGCGTGGTAGTCGGCCAGAGCGGCTTTCATGGCGCAGCCGAGTTTGCCGAACTGTTTGGCATGGCGGGGGACAAAGTCGCCGCCGAGGCCAAGGATGTCTGTGATCACCTGAATCTGGCCGTCGCAGAAGGGGCCGGCGCCGATGCCGATGGTGGGAATATGCAGCGATTCGGTGATTTTGCGGCTCAATTCCATGGGAATGCATTCCAAGGTGACGGCGAAGGCGCCTGCCTCCTCCACGGCGAGGGCGTCATCGAGAAGCGCCTGCGCCTCGGCGTCGGCGCGGCCATGGACGCGATAGCCGCCGTCCTTCAGGACGGATTGGGGAAGCAGCCCGATATGGGCAAAGACAGGGATGCCAGCGGTCACTAACCGCTTGATAACAGGGCACATGGCACGGCCGCCCTCCAGTTTGACGCCGTCCGCGCCGCTTTCCTTCAAGTAGCGGGCGGCGTTGAGGACCGCATCGTCGATGGAAGCCTGATAGCTGCCGAAGGGCATGTCGCCGATGACCATGGCATGTTCCGCGCCGCGGCGGACGGCGGCCGTGAGCATCAGCGATTCCTCCAGCGTGACTGGAATGGTGTTCCGATAGCCCAACACTGTGTTGCCGGCGGAGTCGCCAACCAGCAGCAGATGACAGCCCGCCTCCTCCGCAATGCGGGCCATGATGGCACTGTAGGCGGTGACGCAGACAATCTTTTCCCCCGCCTGCTTCATCTTCATCAGGGTGCGTGTGGAAAAATGATTCGTTGCTTCTGACATCATGACCTCCTTTGTCTTTGAGTCATATGCTGTCTATTTGCGCTTGACCCGGGGCCCTTTCGGCGTGTCTTCGATGATCCAGCCGGCCTCGTCCAACTCCTTGCGGATGGCGTCGGCGGTGGCGAAGTCCTTGGCTTTGCGGGCGGCCTGACGGGCTTCCGCCTTGGCGATGATGTCCGCCGGCGCACTGTCTGCCTCGTCAGGAGTGAAGACGGCGAGGACGGTGTCGAAGCGGTCCAGCAGGGTCAGGACCTTGGCGGCGGCGGCTCCGGCCAGTTTGCCTTCGTCCATGAGGCGGTTGCCTTCGCGGATGAGGTCGAAGAGGGCGGCCAGGGCGGTGGAGATGTTGAGGTCGTCCTCCAGACCGGCGGTGAAGGCGGCGGCGGCCTTGTCCAAAATCTCCTGGACGCCGTCCTCCGCCGTCGCGTCCGCCGTGCGTTCCTTCAGGCGCTTGATGAATTCATCGATGCGCTGCAGGGACGTGCGGGCCTCCTCAAGGGCCTTGAAGGAGAAGTTGAGGGACTGGCGGTAATGGGTTCCGATGAGCACCCAGCGGATTTCCCGTCCCGTGTAGCCTTTGGCAAGAACGTCCCGCAGGGTGTAGAAATTGCCGAGGGACTTGGACATTTTCTGTCCGTCCACCATCAGATGGGCGCAGTGCATCCAATAGTTCACGAATTTGCAGCCATTGGCGGCCTCGCTTTGGGCGATTTCGTCTTCATGGTGGGGGAAAAGGTTGTCGATGCCGCCGCAATGGAGGTCAAACGTCTTCCCTAAGTACTTGGAGCTCATGGCGGAGCATTCGATATGCCAGCCGGGGCGCCCTTTGCCCCACGGGCTGTCCCAATAGACATCGCCGTCCGCTTCGTCGTAGGCTTTCCAAAGGGCAAAGTCCGCCACCGACTCCTTGGCGTATTCGTCCATTTTGATGCGGACGCCAGCTCGCATGGAGTCTCGGTCGATGTGGAGCAACTGGCCGTATTTGGGCCATTTGGCAATGGAGAAGTAGACGGATTTGTCCTCCGCCTGATAGGCGATGCCTTTGTCAAACAGGGTCTTGATCAGTTCAATCATCTCTGGAATATGCTCTGTCGCAGCGGGATAGACATCAGCCGGCTGAATGCGCAAGGTCTTGATGTCCGCAAAGAAGGCGTCTTTGTACTGTTGCGTGAAGTCGCGCAGGGCCATGCCGGCGGCTTGGGAGTTGCGGATGGTCTTGTCGTCCACGTCCGTCAGATTCATGACGTGCTTGACCTCATAGCCGCAATAGCGCAGCGTGCGCTTCAGCAGGTCTTCGAAGACATAGGCGCGGAAATTGCCGATGTGGGCGAAGTTGTATACGGTGGGGCCGCAGGTGTAGAGTCCTGCCTTTGACGGGACTAGGGGAGTGAATTCCTGTTGCCTGTGGGAGAGGGAGTTATAGATTGTGAGCGTCATAGTTGGAATTAGGAATTAGGAATGAGGAATTAGGAATTTGTCGTGAGGAAATTAGGAGAGAATGAAGGAAAGTTGGAATTAGAAATTAGGAATTAGGAATGAGGAATTTGTCGTGAGGAAATTAGGAGAGAATGAGGGGGAAGTTGGAATTAGGAATTAGGAATGAGGAATTAGGAATTTGTCGTGAGAATGTAAGAATTAGGAATTAGTGGTTATTTGGAAACGAGGGATGTGGGAAGGATAGTGATTTTTTGTAAGTTGCTTGTTTACAGTAACTTACGTGCTATTTCTCCGGTGGTGTGTCTGGCAGGACCGCGTCAATGGCCACGGGAAAGTGGTCGGAGGGGTACAGGGCGCCGTCGCGGTCGTCAATGGTTCGATGGGTCAGGACACGGATGCCTGAAGAGACGAAGATGAAGTCGATGCGACGTTTTTCCTGCTCATGGTCAGGGTCGTAGTTGAGGGCGTGGAAGGTCTGATTGGGGCCCACGTGGGGTGTCTCGCTGATGAATTCGCTGTCGGCAAGGGTTTGCGTGACAAGTTTGTAGAATTCATGTTCGCGGGTGGCGTTGAAGTCTCCCGTCAACAGCAGAGGCAGCCCTTGGGTGATTTCCTTTTGGCGGGAGAGAATCAGCTTGATGCCGTTGACGCGGGCCAAATCGCTCACATGGTCCAAGTGCGTGTTGCAGAGGACGAAACGCTTTCCGCTGCGCAGGTCGCGGAAGCGTCCGTAGGTGCACATGCGAGTGCAGGCGGTCTTCCATGAACGGGAGCCGGGGACATCGGGGGTCTCGGAGAGCCAGAAGGAGTGGTTCTCTTCGCATACGAAACGGTCCTTGCGGAAGAAGATGGCCATGTATTCGCCGTTGGTCTTGCCGTCCTCCCGAGCGACGCCCACGTAGTCCCACACGCCGTCTTTGACAATCTCGTTGATTTGGCGCAGCGTGGTCTCCTGCGTGCCGACAAGGTCAATCTGATGATCGTCTAACAGCTTGATAATGCGGGGGATACGTTCATCCCACTGGTTGCCGGGCCGATTGCCGCCGGGGACAAGAATATTGAAGGAGGCAATACGAAGCGCCCCTGGAGTGGTGGGGACGATGATTTGCTCAGCCATAGCTGTAACTCCTAGAACCGCAATGATTAGTGTTGTGGCAATGGTCTTCATTTGTTGTTCATCATGTAGTAGTGGGTGATCTCCTGGTCGCGGCCGAAGATGGTGGCGATCAGGGCGGTGCGAATCCACATGCCGTTGCGGACCTGCCGCCAGTAGACGGCGCGGGGGTCGCTGTCGCAGTCTGTGGAGATCTCCTGCCGACGGGGCAGGGGATGCAGGATGACGGAGTTGCGGCCGAGGACATTCAGGTCCGCGCCCGTGAAGGAATAGTCGTCCATGTTGAAATGGTGGCTTTCCCCTGGCTTGGCGTCCCATTCGTCTTGAATACGGGTCATGTAGACGGCGTCCGCCTTGGGGATGGCGGCCTTGAAGTTGCGGGTGACCTCGTAGTGGATGTGGGCGGCGTCAAGGGAGTCCAGGATGTCCTGTCCGATTTGGAGATGGTCTGGAGCGGCGAAGATCATGGAGATGTCGGGATAGAAGGTGAGCAGCTGGGAGAGGGAGCGGACGGTTCGGCCGCGGGCCAGGTCGCCGCAGAAGAGGATGCATTTGTGGGCGAGGCCGCCGTTGCGCTCAAAGCTGCGCTGGAGGGTATAGATGTCCAGCAGGGCCTGGGTGGGGTGCTGATCCTTTCCGGAGCCGGCGTTGATGATGGGAAGGGGGCGGTCCGTGTTGGAGATGGTCCACGCCATCTTCTCCACGAAGCCCTGGAGGGGCGTCCGCATGATGATCATGTCGAAATAGGAGCTGAAGGTGCGCACGGAATCCTCCCGCGACTCCCCTTTCATCTCGCTGGAAGTGGAGGAGTCGCGGACTTCCGCGATGCGGATGCCGAGGTACTGGCAGGCGGAGTAGAAGGAGAGGAAAGTGCGGCTGCTGGGCTGGCTGAAGTCCAGCATGGCGTGCTTATGGCAGAGCAGGTCGGCCAGGAAGTTCAGTCCCATGCGGCTTTTGGCGATGGTGCGGATGCGGGTCGCCAAATCGCAGAGCATGTCCAGCCGCTCCCGGTCGAACTGCTGAGCCACCAGCACATGGTACGGCCGGCCGTTGGCCTGCACCAGATAGGGGGCCTTTTCGAGGGGCGACAGCGCGTTGAAATCGTTCCAGCTGATCTCGTGGAGGTACTTTCGCTTGAGCATAGGGCTGAAGTTCCTGTTGTTGTGTGGTTTATGGAGTGACCATGGAGGACAGGATCATGGCCTTGATGGTGTGCATCCGATTCTCCGCCTCGTCAAAGACCTTGGAGAAGTCCGACTCAAACACATCGTCGCTGACTTCCATGGCGCCGGTGGATTTGCTGACTTCCGTCTTGTCATCGTGGAAGGCAGGCAGGCAGTGGAGGAACATCAGCTCGCCGCCCAGGTTGCCCGTGGCCTTTGCCATGGCCATGTTGACCTGGAAGGGCCGCAGCAGCTTGAGGCGCTCCGCGAACATGGCCTCCTCTCCCATGGAGACCCACACGTCCGTGTACAGCACATTGGCGCCTTTGACGCCGCTGGACGGGTCATGGGACACCTCCACGGTGGAGCCGTTGCGGGCGGCCGCCGTCCTGGCCAACGCGAGAATTTCAGGGGCGGGGGACAGCGCTTCGGGGCAGACGTCGACGAAGTTGATGCCGGCTTTGGCGCAGCCGACCATCAGGGAGTTGCAGACGTTGTTGCGTCCGTCGCCGATGAAGGCGAATTTCAGCCCCTTCAGTCGGCCGAAATGCTCTTTGATGGTCTGCAGATCGGCCAGAACCTGCGTGGGATGCCATTCGTCGGTCAGTCCATTCCACACGGGAATCCCTGAATAGGCGGCCAACTCCTCCACGGTGGACTGATGGAAGCCCCGGAAGAGCAGCCCGTCGAACAGCCGCCCCAGAACCCGGGCCGTGTCCCGCACGGACTCCTTCTTGCCGAAGTGGATGTCGCTCTGCCCCAAATACTCCGCGTTGCCGCCCTCGTCCTGCACCGCCACGATGGTGGAGCAGCGGGTCCGGGTGGAGGACTTCTGGAAGATGAGGCAGATGTTCTTCCCCTTCAGCAGGGGGTTGTTCAAATGCACTCCGGCCCGTTTCCGCGCCTTGAGGGCGATGGCGAAATCGACGAGGCCGAGGACCTGTTCGTCGGTGAGGTCGGCCAGTTTAAGCAACGGCTTTCCGGTCAAGCCAAGATTGGGAACGATGGACATATGTAATGCTCCTTTTGCGGTTTTAGTTGAGAATTTGGGTTCCAATGCCTTGGTCAGTAAAGATTTCCAGCAGCAGGGAATGTCGCAGTCGTCCGTCGATCATGTGGACTTTCTCCACGCCGCTGCGGATGGCGTCCGCCGCGCTGTTCAGTTTGGGCAGCATGCCGCCGCTGATGGTGCCGTCCTCATGGAGGCGGCTGATGTCTCCCACATGGATGGTGGAGATCAGCGTGGATTCGTCCTGCGGATCGCTGAGCACGCCAGGCACATCGCTGAGGAAGACCAGCTTGTTGACTTGCAGCATGGAGGCGACGACGCAGGCGGCCATGTCCGCGTTGATGTTGTAGACCTGTCCTGTCATGTCTTTTGCAAGTGGCGTGATGACAGGGATTTCCTCTCGGCTGAGAAGCCAGTTGAGCTGTGGTGTGTCCACGTTGATGACCTTGCCCACAAAGCCCAAATCCAGCTCCTGGCCAGTCTGCGCGTCCGTCGTGGTGACTTTCTCCGCCCGCAGGACGTTCTTGCCGGAGACGGCCACCGCATGGGCGCCGCAGTTCTTCAGCAGAGACACCAAATTCGCGTTGACTTTTTCATGGAGCACCTGGTCGACCACGCGAATGGTCTGCTCGCAGGTGTAGCGCAGTCCGTTGATGAAGCGGGTGGGGATGTTCTGCTCCTTCAGCGCGGCGCTGATGGCCTTGCCGCCGCCGTGGACAATGATGGGCTTCATGCCGGCGGACGCCATGAACGCAATGTCCCGCAGCACGCCACGCGTGGTTTCCGGATCCTCCATGGCGCTCCCGCCGAATTTGATGAGGACCGTCTTTCCGTGAAACTGCTGAATATAGGGCAAGGCCTCCAGAAGCACGTCGGCTTTGGCGATTATTTCATTCATCATGGCTGTCATGGCTGTTCCTCCTCCGCCCGTTCAATGGCGGCCTCTTGCTAACCCGCTCCCGCGAACTCCGCGATGAAGTCCGTGAAAACTCTTTTCCACCATTAATATATATGGTAAGGAGGAAAATCCCAATTGTCAGGATGGATGTCCCAAATCCTGCCCGATGAGCCATTGTAAGCCAGATATTTACATAATATATTGATAATCAATAAGATATGACTTTATTTCGGGACATGGCGGCGGAACAGAGGGGCTGAAATATTCCCGCCTCCCGAAAAATGGACTGTTTTTTGCAGAGGGGAACCGATGCAAGTGCCACGTCTCCAGTCTCCCGTCCCTCGTCCCCCGTCTCTCGTCCCCCGTCCCACGTCAGATTCCTGCTTGCCCCGCCGTAGCCCGAAGGGCGAAGGGGGGTCACCGCTTGCGCGGTTCTAAAACTCTAACTTTCTCGTGCACCTAACGTCCTATGTTTCTATATAAATCACTATATATTAAGATGTTATAGCGATATATCATAAGGCTTACGGGCTTTTTTCCACAAGCAAATGCAGTGTTCCCATTTCATGGGAATACCGTTCAACATATTCCGCGATGACATAGTCTGGATGAAGCTCCATCAGCATTTTCGATGTGCAGCGAGAATGCTGAACGGCAATCACTTCGATAAATTGCTCCCGCAATGCAGGGAGCATGGAAGAGCGAAAAGAGTCTCCCACAAGAAGAAGACGACTTTTGTTAACCGCTCTTTCATTGAAATAGCGGGAGGGGATGCCAGCGTCATGCTCCGATTCAAAGGTGACCCAATCTATAGGGAGAGTGCCTTCAATGACATATTCCTTCTCATCCGAAAACACGCCTCTTAACCCCATCATCTTGGCTAAATCGTCTTCTCCGCAATAATGATAGGCCTCTTTCAAATCCGTTGAGGAAATGACCCGCTTTGATAGTTCTGGCATCTCCAGATTCCATGATGCCAACGTGGCACGGACTCCGATGTACGCCCCTAACTGATTCCAATGGGTGTCGTAACGATAATATAGTTGAAAGGATAAATGATGATCTAGCAGGTCCTGTTTTGGGGAAACGATGTTCACTCCCTTCTTTTGGATAAATTCAATCAAAAGGTCTGTGCGGGACTTTTGGGCATGCACATAGGTGTCGGGCATGTTTTCCCAATACACATTCTCCTTGTTCGGGGCCACGACGATGACAAACTGTATGCCATGGCGGGTGATGCCCTCTTGGGCGGTCAGAGCGGATTGGGCGATGGCTTCCAGTTCTTGAAGGGAGTGCAGATTCGTGCCTTCAAAGTCACCAACGGAGTCTCCATCGGTTTTGCTTTTGAAGAACAGCCACTTGTGAAGGCCTCCGATGACTTGAGATGAGGCAATCTCCCCTGTCACATGATAGGTGACAATGGAGTCGATTTTGCTCAAGGGCACGGTCATGAAAACCGACCACAGGGAATTGAACTTGAAAACAATGGTGTCCATGGCATGGCAGAACGTGTCCCATTTCCTTTTTAGGGGGCATGACATGGAGAGAGGTGCGTCTGAAGTCATTGGTTGATTTATGGTGAGAGATTTTGGGGTGTCGTTTCTGTCGCCGTTCAAATGGCGTTGAATGGAGCGCCCGATTTCCATGGCAAATTGCATCCCGGAGCCAATGGACAAGATTGCCACCATGAAGAGAATGGCAAGAATATGCCACCGCGTTTTGCATTCTCCTTTACTCATGGCTCCTCCCTAGAAGTTCCCGTAAATATATGGTGCATAGGATGAATTGATCAAACTGCACAGAGCCAAGCCGGTCAAGATGACAAGAACGGCGTTCTTAAGGAAAAGGACTTCTTGTCTGCCGTTGAAACGGTGCAAGATGTTTTCCCACGGGAGGCAAAGGGCAATGGCCAATAACATGAAAGGAACAAACCGAAGAGCCCGTTTCTCTATGACGCCGCCGCCTCCGCCAAACATTCCAGCCATGTATTGAAACGCGGTGGACAGGTCCTTGGCGCGAAAGGGAACCCACAATAGATTGACAATGAATAAGGTATAGGCATGTTTCACGAGTCTGGGGAGTTGAATCCCCCTCTTCAGAATGGATTTTTCGGCGACCAAAAACACGAAATAAGCCAGTCCCCAAAGGATGAAAGTCCAGTTGGCGCCATGCCAAATTCCAGTCAATAGCCATACGACCAACAGGTTCTGAATATGGCGAAGGGGTGAGCATCGGTTTCCGCCCAACGGGATGTAGATATAATCCCTAAACCATTGTGTCAGAGAGAGATGCCATCTTCTCCAGAAATCCGATATACCGCATGCCTGATACGGCCTGTTGAAATTCTCTCGGATGTTGAAGCCCAGCAGGCCCCCAATGCCAATGGCCATGTCCGAATAGCCTGAAAAGTCAAAGTACAATTGAAGAGAATATGCCATGGAGCCCATCCATAGTCCCATGGCCGAGTAGGAGTTTCCCAATGCCGTGCCGTCAAAATAGGAGTCTGCCAAAACGGCTATCTTGTCTGCCACAAGGACTTTTTTACATAGGCCGAGACAGATTCGTTCCAAGGCCGTGGAGACATCGCGTGACAGGGGTGCGGAACGCAATCCCGTTTCAAATTCATCATATCGCAAGATGGGACCGGAAGTGATGGTTGGAAAGAAGGTTAGATATATGTAAATATCTAGAGGAGAAGGGGTTCTGCTGATTTTTCCTTTGAAGATATCCACCAGAAGGGATATGGCCTCAAACGTAACGAAGGAGATGCCCATGGGAATGATGAAAGAGGGTGCGGCAACGTGCAAGTCCATGACGGTGTTGATGGCATGAATGAAAAACATGGTGTATTTCGTCACGGCCAAAGGGGTGATCGTCAAGATTAGCGCAAGGGCCAGCGCCCACCGTGTTTTGAACCGAATGACACCGATGGCAAGGAGGGAAATCAACATGGAGAAGGCACCTAACAGCAAAAAGGAAGCGGCTCCGCCCCAGATGATAAAGAGGCTGTTTGCCAAAAACAACAATCCTTTTCTGCCCGCCATGGATCTGCCTGCCAGCCACGGATATAGAATGGCAAATAAGGGAAACCATCCAATTAGAAAAATTGTTGATGTAAAGCTCATGGGGGCGGTGCCGCACGCTTTCGGGCTGACATATGGGGCTGAAACTCATCGACTTAAGTGGCAGTGAATCCGGATGAAAAGTTTGGAAACATGGGGACTTTGTGGAATCATTCAGGCAAGCCCAAGAGGACAATCTCACCCAAAGTGGTGAACGGAGAGAGGCTCCGCAAAATGAACCTATATCCTAAATTATTGTCTATCAGCAATTTAGGTATTCCAAGAAATTCATCGGCACGGTGATATACCGCAATGCTCAAGATAGGGCGGTCCCGTCGAATGGTGGCAAGAGCCCCTTTGATGAGCTCCAGACCATCTCCTTCGATGTCGGCTTTGATCATTCCGATTGGAACGGGATGGTGTTGGGTATACGTGTCAATGGTGGTGATGTGGCAACTCAAATCCCCTTTGTTCTGCCTGGATGTGATGGCTTCCCCCGTGTCGTCGATGCAAATGTCCTCTTCAACGGCGCCAAGGCCGCAGGGAATCAGCTCGTAGCGTTCTTTGGGAATGTGATTCCGCTGCAGGTTGGCCTCCATTTTACTGTAATTTTTTGGAGAAAGCTCGAAGGCGATGACGCGCAAGGGGTTAGCCTCAAGAAGCGCAATCACTGATTCCCCCTGATAAGCCCCTGCATCAATGATGTACTTGCCGGAGATAAGGGCCCGTTCATGCTCATTGAGAAAGTAAAGGCCATTGTGGTAATAGGTGACTTCCGGTCCCACATCGGTCAAGCCATATTGGGCCTTGAAGGTGTCTGCAGAACGTTTGATTTGGCTGACATCCCCCTCAAACGGAAAGTACAGTTCCTTGCGATGATGGAAGAAAAAGCAGTTTTTGACTTCGGGGGGAATGTATAGTTTTCCAAGCACATATTGCTGATGAACAATATGTTGTGTCATTTCGTCATGCGGGTCGAATAAGGTTTTTGCCTGTTCTTCCGCCATGGCTTCCCGAATGTCAAACATGCAAAACGACTCCATTTGCCAGTCATGGACGGCAATGTTGCCCATCATCTTGAGCTTGTTGGCAAAGGGGGCCGGCAAGGTTTCAAGGCAGGAGTACAGGAGTTTGATGCAAGTGGACTTGAGGCTCATTCCATGGAGGGAAATATGGGGGATTGAGGATGAATGGAAGCTTCCCGAACATGTAATTTCACGATGTCAGGGAATAAAATACCCCCCATTTTTTGATTTTTCAAGTCCTGTCAACTATTTTTCAGCTGGACACATTGAGATTATCCTGAAAAGCGGACAAGGAGTCATCATTTTTTTCATAACATCATGGTTATAAGTATGTTATAAAATCTGGTTGTCCAAAGGGATTGAATGAGATCACGTCAATATTCATGGTTTTCAGAGACCTTCTGGGTTCTGAGTTCCATTATACAATATTATAATACCAGATTGGGCAATCAGATGGACGTGATGTACTTCTGTCTGCTGCTATTGGGTTTGTCTGGCAGGGTCTTGGATAGTCGTCCCTCTTGTAGTAGAATTTTCAAACGGATGGAAACAGATTTCCGCTCACGCAAGCCCAAATGTCCCATAATTTCCTTCAGGCTCTTTGCTGTCTTGCAAAATTCAAGAATCTTCTCCAGACTTTCATTGCCAATCCGTCCATATCTTGCTTTTGTTTCGACTTGTGTATGTTCGACTTGTGTACCTTCGACTTGTGTACCTTCGACTTGTGTATGTTCGACTTGGGTATCTTCGACTTGGGTATCTTCGACTTGGGTATGTTTGACTTGGGTATGTTTGACTTGGGTATCTTCGACTTGGGTATGTTTGACTTGGGTATCTTTGACTTGGGTATCTTTGACTTGGGTATCTTTGACTTGGGTATCTTTGACTTGGGTATCTTTGACTTGGGTATGTTTGACTTGGGTATGTTTGACTTGGGTATCTTCATCTTTTTGACTACCCAAGTCAATCTTATTGAAGGGAATGGTCACGACTATGGAATTCTCATGGAATGTAAATGCCTGGGTTCCATAGACTTCGATGATTTTAGGCACGCCGTCTGCAAGGCAAAGGGTCAGGCATGTTTGCCATTGGTAGTGCGCTCCAGCAGGACGGCGGACTCGAAATGGCCAGTTCGGGGGAACATGTCGAAGGTGGCGGCGTGGATGGGGGTGTAGACGCCGTCGGCGCAAAGGAGCTGCAGGTCCCGAGCCAAGGTGGGCGGATTGCAGGAGACGTAGATGATCTGCAGGGGGGGGTGATGCCGAAGGATCTCAATGACCTTGGGGGCGCAGCCGGTTCGCGGGGGATCCAGCAGGACTAGTGTTTCAGCGGCGGTCACATGGCTAAGTGCCGTTCCAATGGAACTTTCCGTGGTGCTGGACAGAATGCGGCATTTCAGGTCCCGTTCCTGATGGTTCCGTTCGGCGGCGGCGGTGGCCAGGGGATCGCTCTCAATGAGCACACGGTATTGGAAATGGCTGCCGAGGAGCAGGGAGAAGGTGCCCACGCCGCCATAGGCGTCAATGAGGCTGCGGGTGCCCGACTCGGTGGCCCACCGCCTGACGGTTTCCACAAGTTTTTCCGCCACAGGGGGATTCACTTGCCAGAAGCTGCCCAATGGCACATTGATGTCCTCTCCCAGAAGCTCCTCATGGAGCCATGGGACTTTGGCGGAGGGGGGACCGAAATAGTATTGGCAGGAACCGTTTGTGGTGGCGCGGAGGGTCAGAGGGTAGGGGCGGATGTTCTGGGTGTTTTTCTTCCCCCACGGGCTGTTGATGGCCGTGCGCAGCAGCAGGTTCAGGCAGTCCTGTGCCAGCGGGCAGCTCTTGACGGGAATGAGCGTCCGATTGTCTTGGGCATAATAGCCGTACGCGAGGGTTTCGCGGTCGACGCGGATGGGCTCCAGCCGCAGTTTGTTGCGGTATTTGGTGCAGGAGGGGGAGGGGATGATGGGCTCCGGCTGCGGGAAGTCCTTGAAATGGCCGATTCGCTCCATGATGTCCCTGAACTGCCGCTGTTTGGCCTGACATTCGGCGGCGTAGTCCAGATGCTGATAGGCGCAGCCGCCGCAGGTGCCGAAGTGTGGGCACACGGGGGCGGTGCGGCCATGGCCTGCGGTGATCAGGTTCCGAAGCATCGCCCGATGGTAGTTTTTGTGGGAGCTGAGCAGCGTGATCTGGGCCACATCTCCCATGGCGGTGAAGGGGACGAAGACAACAGAATGGTCATCCAGCCGGGCGACGCCGTCGCCGCCGAAGCCGATGTCCGTGATGGTGACTTGCATGGTGTGCAGCATAGATGTCTGTGGTGGGGTTCGGTTGATGAATGTGGGGCGGGGCATGCCGTCATGGCTTGCCCAACCGTTTCCGCAATTCCAGGTTTTCCTTTTCCAGCTGGGCAATCCAGCGCTTTTGCCGCAGGGCATACTCTTCCATGAGCTTGACTTTCATGACCCGCTCCTCCTCCGTGCTCTGCTCCAGTTTGTCCTGCAGTTCCGTCATCAGCATCTTCTCCGCCCGCTCCAAACCGTTGTGGGCGACGGTCAGGCGGCCCTCATCCTGCGGATCGAAGGCGAGATAGGCGCGGTAATGCCAAACGGCCAGGCAGACCTTGTCCGGCTGCCGCTCATAGAGGATGCCGAGCTGCAGATGGGCGTCCGCCTCATGGTCGTTATTGAGCACGGCGGCCTCGAAGTGTCGGGCGGCCTCCGAAAAGTTTCGCTCCTCCAGCGCCGTGATGCCCTGAAGGTAGTCACTCTTGCGGGAGGGGGCGCAGCCAATGGCCAGAAGAAGCAGGAGGCCCAAGAGGCCGACGCTGACGGTTCTGAAACGTGCCATGAACATGATGAATTAGCTTAAGTTATTGATTGTCAATGAGTTACAAATTTACTAGGTTTTTGGTCCAAAGCCGGAGGGAATAGTCTCTGGCTCCCATGACCAACGCGCAGCCCATGGGGTTGCTTTTCAGAATGTCCTCCACATCCTGACGGGTGGAGACGGCGTGGACCGGCAGCCCTTTGGCGCGGTATTCCGCGGCGACTTCCTCCGAGGTGGGAGAGAAGGCGGCGCTGCCTCCTGCATAGTAGACGGGAAGCAGTAGAACCTGGTCCCCCGGCTGCAGGGCTGCCTGCAGGGAGTCGGCCAAGGCGTCTTTCATGAACTGAAGGGGACGGAAGCCGTGGGGCTGGAAGATGGCGGTCAGCGGCGCTCCGAACTGCTCATGGGCGGCCTGGATGCAGGCGCTGATTTTGTCCGGATTGTGGGCATAGTCGTTGATCAGCACCATGCCTTTCGCCGTCTTGCCCATGATTTCAAAGCGCTGGCGGACTCCTGAAAAGGCGGTGATGGCGGCGGCCAGTCTCTGTCCGTCAACAGGCAGGTTCAGCTGTAGCAGCTGCGTGAGCACCGCCATGGCGTTGACGGCGGAGTACTGGCCGGGCTGCCGCGCATGGACTTCCCCCACGCCCTCCATCTGAAAGCGGATGCCGTCCGTCGCGGCATGATAGCCGGCGGGGACGGTGGAAAAGAGGCGGACGGGAGCCTTTGCCTCCGCCGCCAAGGGAGCCAGGTCGTCGGCGACCACCGCGCCGTGGCGGCAGCGCTGCAGATAGGCCGCGAAGACCCTCCGAAGCTCCTCCTGTTCGTAGTGGTCCGTGCCCACATTGAGCAGAATGCCGTAGTCCGGAGCGAATTGGGAGATGGAATGGTCGCTTTCATCGACTTCCGCCACCAGCCAGCGGGGATTCGGGTCAGCGGAAAAATTGCCTGGGAGGCGGTCGTTTTCGCAGTCCAGACAATAGCCGCCGTTGACCATGAGGGTGGGTTCGCCCAACGCGTGGAGGGCGGTGGCCAGCCAGCCGGTGACCGAGGTCTTGCCGCAGGAGCCGGCCACCGTGATGAGGCGGGCCCCCTGGATGGCGGCCAGCTCGTCGGCCAGCGCGGCGGCGCGGTGAGTGATGGTGCAGGGATGTCCTGTGGTCAAGTCGGGGTTGCCCTCCTCCACGGCCGTGGAGATGATCAGCCGCTCTGGCTTCTCCGCCAACACGCCGCTGCCGTCTTGCGGATACAGGCGAATACCCTGTTTTGCAAGTGACTCATACAGAGCATGTTTGCTAGGGTCATGCAAGCCGCGGTCACTGCCGGCGACGGAATAGCCCCGCCACACCAACAGCTGAGCCAGAGCGCTCATGCCGATGCCGCCGATTCCAATGAGAAAAACCTGTGATGACATGAAATTGTCCTGTAAGTTACTGAGTCAGAAGGACTTGTGTCATCGTGTCCCGGGGACTCAGAACAGTGAGATAGCTTGTTTTTTGTCTGAAACGGTGAGGAGCCGTTCCACATCCGCATGGCTCCAGTCGGGGTGCTGAAGCAGATGGGCGAGGAGCGCTCCGCAGGCGCATGCGTCGTAGAGGGCGTCATGGGGCTGTCCGTTGGGGCAGAGCTCCTGAATGGCGTCCACCAGATTCAACTCTTCTATTATATGCTCCAACTTGTAATTTTGCAAGGCGGCATAGGATTTTCGTGTCAATTTCAGCGTGTCAATCCATGGCCCAAAGCGGTGCATGGGAAAGGCATGGTGAAGCAGGGCCCGTTCTGTGGCGATGTTGTGGGCCACGAGAATGCGGCCTTCCAGCCATGTGCACAGCTCCGGCCACAGCTCCGGCAGGGTGGGGGCCGTCGCCAATTCCTCTCGCAGGGAGGCCCAACGCCCCGGAGCGTAGGGATTGAACGCATAGTCCGACGGCACATGCAGCAGCTGGCTGAAGCTCAGCGTGCCATTGACCTGGCCCTGCTGGAAGAAGACCATGCCCAGCTGCCATGGCAGATTGACCTCCTGCATCCAGCAGCCCGTGCATTCAAAATCCAAAACCACAAATGATGCGTCCCGTGCCTGCATGCCGCCCCTACACGATTCGCAGGGTGGTTTTGGGGTCGAACAGATGGGCGGACTCCAGCTGGACGGCCAACGCGACGGCATCCCCTGGCTTGGCGGGGCAATGGGCATCCACTTGCGCGATGAAACGGGAGCCCCCCGCGCATACATGGAGACAGGTTTCGGAGCCAAGGCGTTCGACGAATTCCACGGTCGCCTGCAGACGCGGCAGCCGCACGTCCCCTTCGGCGGCAGGAGAGCCCACATGCTCCGGGCGTATTCCAAGTTGTAACTCCTTGCCGCTGAATGAGTTAGGAGTCGTGTCGGCCAGCGTGGCCGACCAGCGGTCGGGAAGGGGCAGAGTAAAGCCGTCGCCGCGGATGAAGGAACCGCCCTCCGTCCTTTCCAAGGTGACGGGAAGAAGATTCATGGGCGGCGTTCCGATGAAGCCCGCCACGAAGAGATTGGCAGGCTGGTCGTACAACTCCACGGGGGGCGCAATCTGTTGAATGACACCATGTTGCATGACGACGATGCGGTCTCCCATGGTCATGGCCTCCGTCTGGTCATGGGTGACGTAGACCATGGTGGAGCGCAGCCGCTGATGCAGGCGGATGATCTCCGCCCGCATCTGGACCCGCATCTTCGCGTCCAGATTGGAAAGCGGCTCGTCAAAGAGGAAGACATCCGGGTTGCGGACAATGCAGCGGCCCAACGCCACCCGCTGCCGCTGACCGCCGGACAATGCGGCGGGGCGGCGTTGCAGATAGTCCGTGATGCCAAGCAGTTGGGCGGCCTCCCGAACCCGTCGGTCAATCTCCGCCTTGCGGCGGGCGCGGTGACGGAAGAAACCGCCAACGCCGCCCTCGTCCGGATGGCGCGGCAGGAAGTCCCTCATCCGCAAGCAGAAAGCCAAATTCTCGTAGACGGTCTTGTCGGGGTAAAGGGCGTAGTTTTGGAAGACCATCGCCACGTTTCGGTCCTTCGGAAGGACGTCGTTGACGATGCGGTCGCCGATTCGGATGGTTCCCTCGCTGGCCTGCTCCAGGCCGGCGATCATGCGCAGCGTGGTGGATTTACCGCAGCCGGACGGCCCGACCAGCACAATGAACTCGCCGTCTTCAATCTGAAGACAGACGTCGCTGACCGCCGCCGTCCCGTCCGGATACCGTTTGCTGACATGGTCTAGGGATACATTCATCGAATATGATTGCTCCGGCCCCGCAGAGGCGGAAGTTGGCGGGAAGCCCGCGGCGCGCCGTCGGGGCTCCCGCCGTCAGGGTTTCCTATTTCAGATAGGCGAGGGCCTTTTCCGCCACGGATTCAGCGGAGAAGCCATACATCTTCGCGAGCAGCTCGCAGGGGGCGGAGGCGCCGAAGTGGTCGATGCCGATGCTCAGGCCCTTGTCGCCCACATAGCGCTGCCAGCCGAAGGTGGAGCCGGCTTCCACGGAGATGCGCTTCGCGCAGGCGGCGGGAAGGACGGACTCCTTGTATTCGGCGCTCTGCTTCTCGAAGAGCTCCCAGCTGGGCATGGAGACCACGCGGACCTTCTTGCCGGCCTGACGCAGCGTGTCGGCGGCGCCCATGGCGACCTGCAGTTCGGAGCCGCTGGCGATGAGAATCAGCTCGAAGTTCGCGTCGCTGGAGACCACATAGGCGCCTTTGGCCACATCCATCTTGGCCACAACGTCTTCCGGCAGATTGGGCAGCGTCTGGCGGGTCAGGCAGAGGATGACGGGGCAGTCCGCCTTCAGGGCCGTCGCCCAGGCGTGGGCCACTTCGTGGGACTCCGCGGGACGGATGGTGATGAGGCCGGGAATGCTGCGGAACATGGCCAGCTGCTCAATGGGCTGATGGGTCGGGCCGTCTTCGCCGACGAAGATGGAGTCGTGGGTGAACACGTAGATTTCATGCAGTTTCTGCAGGGCGGCCAGACGGATGGCGGGCTTCATATAGTCGGAGAAGACCATGAAGGTGGAGCTGAACGGGATGGCGTTGCCGCAGAGGGCGAGGCCGTTGCTGATGAGGCCCATGGCCAGTTCGCGCACGCCGTAGTGGATGTTGCGGCCGGCCCAGTTGGTGGAGTCGAAGTCGCCGCCGGCCTTGAGATAGGTCTTGGTGCTGGGGTTCAGGTCGGCGGAGCCGCCCACGAGAGCGGGAACCAGTTCCGCGGCCTTCTGCATGATGGTACCGCCGGAGTTGCGGGTGGCCGTTGCCTTTTCGGGAACAGCCTTGAGCAGCTGGTCTAGAATGTCGCAGGGAACCGTGCGGTTCAGCAGGGCATCCAGAAGCGCCTTCTTGTCATCCGCCAGTTTCGACTTGAATTCGGCGAATTTCGCATCCCATTCCGCTGCGGCGGCCTTCTTGGCGGCGATGGTCTCGTTGCACAGCGCACGGACTTCATCCGGCACGACGAAGGACGCGTTGGGGTCGAAGCCGAGGGCCACCTTCGTGGCCGCCAGTTCCTCCGCGCCCAACGGCGCGCCGTGGCAGGAGGCCTTGCCGGCCAGATTCGGGGAGCCTTTGCCGATGATGGTCTTGCCGATGACCAGAACGGGCTTGCCCTTGTAGGCCTTCGCATATTCGAAGGCGGACTTCAGCTGGCGGACGTCCTGTCCGTCAATGCGCAGCACTTCCCATCCGTAGGCGGCGAAGCGGGCGCCCACGTCTTCCGTGTGCGTGATGTCCGTGGAGCCTTCGATGGAGATGTCGTTGTCATCGTAGAAGACGACCAGGTTGTCCAGCTTCAGATGGCCGGCCAGGGAGCAGGCTTCGTGGGAGGTGCCTTCCATGAAGCAGCCGTCACCGCTGATCACATAGACCTTCTGGTTGAAGAGGCAGTCGCAGCCGCCGATTTGGGCCTTGAACTGCTTCATGCCAATGGCCATGCCGACGGCGGAGGCCAGTCCGGAGGCCAGCGGTCCCGTGGTGACTTCGACGCCTTTGGTGTGGCCGTATTCGGGATGGCCGGGGCACTTGCTGTTCAGCTGGCGGAAGCTCTTCAGGTCGTCCATGGTCAGGCCATAGCCGAAGAGATGGAGCAGCGTGTAGATGAGCATGGAGCCGTGGCCGGCGGAAAGGACGAAGCGGTCGCGGCCCAGCCAGGTGGGGTCGTCGGGGTTGAAGCGCAGAATGTCGTTCCACAGGGTGAACGCGGCGTCCGCGGCGCCCATGGGCATGCCCGGATGGCCGGAATTGGCTTTCTGCACGCCGTCGGCGGCAAGCAGACGGACGGTGTCAACGGCTTTTTTGAAGGTTGCGCATTTGCAGGTCATGATTTTCTCCTTTGAATGGTTGGGTTGTTTGGAATCGTTGAACGATATATAATATATATGGTATAAGAGAATCCTATTCGGCGGTGGCTCGTGACTGTGGCTGGCCGGCGCGGAGCCACGCCTCAATGAACATGTCGATGTCGCCGTCAAGGACGGCGTTGATGTTGCTGGTCTCCGCCTCCGTCCGCAGGTCCTTGACCAGCTGGTACGGCTGCACGACGTAGGAGCGGATCTGGTTGCCCCATGCATTGTCGCCCTTCGCGGCGGACTCGGCGGCGTGCTCCGCCCGCCGTTTGTTCTCCTCCAGCTCGTAGAGGCGGGCCTTCAGAATGCGCATGGCGTTCGCTTTGTTCTTATGCTGCGACCGCTCGCTTTGGCAGGTGACGACAATGCCCGTGGGCAGATGGGTCAGACGGACGGCGCTGTCCGTCCGGTTGATGTGCTGTCCGCCGGCGCCAGAGGCGCGGAAGGTGTCGATGCGCAGATCGGCTTCGTTGATGACGATGTTGATGTCATCGTTGATTTCGGGCAGCACGTCGACGGAGGCGAAGGAGGTGTGGCGGCGCTTGTTGGCGTCAAAGGGGGAGATGCGGACCAGCCGATGGACGCCTTTCTCCGCCTTCAGATAGCCATAGGCGAAATCCCCCTGCACGGTGAAGACGACCATTTTGGTGCCCGCCTCGTCCCCCGGCTGCAGGTCTTCGATGGTGTAGGAGTAGTGATGGTTGTCCATCCAATGGATGTACATGCGCAAGAGCATGTTGCACCAGTCGCAGGACTCGGTGCCGCCGGCGCCGGCGTGGATGGTGACGATGGCGTTGTTGTTGTCCATCTTGCCGGAGAGGAAGCTGACCAGCTCCAGCCTGTCTAGCTCCTCCTGCAGAGTTGTCCACGTGGCGTCCGCCTCGGTGTACATGGGGGATTCGTCCCCCTCCATCTCCGCCAGTTCCGCCAATACGGCAAAGTCCTCGACCCGCGATTCCATTTTGCGGAAGGGCTCCAGTACATTTTTGATGGAGGCGACTTCGTTGACGGTCTCCTGGGCGGCTTCCCGACGGTCCCAGAAGTCCTGTCGGGTCATCTGCGCTTCAAGAAGCTCCAGTCGTTCCTTCTTGCCGGCGATGTCAAAGAAACCCCCTCAAGTGTTCGACGCGCTGCTGCGCCTCGTCCACTTTGCGTTGCAATTCCTCGCGTGTCATGTCTACTCCGATGGATTCGATTCTGCGGTTAACTTGTCACATGACATAATGTAATAGAAGATTTTCAGTTGACAATCACGGAGCGGAAAGGAAATCATTTTCATGGGGGGCCGCCGCAAGGGCAGGGGAATGTCACAGGCATGTCATGATCAGGCCGATGGCCAAAAGGGCGCAGCCCAGACACTTGGTGAGGGTGCAGGGCTCCTTGAGGACGACGATGCCCAAAATCAGTCCCATGGGCATCCCCAGCTGACGGAAAGCCTGAATATAGGAGACGTTGTTCACATAGTTCATGGCCAGGATAACCAGCGGATAGGAGAGGACGGCGAAGAGGCCGCCGTACCATGGAGTAGGATTCCGGCTGACGATGTAGTCTTTGGCAATGGCCCGTTGGGAGGGAATCAGCAGGATGCAGCTCCAGAGAATGGCAATCAGAGTCAGACAGCGGATGGCATAGAAGGTCAGCGACCGAACGGGTTTTGATATTTCTGCAAATTCTTCTGCAAGAATATGTTGCGATATGCTGTCGAAGATGGTGTAGCCGGTGGTTCCCAACGAGACGAGAAGGACGAACAGCATGCCCGGGTTCAGCAGTTCGGAGAATCGGAAGGAGGAAAAGGAGTGCAGCGGCATGAGAAAGCAGCCAAGAAAGACCACCATCATACCCAGCTTGGCCAGTGGAGACAGGGCGGCCCCAAGGCCAAAAAAGGCGGACACCCCCATGGTCATCGGAATCGCCAGTGACCGCATCAGCGGATAGGCGGTGGACATGTCCATGCGGCGGTACGTCCCCACGATGGCGCCGCAATAGCAGAATTCCGACAGGCAGCCCAAAATGACGGAGAGCCAAAAGCGGCACGGAAGGTGCCAATAGTCCACAGGAGTCCAGAAGAGCATCTGGAGCCAGAAGATGGCCGGCACGGTGCAGATGATGGCGTAGAAGGGAATGGAGAATTTACTCTTCTTGGCCAGCAGATTCCACCCCACATGCGAGAAGGCGGAAATCAGAACAAGCAGAAAGGCAATGACGGACATGTCAATTAGGAATTAGAAATTAGGAATTAGGAATTAGGAATTTAGTTAGCAGTTAGAAGTTAGCAGTTAGGAGTTAGAAATTTTCTAGAGCTTCTAGAGCTAACTAGAGTTTCCCAAAGCAATGTTTCAGCTTGCGGGGAGGCCGCGTAGTGGCGGCAAGAACCTGTCGTGTGTGGAGCAAAGCGCAGCCCACGGACAGAACAAAGAAGGAGTGGCGTCTCCTTCTCTGTTCCGGCGGCGGTCGTTATCAATGGCTACTGCATGTATTTCCCTGCATCGACCACCAAATTCTGTCCCGTGATGGCCTTCGCCCCCTCTGACAGCAGGAAGAGAATCGGCGGGACGATGTGGGCCTCCTCCAGCAGGAAGGGCAGGGCCTGATCCCGTAGCAAATCTTTCTTATCCTGTTCTGTCACATAGAGTTCCAGCTGCTTGGCGGTCATGACCCAGCCAGGGGACACCATGTTGGCGCGGATTCCCTCCGGTCCCAATTCTCTCGCCAACGCCCGCGTGAAGCCAATCAGGCCGGATTTGGCGGAGGAGTAGAGGGTGAAGGGGGACAGCCCCAACATCCAGTTGGTGGTGCCCATGCTGACGATGGCCCGCCCCGAGCCGGCTCGCAGCCCTGGCAGGGCCGCCTGGGCCGTGACGAAGGCCGCCTTCAGGTTGATGGCGATGAATTGGTCGTATTCTTCCAAGGTGGCCTCCGCGAAGGCGCGGCGTCCGTCAAAGGCCACGTTGTTGACCAGATAGTCAATATGTCCTTCTTTTGCAATGACATCGGCAATCCATGCCTGAGTCTGTCGGCTGTCCGTCAAGTCGCAGGTGGCCCCAATGGCCAGCCCGCCGGTCTGCCCGGCCAGATCAAACTCGTCACCATGCCGTGAGCAGAAATAGGCGCGGCATCCCCTTTGGGCCAGCTCCTTGACCACGGCGCCGCCGATTCCGGAGCTGCCTCCTGTCACCACGGCCACTTTGCCGTTGAATTCGTCCGTCATGGCCTTTCCCTCCTATGGATTGATGATGACTTTGTTGCGGCCAGGCGTCCCCATGGTTTCCACGGCCTTGTGAATCTTGGACAGCGGAAAGCGGTGGGAGACAATCTTTTCGGGATCCACAAGCCCCCGCTCCATGAGTCGGATGGCGTTGTGCATGGCCGTGGGCGTGGTGCCGAAGCTGGAGTCCATTCGCGCCTCCAGAAAGTGGGTCAGTCCGCCGTCCAGCTGGAAGGTCTCGTGGGTCGTGATGCCGAAGACGTTCCAGCGGGTTCCGCGGCGGAGCAGACTGGTCATCAGGTTGACGGCCTCAATGGGTCCCGCCGCCTCAACGACCAGATCTGGTCCGTCAGGCATGATGTCGTAGACCTGTTTGCGTATGTCTGGCGTACGCACGTCGATGACATGGGTGGCGCCGCCAATGGTCTTCGCGTTGTTGCGGGCGAATTCGCTGCCGTCGATGGCGATGAGACGGCCCGCGCCGGCGGCTTTGGCGACCATCAGGCAAAGCAGTCCGATGCCGCCCGTGCCGATGATGACCACGTCGTCGCCGACTTTGATCTCGCTTTTCTGCACCACGCCTTTCCATGCGCCGGAGAGGGGTTCCGTGAGGGCGGCGGCGTCAAAGCTGATGCAGGCCGGCTTGAGGAAGATGGTCTCCTCTCCCGTCACCATGTATTCGGCGAAGGCGCCTGGCCGCACGTCGTCCGGTCCGTCGCCGCCTGTGGTGTAGGCATGCTCGCAGTAATGGGTGTTGCCGGAGCGGCAGGCGGGGCAGAGGCCGCAGTAGCCGGACGGCTGGCAGATGACCTCGTCCCCCACCTTGAAATGCCGCACGTCGGAGCCGACGGCCGCAATGACGCCGCTGGGCTCATGGCCGGGAATTAGGGGGAAGGTGACATTGCGGCGTATCCCTTTGATCGCCTTGTAGTCCGTGGCGCAGAAGCCACAGGATTTGATGCGGACCAACACTTCCCGCGGCCCTGGCTCGGGCACGGGCACATCTTCCAACACGAGGTTGTTGAAGTCTTTCAAAACGGCTGCCAACATGGCTTGTCTCCTGTTTGTCGTTGCCACGCCACCGTCCGTGGCGTCTTGTTGCTATACCTATTAATATATAGGGAAAACAGCCTGTATCAAGGCAACGCCATGGCGGCAAAATCGCAACCTCACAGGCCGCGGGACATGGTCGGCCAAGAGCCAAAGACAGAAAGAGCAGCAGAAAATCAATCGGCGAGGTAGTGTATCAAAAGCTGCCGATTCAAATGAAAACTTGCCGATTCTTGTCATGGCAAAAGTTGCCGATTCGGACGAAAAGTTGCCGATTGGCCCGCAAAAGCTGCCGATTCGGATGAAAAGCTGCCGATTGGCGCGGCAAAAGCTGCCGATTCGGGCGAAAAGCTGCCGATTGGCCCCGCAAAAGTTGCCGATTCGGATGAAAAGCTGCCGATTCGGGCGAAAAGCTGCCGATTGGCCCCGCAAAAGCTGCCGATTGGCCCCGCAAAAGCTGCCGATTCGGATGAAAAGCTGCCGATTGGCCCCGCAAAAGCTGCCGATTGGCCCCGCAAAAGCTGCCGATTCGGATGAAAAGCTGCCGATTGGCGCGGCAAAAGCTGCCGATTCGGGCGAAAAGCTGCCGATTGGCCCCGCAAAAGTTGCCGATTCGGATGAAATGGTCAACGATGGCAACATAAGTGCGGAACCTATTGCCATTTACAAACAGATGGAGGCTAGGCAGCTTTGATGCAAGGGACACCATGTCGGCAAAATCGCAACCTCACAGGCCGCGGGACGCGGTTGGACATGTCAATCACTGAAGGATTACCCAAAATCTTCCCTTTCTATAAAAAAAGCAACAGCTTGAATTGTATTATGTAAAATATATGCTAATTTCCTTGTGTGTCTATGAAATCTTTACTTCTTGTTTGTGAGGAAGTTCGGAAAACCTCCAGTGCCTGTGAGCCTTTGAAAGCTTGCCAATGACCATTTTTGCACATAGTTTAAGTTCTGATGTATCAAACTGGCAACCGTTGCAATTCCATGCTACGAATACGGCAAAGTTGGCCAATACATTTGCCGAAGCATTCCAGTCTGGAGAATACGCTCAGTTGGCAGGACTTCTGCATGATATTGGCAAGGCTCGTTCTTCATTTCAGGCCTACTTGAAACGATGCAATGGCATTGAGGATGGTGAATCGGATTGCCAAAATCATTCGCATTCAGGAGCAGGAGCTTGCTATGCACCACAATTAATGGGGCCTAGGGGCTACGTTTTGGCGTATGTCATTGCAGGGCATCACGCCGGCCTTCCCGACTGGTCTGGTGGTGAAACTCCTTCTGGAGCCTTAGCTGTTCGTCTCAAGGAGGATGCATGTGTTTTGGAGGAGCCTGCCGTTCGCAAGTGGATTGAATCATACGAGTCGGCTTGGCGTCTCATTTCCCCTTCACCACCATTCAAGTTCAGTCGGGGTGATTCTTCTCTTCCTTTTTGGATTCGTATGCTTTTTTCCTGTCTTGTTGATGCGGATTTTTTAGACACAGAAGCATTTATGGATGTGTCAAGAAGCAATCAGCGGATGTATGGCAAGTCGTTGCCAGAACTTGCACCCCTCTTCTTTGCTCATCTCGAAAAGAAACAACGCTCTTCGGATGGCACTCCAGTCAATCAAATTCGCAGAAAAGTTCGTGAGGCCTGTGAACAGGCCGCTGAACTTCCTCCTGGACTTTTTTCGCTAACCGTGCCAACTGGAGGAGGGAAGACGCTTTCTGGAACGGCGTTCGCATTCAGACATGCATTGAAATATGGCCTCAAACGCATCATCTATGTCATCCCCTATACATCAATCATTGAGCAGACTGCAGACGTGTTGCGGTCATTCATTGGAGAGGATAATGTGCTTGAGCACCATTCCAATTTTGATCCGGCCAAAGAGACGTTGCAGTCTAGGCTGGCCTCAGAAAATTGGGATGCTCCTGTAATTGTCACAACGGCTGTTCAGTTTTTTGAATCTCTATATGCCTGTAAGCCAAGCCAATGCCGCAAACTGCACAACATTGCTGAAAGTGTTGTGATTCTTGATGAAGTCCAGTTGTTGCCGACCCGACTGCTGCTGCCGTGCGCAGAGGCGATACGGCAGTTGGTGTCGCATTACCATGTGTCCATTGTCCTTTCCACGGCCACACAGCTGAATTTGCCTGGAATTGATTCTTCGTTAGTCCATGAAATGATGCCTCCCTCGCTTGATTTGTATCATAGCCTTAAACGCACGAACATCGAATTCCCCGCCAACCTTGAGGTTCGTCAGACATGGGATGAAGTAGCGGTTGAACTGATGTCATATGACCAAGTTCTTTGCATTGTGAACACGCGCCGTGATTGTCATGATTTGTTTGTCAAGATGTCGGAGGGAACCATCCATCTTTCTGCCAGTATGTGCGGTGAACACCGTTCTCAAGTCATTGCGGTCATGAAGCAAAAACTTATGGATGGTGAGCCACTTCGTGTCATTTCGACACAGCTTATAGAGGCTGGAGTTGATATTGACTTTCCCATTGTCTATCGAGCATTTGCAGGACTCTCCTCCATAGCGCAGTCCGCCGGCCGATGTAATCGTGAAGGGCGACTGGAGGAATTGGGTCGTGTTGTCGTTTTCATGCCGCCACAACCAACACAGATTAAGGACCTTCGTGACGGAGAGTATGCCATGAGTGACCTGCTTGAACGTTCAGGTGGCGTAGATGTTGATGATGTAAATTCCTATCCTGACTATTTCATGGCTTTGCATTCCCGGGCAAGTGACTTGGGATGTGACTTCGAGCCGCTGCTTGGAGTCCCAATACCTGAAAAATACCGCCATGGCCCTTCAAGGCCTATAGATGATTTCATGCACTATCAATTCCGTGAGGCCGCCATGAAATTCAAGATGATTGACGGTGCAGCGCAGGTTCCCATTATTGTCCGTTATGGTGAAAACGACTCTCTCATCAATTCGCTTCGTGCCGTAGGGCCCATGCGAGATATCATGCGCCGCCTTCAGCGATACATGGTTAATGTGCCGCGTTCCCGCATTCCAGACTTGCTTGAGAAGGGGATGATTGAGGAGCTGCGCATTTCATCAAGACACGATGAGGCATCTGACATTTATGTTCAAACCATGCCATCGGCATATCGTGATGACGTTGGATTTGATCTCTTTGGCGAAGGTCTTCAATTAGATGATTATATTAAATAAAGAAAGGAAAGTTATGAAAGGATTCTGTTTGGATGTGTCAGGCGATTACGCCTGCTTCACACGGCCGGAAATGAAAGTTGAGCGCGTGAGCTATGATGTCATTACGCCATCTGCCGCCCGTGGCATTTTCAGCGCAATTTTCTGGAAACCCGCCATCCTTTGGCGAATTTCAAAGATTGAAGTGATGAACCCAATCCGTTGGACAAGCGTCAGGCGCAATGAGGTGTCTGCCGTTGCAACTCCACGTGCCGAAAGTATATTCATTGAAGATTCTCGTCAGCAAAGGGCTGGACTGATTTTGCGAGATGTTAGATACCGTCTGCATGCTGAATTCGACTTTATTCCTCCAGAGGATAGGTCAAAGGGACTGAATCCTCTCCCTGTTTGGCTGACCGACATGGAGGAAAAAGAATTGCTTAATCAGGCCGAAGAACGTCCTGATGAGAAGCCGGCCAAATATGCGGCAATATTTGATCGTCGCGCCAGCAAGGGACAGTATTTCATACATCCTTATCTTGGATGCCGCGAATTTTCATGCAAAGAGATTCGTTTGGTGAAGGAACCAGATGCGGAAGCGACACGGCCAATTCGAGAGACGATGGATCTGGGGTTCATGCTGTATGACATGGACTATTCTGACCCAAATGACATCAAACCTATGTTCTATCGTCCGAATATGATTAATGGTGTCATTAACGTTCCACATCCAGACTCCGAGGAGGTATACAAATGATTCTCCAGGCGCTTAAGGAGTACTATGACCGCAAGGCTGCTGACCCTGATTCTGGTATTGCGCCTCTTGGCTGGGAATGGAAGGAAATTCCATTTCGTGTAATTTTCGACAATAATGGAGATTTTATACGAATAGAAGAAACAAGCCAAGGAGATGGTAAGCAAAAGAGCTTTTATCCTTTTCTCGTTCCCAGTCTTGGAGAGGCAAAAGGTAATGGAACGAAATCCAACTTGTTTTGGGAAAATCTTGAATACATGTTTGGCATTCCTGATGATAATGTAAAATTAGAGAAGGAAGGAGAAAAGTATATTCACAAAGTAAATGAACGTCATAGTTGTTTCATAGAAAAACTAAAGTCTATTGCTAATATGGCTAAAGGAATAATGCCATATGAAGCAGCTCTTCGTTTTGCAGAAAATATTACGCCAAATCTAGTCATGGCAAGCAATTCATGGGAAGCAGTAAAACAATCAAAGAATAAAACATTTATTATGTGTTATAAAAATGAATATGGACGTTATAGTCCTTTACCAGATATACCAGAAATAAAAAAAGCAATAATATCATGCCAATCTATTCCCAATGAATCAAGTTTACGTGTTCGTTGTCTTGTTACGGGAGAATTAGATGAGCTTAAGGTTCTAGAACCAGATATTAAAGGGTTCAATGCAACAGGTTCACATCTTGTTGCTGTCAATAATAAAATATCAGGTTCAGGTAATGGAGGTGCAACACCGTCATTCGCATCATTTATGAAAGAGCAGGGAGCTAATTCTCCTATAGGGAAAAAGGCATCTCTTGCTTACACTACTGCACTCAATACTCTGCTTTCAAAAGATTCACATCAGAAAATCAAGGTTGGCGATGCGACAACCGTCTTCTGGTCTGAAAAACAGACGAACCTTGAAGATGACTTCGCCGACTTGTTTGAAGAACCGCCAAAAAACGATCCGGATAGAGGTATTGCTGCCGTTGAACGTCTTCTCAGTTCCGTAAAAACAGGTTCGTTTTCACATGAGATAGATGAAACGCACTTCTATGTTCTTGGGCTTGCACCAAATTCTGCACGCATTTCTGTGCGTTTTTGGCATATGGGCACTGTTGCTGAAATGGAGAGGCGTTTTGCAGATTGGTTTGAGAATCTTCGCATTGTCCACGGAGAAAAAGAAAAAGAACATCTCTCTTTGACACAATTACTACTTTCTATTTCTCTTTACAACAAAGACTATCAAAAATGGAAAGCGAACATTCCGCCAAATCTTGCTGGCGCCGTTATGCGCAGCATTCTGGAAGGGACGCCATATCCTGCCACGCTGTTTTCTTCCACATTGCTTCGTATCAAAGCGGAACATGACATTTCATATCCACGTGCTAAGCTCATCAAGGCATTTCTCATTCATAACAAAGAAAGGAAACTTACCGTGAGTCTCGACAAGGAAAACATCAACGTCGGCTATCGTCTCGGCCGACTCTTCGCCGCGTTGGAGAAGATACAGGAAGAGGCGAATCCAGGTATCAATGCCACCATTCGCGACAAGTTCTATGCTTCGGCTTCTTCCACGCCAAATGCGGTTTTCGGAAACTTGATGCGTCTGAAGAACCATCACCTTGCTAAGCTTTCGCAGGGGCGCTCAATCTATTTTGAGAAGCTTCTCGGCGATGTGATTGCAGAAATCCCGTCTTTCCCATCGCATCTCTCTCTTGATGATCAGGGAATGTTTGCCATCGGCTATTATCATCAGCGGCAGGATTTCTTCTCCCGAAATGATGACAAATAGGATTCTGACACACAAAAATCCGATGATGCCTCCCAAATAGAACGTTATTTCTAACTTTTCAACCTATGAAAGGAAATTCTTATGGCAACTGAACTCAAAAAACGGTATGACTTCATGCTCCTGTTTGACGTGAAGGATGGAAATCCAAACGGCGATCCAGATGCGGGAAACCTGCCTCGCGTCGATTCTGAAACAGGCGATGGGCTCGTCACAGATGTCTGCATCAAACGCAAGGTGCGCAATTACGTGCTATTGACGAAGGGAACAGAAGCGGGATATGACATTTTTGTCAAAGAGAAAGCAATCCTCAATAAGGAAATTGAAAAGGCATATTCTGACCTTGAGATTGACTTGTCAAAGCCCCCAGCGGATACTGCAGATGGAAAGAAGCGCAATAAAGACGGACAAGGACAAGGCAATGAAATCCAGAAGGCTCGCGACAAGATGTGTGAGACATACTTTGACATTCGCACCTTTGGTGCGGTGATGTCTACAGGCGCGAATGCTGGGCAAGTTCGCGGTCCTGTTCAACTAACGTTTGCACGTTCGGTAGATCCAATCGTCACTTTGGAACATTCCATAACCCGCATGGCTGTTGCCACGGAAGCCGAAGCGGAAAAGCAGAGTGGCGATAATCGCACAATGGGTCGCAAAAATACAGTTCCCTATGGGCTCTATGTGGCCTATGGTTTCGTATCTCCTGCATTGGCGGCTCAGACGGGCTTCTCCATGGAAGATCTTGATGTCTTTTGGACGGCACTTGTGAATATGTTCGATCAGGATCATTCCGCTGCACGTGGTCTCATGGCTACCCAGAAGCTGATTGTTTTTGAACACGATTCAGATCTTGGCAATGCTCCGTCGCACAAACTTTTCGACTTTGTCAAGATCGAAAAGAAACCTGGCGTTGAAGTCCCGCGTAAATTTGCGGACTACGATGTCACAATTCCTACAGAGGCAGAGCTTCCCGCAGGTATCCATATTATTGAAAAGTAGTTGAATTTGAGCCCCCCATCATGCAGTTGCTGCATGATGGGGGCTTCCTGTGCATTACAGCTATTCTGAAAACAAACATGTTACGGGATAATCCCCTGAACAAGGAGTTATTGTTATGTCAGAAGAGAAAAGCAAGTTCATTCTCTATACAACAGATAATGACAAAGCACAGGCTTAGTTGATGTCGCGTAATGGCCGTATCTGGCTCAAACCAAAGCAGATGGCAGAGCTGTTCGTGCCACTAAAATGAATGTTAGTCGGTATGGGGTGAATATTATGAAGGAACAGGACCTTGATGAGTCATTTGTAAAGTTTCTTTACAATTATGACAGAAGGCGAAAGGACCATAAGTCCAAGTATTTCAAGGGGTTGTGAATGGAATCCAACTGGCAGATGGAGCCGATTTGGATGAACTGAAGCAGACTGAAAAGAGGTGAAGAAAGATCATGATAAATTGTTCTGCCCCAGTCTCTTCCGATGAGAACCTTGTCATGCTCTCCGCTCTGCAGCATGTGCTTTTCTGCAAACGGCAATGCGCTTTGATCCATATGGAAGGGATTTGGGATGAAAACCGTCTTACGGCGGCTGGCCGAGTTCTCCATGAACGGGTCGATGAGCAGAAAAGCGAATCGAGACGGTCGCTTCTTCAAGCAACGGCAGTCCGTCTTGTCTCGCATCGGCTCGGCGTCAGTGGCATCGCGGACATGGTGGAATTCCATTCCGCTGATTCAGAGTTCGATGATACGGGAATGCGGACGGCCACGACGCTTCCGGGGCATACAGGCTTTTGGCGACCATTTCCCGTGGAGTACAAAAGGGGACGACCGAAATCCCATAGAGCCGATGAGGTGCAGCTGTGCGCTCAGGCGATATGCCTGGAGGAGATGATCAATGTTGTTGTTCCGACAGGGGCGCTTTTCTATGGCGAGCCTCGCCGCAGAACAGATGTTGTCTTTGATGAGGAATTGCGTCAAACAACGGCAAAGGCAGCGGAGGAGGTTCACAGGCTTATTTCGTCAGGGAAGACACCCCCTCCTACATATGGCAAATGGTGTACGGCTTGCTCTCTTGTCAATGATTGCTGTCCTAAACAACTCTGTCGCTCTGCACGCCAATGGCTTGAACAGGAACTCAATGAGGTTGGCTCATGAAGAAGCTCCTTAACATCCTCTATATCCAGACGCAAGGCACATATCTTCGGCAGGAAGGCGAGACCGTTGTGGCCGAGCGGGAACGCAATGTCGTCGCTCGTATTCCCATCCATACCCTCTCAGGCATTGTCTGCTTTGGAAATGTGCTATGCAGTCCGTTCCTGCTTGGACTTTGTGGCGAACGGGGTGTTCATGTTAGCTTCCTTTCTGAACATGGCAAATTTATGGCTCGTGTGGAAGGTCCTGTTTCAGGAAATGTCCTGTTGCGGGTCTCGCAAATGAAAGTTGCCTCCACATCTGAAACCGCCTTGCCCATTGCCAAGAATTTCATTATTGGAAAGATATTGAATTCACGAAATGTTCTTCAGCGGAGACTTCGGGACCATGGTCCGGAGTCTTCTTGTGAACAGGCTGTTCAGCGTTTGGCCAGTTATATCCGTGATGTGCGTAACGTTGGCAGCTTGGATCAACTTCGAGGCACTGAAGGGGAGGCGGCAGCCAGCTATTTTGATGTCTTCAATACGCTTCTCATGGCACAGCAGTCGGCGTTTTCCATCAAAGGCCGGAATCGGCGTCCGCCATTGGATCCCATGAATGCGCTGTTGTCTTTCCTTTATACCTTGCTTGCCCATGACTGCACGGGGGCGTTGGAAAGCGTCGGTCTGGATCCGCAAATTGGCTTCCTTCATGCACTTCGGCCAGGTCGCCCCAGTCTTGCTCTCGACTTGATGGAAGAATTTAGGGCTCCTCTGGCTGACCGGATGGCTTTGAATCTTGTCAATTTGCAGCAGCTCTCGCCCAAAAGCTTCAAAACAACAGAGTCAGGAGCGGTGGAAATGACGGATGATGCGATGAAAACGCTGCTTAAGGCGTGGCAGATGAAGAAGAAGGAGACGATTCTTCACCCCTTTTTGAACGAGAAGGTGGAAATAGGCCTTTTGCCCTATGTGCAGGCGTTGCTGTTGGCCAGACATCTTCGCGGTGATTTGGATGCATATCCGCCTTTCCTTCTTAAATAGGAATGCTATATAGAATATGGTATAGGAGAGCCATTATGCTCATGTTAATCAGCTATGACGTTTCCACGGCGGACTCGGACGGCAAACGGCGCCTTCGACGTATTGCAAAGGCTTGCCAGAACTGGGGCGTTAGAGTTCAGTACTCCATTTTTGAATGCAATGTCAATCCTGCACAATGGGTCAAGCTAAAGGCCCAGTTGGAGAGCATTTTCAATCCTGAAACAGACAGTCTTCGCTATTACAACCTTGGAGATAACTACACAAGACGAGTCGAGCATCTTGGTGCTAAACCGGCTCTGGATGTGGAGGAGCCATTGCTCCTTTAATGTAACGCGAACCTGTAGTTCACAGCTGTTTGAGCAAGCATTTCGCGGGAATCAGAACACACGTCTAATCTGGAACTTATGATTCCCTCGCTCTTTGACAACCGGTTTATTCACATTATAGTATTGATGTTCGCGGATTAGTAACTCTATTCTGCTGAATACGTTAGTCTTATAACGTAACCGTCGCGCCCTTCGTGGGCGCGTGAATTGAAACGCCGTCGCCTTCAAGCAATTTGGAAATGCCCTTGTCGCGCCCTTCGTGGGCGCGTGAATTGAAACTCTGCGTGGCAAGGTCGGCTTTCATTAGTTCGATGTCGCGCCCTTCGTGGGCGCGTGAATTGAAACCCCGACGGCCCTGGCGAAACGATATAGCATTTGGAATATTTGCTTGTGTCCGTCCGTGAATATTTCCTATATCCTCGCGTGACCAAACGAAATTCAATAC
>JAEEYQ010000030.1 GCA_016288215.1 Lentisphaeria bacterium | reverse complement strand
GGCGGCGGCAGCGGCAGCGGCGGCAGCGGCGGCGGCCGCATGGCGCTCCGCAAAGGAGAGACGCGGCTCCGAAGGACTTTGCCCTTGGGGCGGAACGGCTCCTCCCGCAGACTCCGCCGAAACCGGTTCCGGAGCGGCAGGCTGAGCGGGCTCGCTGTATTCCACCGCGGGGCGGGAAGACGGGATGGCATCCTCCGGCAGATATAAATCCATTCGGGCGGCGCTGCGTTTGGTGTTGGTCGAGCCTTTGGGCCGACCTCTGCGACGTTTCACGGGCTCTGCCATGTCATCGGATTCTGACTGAGGGGACATGTACGAATTGAATTCTGTCATAAGCTAGGTTTTGATTTTTGCTTTCGCTTGATGAATAAACTGTTTGGCATGAAGGCGAGAAGAGACATCTCACGGCCGCGGTGGCGATTTCAGGGGCTTCCTTCCAGAATTATCTATTGGAAATCCTTGATATTGAGGATTTTACTGAAAGGAAAGCGCCATGGCGTTGCCTTTGAGTCGTGGGGTTCCTTTTCGTCTTCGTTTACAAGATGTTGTGTTGTTTTATTGACAAATGCTCTTTTCAAGAATGGCGGCGTGAACCTTGGCGCATTGTCTCTCCGTCATCGCCATGGGGCAATTGGTCATGACCATGTAGTCGGCAAGGCGCATCTTTTCATCCATGGAAAGTTGTTTCTGAAGCCGTCTGGAGATTTCCTCTTCGCTCCAGCCGCGCTGGCGCAGGCGTTCATGTTGGGTTTTCGCATCGCACCAAACGGCGACGGTGGCGGTCATATCCTGTTGCCATTGACATTCATGCAGAAGGGGGATGGCACAGTAAAGCGGCTCGGAGGCGGCCTGCGCCCGCTTCAGAATCTCCTGCTGCACCAATGGATGAAGCAGTCCATTCAGCCAAGCGAGCTCCTCGGGGTTGGCAAACACGTTTGATGCGATTGCAGAACGACATACATGACCATCTGGATTTAGGATTGCGCGACCCCATCGTTCGACGAGGGGTTTATAGGCGGAACCGCCAGGCAGGTAAAGCTCATGCGCAATGTCATCCGCATCCGCAATGCGCGCCCCAAGACGGGCGAAAGATGAAAGCACCGTGGTCTTTCCAGCGCCGATGCCGCCTGTTACAGCTACAAGAATCATAAAAGAACCAAAACACAGGTTTTCATGGAATCTGACTCCAAGAAGCCCTTCCTGACAGCTGCCTCACAGTCGACTCTTCTGCCATGCACCCCTTGACGCATGCCATCGAATCCCCATGGAATTCAACTCACCATTTGAGCTTCTTTGGATTCAGTCAGACAAAAAGAGACAGGCTTGCACAATCAGGCGACTTCGGAAGTTTTGCACCAGATTTGCCTAACAGAAGCACCATCTGCACTGCCGTTTCAGCAGAGTTTTCCATGCTTGCCTGTTATCATGTCCGGAAAAAGATCCGGGTTTCAGCTGTTCCATGCCACCGAAACCCACATATTCCCAATCATGGGAAACAACAGGATGTTACATTATCCCCGAATTCCCAAATGTCAAATCGACAAAATGAAAATAGCTAGCTCTGGCTTGCAATAGAGGCTCTAGAAGCTCTAAAAAGAACTGCGGACTGCCGCACGAATAAGCGCAGGCCGCCTCTGTTTATTCTGTGTATTCTGTGGTTAAGAAGCTAATTCCGAATTGCTTACGCCTTTGCGCTCCATTCCGCCAAAGCCCCTAGGCACAGATCGGCGACATGGTTCCGCCATTGGCTGGAGGAGAAATTATGGTTGGCTCCGGGAATGGTCTCGAAGCGGATGGGCAGACGGTTCTCCTTCACATAGGAGCCGAAATAGTCCATGGCAGCGACGGCATCCGGATCTCCAAGTCCATAAATCATAAGCCCTTGCAGATCGGGGCGCAAATTGGCCAAATGAGCCTTTGGCGCCTCGCCGCCGAGTCGGCTTTCCGTCTGGGTCGGCTTGGCCACCTGCGGCTTATGAGACTCCGGATGCTGCGGGGGCGCGGCGGGGGCGGTTGTTGCGGCGGTGCCCTCCTTCTTCTTGTTGGCGCCGCGTTTGAGAAGATGTCCGAAAAGCACATTGAAGACCTGGCCCAGATGCACATCGCCGCCAAAGAGCCGTTTCCACGTTTCGGGACGGCATGCCTTCATCCAATAGACCTTGAGGAAATGGGCGGTTCGATGCAGATCCCGTCCAAAGGCGTCGCCATCGGAGAAGGGATAGACGGAAAGCATGATGATGTTTTCGGCCATGGGCAGACGCTTCAGCGTTCCGATGGCCACATTGCCGCCGGAGCACATGCCGAAATAGGTGATTTTCTTCAGGGCGGTTTCCTTGAGGAGGAAATCGCTGGCGGCCACCAAGTCGTCGGCCATGGTGGTCAAGGTGGACTGCAGCCCTTCGCCGCCGCTTTCCCCTCTTCCGCGAAAATCGAAGCGGAGGGAGACGACGCCCTGAGCGGCGAATCGCCGAGCCATGTCCACCAGAATTCCGGCGGGGCCGTGGCGGTTGCCGCTCCATCCGTGGGTGAAGATGAGGGCTCTGGCGGGAGCCGTGTTGGCGGGAGCGCAGAGAATGCCCATGACGGGCTGTCCGTCAACCATGAAGGAGACGGCCTTCTCCTGAATTGCGGAGGAAATTTGTGCAGTTGGGGAAAGCATATTTTGAGAAAAGCGAAGAGAAGAGCAAGACAGAACAGAGAAACGGGATTACATTTACCTCTTACTGTAAGACAGGATTCTTGTCTGTCAATGCCAATGAACCCTGCATTTGCGGAAAATTCATGGGACATTGGACATTCGGGCGGGAAGACGGCGGAGGCGGCGACGATGGCAAGGGACACCGTTGTCCTCCCTTCCGTTGGCCATGGCGACCCTCGAAAAAAAATCTATAACATACTGGTAATCAATAACTTGGAGATATTCTCGCATGCGAGATCTGGAAAAGAGTCATCTCATTGAGAATGGAGAGGTGCCCCAAAGGGCCTTTCTGGTCGGCGTGCAGACCGCGGAGACGACGGCCGAAAAGGCCAATGAGCTGCTTGACGAACTAGGGGAACTGGTGGACACCTTGGGGCTGGTGCTGGCGGGGCGCCTCGTCGTGAAATTGCGGGAGCCCAACGCCCGCTTCTACATTGGAGAGGGGAAAGCCCGCGAAGTGAAGGACCTGGCCGAGCGTCTGAATGCGGATGTCATTGTCTTCGACGACTATCTGACTCCTTCTCAACAGCGAAACTGGGAAGGCTTGGGCCATTGCGCTGTCATCGACCGTCAGGAGGTGATTTTGGACATTTTCGCCCGCCACGCCCGCTCCAACGAAGCGACCCTTCAAGTGGCCTTGGCGCAGGCAAACTATTCCCTGCCCCGCCTCCGCCGCAAATGGACCCATCTGAACCGCCAGCGCGGCATGGCCGGCGGCATGGGGCTTCGCGGCGAGGGAGAACAGCAGATTGAAGTGGACTCCCGCATTATCCGCGCCCGCATCGCCAAATTGAAGACCCAGCTGGAGGAGGTCCAGAGGCATCGTCAGGTTCAGCGGAGTCAACGACAGCGGAAACCGGTTCCCGTGGCGGCCATCGTGGGCTATACCAATGCCGGCAAGTCCTCTTTGCTCAACGGGTTGACACAGGCCGGCGTTTTGGCGGAGAACAAGCTGTTCGCCACCTTGGACCCCACCATCCGCCGTCTGAAGCTTCCCGGAGGCCAGCCCCTGCTGCTGGCGGACACCGTGGGCTTCATCCGCAAGCTGCCCCATCTGCTGGTGGAGGCGTTCAAGTCCACTTTGGAGGAGACCGCCATGGCCGACTATCTCGTGGAGGTGCTTGACGGCAGCGCCCCCAGTTTGGCGGAACACCATCGGACGACTCTGGAGGTGCTGGAGGAGATTGGCGTCAAGAACAAACCCATGATCTGCGTCATCAACAAAGTGGACTTGCTTGAGGACCCGTTGCAGCGCAGGCGTTTACAGCTGGAGTATCCGGAAGCCTGCTTCATTTCCGCCAAGACGGGGGAGGGCCTTGACCAGCTCACTCAGGAGATGGAGCGGCTCTGCGGCGCCCTGATGACGGAATGCACCCTCTTGATCCCCCACAGCCGATACGATGCCCTTGCCAGAGTCCGCGAGGCCTGCCATATCCTTTCAGAGGAATATGAGGCGGACGGCATCCGGGTTCACTGCCGCGTGCCGGCGGCGGCCATGGATCGCTTCCAGACATGGATGTGCCCCGAGTCTTAAGGGGGAACCGGTCACCGCAAGCCCCAAAGAGCCCACCCCCAAAATTTTTTTTGAAATTCTAGGTTCTGGGAGATATCAATTACTTAACGCCATATTGGGGTTTGCGGGAAGAAAAAAGTGCGGCGTGACGGCTTGCCAAAGGGGATTATCCGATTAAGTTTATGGAAAATCACAACGCATTCACAGCTTTCACGTGTGGAAATGGTTTTCTGCACGGGAGGGCGTTTGCTCTTTCCGCACTTGGACGGAAAGCACAACAAATTGAACATGACTGAAAGAAACGACATACAAGAGATTTGGGGCAAGGCAGCAACCCATTTACGGAATACCCTGAATGCGGACTGCTATGAACGGTGGATTGCCAATATCGTTCCGGTTCGTCTGGAGAACAAGGTCTTCACGCTTGGAGTTTCCAACGACATCTTCTGCGATTGGCTTAAGGAACACTATAAAGACCTGATAGAGAACGCGTTACAGAGCAGTTTCGGTCAGCGGCTCAAGGTTGTGTTCGAAAAGGGTCACGAACCGGTCTATGAAGCAGAGAAATCTATCGAAGTCCCTGCTATTCAAGACGTTACGCAAAAAGCCACCCTCCCCGTTCAGACCATGGAAGACCAGCGTTTCAACGAACGCTATACCTTCGACTCCTTCATCGTGGGTAGCAACAACCGCTTCGCCCATGGGGCCAGTCTTGCGGTGGCGGAGGCTCCCGGAACCGCCTACAATCCCCTTTTCATCCACAGCCCCACAGGGTTAGGCAAAACCCACCTGCTTCAGGCCATCGCCCAGGATGTGCTACGCCGAAACCCCAACAGTAAAATCGAATACCTCACCAGCGAGGTCTTCGGCAATCTATACATCGACGCGCTGACGAAGCGGACCCTTCCCGCGTTCCGCAGCCATTTCCGCAGCGTGGACATTCTGCTTGTGGATGATGTCCAGTTCTTTGGAAGCAAGGAGACCTTCCAGGAGGAGTTCTTCCACACGTTCAACGGACTTTACGACAGCCATAAGCAGATTGTGCTCGCCTCTGACCGGCCGCCCCATGAGATCGGCGGTCTGGAAAAACGGCTGGTCTCCCGTTTTGAAATGGGCTTGACGGCGGACATCCAGCAGCCCGACCTGGAGACGCGCATCGCCATCCTGCACAAGAAGCAGGAGGAGCATACGGTCAAATTCTGCGAGAACGTGCTGCATTATCTGGCGGAGCACATCAAGTCCAATATCCGCCGACTGGAGGGCGCCCTGCTTCGTCTGGTCTCCTATGCCTCCTTAACGGGAAAGGACATTGACATCGAGACGGCGGAGTCTCGTCTCAGCGACATCTTTGACGAGGAGAGCGACAGTCAGGTCAACGTGGAGCAAATCCAGCGCGTGGTGGCCGATCACTATGCCATCCGCTTTGCGGACATGACCAGCGCCCGCCGCCATGCAAACATCGTGCTGCCCCGCCAAATCGCCATGTATTTGGCGCGCAAGCTGACCAATCTGTCGCTTCCCGCCATCGCCGAACAGTTCAACCGCAACCATGCGACGGTGTTGCATGGCATCAACGCGGTCTCGGCCAAAGAGAAGGAAAGCATTGACTTCTCAAGGGAACTGCAGAAACTGGAGCGCAAACTCAAATAGACCATGCCATGTCAAAGCGAGGGGAGACGGGCAACCATGCCGCAGCGCTATCTTCTCAATATCGGCAATACCCATACCCAATGCGCCTTGGACACGGAAGAGGGCCCCATGTGGCTGGCCACCATGGACACGGCCGCCCTCCTGCACAAACCCCTGCCCCTGCCCTCGGGAACCCCATGGACTGCCTTCGCGGTTTCCGTGGTTCCCCCCGTGACCGCCGCGCTGTCCGCCCGATATGGACGGCAAATCCGCTTCCTGAAAGCCGCCGATTTTCCCCAAATCGACTTTTCGCAAGTGGATGTGTCAACCATCGGCATGGACCGCATCGCCAACGCCGCCGAAGCCCATGCCATCCACCCCGGAGGCGCCATTGTCATGGATTGCGGAACAGCCATCACCTTGGAATGCATTGATGGAGACGGCCATTTCCTCGGCGGATCTATCCTTCCTGGCCGCAGACTGTTACGCATCTGCCTCCATGAACACACCGCCCAGCTCCCCCTGCTCCCGCTGCAGGACGCCCTGCCAGCCGCCATGGGCACAACCACGGCGACCGCCATGTTCTCCGGCATGGATTTGGGCCTGATCGGAGCCCTGCAGCGCATCGTGGGGGACATCCGAACGGCCATCGGCAGACCCGACTGCCCCGTGTTCACCGTCGGCGGAGACGCCCCCTATTTCCTTCGTCATCTGCCCAATCTTCTGACGCCCGGCGCCCCGCTTTTCACATTGCGTGGCATCCTCCAAAGCCCCACAACGGCTGCAGAGATGTGATAAACCGTTGAGCGACAGGATGTTACAAATAATTTGGACGAAACAGGCCCCATGGGATGAATGTTTCCTGTCTCATTTGTCCAAAATGCTCCAACTATACCCTTAAGCTCCCGCCGTCAGCTCCATGCGAGGGCTTCTTCTGAATGGGACGCGGGGTCACTCACGAGTGGGCACATTGGTCTCATAGGTGACGTCTGCGAAACTTAACGTGCTGTTGGTCTTGATTTTATGCTCCACGATGGCATGCAGGCGCCGAAAGGCTGCGTCCTGCTGTTCCGCAGGGAAGATGATGATGGCGCCGTCCTGTATGGCGCTGTTTGCGGAGGTTTTCCGCATCAGCAGGCGAAATTGCCGTTGGCCCTGCTCCAGCTGGATGAGGGCGATGTCATACATGGCGTTGCCTTGGAAAAGGCGAAGCTGTTCCAACAGCTGCAGGGCGGCCAACAGCATGGGGTCGTTGGTCACGGTACCCGGCTTCAGATTCTCCGTGTTGCGGATGCCCGTGATGCGGGTTATGGTGCCCGGCACATCCACGAAATCCGCATAGGCCATGATGGTGCCGTCCCTGTCAATGAACAGCTGGGGGTTGCATTGAAGAAGGGCCTCGGGGAAACGCTCCGTCAGAGAGATGTGCAGCGTATCCGGAAGGATGCGTCTGACCCGCGCGTTACGGATGCGGGACTCGGAGGCGAAGCGGTCATGAATGGCTTTCAAGTCCATCTGCATCAGATTCGCGTGGCCAATGTCCAGCCCCATTTCACTGAGCATGGTCAGAACCCGGTTTCGATCGTAGTTGGCGGTGGGGGCGTAGTCCAGATTCAGCAGGGTAAAATGCCGGTTGTTCTTGTAGCAGGTTTTGTAACCCCATGTCAACGCGAAACATAGGAGCAGAATAAACACAAGGAGGACGCTCAAGCCAAGCAACAGATGGGCGGTTCTGCTGGCCTTTTCGCGGCCATTCAACTGAGCCGGCAAAGAATTGGAATAGGATTTCTTCATAACATTATTATATCGCAGAAGGGGCGTAAGTTCAAGCGGATAGGTGCCGCGAAACTCGAAATTCCCCTGGTTGGAAGCCATTGGGCGTTTGGGAAAAACGGCTTGAGACTCCCTTTTCACATATCAATCGGCGAGGTCGGGGCCCCTTCCTCGCCGTTCCCCTTTGGGGTGTTCAGCAAATCACCGCCTCCAGGTCATAGGGGGCGGCCGCTGTGACTTTGACGTGAGCGAACATCGGCTTCTGGACACCATTGGCGTGGACGCGCAGAGTCTGGTCCACGTCCGGAGCATCGCCTTGCCCTCTGGCAAGCCACAACCCTCGGCTGATTCTCTCCGTCAGCAGAACTGGCAGCGTCTTGCCCAACAAGGCCGTGTTGTGTTTGAGGGAAATGGACTTTTGGGCGGCCAGCAGACTGTCTCGCCGTCTGGCGGCCTCCTTTTCGGCGACGATGCCCTCCGTCAACAGGGCGGCGGGAGTGCCCTCCTCGCGGGAGAAGGCAAAGGCGCCTAGGCGGTCAAAGCCAAATTCCTTTGTAAAATCCATAAGTTCTTGGAACTGAGCCGTTGTCTCACCTGGGAACCCGACTAGGAAGGTGGTGCGGATGGTCAGTTCCGGATAGCGGGAGCGAATGTCTTTGAGCAGGGCACGGGTGGCGGGGCCGTCCATGCCGCGACGCATGGCGTGGAGGATGTCGCTGTTGATGTGCTGCAACGGCATGTCCAGATAGGGGACCAGATGCTTTCCGTGGGCAAGCCGCTCCAGCAGTTCGGTGGTGATGTGTTTGGGGTGAGTGTACAGGACCCGCAGCCAAAACTCGCCCGGCAGGTCATCGCAGGCGGCCAATAGAGTGGCGAGACTGGGTTTGTCCGGCAAATCCTCTCCGTAGCTGGAGCTGTCTTGGGCGATGAAATTGATCTCCTTCACGCCATTGGCCAGAAGGTTCTTGCATTCCTGCAGAATGGAGTCCACGGTGCGGCTGCGCTGACGGCCACGGATGGCGGGGATGGCGCAATAGGCGCAGAAATGATTGCAGCCCTCGGCGATTTTGACGTAGGCGAAGGCCTCCGGCGTCACCGTCAGTCGTGGGGTGGTGTGGTCGTACAGATAGGTGGGCAGCGGGAGGGGACCGAATGAAGCGGGGGTCTCGGAGCCTTCAGTTTTATCATAAGCATTTGCATTTGAATGATTTACATAAGATTCAAAGATGGCCCGGATGCGCTCGGCCGCATGAGGCACGTCATCCAGTCCGAGAAAGAGGTCCACCTCAGGGAAATCCGCCATGCATTGCGGCAGATTCCGCTGGACCAAACAGCCGGTGACTGCAATGACGCGCCGCTGTCTCCGCGCGCGGCGTTTCCACTGAATCGCCTCGCGGATGGCTTCCACCGCCTCCTGACGGGCGTCACGGATGAAGCTGCATGTGTTGATCAGCATCACGTTGGCGTCGGAGGGGTCTTCCGCCAAATACATGCCCTGTGTCACAAAGCCGCCGCACATGACTTCCGTGTCCACAAGATTTTTGGCGCAGCCAAGACTGACCACATGAATGATGATGTCCATGGAAATTCCTTATATACCTTATATACAATATATATATATTATATTGATGACATATGCTGCACGGGGCCGTAGAAGGTTTCGGAGAGTCGGAAGGAAGGCGGCGGCAGCGGCGCGTCCTCCAGCCAGAGTCGGACCAGCCGGTCCGCCGTCTCCACATCGCCGGCGGGGACCCAATGGATGACCTTGCCGTCCCGCTCCATCTTGCGGAACCACGTGTCCTGGCTCTTGGCAAAATTGCAGATGTGGTTGAACAGCTCACTCGTCATGGTCTTGCGGTCCAATTCCCCCCGAAGGTAGGCGCCAACATAGCGATATTCAAGGCCGAACCAATCCAGCCGCTCCCAACTGAGCCCATGCTCTTTCAGCCGCCGGACCTCTTCAATCAAACCATGCTCAAGTCGTTCCCGCAGACGGTTTTCAATGCGCTGGCGAATTTCCTGCCGCGGGTACAGCGGCGCCAAAATCAACGGATTCTCCAGCGGAGGAAGAATCCGTTCGCCGTTTCGCTGGCTGGCGATTTCGATGGCTCGCACGATGCGGCGGCGCTGGCTGGTGTCCGTGCGGCGGAGCAGTTCAGGGGAGGCCTTGGCAGTCAGCAACGCCAGCAGCTCCTCCTGTGAAAGGGCCTCCAGTCGCTGCCGCAGGGCCTCGTCTGGCTCGCCGCCCTCCATGGCATAGCCGTCAAGCAGGGCATTCATGTAGAGGGAGGAGCCACCGCAGAGCACAGGCAGCACATTTCGGGAGCGGACATCGTCCAAGGCCGCTTTGGCGCATTTCAAGTACTTGTAGAGATGGAAGTCCTCATGGGGCTCCACCACGTCAATCAGATGACAGGGGACGGGAGAGCCGCCTGTGGTGTAGTCCTCCAAGTCCTTGCCGGTACCGATGTCCATGCCTTTGTAGACTTGGCGTGAGTCCACGCTGAGGATTTCACCATGATGGAGTCTGGCTAACTCAATGGCCAGACGGGTCTTGCCGGATGCCGTGGGGCCGGTGATGACAAGATGCCGACGACTCATGGCTTCTCCTTCGCCGGAGCGCCGCCCGCCTTCTCCTTCGCCGCCGCCGGAGCGCCGCCCGCCTTCTCCTTCGCCGTGGATGCCGCGCCGCTGGACGGCACGGCGGTCTCCCCAAAGTCCAAAAGCAGCATTTCAAGCTCCAGGCTTTCGGGTTCGACCTTGTCAATTTCAAGGCCCAAGGGAAGCCCTGTCACTCTGACCGGAACCTGATAGACTCCTTCCTGAAGAATCTTCGTCAAATCGAGATATGGAACTAAGTCCTTCTCTTTGAAGGCGTTAAGACTTTGCTTGCTGCCACGCAGCAAAAACTTAACCTGCTTGTCCGGCAGTTTGGCGGGATAAACAGGAGAGTCGGCGGACTGCAAAAAGTGGGAGACTTTGCAGGTAAAGGCCAGGGTGTCCGTCTGATTGGGATCCACAATGACCACGTCCACACGGACTTCCTGCTCTGGCAAGTCCATGATGGAGACTAAATTGGTATATTCCAGCGGCTCCAGCCCCAATGTGGTGCTGAAGCTCTGGGTGTTCTCCCGGCTGAAATACAAGGGGATGGTGTCAATGGAGGAGATGGAACGGACGATTTTCGAAGGCCCCCGAATGGTCACCTGGTGGGGCACGGCGGTGATGGAGGTCATTTCATGCTTTTCGGAGACCTGCCCCTTGTGGGGAATGCGGATGTCAACGATTTTCTGTTCGATAAGATCCACGGGAATGTTGATGACTTCCGGCTGGATATGATGGATGCGGGTCAGAATCGGCTTGGACGTGATTTGGGCGGGCGTGAGGGTCTTTACCAAAGTGATGGGATTGTTAAGATTCTCGGGGACATGGATTTCCAGCTTGAAATCATCGCTGGTCAACTTTCCCTGAGACCACATGCGGGAAACGGTCAGACTGATGTCGTAGTCCTTAATGGGAATGTAATAGCGTTGTTTGTTGTATTCGATGTGGACAGGAATGTCCTGCAGCGTGATATTGGTCTGAAACTGGCTGGAGACCACCCACCAGGAGATGCAGGCCAGAGTCAGCGCCGTCAGCTTTCGCCAGAAGTCATTGGTGATGAATTTAAAGGACATTATTGCTCCGCTTCTTTGGCTTTTTTCTGTTTCTTCTGTTTCCGATTGCGCTGAAGCAGCAGCCGCGGCAGCCAGATCAATTGCTGATAGAGCGTGGCAAAGGGAGTGGAGGCCCCCGTGGATGTCTTCTGAAGATGCTGATTCAAAATGCCCTTGAGCTGCTCTTCGTCCTTCATTTGGGTCAGCCGTCCATCCATGGCCACGCTGACGTTGCCTGTCTCTTCGGAAACCACAAGAACTAGAGCATCAGACTGTTCGGAAAGTCCAATGGCGGCTTGGTGGCGCATGCCGTGTCCCAGCCGCTGCTCAGGGGAACGGTTTTCGCAAAGGGGAAAGACGCAACTGGCGGCCAAGATCACGCCGTCCTTGATGATGACGCCGCCATCGTGAAGCGGCGTGCCATTGTAGAAGATGGTTTCCAGAAGCTGGTTGCCGGGAATGAGGGGAGCGCCAATGGGACGGCCCATGTCCGCATAGACCCGCAGTCCGACTTTCTGTTCGATGGCGATCAGGGCGCCTGTGCTTTTGCCGTTGCCCTCGTTGGGTTTAGAGAGATTGTGAATCGCCTGCATGAGGGCCGTGACCAGTTTGTCGTCCACCTGTTGGGTCTTGTGCCGCTGCGAGCGCTGAGTCTTCAGGCTCAACAGGCCGAAGATGGACAGCATGCGTCGGATTTCCGCCTGGAAGATGACCAGAAGAAAAAACGGAAGATATTTTAAGATGTTGTCCAGTATCCAGTTAAGGACCTGCAGCTGAAAGAGGGAGGCGGCGGCTTCCAGAAGGAGAATGAAGACGAAGACAGCCACCATCATGACGTGCCCCATGGTTCCGCGCAACATGCGCAGCACCCAGTAGATGAGAAACGCCATGATGGCAATCTCAATGACGGGCTGACGCAAATCCAGCAGATTCAGAAGGATGGTTTTGAATTCTTGCATGGAAGGCCCTCGAAATGGACTAGCGAAGCATCGGCGAAGTGTCCAACACTTGCCGCATGGCTAACACGTTGTGAACACGGAAGATATCCGCCCCATGGAAGATGGCGGCGCACACGGCGGCCGCCGTGGCGGGATCCCGCTCCGCAGGGTTTTGAACGCCAGTCAATGCCCCAAGGAAGGATTTGCGGGAGGCGCCGATGAGCACGGGGCGGTTCAGGCTCCGAAAACGGGGCACTCCCGTGATGCAGGCCACGTTCTGCTCCAGATTCTTGCCGAAGCCGATTCCAGGGTCCAGAACAATCTGCTCCTCCCGCAGCCCTTCACGGCGGTAGTGGGCGAGCGCGTCGGCAAATTCGATGGCGATGCTTTCGGCCGGATCGCCGGAGATGGGGGCGTGATGCGTGAAGATGTAGCCCGCTCCGGTGTCTCGAAGAATCTGCAGCATGGCGGGGTTCCGATAGTCCCCCGAGACATCGTTGACGATGGTGGCGCCCGCCTGAATGGCGGCGGCGGCCACCGCCGCCTTCATGGTGTCCACGCTGATGGGAACCTTCACGCGGGCCGCCAGCTCCCGAATGACCGGAAGAACTCGACGGATTTCCTCCTCCTCCGAAACGGCGGCATAACCTGGCCGAGTGGACTCTCCTCCAACATCCAGAATGTCAGCGCCTTGGGCCACAGCCTCCACTCCCGTGGCCACCGCATCCTCCAGCCGAACCAGCTTGCCGCCGTCCGAAAAGGAGTCAGGGGTGATGTTGAGAATGGCCATGAGCAATGGCTTTTTCCCACAGTCCATGCGGTTGCCGCAGAACTGAAACGGAAGAATGGGAGAGGAAGGGGACATTGGGTCAGCGACTGGGAAGCGGCCGGAAGAATATGTATAAGTTGCTTATTATAAATAGATTACAAATCATCTCAAAACGGCCTCCGAATGGCAGATGTCATCCGAAGGCCGTTTGCGAATGGGGGCGTCTTATTTGCCGAAATAGCGTTTCAGGAGACCAGCGAAGCCGCGGCCATGGCGGGCTTCGTCTTTGGCCATTTCGTGGACGGTGTCGTGAATGGCGTCATAACCCAGCTCCTTGGCCAGTTTGGCCAGAGCGAGTTTGCCGGAGCAGGCGCCATTTTCCGCATCGCGGCGCATCTGGACATTCTTCTCCGTGTTGTCGGTGACGACCTCGCCTAGCAGTTCGGCGAACTTCGCCGCATGCTCCGCCTCTTCAAAGGCATAGCGCTTGTAGGCGTCGGCGATTTCAGGATAGCCATCCCGCTCCGCTTGACGGCTCATGGCCAGATACATGCCGACTTCCGTGCATTCGCCCTCAAAATTGGCCTTCAGCCCTTCGATGACGCGGGCGTCAACTCCCTTGGCCGTGCCGACCACATGGTCGCAGGCCCAGGTCAATTCCGTGCTCTCCTGCACCGTGAACTTGGCGCCGGGGCATTTGCATTGGGGGCAGAATTCAGGGGGCTCATTGCCTTCATGGACATATCCGCAAATCGGGCAGACAAACTTCTTCATGCTTTTTCTCCTCTTGATGAAATGATGTGGACACAGTTCCGAAAAGAACAACGGCCCCTGTGTCCATGAATGGAATCACCCCCTGGTCTCCAAACCAGACGGCTGAACACAAAAAGTAATGACTTTCCCCAAATATGCAAGTCAACAGCTGCAAATTCGATACGGAAAATGCGAGATGAGACGGAAACCCTCCGCGGAACACAAGACTTGACGCATGCCCCCAAGCATGGAAGAGAGAATATATATGGTATATAGAGCAATTTCCATGCCAAGTTCAAACCAAAGTCCGCCTTTTTTGTCCCTTTTGTCCCCTGAAATTGCGGATTTTCAGCGCATTATGTCAATACTCCCATTTTTCGCAGTGAGACGAATCCCCTTCCCCCTTCACTGTCAGGCGTCCCTAGTATCAAATGGTCAAGTAATTGTATTCCAAGGATATGCGATGCCTCAACGAGACGTTCGGTCAGACGAATGTCATCCTTACTGGGAGTCGGGTCGCCAGACGGATGATTATGAGCAATGATGATGGCTTGCGCCCCCCATCGTATCGCGGCCTTAAACACTTCGCGTGGATGTGCAACAGTCTGATCCGCAAGCCCATATGTCACTCGCAACGGTGCTGTGCAAAGCGGATGCCTTTTCGCGTCAAGTGGCAGAACAAGGAAACTTTCCTGCTCTTCCCCTATGTGCACCGCTTCACGGAAAATACGGTAGGATTCTTCAGGCTTTGTGATGTTGAGCTGACGGATATCCTCTCCTTCCAGTTCATAGCCACGGCGGACCAGTTCAAACGCCGCCGCCAGTTCCAACATCTTGAGTTGTCCGACGCCTTTGATTTTTCGGTCTCCATGTCGTTTGTTATAGTCGCGGACATGCCTTTCCAGCGTCCTCCAGTCGCTTCTGACCAATTCCGCCACAGATCCGAATGCATCCAAAAGACGCCGTGCGGTTTCAAGCACATTGCATCCCGCCGCTCCAGTCCGCAGCAGAATCGCAAGGAGCGCCTCTGGCTTCAATTCAGATGGTGAGACGGCATCACGCAACTGCTCTCGCGGCTTAACCTTGTCAGAAAGTGTTTTGAAATCATTCGCCATTCAATTCCCTCGCCTATGCGCTCTTGTGTCCATAATAGGGAGAAGGCACAAACGGATACACTTCGTAGACATGCTGATAGACAGCTTCCGTCCGCTCTTTGACATCCATCTGGGAGTATGTGCCTGGAAGGCCAGTTTCATCAGAGAAGAGAAAATCGTATATCTGCTTCCTTACCCCGTCTCGCGTGCTCTCCTTGTCGCGCCAATGGCTGATTTTCAGCTTTTTCGCTTTCAACGTCGCAAGCAATTCCCTTGCGACTGTCTTTACCTTCTCAGTCTCAGCCTTTGAAAGTGCAGGCTTCCGCAACAAGTCGTATATGGCCAGTGTCTCTTCGTCCAATCCTTCCCGAACGGCACGTTTCTCCTCCTCTGACAGTTCTTCGATGAACCGTAAAAGCGCCTCAAACGTCTGCTCGATGGTCAGGCGATCCTTTTCGCTGTTGTAGGCGGCGACCATCTCCTCATACCGTCGTTGGAAATCCGTGCGAAGGGGATTGCGGGCTAGAAGTGCGGCGAGTTTTGCCTCCACCACCTCCTTGATGGACTGCACAGCCGTCCGTTTCAAACGTGAGTTGGTGAATTCCTGCCTCAACTTGTCAAAGTCGATGCAGCTGATGTCATATGGCGCATGTTCATCGCCAGCGGTTTTCTGCGGCACAATTGCCTCATTCACAATCTTTTGCAACTCTCGCATAATGTCCGAAATGTCGCTGTCATCCTTTTCCTCCTGCAGGCTCAAGTAGATGATGCGGATGGCCGCATATTCGTCACGATAGCGGTTCACGCCAGCGAATGTAATGCAGGCCTTGAATTTTGCAAAGCACAGGCGGCACATGACTTCGAAATGTTTGCGAGTCATGTCGTTTTCATTTGCGGCCTCCATCGCCGCATTGATGGCCGCATTCTTGGCGAAACCCTCCGATTGCATGACAGCTGTCAGAGAGGCACCATGGGCATTCAGCCATTCGTGCACAAGACGGATTGCCTCGTCCAGTTCCGCCAACAACTCCTCCTCCGGCTTCACAGGCCCACCGCCGCCTGGACCATCGCCGCCTGGACCGCCTCCGTCGCCACCTGCAAAGGTCGCCAATGCCTGCCGTAAGTTCTTGAGGATGCCGCAGTAATCCACAATCAGGCCGTTGTTTTTGCCTTCATTCACGCGATTGGCACGGGCAATGGCCTGCATGAGCGTGTGCGCCTTGAGCGGTTTGTCAAGGTACAGCGTCCCCAAAGACGGCACGTCGAATCCCGTCAGCCACATGGCGCAGACGATGGCAATGCGGAACGGATGCTCCTCAGCCTTGAACGCCTCATCTACGTCCATGCGATCCCGTCCACGATACTGCTGCCTGGACTTGAACGATTCCGGCAGGCTCATTCCCTCCTTCATCACCTTGCGGTGCGGCAGGATGTCAAGACCCCACTTGGCAAACTTCGCCTCTTCATTCTGCTCTTCGCTGACAATCACGGCCTTGATGGTCTCCTTCATCCACGCCACCTGCCGCCGCAGAAACTGTTCTTCCTGCTCGTCCTGCGTCGCATACAGCCGTGCCTCCAGCGCCTTAGTCTCTTCGTTCCAATACGTTGTGATGAGATTGTACATCTTCACACATGTGATCTTGTCGATGCAGACGAACATCGCCTTGCCATTCTCCCATGACGCGGAATAATGCCGCACGAAGTCGCAGGCAATCTGATCAAGACGTCTCTCCGCCGTGATGACGTGATAGTCCCGCTTCAGCTCGGATTCCAGCTTCTCAGCGACATCAAGGTTTTCAGCCTCATACTCAGCCAGCTTTTCGGCAATCTTCTCGTTGAGATCCTTCGTGACGACGTTCAGTTTCTCGCCCCGCGCATCGTAGTAGAGCGGCACGGTCGCCCCATCGTCCACCGCCCGCTGAAAATCGTATCGGGACACATAGTCGCCGAAAACCTGCTTCGTCAGCTCATCGTCCTTGAAAAGCGGTGTTCCCGTGAACCCGATGTAGCCGGCGTTTGGCAGGGCGTTGCGCATGTTGAGAGCAAGAAGTCCATATTGCGTCCGATGCGCCTCGTCAGAGATTACAATCACGTCGTCGCGAGTGGTGTACGCCTCTCCGGGCCCCACCTCGTCATTGAACTTCTGGATGAGCGAGAAGACATGGCTCTTGTGCTGGCCAAGAAGGGTTTTCAAATGCGCTCCGCTTGCGGCCCGACATTCGTCCTTGTCGTTGTCGACGATGCCACACCCCGCAAAGGTCTTGTAAATCTGCGTGTCGAGCTCATCGCGGTCAGTCAGAATCAGGAACGTGAAGTTGCCGCCAATCTTGCGGTGGACTTTGCGTGTGAAATAGACCATTGAATAGCTCTTGCCGGCCCCCTGCGTATGCCAGAAGACCCCCAGCTTGCCATTCATGTCCCGACGGTTCCGCACCGCCTCCACGGCACGATTCACGCCAAGGAACTGGTGGTTGCGGGCAAGTATTTTCGTGACGCCACCAGCCGACTCGTCATAGACGATGAAGTTCTCGAAAAGGTCAAGAAGATTCGCTTTGGCGCACGTGCCTTTCAGCAGCGTCTCCATATCGACCACGCCAGGCTCCTCCTCTGAAAGACGCTTCCATGCATGGAAGAACTTGTATTTGGCGGAATGGGTTCCGATTTTCGCGTCAATGCCGTTGGCGAGAATCACGAACGCGTTGAAGTGGAAAATCTGCGGCACAACCGTGCGATAGTCACAGAAATTGTCACGATAGGCGATGAAGATGTCCTTCGTGACGTTCTTCAACTCCATGAAGACAAGGGGCACGCCGTTCACGAAACCCACGACGTCCGCGCGACGGCGACGGCCCAGGGAACCGCGCATCCAAAACTCGCGCACGCAGAGGAAATGGTTGTTAGCCGGCTCTTCAAAGTCGAAGACGCACAGATGGACTTTTTTCTTTGAACCATCCGCTGCCGTGTAGCGGACAGGGATGCCGTCGATCAAGAGCCTGTATTTCTCGCGGTTGAGGACGTCGAGACTCGCCGTGACGTCCGTCATGGACAGGATGCGGACGCCCTCCTCATAGACTTCGGAGGGAAGCCCCGGATTGAGTTTTTCAAGAGCAGGCCGCAGATAGCGCGTCAGCAGCACGTCGCTCTCGTCAACGCGCCCCAACGTCCCTGCCGCTCCGAAGACTTCCTGCATGGCATAGATGCTCTCATTCCAGCCGAGCTTCCCGACCAGATACTCCGCCGTCGTCTTCTGCACCAGATTGTCTTCGGTATAGACGCTCATGGGGTCTCCTTCGGACCAATATCCCAATGGCCAGCGTTCCATGGGCCAACATGCTTGAATGCAATTCTTTTACGGATCTGCTTTATGTGATATTTTATACCATCTTGGCTCAATCCCAATACATGCGCCATGCCAGCAATGTTAATTTCGGGGTTCTTCATGACAAGCAAGACAATATTGCGCATGTTCCCTGCCGTCAAGAGCTTAAGAAGCATTCGCTGGGTAGTCTGTTGGGTAGTCCGCTGGGTAGTCCGCTGGGTAGTCGTCGGAACACTGCCACAATCTCCAGTCAGCCCTGCATTCACGCCATTTGGCCTCCGCAAAACGATGCGGAAATCATCGTCATCCTCAATCCATTCCGGAGCTGGAATCCCCCAGTCGGCGCACTTCGCGATCATGTCCTCGGTGCCAGTCCCCGCCTTTTCGATATAGCCCTTCAGGTACATCGCACGCGCCAGAAACGGATTCACAGGCATTGACTTGTGCGTAGTGGACAACTTCTTGATCGTCATGCCATGCGGCAACCCGCCCGGACTCCACACCTCCAGGCGATCTTTGAAAAGCATAACCTGTACGCTCGCAAGACTCGTATAGTCGCGATGAACGATGGCGTTGACGATGGCCTCCTTCACAGCGTCATACGGTAACTCGAATTTCGTCGGCACCTCCGCCGTATCGCCGGTCTCACGCGTTCCAACCCAATTGGACACATGCGTCATCACAAACCGCGTCGCCTGATCCACCAACTCAAAGACATCCCCCATGTAAATCTGATAGTCTGCCATCGGCTTTGAAACGCGGTCGGCGTAGAACTGTGCGCACTTCACTTCAGACGTGACGAAAAATCTCTGCGGCCGTTTGGCGAAAAGCAATGCAGCAGGATTGAGAATCCTTCCTTCGTCGTCGATCAGTTCCAATGCCGTCAGCAGTTTCTCCGGCGAGGAATTCACTGGCAACGAAAACTGGCGCTTCTCCCGTGCCGTGCGTATGAAGTCGCGCATCTTGGCAACTGCTAAATCCTTCAGCGTGACGCCCGCCGAACAAGATGCATCGAATGGCAGCACATTGATCAGTCCCTTATCAGACAGATATTTGCCAAG
>JAEEYQ010000029.1 GCA_016288215.1 Lentisphaeria bacterium | reverse complement strand
TCAGCCCCGAAGGGGCGGCGGAGCACAGCCCGGGGTAAGCGTGACCGCGAAGCGGCAAGCGTAACCCCGGGTATGGCAGATTGTTACGATTGTTCAAGCCCTGAAGGGGCGGCAGAAAACGACATATGCAATCCTTTCAGGAAACGTAAATTTCAACCTACAGAAGCATAGAATTAGGAATTAGGAATTAGAAATTAGGAATTAGGAATTTGGGAATATTGTGAACGAGAGATGATGGGACGAATCTACAGAATAGCCTGCCAACGGTGCAGAGACGCCGTGAGCGATTCCAGCGGCGCGGCGCTGATCGTCACGCTGGGCGTCTATCTGTTCCTTTTTATTCTGTCCGCCTCCGTCTACACCATCGGCGAGTCCATCCATCAGCGCATCCAGCTGCAGACCGCCTGTGACGCCGCCTCCTATTCCGCCGCTGTGGTGCAGGCGGACGCACTGTCCCGCATGGCTGTTGTAAATCGCGCCATGGCATGGACTTACATCCAAATGACCCGCCGCCAGGTGGACTATATCACCTATCGTTGGCTGCGGCTGACCCGCGACAATTTCCACAAGGACTACGAGACCGCCAAGGACTGGCATTTCTGCCTCCTGTGTCCAGAGGAGAAGCATACGGACAAGGGCATCGGCTGGTGGTGCGGCCAAGGCAAGCGGGACATGAACACCATCCGCATGAACAAGCGGAACATCATGAACTACGACGACATCGACAAGGCCGTGCGGGATTTCGGCGGCAAGATTGACAAGGGCAAGGGCGGCGGCGGGGCCTCTTCCGGCTCCAAAGGACTGTCCGACGCCTCTTCTTCCGGCTCCTCCCCCTCTCTGACGAAGGAGCAACAGCAGGTTCAGGACATGTACGCGCGGTATCCGAACAAGAGCAACGAAGAGATTTTCACGCAGATTTTCATTGAGAACACAGGCCGGCCGGAGCCGCCGAAGTTCATTGAGGATCCCGTTACGCACCAACAGAGGCCAAATCCCGACTGGCCGTTGTGGGAAAAGGACCGCAAAACCTACGTCGATAAATACATGGCCAAGCTGAAGAGCCAGGCGGAGGACATGATGAACTGCACCGTCTGCGGCAAACCCCTCAAGGACCCGATTACGGGCGCGCCCGCCGATCATTCCGCCTGCTTCAAGAAGCTTGCCGAGCAGCATGAGGAGGAGTCTTCCGCCCCCTCTGGCGGCTGTTCCCTTTGCGGCACGTCGGAGGGCGGAACCCACAAGCACTGCGACTGGGGGCAGGGGCTTGGCGAGATGATCCGCAACGACAAGGAGACCATCGAGAGCCTGAATCTGACCCTTAACGTCATCAATCTCAACATGATGGAGGGCATCCGCTCCACCATCAGCCAGATGTTGGAATACAATCTTCCGCGAGACGCCGAGGGAAACATTCCGGACGATTTCTATTTCGCCTTCCAATCCCCCACCTCCTTTGACCCCTATGAACAGCACAGCGGCGACAGCGCCGCCTCCCAGATGGGCAACTGCTTCTCGCCGCTCTACAACACCGAAGAGCACGAGCAGATTTTCCTGAATATGGCGGACGGACAGGCGAAAAACACGTTGTCAGAGTACTTTACGGGAAGCAAGTCCGAAGCCTACGGCATTGACCAATGGCTGATTCGCACCTATCCGGCGGAGAGTCGCATCGCCTCCAAAGTGGTCGTCAAACCCACTTATGAGTCCTTCCACGCGGAGGGAATCTGCCGCGGCTACAAGAACGCGAACCGCGACGAAGGGGCCTCCCTGCTGGGCTTCCATCGGGGGAACCATATCATTGCCGTGGAGGGCGAGACGGCCGGCGGCAACGAGATTTTTGGGTTGGGCAGCATTCTGTCGGCCATCATGGGCGGGCTCTCCGACATGGTGGACATGAGTCCCTCCTGCATCAACCGCCGCTCCGCCTTCCCTGCCCAATGCAAGAAGGTGGACGATTCCATCGCGTTGGTCTCCGAATACCGTTGGGCCAGCGCCAAATGGTTCTGCTACCCCCAATGGGTCATCGTCAAAATCATCTGGAAGCATCCCTTCATACCGAAATTCCACTGTAAGGAGCATGGCTACGGCAGCTGGCTGGCGTGGATTCCCAAGGAGCTGAAGCTGCTGTTCGGCTTTGAGGGCAATTCGCGGAACGACTACCGCCCCTGCTTCATGGGAGTGGACCAGGAGTTCTTCGTCAAGGGGTTCGCTCGAATCTACGGTGATGATCGGGACCTTTTCAACGAACAGTATGTGGGCACGCCGGCTCGCCCGTGGGTTCTCAATGAACGCTATTTCAGCGGCGCCGGCACCATCGCCGTGGGACTGGCCCGCCGTCAGCGAAACCCGTGGATTCGGCTGCTGACGTGGGGCGAAAACGCCGTCAATTACCACAACGGTCTGTTCTCCCTCTTCGACCTTCCCACGGAGGACAATTTCATGTGGACGGTCAGCACCGCCCGCGCCGCCTATCGCCGAAAGGACGATCCGGAGAATCTCTATGATGTTCGCTTTGATACGGTTGCGGATCCGGGCCAGCTGGATTTGGACTATGGGCCGGGGGCTCCCTCCGAATGGCGGGATGAGAGCATGCGAATCGGCTGCGCCTGCGGAAACGGCGAGCGGCTGGCAAGGGCGTGGAACCTGTGCACGTCGGATTGGGATGCCACCCTCCTGCCTGTCCCGTATTCCCGCAAATTGGCAAAATTCGACAGCATGACGGAGGACGGTGCTGTCTCGTGGGGCGAGGCAGAGGCGGAGGGCCAGCGACTGCCTGATGTGTTCAACAGCCTGAATGCCGGCGGCACATGGATGAACTTCTCCGGCTCCACCAAGTCGGCTGACGAGATCATGAGGCCCGTCAACGTCCATGGAGCCGCATTGGGGCTTGAGGAACTCATCCAGAACAAGGTATATTGAAAGAGATTGATTAGGAAAGCGGTTTATATGGATAGAATGATCTTGTCGTGCATATTCATGATTGCCGTGGCGACCGTGGCGGCGGAGGGACTGGCTCCTCAGGAGTCCCTTGCAGTTCAGCGCACATTGGCGTTGGGGGAGTTTCGCATGCAGGCCTGCAAGGAGACCGCCCCCACGGTCAAGGTCTTTTTGGAAGGACGGGCCGCCTTGCGTTGGCGGCGACTGTCCGATGAATATTCGGAGGAGCAGCTCAACGACTTCTTTTTGGGCGCGGTGACCATGCTGGCCGAAGACAATGTCCACGGGGCTCTGTACAATCCGTGGTGGGACGCCATCCTTTTGGTGGTCATGGAAGGGGAGCCGGGGGCGGTTCCGAAAATCGTTCGCTTCGCCTTTTCCAGCGGCGAGCGGTTCCGCGGGGAGCCGCGTCCGGAAGTTCCTGCCACGGAGAGCGTGATTCCCCAAAAGCAGCCGATGGCGGTGACGCTGTGGGAGCTGATGGCCCGCACGCGCAAGACCTTCATGGGGCTGACGGCGGCGCAGGGCGACGCACTGATTGACGAGCTGCAAGTGCAGGACGACGACGATTTGCGGACGGTTCAGATCCGTTCCGCCGCCCGCCTGAAGACCATGGTCATGTTCTTGGGAGACAAGCCGATGCAGCGGCAGGCACGCCGTCTGGCACGGCATCTGGGCTCGCGGAATCCAGAGGACATCACAGGCTATTTCACCGATGACGCCGGCGGTTTCCTTCCGTCTTACGCGAAGCTTCCCGCCGTGCTTCGCAGCAACATGATTCCCTATTGCTATGTTCCGGGCAAGGAGGGCACGCTGTTTGTCTTCTTCAACGAGAAGCTGCCGCGGATTTTTGTGACGGTCACGCTGCCGCGAAATGGGTTCCGCCACATCATGGAATGGTATGACTTCCAGGCGGTGGACCAGGTGCTTGACATCTGGAAGCAGCGGAAGGAGGTCCGATAATGAAAAAGCTGACGACCATTCTATGCACCTTCCTGATGACGCTGCAGCTTGTGGCAGGGCCTTTTGGGGATTTTCTGAACGGAATCGGCAGTGCGGCGAACTCCGCCGCCAATGCGGTGGGCTCGGCGGTGAACGATGCCGTGGACGCCGCGCAGGATGCCATGAACGATGTGGCAAAGGCCGTTGACGACGCGAAGAAGGACGTCGAAAACACGGTGAACACCGTGACCGAAGAAGCGAAGAAGGCGGCGCAGGATGCGCTGAACGAGGCCAAGAAGACGGCCGCTGACATTCAGAAGCAGGCTGAGCAAGCCATCAATGAGGCGAAGAAGGCGGCCGAGCAGGTCAAGAAGGAGGCCCAGAAGGCGGTCAATGATGCGAAGGCGGAGGCCGAGAAGCTGAAGCAGGAGGCCGAAAAGGTGGCCAACGACGCGAAGGCTAAGGCGGAGCAGGCCGTGAAGGATGCAAAGGCGGAGGCGGAGAAGGCGATCGCCGCCGCGAAGACGGAGGCCGAAAAGGTCAAGGCGGAGGCGGAAAAGGCGGTCAATGACGCGAAGGCCAAAGCGGAGCAGGCCGTGAAGGATGCGAAGGCGGAGGCCGAAAAGGCGGTCGCCGCGGCGGAACAGGCCGTGAAGGACGCCCAGGCTCAGCTTGAGAAGGCGAAGGGCAAGGCGAAAGCGGAGGCGGAGAAGGCGCTGGCCGCCGCGAAAGCGGAGGCCGAGAAGGTCAAGGCGGAAGCGGAGAAGGCGGTCAACGACGTGAAGGCTAAGGCAGAGCAGACAGTCAAGGCTGCCCAGAACGAAGCGGAGAAATTGGTTAATCAGGCGCAGCAGACCGTGAACAACGCCGTCGCCGCTGCGCAGGATGCCGTCAATCAGGCCACGGCGAAGGCGCAGGAGATGGTGGCTCAGGGCCAGCAGAAGGCCCAGCAGATGGTTGATCAGGCGCAGCAGATGGTCACCGACGCGGTGGCCGAGGCGGGCAAATTGATTCAGGATGCGCAAAATGCTGTGAATCAGGCAATTAAGGATGGTCAGAATGCAATCAACCAGGCGCAGCAGCAGGTGAATCAGGCCATGGAAAAGGCCAAACAGGCCGCCGTGGACATGGTGGCCACGGCGGAGGAGGCGTACAAGGACGCCAAAGCCAAGCTGGAACAGGCCATCCAGGAAATGGCCGGAGCCGGAGCTGATGCCGCTAAGTTGTTGGAGGCCATAAAGGAATGCGGTCTCAACGAACTGCAGGAACTGGTGAATTCCGTCCTCAGCGGCGCAGATGCGGACAAGATCAACGCGGCCATCAACACCGCTATGGAGACCCTGCAGGCCGCCATGGACGGGCTGATTGACGGTGCGGATGCGCAAGCTATTATCGATGAGGCACTTAAGGCGGTCAATGATGCCATTGCCTCTGCGGACATCAGCGATGAGCTCAAACAGACTCTGACCCAATGCCTGGAGGGCATCGAGGGGCTGAGCGGCGACGATGTGTCCGCCCTTCTTGACCAGTTGCTGAACCAGTTGCAGGATACGGCCATGTCCGCCGCCGCGCAGGCATTGCAGGAGCAACTGGAGAAGGTCCTTGGCGCGGAGGGCGCAAAGGAGATCATGGATTTGCTGGAGGGCGGCGATCTGGACAAGCTGTTTGAGAAGCTTGCCAGCTTGGATTCCGCCGAGGCCGCCGCGGAGCTCCTCAACGAGCTTGCCGCCCTGTTGGAGAAGAATGGGGTGGACAGCGCGGTCGTCGATGCCATCAAGTCGGCCGCCACGGCTGTCGCCAACGGCGAAAGCGTGGTGGATGCCCTGCTGGACGCCGCCAAACAGGAGGGAATCAATTACCTGAAGGAGACGTTGGGGGACTATTTGGGGGAGGACACCGCAAACGAGATCATCGATGCCCTTGAGAAGCTCATTTCAGGGGATCCGGAGGCGGCGGAAAAGGCCAAGGAGGCCTTGGAGAAGCTGTTGGGCGACAAGCTGCCCGCCGGTACGGCGGAGGCGGTCGTCGATTTGGTGGAGACCATCATCGAGGACGGCGGCGTCGGAGACATTGAGGAGGCGGTCACCAATTTGGCCACGGCCGCCGCAAAGGACGGCGTGGCCTCTCTGCTGGCTCAAAGCGGCCTGAGCGAGGAGGAGCAGCAGAAGGTTCTGGATGAGCTGGACAAGATTCTAAATGGCGATTGGGAAAGCGTTTGGGACGATGTTAAGGGCGGTGTGGCCGACTATCTGGCCAAAGTCGTGGGAGACACCTTCGGCGACGAGGCTGCCCAAAAGGTGAAGGAGGCCGTGACCGCCCTGCTCAACGGGGACACCGACTGGCTGAACAGCGCCGTCACCGCTGGAATGAACATTGCCTCCTCCGCCCTAAAGGATCTGCTGGAGGAGCAGCTGAACAATTTGGCGAAGAAATTCCCCATGCTGGCGGACATCTTCAAGTCCCTTGGCATTGACGCGGACACTCTGATTAATGGCCTAAGTAACGTATGGAATGCCATTAAGGACGGAAGCATCGGTGATCTGCTCAATAACCTCAACACCTTGATTTCCGACAAGCTGACCTCGCTGGTGGAAAATTTGGGCGAATATGTCATGGATTTCCTCAGCGGACTGCTCAACGACGTGCTGGGCAAAATCAGCGGATGGCTGGAGAATCTGCTCAGCAAGGGCGCCGAAGCCCTAAATAGCGCCATGGACGCAATTAAGAACTTCATCTCCAGCATGAAGAAGGTAGAGGAGGAGATTCGGAACGCCAGCAGCTACTTCCTTGGCAATGAGAACGGCGGCGCCAAAATCATTGAGAACGTCAAGAGGAAGCTGAACAGTCTGGTGACGGATAAAGTCTTCCAGCTGAAGTGATAAGGAGACTGAATGAGACGGAACGGACAGAATGGAGGCAGAGGGGACGGAGGTTCGGTGCTGACCGAATTCGTCATTGTGGCCCCGCTGTATCTGCTGCTCTTCGGCGGCGTGCTCCTGCTCAACGACATGATTGGGCTCAAGAGCAAGGTGTCGGAGCTGGATGTCTTTGTGACGGTCGCGGGAAGCCATCGGGCCTATGCGGGGCAGGCGGAGCAGGTTTCGGCCGCCATCAAGCGGAGGGTGACCGCCTTCCTGCCGGGTGCCGTGACGATTCACAACGCGTTCGCGGAGGCCTTCGTCACGGATGAGGACGTGGCGTTGCGCAACAACTGGAATGCCGTCTACGCGGGGCGGGCGGATGTCTCCTACCGGCAGCCGGAGCCATTTTGCTATCTCCTTGAGGTTCAGAATCTTGTACAAGGAGAAAAGTTTGACGAGCCGGCTCGTTACCGCTTTTTCGCCGATCCTGCCACAAAGGATTTTCCGACCGAAGGGGAAAAGGTCTACCGCTTTCATCTTCTGCAACGGCATTGGACTTCCGGCGGCGGCGATGGCAGCTATGACCGCGGGGCCTCTGCCGCCTCGTTGGTGGGGGACAGCATTTTGGCGAACGTGGTGGGGGATGACTGGCTTTTCACGAAGAAGACCTCCTCCGTCTCCTCTGGCGTGGGCGGGGCCACGGAAGAGTACAAGATTCAACTTGGAAAATACACGGAATGAAGACGTTAGGAGTCATTATCCTGTTGGTGTGGCTGGGGGTGAGCGGCTCTTTGCGGGGTGACTTCGTCAGCACGCGGCTGCCGGATTTCGAGGCGGACGTCAAGAAGGAGCGGCCCGGCTGGCAGGGGGAGACGGAGCTGAAGCTGGCCTTTCCCGCGGCGAGCAGCCAGGTTCGGGCTCGCATGCGGCAGCTCCACTATGTGCTCAAACATGAGATAGACGTGGATAAAAAGGGAAAAAGGCGACTTTTTTTGTGGGAGAAGGGGAGACAACAGATTATTATCATGCTATGGTATATATCTGTCGATAGAACCGGCTGCACATGGGGAGGAGTGCAGAAGGAGGATTCACGTGAGTAGCGAAGGCCGTTTCAACTATATTAGCTCTGCGGCAGTGACCGATGCGGGACTGGTGCGGAAGCACAATGAGGACTCCTTTCTGGCGTTGCCGGAACGAGGAGCCTTTGCTGTTGCCGATGGCATGGGGGGCGGACAGGACGGCGAAGTGGCCTCCAAAATGGTGGTTGACGCGTTGCGGCAGGCTTTGGAGGACACCAGCGGCGAGTCTCCTGGCGTCTGCAAATATGCGTTGCAGCAGGCGTTGCATTTGGTCAATGGACAAGTGTGCCGCTATGCGCGAGAGCATCAGTATTCGGCCATGGGAAGCACGGTGGTGCTGTTCATGGCGAATCCATGGGATGCGGAGCGCGCCTTCTGCTGCCATGTGGGGGACAGTCGGCTCTACTGTTTCCACAACGATGAGCTGTTTCAGGTGACCTGCGACCATTCGTTGGGAATGGAGCTGCGGCGGCAGGATGCGGAGAAGGCCGAGCGACTCTCGCCAAAACTGGCCCGCTCGCTGACCCGATCCATCGGCGGATCCGCCATGCTGGCTCCCGAATGGCAGGAGGTGGCCGTGACGGCAGGGGACTTCTTCCTGCTGTGCTCCGACGGCGTCTACGGCGAACTTGGAGAAGCCGGTCTGGAGCAGATCTTCCGCAAGCTCAAATCCCCCGATGAAATCGTTAAGTCGTTGAAGGACAAGGTGTTACAATATGGCGCATCGGACAATCTGACGGCAGTCTGCCTTGAGGTGAAGGCCCCTCTTCCGGACAAAATCCAGCCGGATTCGGAGGAGCAGGAGGAAAGCGACCTGCTTCTGAAGCGGGCGGAGGAGCGAATCGACTATGCGCGGCGATGAGCCCGTCGCGGCGACTCGCGGCGGGCCCTTCCCTATACAATATATATACACTATATAATACATAGACAACATGGAACAGGCCAATTCATTTCTAATTCTCTTTCTCGCGCCCATCAAGGAGTTTTTGGGCGACGATGATGTGTCGGAGATTCTGATCAACGGCCCCAACCAGGTGTACGTGGAGAAAAAGGGCAAACTGGAGAAGACCTCTGCGGTCTTTCCCAGCGAGCCGGCCCTTCGTGCGGCCGCCTCCAACATCGCCAAATCCGTGGGGCGGATGCTCAACGACGACAATCCGCGGCTGGACGCCCGCCTGCCGGACGGCAGCCGTGTGCATGCGGTGATTCCGCCGCTGGCTCGTTGCGGAACCGTCATCGCCATCCGAAAGTTCAAGAAGGACACGCTGTCCATCGAGAAGATGCTTTCCTATGGCAGCGTCAGCGAGGACGGCGTTTTGCTGATCAAGGCCTTAGTGGCTCTGCATAAGAATGTTATCGTGTCCGGAGGAACCTCTTCGGGAAAGACGTCGGTTTTGAACGCACTGTCCAGCTTCATCAGCAACAACGAGCGGGTTCTGGTCATCGAAGATGCATCGGAACTGCAACTGCAGCAGGAACATGCGGTGTGCTTTGAGACGCGGAAGGCGGACAAGAACGGCAATGGGGAGGTCACCATCCGCGATTTGATCCACTCGTCGCTGCGCTTGCGGCCGGATCGGCTGGTCATTGGCGAAATCCGTGGTGGAGAGGCACTTGACTTGCTTCAGGCGCTGAACACGGGACATGCGGGCTCCATGTCCACCATCCATGCCAACACCCCGCTGGACTGTCTGTTCCGTCTGGAGACCTGCGCATTGCTCAGCGGCGTGGAGATTCCGCTGATGGCGCTGCGCTCTCAGGTGGCGTCGGCCATCGACGCGGTGGTCCACACCGCCCGTCTGTCCGATGGCTCCCGCAAAATCATTGGCATTTCGGAAGTTCTGCCGTTGAAGGACGGGGAGTATCGAACCCGCGATTTGATTGGCTGGCAGACGGAAAGCATTGACGCCGATGGCAAGATCCATGGCCAGTTCGTGTTGAAGAATCGTCCAACCTTTGAGGAGCAGGCCTCCATTCTCAAGATTGCACTTCCTGCATATCCATAAGCATGATGGTTTCTATCTTGTTCTTGCAGAATAACTTATGACTGCTGGTGCAAGATGGTGCCCTCCAGAGCAGAATCATGTGTCCAACAGATGACAGCAATGAACTCTTCGCCATTGGCGAAGAATTCGAAAAATACACCGTGGAAAGCCTCCTCGGACGGGGAGGCAACGGTGCTGTCTATCTTGTGCGCCACAACATTTTGGACACCCATTGCGCGCTGAAGGTCCTCTTCCCCCACATTGCCCGCCAGAATCCGCAGTTCGTGCAGCGCTTTCTGCGAGAGGCGAAATTGGCGAGCAAGATCAAGCACCCGAACCTGATTGCGGTCCACGACGCGGGGCACAACGAGAAGAAGGACCTGTACTATCTGGTCATGGACTACGCGCCCGGCGGCAGCGTCCGTCAGCTGATCAAGCAGGAGACGCGGGTTCCGCTGCAACGCTCCATCTCCATCATGCGGCAGGTGGCCTCCGCCCTGGACATGGCCCATTCCTTCGGCATGGTCCACCGCGACATCAAGCCGGACAACATCATGTTCGCCTCCGACGGCAGCGCCAAGCTGGCGGACTTGGGCATCGCCAAAGTCTCCAACGACAACGAGACCCAGATGACCATGGCCTCCTCCGTCTTCGGCACCCCTGCCTACATGTCCCCCGAACAGGCCACGGACGCCAGCAAGGTGGACATCCGCGCGGACATCTACAGCCTGGGCATCGTCTTCTATGAAATGTTGGCAGGCTGCCGCCCCTATCGCGGTGACACCACCATCGAGATTTTGAGCCAAGTCATTCGGCCTGACCCGATTCCGGACATCCGTCAGACAGTGCCTGGCATGCCGGCGGCCGTGGCGGAGCTCATCAACCAGATGTGCGCCAAGAACCGCGATGAACGCATTCAGACTCCAGCGGAGCTGCTCAGTCGACTGAAGGTTCTTGCGGAACTGCAGCTGACCATGGGGGGCGATGGCGCCGACCTTGAGACCTTGCCCACGGTGGACTTGCCCATCGGCGGACAGGCTTCCGTCGGTGAGCGGACCATCCCGACCATTGACGCAACTCCTTCCACTGGAGCGCATAAGCCACCAACAACAGGAGGGTGGAACAAAACCTCTGCACCGTCCACGGGCGGTGTCCCGCCGACTCGCCAGCGGATGGACAGCGGGGCGTCGGAGACCCAGATGACCGTGGACTCCGCCCAAAAAGCTCCCTCGCGGCCCATGGACGGCAAGAAGTGGAAGATGCTCATTTTGGCCCTTGTGGCATTTAATGTGCTGATTGTCGGAGGCTTCGCTTTGAAAATGGCATTTGGCGGCAAAGGCGGCCCATCGGGGCCGTCGCCATCGCCGTCCTCTGGCCCGTCGGTTTCGCAGGTGGCTTCCACGGATGCACCCCCACCGTCATCCGTCACGCCGGGGGTGGAGTCGCGTTTCAGTCTGGAACTGTCTGCGCCGCAGGGGGCTGTGGTCATGGTGACGCGGAACGGCAGCGAGCTGCTGCGGCGGACCATGGGCGCCAATGGCAAGGTGACCATGACCAATTTGGGGCCGGGGCCGTTGGAAATCGCCGTGACCAAAGACGGTTTCGAGCCGTATCGCCATTCCATGGATTTGCAGGAGGACCGCAGCATGGAAGTCGTCCTCACGAAGATTGCCCGCTATCTGCTGACCGTGAGGGCCCGCCATGGCTCCCGCATCCTCTTGAGCAGCGGACGGGGGGACATCACCGAATACGAAGTGGATGAGCAGGGCAGCTTGCGCATGGAGGATCTCTCCGCCGGCAAATACACGGTGAAGGCCAGTTGCGAAGGCTTTGTGGATGCGGAGGAAGCCATTGATTTGCAGGAAGATATGATTTTGGAGATAGCCCAGAAGGCGTTGACCTACGAGCTTACGGTCGCCACGATGCCAAAGGCACAGCTACGGCTTTCTGGCTTGGCGGATTTCAGACAGACGGCGACGGCGGATGACGAGGGCATCGCCCACATCATGGAAGTGCCTGGCGGCGACTATCATCTGGAGGTTTCGGCGGAGGGCTATGTGCAGGCGGAGCGAGACGTGACCTTGAACGGCAACCTGACCGTCCGCATGATGTTGGAGCAGAAGCGGGCCACGGTGCGGATCACCACGGTGCCCAATGCAGAGGTTGTGTTGGCGGGGGCCAGAGGCTTCCGCCAAAAGGGCGAGGCGGATGGCGACGGCAAGGCGGTGCTCACGGAGATTCCTTTGGGCGCCTATTTGCTGACGGTGACGGCGGAGGGCTTCGAGAACCTGACGCGCAATATCGAGGTGGAAGGGGACATGGCGCTGCAGGCCGACCCCAATGCGCAGAAGGCCGTGGTGAGTTTGATGACCACCCCGAAGGCCACTGTCACCTTGAGCGGAGAGCATGATTTCCTCCAAAAGACCCAGACGGATGACGACGGCGCGTCGGATTTCCGCGACGTGCCCTTCGGAACCTACACGCTGACGGTGGAGGCGGAGGGCTTCGTCCCCTCCGAACAGACGTTGCAGATCGCGGGAGATGTGACGCGGCGGATTGTCCTGAAACCCCGCACGGCCACTGTGATGGTGAGGACGGTGCCGAATGCGGAGGTCACCTTGGCCAATGACATGGGCTTCCGCCAGAAGGCGAATACGGATGCCGACGGCAAGGCCAGTCTGATGGAGGTGCCGTATGGTGGCTATGTCATTGCCATTCAAGCAGATGGATTTGAAAATCTGCGACAGGACGTGACCATTGACGGCAATGTGGAGCTCAAGGTGGATCCCAATGTGAAAACGGCCACCGTGAGTCTGACCACCCTTCCAGGCGCGGAGCTGACATTGACGGGAGAGGGAAATGGCTTCCGTCAGCAGGCGAAGGCGGATGATGATGGTGCGGCTGATCTAAAAGGCGTTCCTGTAGGAATTTACAAGCTTTCCGTGGCGGCGGGGGGCTATGTGGCGTCGGAGCAGGAACTTCACGTCACGGGCAATATGGCGAGGCGGGTGACGCTGAAGCCTCAAGTCGCCGCGGTGACCATTGAGACCGTGGCCGGCGCGGAGCTGACATTCATCAGTGCGCAGGGGGCGCGGCGAAAGCTGACGGCAGGGGACGATGGCATCGCTCAGGCTGACGACATGAACGTGGGGAAATACACGCTATTGGCGTCTGCCGATGGCTATGAGCGGCAGCGTCAGGAGATTCAGCTGACGGAGAAGACCACATTGCGCGTGGAGCTGAAGCGTCAGATGGCCACGGTCATCCTGCTGACGGTGACTGGCGCGGAGCTGGAGCTGGTCGGCGAGGGCGGCTTCCGCAAGACTGTCAAGGCGGATGCCCACGGCGATGCGGAGCTGAAGGACGTTCCTGTTGGTGATTATACGTTAACTGCTCAGGCAGAAGGATTTAGAAAATTTGAGCAGAAGCTGAAGGTGGCCGGCGACATGACGTTGCGGGTGAATCCGGATTTGCAGACGGCCACCGTGACGCTGACCACGGTGCCTGGCGCAGAATTGGCGTTGGGCAACGGCAAGGGCTTCCGCCAGCAGGTGGTGGCGGACCAGGACGGCAAAGCCCTGCTGAAGGACGTGCCCGTGGGAGAATACACGCTGAGCGCCACGGCCAAGGGTTATGTCCACCGCGAGGAAATCCTTCAGATTACGGGAGATACGACACAGAACATCGAGCTGAAGGTCCAGACGGCCACCGTGCTGCTGACGACGGAGCCGGGGGCGGAGCTGGTTCTCTCCAGTGGTGACGAGGTCATGCAGAAGGTCATGGCGGATGCCCAAGGCGCCGCCGACCTGAAGGATGTCCCCTTGGGTGACTATCGGCTGACGGCGACGGCGGAGGGCTTTCAGAACTTCGCGCAGGAGCTGGCGGTGGCAGGGGACATGACATTGCGGGTGAACCTCAAAGCCAGGTTGGTGGCGCTGAATGTGGCCACGGTTCCAGAGGCGCAGCTCACGTTGGAGAATGCCAAAGGCATCACCAAGCGGGGCGAGGCGGATCAGGCGGGCAAGGCCGCCTTCACGGAGGTTCAGGCGGGGGCCTACACGCTGACGGTCACTGCCGCAGGCTATGTGGCACAGGAGAGGCAGATTCATGTGATGGAGGACACGACGCTACAGGTGGAATTGGCCGTCCAGACCGTCACCTTGACCGTGACGACGGAGCCGGAAGCGTCGTTGGCCTTGATGAACAAGGAAGGGGAACAATATAAGGAAACTGCTGATAATAAAGGATTTATAAAAATTCAAGCGGTTCCGGTCGGTTCCTATGACCTGACCATCACGGCCAAGGGAAGGCGGACGCTGGAGCGGAAGTTAACCCTGACAGAGGACATGGCACTGGAGCTCAATTTGGAGATGCAGACGGCCGCCATCTCCCTCATGACGGTACCCGAAGCGGAATTCGTGCTGCTGAAGGGAGAGGCGGAGCAGGCCAAGGGCATGGTGGACGAACGGGGCCGCGGCAGAATCGATGAGGTCCCCCTTGGAGACTATGTGCTGACCGTGTCCGCAAAGGGCTATATACCTCAACGGCAGGAAGTTAAGCTGGAGGAGGATGCGGAGCTGCGGATCGAGTTGGCGGCGAAGACCGCCAGCGTCACCGTGAAGACCGTGGCGAAGGCGACAGTGATGGTGGCCAATCCGCAGGGCGGACAATACAAGGCGACGGCGGATGAGGCCGGCGTCGCGGTCCTGAAGGACCTTCCCGTGGGCGACTATGCACTGTCTGTCTCCAAAGAGGGGTTCGTGGCTCGAGAGCAGGAGCTGGAGTTGGCGGAGGACGTGACGGTGGAGATTCAGCTGGATGTCCAGACGGCGACAGTGACCGTCATCACAGAGCCGGGGGCGACGTTGATTCTGACGGGCGGACAGGATGGCAGGCGGCAGTCGGTCGCCGATGGCGAGGGACGGGCCGAACTTCGCGATGTTCCTGTGGGCTCTTACGTCTTGAGCGTTGCGGCGGAACATTTTGTGACACGAGAACAGAGGCTGGAGTTGGCGGAGGACATGGACATCCAGATGCCGTTGAAGCTGCAGACGGTGGCCGTCACCGTGGTGACACGGCCGGGGAGCCAGGCGATTTTGGTCAACGCGCAGGGTGTCCAGCTGAAAGCGACGGCGGACGATGAGGGCCGAGCGGTGCTCAAGCCGGTTACGGTGGGCAAATACAAGCTGATCGCTTCTGCAAAGGGATTTGTGACGCAGGAGCAGGACATGAACCTGCTGGAAGATACGGAAATCAAGGCGGAATTGGCTGTACTCAAGGTGGTTGTGAATGTGGCCACGGTCGCGGGCGCCGAACTGACGTTGATTGCCGAAGACGAAAAGGAGTTGACGGCGATGGCGGATGATGAGGGACATGCAGTCTTCAGGGACGTGCCCGTGGGCACCTATCGGCTGCGGGTGGAAGCCGCGGAACGCATTGACCAGGAGCAAGAGCTGCAATTGGAGGAGAACACGACGCTGCAGGTGGATTTGGAGTTCCGGAAGGCGTCCGTGAAGGTGAAGACCGTTGCCGGCGCTGTGGTCAAACTTGCCAATGGGCGGGGTGTGCAGACGGAACGGACGGCGGACCTGCAGGGCGAGGTGTTGCTGGCGGATATTCCCGTGGGCGCCTATGAGCTGTCGGTGACCGCGGTGGGATATGTGCCCCAGGAGCGGAAGCTGGAGTTGGCGGAGGACCTGGAGCTGGAGCTGAAGCTGGAAGTGCAGAAGGTGACGCTGCGCGTGAACTCGGCCAAGGGGGCCACGTTGGTGATGAAGAACGCCAATGGCGCTCAGTTCCAGGCTGTGGCGGACGCGAAGGGAGCCGCCGAGTTCGAGAATGTGCCCGTGGGCATGTACCAGCTGACGGTGGTGGCCGAGGGCTTTGACGGCCAGGAGAAGGTCGTTCAGCTGAACGAAGACACGACATTGGATGTGGATTTGACGATGCAGACGACGTTGGTGACGGTGGAGACGCTGGCGGGGGCGACCGTTGTGCTTCGCCGCGGCGAGGAGGAGGCTTTCCGCGCCGTGGCCGATGCGGAGGGGCGCGCGGAACTGAAGTCCGTTCCGGTGGGCGACTATGGGTTGGTGGTTTCCGCAGAGGATTATGAGACGCGGGAGACGGAGCTGCATGTGATTAAGAACCTGCCGGTTCAGCGGTTGCAACTCGTTCATAAACAGTCGGATATCGTGGTGAAGAGCCTGCCGGGGGCGACCGTCAAGCTGTTGCAGGACGGCCGCGAGGTGCGGTCGGAAGAGGTGCCGGAGACGGCCATTCTGACTATGGAGAAGCTGGACCATGGAACCTATGTCCTTCGCGTGACTCGTCCGCTCTATGTGGCTCATGAGGCGGAACTTAAGCTGGATGGCCCGAAAGAGATGACCGTGAATCTGCAGTTGTTCACGGTCACGTTGGAGATCACGGCCCCCGTTGGCGCGCAGGTCACGGTTCGCCGCGGCGAAGAGGCGTTGGATGAGAGCAAGGACGGGCACCTCCAGTTGAAGGAACTGCTGCCGGGCAAGGTGGAGATCACGGCGATGCAGCGGGGCTTCGAGCCCTTCCGTCAGGAGCTGGATGTACAGGAGGACGGGCGGTTTGAAGTGAAACTGGTGGCTCTGCCACGGCATCGGTTGTCTCTCCAAGGGATTGATGGCACCATGGTCAAGCTGACGGCGGCGGACGGAGAGGTCACGGAGTGCCGTCTGCCGGCGGAAGGCACGGCGACGATGGAGGATGTCATTGCAGGACAATATCATCTGCTTGCCCAATGCCATGCCTACGACGATGTGGAGTTGGAGCTGAACATGGACGGTGACAAGGAGCTGGCGTTGGAGCAGAGGCGGACCTTGGTCACATGCCGTTTCACGACGGTTCCCGGAGCCCAGCTCACCCTGACCGGCGAGGATGGTGAGATTAAGACACAAGTTGCTGATAATGAAGGATTTGTGATTATAGAAGGAGTGCCGCTTCAGCCCTATGCGTTGGTTGTGCAGTCCAAATACCATGAGAAGCTGGAGCGGCGGCTGGTTGTGGAAGGTGCTCTGGAGCAAGAACTTCCGCTGACTCCGTTGGTGGCGGGTTTGACGGTGTTGACGCAGCCGGCGGCGAAGGTGTCGCTGCAGATGGGCGGACAGGAGGCCTATGGGGCCACGGCGGACGAGGAGGGCAAGGTCTTCTTCGCGGAAGTCCGTTATGGCGACTATGTGTTGGTCATCTCCAGTCCGGGGTTCAAGGCTCGGGAGAGCAAACTGGAGTTTGTGGGCGAGCGGACAGTCAATGCGCGGCTGGATGTCCTCAAATGGGAGCTGACGATTCGGACGGAGCCAGGCGCGGAGGTGACCATCAGCCGGAACGGCGAGGTCGTCCATCTGTCTCTGGCGGATGACGAAGGCGAGGCGAAGCCGGCGCCGCTGTTGCCTGGAGTCTATGATATCCTTGTGGTGTGCAAGGGGTTCGACCGTTTGCAGAAGCAGCTGGATTTGCAGGGGGACATGGTGTTGGAGGCCCGGCTGGCCGCCAAAGACCAGCTTCAGGTCTGGATGACGGAGCTGGAGGAGACGCGGAAGAAGGCGAAGGAGAATCTGGCTCAGGGCAAGCGTTCCGAACTGATTCCTTCTTATTTGGGGGATAAGGGCTTAAATCTGCTGGACGCCCAGTTGAACGAGCTGAAGGCCGCCGTGGCCGCCGGCAAGAAGGCGGAGGAGCTTGGAGAGCTTCATGGAGCCTGCGAGAAGACCGTGAAATACATTCAGATCATGACACATCCGGGGCTGAAGCAGCTGAACGACGCCCGTGGGCTGGTCAATGACAAATACAAGGTCGAGATGGTGCAGAAGTTGTTGAAGAGCAATGAGTTGCTTTTGAAGCCGGAGAATCGGGCCAATGACCTCGCCAAAGAGCTCCGCAAAATCATGGCGACGCAGCTGAACATCTCGATCAACGCGCTGAAGCGCGTGGGATTGGAGCGCATCCTGAAGCCGGACCAGAAGAAGCGCCAGCAGGATATGCTGACGGCGATGGAGAAGGCGATGAAGCAATATAAGGATATGGATAAGGAAAAGGATAAAGATAAGGAGAAGGAGCAGCAATGACGATGAAATCAATGGCACGGAGAAAGGCGGCCGTCGTGGGCGGCTGGGTCGGATGCCTCGCGTTGACGGCGCTGCTGGCGGGCTGGAGCCAGACGCTTTGGGGGCAGGAGTTCAGCACGGCGGAGAAGAAGGAGTTGCAGCGCTTGCAGGACAAGAAGCCGCCGAAGGAGTCTTTGGCCGAATATCAGGAGCTTCACAACGCCAATGAACAGCTGAAGAAGGAGCTGAAGGAGCGGAAGGAGCGCAGCGACCAGCTGCGGAAGGTGGAAATCACGGCGCTGGAGTTCGACATTGGCTTTCTGAAGGACCAGGCGAACCGCTACAAGACGGTGCGGGAGTCCACTTTGGAGGGCATTGTCAACACGCGGGACAGCATCCGCGAGTTCAATGAGCGGCTCTATAACTTCCTGAGCGTGAACATCGACCAGAAGAGCTACGTGCTTTTGGGCCTGCCCGTCTTCAAACGGCGCGAGGTCTTCAAGCCCAGCCCGAAGGACGGACTGACCCTGCTGGTCAACGACGACCGCGCCGTCACGAAGCGCATGCTTCCCATCGGTGGCGAGCTGCTGTGCACGGACACCGGCCGCGCGCAGTTTGTCATTGTGACCCGCAAGGACGGCGAATGCCGTGTCCGCAGCGTGGGGGAGCCGTTGGAGATCACATTGGCGGACACCGTGGGAACAGGCGTCTACAAGAAGGCCATTGTTTTCACGGAGAATTTCAAGGAGATGGATCCGGGGGACTGCATTGGGGTGATTGTGGACAACCGCATGGGCATCACCTATGACAACCTGGGCACGTCCCGCACCTCTATGGTGGAGATGGAAGCCGTTCCAGAAGAGGAAGATGAAGTCAGTGTGAATCTGGCCCCCATGGACACACTGCGCACGCTGATCGGCAATGACGGCGAGGTGTGGCAGGAGTTTGTGAAGCCGCAGGATGCGGGGCAGGCGTTTTCATTCAACATGCTTGGGCGTTTGACGGAATAGGGAGGATGCCATGAAGACATATCAAATCATCAATATTGGCATTGGTGTGGCCGTGGCCGCGCTTGCGTTGGTCGGCTGTCAGATGAGCTCCCAGGAGTTCGCCAAATGGCAGGAGCTGACGACGCGGGAGAACGCTCAGCTGCAGCGCATGATCGCGGAGCAGGACGAACGACTGGCAGAACTGAACCATGAAAAGGAAGTGCTGCAGGAGATTAAGCGGTACTATCAGGGGCAGGTCGGCGTCCTTGAGCAGGAGAGCACTGAACTGGAGGCCACATGGGAGAAGATGAGGCGGGACTCCCTTGGCGTGATGACCAACCTGATGCTGAGCATACAGGACTATTCCAGCGTCTTCTGCGATGTGCGTCTTGGTCGTCCCGCAAAGGCGATGAACGCCATCTGGAAGGCCAAGGAGCCGACCCTGATCGTGGACATGGGACGAGTGGTGAAGGACGACTGCCATATCAACGCCGTGGAGATCTATGTGGGCCACCATCTGGACCCCAAAGACTCCAACGCCTTCTATGCGGCCATCTTCCGTCCGGAGCCCGATGGCAGCTTCTCCGTGCGCAGCGTCTCGAACCGGCTGGTTCTCGCGGATCAGGGACTGAATTTCATCGCCCTCAAGACGAATCCGCTGGAGGCCAAGCGGGGTGACCGCTATGGCCTTTTCCTGGAACGACATACGGGATTGGACTACACCAGCTCCGACACGGGACTCTATTTGGCCAAACCGCTGGCCACCATGCCTCAGAACCTGCTGAAGTTCAAGGACAAATTCGCGGTGCCCGAAAAGCGCGGCGACTCGCAGGGCAAGGCCAGCATGGAATTCGCCTTCTCCCTTTTGGGCATGACTGACAGCAAGTACCTCTTCATGTTGGATGATGGACGCACCTTCGACAAGAAGACCCAGCTGACTCAGCTGACGGTGACCTTCCGCAATGACGCGGTCGCGGACGCCTCCCACAACGCCTATTTCATCGTGCTGACGCCGGGCAAGAAGGACGTTTTCTCGGTCCGCAGCCTGTCGCCACGCTTCCATTTCACGGCTGGAACCACGCGTTTCGACTTGTCGCAGGATGGTTCGGGAAGCGGCATGACGGTGGAGCCGGGGGATGTGTGCGCTCTGGTGCTGGTGCCCGGGACGCCGGCCGGCGAGATCGCCTCCGCCAGCCATACCTACCGGATGTTCGAATGTGACTTCACGCCGTCTCATCCCCAGAAGACCCTGCCGCCCGCCACGCCGGTCACCGCCGATCCCGATGTGACGGCTCCCGAACTCATCGACTTTTTGGCGGAATAGACCTCCGGGCGCTTTTTTCTAGAGAACATAGAGACCTAAAAGCTCTAAAGCATAGAAGAAGGCGGTTTGTGGCAATCGGGACGCGGGATTTCATCCCCGTGTCCCTGATTTGTTTTAGATTTTCTCTCTTGCAGCCATGGAAAAGATCATCAAAGACTTTACGAAGGGACCGCTTTTCGGAAAGCTTCTGTGGTTTTCCGTGCCCTTCATGCTGTCCAATGCGCTGCAGATTTTGTATAGTCTTGTGGATATGATGGTTGTGGGGCGGGTTTTGGGCAGCCCCGGTTTGGCCGCCGTTGCCATCTCCAGCCAATGCTTCGTCTTCATGACCATGTGCTGCACGGGATTCTGCACGGGTGGCCAAATCTATATTTCCCAACTACTTGGCTCTGGTCAACGGCATCGACTGAACGAGACCATCGGAACCATCTTCTCCATCGTGTTTCTGTTTGGCCTGTCCATGACCCTCTTGGGCATCACCTGCGCCACGCCACTGCTGAAGCTGATGAACACGCCGGCGGAGTCCTTTAAAGGGGCGTGGCAGTACATGATCGTCTGCAGCGGCGGTGTTCTGTTCTCCTACGGCTATAACATGTTCTCCGCTGTGCTGCGGGGCATGGGGGATTCCCGCCATCCCTTTGTGTTCATCGTCATCGCCTCCGTCCTGAATTTGCTTCTGGACATGCTGTTCGTGGTGGTTTTCCGCTGGGGAGTCTGCGGAGCGGCGCTGGCGACGATACTCGGACAGGCGTTCTCCTGTTTGTATGCGCTGTATTTTCTTTACCGCAACCGGGAGGCCTTTGGCTTTGACTTCAAGCGCTCCAGTCTGAAGGTCCACGGTGCCATCCTGAGGCCGATTCTCGCGTTGGGGGTGCCCATGGCCATTCGCTTTGGCGCCGTGAACATCTCCATGCTGTTTGTGGTGGCCATGGTCAGCTCGTTGGGACATCAGGCCACGTCCGTCTTCGGCATTGGCATCAAGCTGGACGACATGGCGAACAAGGTGGCCCAAGGGGTGATGCAGGCGCTGGCGGCGGTGGTGGGACAGAACTACGGGGCCCGTGAATTCGGACGGGTCAAGCAGGCGGTGGTCTACACATGGCTCATCACCGTCAGCATCTATGTGGTGTACACGCTCTTCCTGGTCTTCCGAACGCGGGCCATGTTCGGCCTCTTCACCACGGACGAGGAGGTGCTCAAGCTGACTCCTGTGTTCGTCTCCGCCATCCTGTGGCATTTCCCCGCCCTGCTGATCATGAAGGGCACCAACGGCTTCATCAACGGCATCGGAAATGCTTGGTTCGGACTGATTTGCGCTGTTCTGGACGGATTCGTCCTCCGAGTCGTCTGCACATGGTTTTTGGGCGTTGTCTTGGGCATGGGACTGTATGGCTTCATTCTCGGCTATTCCATTGCCGGCTATGGCTTGGCGCTGCCGTCCCTTGTCTATTTCCTTTTCTTCCCATGGGAGAAGCGAAAACTGGTCACCGAATAGCCTATGAACGCGATGAACGACTCAACACAACAGAAGACACCGGCCTGGATGACCGCGCTGACGGAATGGTTTTCCGTGCATCAGCGGTCCATGCCGTGGCGGGAAGAGCAGAGTCCCTATCGGACATGGGTCAGCGAAATGATGTTGCAGCAGACCCAAGTGGCTTCTGTAATCCCTTATTTCCAACGCTTTATGGAAGCGTTTCCCAACGTGGAGGCCTTGGCGGCGGCCACGGAGGAGCAGGTTTTGAAGCTGTGGGAGGGTCTGGGCTATTACTCTCGTGCACGGCAGTTGGCGGCGTGTGCTCGTCAAATTGTCGCCCAGGGGGGGCGGTTTCCGGAGGAGTTTGAGGCGCTGAAGGCCCTGCCGGGCATTGGACCCTATTCCGCCGCCGCCATCGCAAGCATCTGTTTCGGCAAACCGGTGGCGGTGGTGGACGGCAATGTGCTGCGTGTTCGGGCCCGCATGCTGATGGACGAGGAGCCCATTGACGGCACGGCGCCGCGGCGGCGCTATTTCGAGGAGCTGACTCAGGCACTGCAGGGGCATCCGGAGCCAGGGACCTTCAACCAGGCCATGATGGAGCTGGGGGCGTTGGTGTGCCGCCCCAAGGCGCCGGATTGCGGCAACTGCCCTGTGGCTCTGTGGTGCGAGGCCTTCCAGCATCATGCGGTGCAGGACTTTCCGAAAAAGCGCCCCGCCAAGCAGGTGCCTCATTACGAGGTGGCCGTGGGATTGGTCTACCATAATGGGAAGTTGCTGATACTGAAGCGGTTGAAGGAGCAGATGCTGGGCGGGCTATGGGAGTTTCCAGGGGGCAAGCTGGAGGATGGCGAAACGGCGGCGGAGGCCGCCGCTCGGGAAATCAAAGAGGAGACCGGCCTGAATGTGGCCATCGGTGACGAAATCGCGGTGATTCGGCATGCCTATAGCCATTTTCACATTACGATGCATGCATTTTATTGCAATTATGATGGAGAAATGAATGCCGTGTTGTGTTCCCGCCCATGGAAGTGGGTTGCGGAGACAGAATTGGCGGCTTATCCATTCCCGAAGGCGAATCACAAGATTTTCGAGGCCATGGAAAAGGGAAGATGAGCGGCGTGGACAGACAGACTCTCAATTGGCGGTTGAATCGCATAAGACGTTTTGTCACAGTATTTTATGCGATTGGATACGGCCTGCTTGCAATAAGTTTCGGGCTATTGTGGTGCGTCTTCTGGCAATGGCTGGACCGCCTGTCGCCCTTGCAGGAGACGACGGCGGCGTGGCTGCTGGCGGTTGGCGGTTTGGGAACGCTTGCCGCCTTTGCATGGGGGGGGCTCCGTCTGTCGCAGCGAAAACCGACGGTCAATGACCTTGCCAAAAAGGCGGAGGAGCTTCATCCAGAATGGATGGACTCGTTTGCGTGCGCCGTTGAACTGGAACGGAAGGAATCCCTTAATGCGTTGGAAGAGAAAGTGTTGGAGACAGCTCGATGCCGCCTGGAAGGGCAGGACGTTTTCTGGCGGCGCCTTGCGGACAGCATGTGCCGTCCTCCATGGGCGATTACGTTGCTGCTGCCGTGTCTGGCGCTTTGCAATGTGCTTTGGGGGCGGTTTGTCGCCAAGGGGGTGAATGGAATCGGCGGCGCCTTGGGCATGGGAACGGCAGGGCTGGAAGTGGCGTGGCCGGAGGCGGAATGGCCGATTCACAGCGATGTGCCGCTGGAGGCGCAGGCGCGGCGTTGGGAGAAGGAGCTTTCCGTGGAGATTCGCGGCGCAGGGCGGCGGGAGACGGTGCCCATGTTCATGGACAAACAGGGCAGGGGGCGTCTTGTCTTCTACGATGTGACTGAACCTCTTGAGTATCGCGTGAAAAGCCCGTCGCTGCGCACGTCGTGGCGGGCGCTGACGGTCTATGAGCCACCGCGTTACACATCGGTGAAGCTGACTGTCCGTCCACCCCGCTACACCCGCCAGCCGGAGCTGGAACTTTCTGATTTCCAAGATCTTGTCATGGTAGAGGGGACGGAGTTTGAATTGACGGTGGAGATGCCTTCCGACGTGACGGGCACCCTGCGGATGGGAGACGAAGAATGGCCACTGTCGTCGGCGGTCGCGGGGCGGCTGACGGGGCGTTGGGTTCCGAAGGCCTCCGCCACGGCCCAATTGGTGCTGACGGATGCGACGGGACATAAGGGGAAGAGTCCGTCCTTCGAGGTGAAGGTTCAGCTGGATGCCCCGCCGAACGTGACGGTGCGGGAACCGAAGGAGGACAACCCTCTGCATCAGGGGGAGTCCCTTGGCCTGGATATGGAGGCGGAGGACGATTTCGGGCTGACGGACTTGATTCTCCATTATTCCGTCAATGGCGAGAAGCGGCAGCCACGGCCGCTTCGGCAGGACGGAGAGGGACGGCTGACCCAATGGGAGCTCTTCGACAAGTGGAATCTGAAGGAGTTGGAGCTCAAAAGCGGCGACATGATCAGCGGTTATGTGACGGTGACGGACAATCGGGAGCCGATGCGGCAGGAGACCCGCTCGCCGCTCTTCTTTGCTGTCCTGCTGCCGGATAAGAAGGAAGTGGAGGGACAAGCCGGCGGCAATGACATGAAGGAGGCGGATTTGTCGGATTTGACGGCGGAGTCCAAACGGTTGATACGGCAGACGTGGGACCATGCGGTACGGCAGTCGGAAGTCACGCCATCGGAGATGGATATGCTCTCCAAGGGCTTGCATCAGTTGGAGTTGGCCATCCGCACCCGCTTCAATGAGCTGGCGGAAGAGGAGGATGCGGAAGGCGGCGCGATTCTGCAGTCGTTTGCGGAACAAATTGGGGAAGAACTCCTTCTGGCGGACCGACTGCAGTTGCATGGGGAGGCGGAGGCCGCCATCCCGCCGCAGGAGCACGTGCTGTCGATTCTTGTTCGGCTGGAGACGGAGATGATGAAGAACTACATGCGCGGTGAGCAGGGGTCTTCGGACAAGAAGGAGGAATCAGGGTCGAAAGGGGAGTCGGAGCCGCGGCAGGAGGAGCAGCGGGAAGAGCGGCTGCGGGAGGAGCTGGAGGCCCTTCGGATGAATCTGGGTCGGCTCATGGGGCGGCAGGAGAGCCTGAATCAGCTGGCCCGCCGACCGGATGCCCAGCTGCCGTCTTTGGGGGACAAACAGCAGGAGCTGGAGCGGGAGACGGTGATGCTGTCTGCCTCCGTGCATGGCGGCGTGGAGACGCAGCCCCTGCGGAGGACGCTCCGTCAGGCCGCCGGCGAAATGCATGATGGCGGGCAGGCCTATCATCAAGGGCAGGGGGTTCCTGGCGGCATCCATGGCGCACGGGCGGCGGGGCTGCTGGCGGACGCTTTGGCTCAGACGGAGGAATTGCTGCGTCAATCCGCCGTGAATCAGATGCAGGAGCTGGCGGCGCAGGCGGGACAGCTGGGGGAACGGCAGCGGGAGGCCGCCGCTCAATCCGCCGCCATGGCGGGAAATAAGCCGGACAGGGAGGAGCAGGGGAGGCTTCGCCAAGAGCAGGAGAACCTGTCCAACGGGACGGAGGAGCTGCTTCGGCGGATTCAACGGCAGACGGACGCTTTGGAGGAGGATTTCCCTGAGGTGGCGCGGGCGCTGCGGCAGTCCATGGATGAGTGGGAAGGTCAGGGGGTGCAGGCCATGCAGAAGCGGGCGCAGAACGCCTTGTTGTATCGGCGTTTCGACAAGGCGGAGCAGGAGCAGACCGCCGCCGCTCAGGGGCTGGAGATGCTGAAGAACGAAATTCAAACGGCGGCGGAGGCGTTGCCGAAGATGGATCAGGAGGCGTTGCGGGCCGCCATGAAACAGCTGCAGGAGCTGTCGCGGCAGACGGAGACCGCCATGCGGCAGAAGGACGCCGCTCAGGCTGCACGGGACCTGGAGGCGGCGCGGCGGAAGGGGGCGGAGCTACTTGGCCAGATGGGGGAGACATTGGGGAACCAGCCGTTGAAGGAACTCAGCGGAAATTTGGCGCAAGCCACGTCGGGACAAGGGGATGGAAAGAGCATCCAGGTCGCCGCCGACCAGACTTTGGAAAGTTTCAGTGCCGCCATGATGGTCATCGGGGCCCAGTTGGAGGCCCGCCAGACGGCGGCGTCCTTGAAGCGGCGGACAGCTGCGTCGCCGCCGCCGGTCAAGTATCGCCGTTTGGTGGAGACCTATTTCCATGAGCTGTCAAAGTAGGGGGATGCGAATGACATGATTGCGTCATGGATGCCAATTTGGAGTGGATGGCTGTTGGTGGCATGGCTGCTGCTGATGGTGGCGATGCCGCTGGCGGCGGCCATCGCGCGGCGGAGGCGTCTGCGGTTGGCGAGCCGTCTTGGGCTGCTGGCCTCCTCCATTGGCGCTGCCGTCACTGCGGCGGTCTTCCTGGCCCAGCCCATGGGGTGGCAGGAGCGGCCGACCAAAGGAGCCAGCCGGGTTTTAGTGTTGGCGGACACGTCGGTCAGCATGGAGACGGTGGATGCGGGGACAACGGAAAGTCGTCTTGCAGTGCTCCAAAGTCTTCTTAATTCACAAGTTACTGTTATTAAACAACTTATAGAATATTCTCATCTGGAGGTGCTGCAGTTTCCAGGGGATTTGGTTCCCGTGGAATATGTGGGAGGGACGCCTCAGCTGGAGGCCCGCCCCGGCCTGACCGCCATTGGAGACGCCTTGCGGCAGGCGGAACGTCTTGGAGAGCGGGGAAGTCCGTTGGGGGCTGTGCTGCTGCTGTCCGATGGTCGCAATGTGGACGGCTGTTCCCCTGTGGAGGTAGCTAAATCCCTGCACGCCAAAGGAATACCCCTTCATTGCGTGGAAATTGGGCGAAGCCAAAGCGCCATTGACCTTCGTGTGGAGCTTCGTGAGCCTCATGTAAACGCCGTTCAGGATGAGCCGTTTACGCTAAATGCCGTGGTGTCAGGATATTGGCCAGGTCGGCATCAGCTGGAGGTCCAACTTTTGGAGAATTCGATGGTTCTGGAGCGGCAGCAGATTGAAGTGGAAGACGGCGGTCCCGTCTCCATCGCGTTTTCCTGCAAAGCCGTGCTCCCTGGCTTCCATTCCTATCAGTTGCGTTTGGTGCCGCCGTTGGAGGACAGCCGCATGGACAACAATCTGGACTACGCCGCTGTGACGGTCCATGCCCCCGCCGTCTGCCATGTGCTGTATCTTGGCGGCGGGCTAGATTGGGAATGGCGTTTCCTTCACCGCACCTTGCAGGACGATCCGCAGTTCCATGTCGACGCCATCATCCAGATGGCTCCAGACCGCTTCTTCACCACCATGGAATCCGTTCAGCCGGAGGAACATATCCATTTCCCGGAGACGGCGGAAGCCTATGCGGATGTTCAAGTGGTTCTTTTGGACACGCGGGCGGCGGCGACGTTCAGCCCCCAGGCCTGCGAGGCCCTTTGCTCCTTCGTGGAACACAAAGGCGGCGGCCTCATGCTTCATGGCCCCGTGGACAGGCTGCCCGACGCGCTGCGGCATCTGGCTCCCGTCCGTCCGCCGGCGCTGCCGTTGCGGACGGAGAAGACCCTGCGGCTGGAGGCGGCGGCGGATTTCCTCTTCCCGCCGTCGGCCATGGCCATTATGGAAAGCGGCAGAGGGCTTTGGCTGCCGGCGGGCACCGTGCTTTGGACCGGCTCGGAGCGCAAGCAGGCCGCCCGAGACGCGGTGTCCATGTCGTTGCCCAAAGGGACGTTGCCGCTTTTGGTCATGCAAGGGGTCGGAGCGGGCCGTTGCGCGGCATTGAGCATGGAGGAGAGCTGGCGTTGGCGGCTGGGGGAAAAGGACGGCGGCACCCTCTACAAGGTCTTCTGGAGCCATCTGCTTCGCTGGCTGGGGGAGATGGACAAGGCTCCCGTCAGCACGGCCAGCCAAGGCGTCCGGGCGTCCGTCGGCGAGGTGATGACATTGGATATGTCAGTGTTGGGCATGGACTTCCAACCTGCCGCCGATGCTCGCGCCAACGTGGAGATCACGCTGCCTGACGGTGAATTGCGGGAACTGGCTTTGGAGCCTGACCTTGAGCTTCCCGGCCGTTACGTGGGGGAGTTTCTGCCCCTGCAGGCGGGAGAGCATCAATTGCGCTACCACGCCGTGTTGGGCGGCGACGGAACGGAACGGACGCTTTTCGCCTCCTTCGTCGCACGGGAGACTGGCCCTGAGACGGCAGTCACGGAGGTGGACGAGGAGCTGTTGCGGAATCTGGCCCAAGCCGGCGGTGGCCGTTTCTACACAGCGGAGGAGTTTCGTCGCGCCGACCATCTTCCGCTGTCCACCAATGTGCCGAAGCAAGTGACCATCAGGCCGTTAGCCTCCTCATGGTGGCTGTTGGGCCTCTTCATCGGCTGCAGCCTGATTCTGTGGTGGATGCGCCGCCGACTGGGGATGAAATAGTTGTAAACTATTGATGATAAATAAGATAGATTGATAATAGAAGCTTATGAAAATAGTCATGTCATTGGTGGTTTATGTGCTGGCGATTGCCGCGTGTTTGGCGGCGGAAGAGGTGAATCTGGTTCGAAACCCAGGTTTTGAGGAAGGCGCCGCCATGTGGGAGGGGTTGAATTCCACTTGCACGATTGTGGATGGGGCGGGGCGGAACGGCTCCAAGGCCCTGCGGGTCTCGCGGGAGAATCTGGAGCAGCCCCGCACGATCGTGAAGCAGCATTTTCCTCTGGAGCCGGGCGGACGCTATCGGATTGGCGGTTGGGTCCGCTGTGAGGGAAAGCTGAACAGCTACGACCAAGACTCCCCAAAGCCACTCATCGCTTTGGAGTGCTGGCGCAATGGCGTCTATTGTGGCTGGGTGGCGACGTTTGAAGGGCCGACACAGCCGCAGGAGTGGACTTGGTTCGAGACGGAATACTTGGCAGGGGAACCGGCCGACTATCAAGTCATGCTACTTTCCGCCTCCTCCGTATCCGTTGGCATATGGTTCTTCGATGACATTGTGGTGCAGCGACTTCCGGGGGAATGGCATGTGGGCCAGATTATGCCACCCCATAATTGTGTTCCACCGGAGGGCGGCAAGGTCCGCTTCCTTTCCGTATTCGGAGACATTGAGCCCCAACATCAGATGATTACGGCCATGTTGCGGAAAGGGGATGAGGAGGTTTGCCGCTGGCAAGAGGTGCACGTGGAAGGGCTGAATGTCGAATTGACGTTTCCGTCGCTGGAACTCGGTACTTATCAGCTGGATATGACTTTACATGATCGCCGTGACCCCGCCAAGCTGTTAGGCTCCTCTCAGCTGTCTTTGAACTGCGAAACTCCCTCCTCCAACGGTGTTGGCGTGGCCAATGACGGGAACATGACGGTTGGCGGCAAACAATTCCTGCCCATTGGGGCCTATGTGCAAAGCATTTCCGTCAAGGCAGTGGAGGAGTTGCAGGAAGCGGGCTTCAATTGCGCGTTGACCTACAACACGATATGGAATTCTGCCGATGACCGCCAAGGCGGTTGGGGCATGGCGGTGCTACGGGAGGCCATGGACCGCTGCGCGGAAAGGGGCTTCATGGTGGTGTTGAACGTGGGCATGTTCAATCCGCTCAGAGACAATGTCCAATCTTGGAGCGGAGTGGAGGGAAACGACGCCATTTTGGCGTTGCTGGCACGGGAGCTGCATTCCCATCCCGCGCTACTGGCATGGTATATGGCCGATGAGCCAAATCGGGAGTTCATTCCATGGTGTCAAAAGGCCTATGGGATTCTGAAGAGCAATGACCCCTGCCATCCCGTGTTGACAGTCTACAATGCCGTGGGAGTCGTGCCCTTGTTCGCTGGCCTCAGCGACATTTTTGGCTTTGATGGATATCCCATCCAGCGGGACTCCTCTCTTGGTAATGCCGTTGCGGCAGGAGAGCAGATGAACCGATACGGGATGCCTTTCTGGTGGGTTGGCCAAATTATGTCATGGGGCTCCTACAAGGATCCGACGGCGAATCGTTATCCCACTGAAGAGGAGATGCTTGCGCAAAATCTTCTTGCCTTTGTCAACAATGCGAAGGGCATTATGAACTACTCCATGTTCAATGTGACAGAAAAGGGCGAAGAGCATTTGCGCAATCTCCGTTTGGGTGAATTTCGCCGCGTGAACATGACGTGTCACCAGCTGACCGAATTCATCTTGAGCAATGCACAAGTTCCTGAATACAAGGTAGATGTAGAAGTCGGAACCTTGAAGCACCGCCTGTTTGGCAATGGTCGGGGGGAATACCGCCTGCTGTTGGTCAGCCCCTTTGTCGGCCAAACGCGGGCGAAAATTACCTTGCCGGCAGACGTGACGTTTGAGACAAGCAGCCGCTTCGCCGTCCGTCATGAGACGGACGGCAGCCTTGTGTTCTCGGGAAAGGATGTCACCTGCGACATCCTTTCCCTCAAGGACGCCCGCCCCTAGACGGCGCATCTTGTGTGGTAATGTGCCAAATTTGTTGAAGAGTGGTGATGAAGTTGAGCGAGTCAAGTTGATTTTCGTGAAAAAGAGATATTTTGTGTTCAGTTATAACATTCTGAATAGCAATGAGTTATTTGAATTTAACCGCCGGTTTCATGGACCCACGAATCTTGCTCAAGACTTCTTTCATCTTAATCCATCAACAAATTTCGCACAATGCCCAAGTTTTCGCAGATTATAAGGGCAAAAACGTTTTATAATTACGATTAGGGCATCTGTCCTCCACTCTTGAACGGGTGGAAAAGTGACGTTTTCCGCACTATGTTACTGTAAACCAAAAACAAACAACATAGGAGAAAACGTCACAAGATTAAATGTAGCACATCACCCGCCGACGCGCAAACGCCCCGCCTTGAACTCAAGCCCCAGCTCCAGCAGCTTC
>JAEEYQ010000028.1 GCA_016288215.1 Lentisphaeria bacterium | reverse complement strand
CTGTTCCAAATTCCTCACGACAAATTCCTAATTCCCAATTCCTCACGACAAATTCCTAATTCCCAATTCCTCACGACAAATTCCTAATTCCTAATTTCTAATTCCTAATTTTCCGTCGTTATGTCCATCATTCACATTCTCAGCAACGAAATCATCGGCCGAATCGCCGCCGGAGAAGTCATCGAACGACCGGCGTCCGTCGTCAAGGAATTGGTGGAGAACTCCATCGACGCCGGCGCCACCCGCATCCGCGTCGCCGCCGAACAGGGAGGACAGCGACTGATTTCCGTCATAGACAACGGCTGCGGCATGGATCGGCAGGATGCCATGCTCTGTCTGGAGGCCCACGCCACCAGCAAAATCACGGAATCTGGCGACGTGGGACAGATTCGCACCTTGGGCTTCCGGGGCGAGGCGCTGCCCAGCATCGCCGCCGTCAGCCATTTTCTGCTTCAGACTCGACAGTCGGATCAGACCGCCGGCACCGAAATCGCCGTGGACTTTGGCCGCATTCAGGACGTCAGAGACTGTGGCTGCGCCCCTGGAACCCACATCCGCGTGGGGCAGCTCTTCGGCAACCTGCCCGCACGTCGCAAGTTCCTGCGCGGACCGGACACGGAAGACGGCCATATCGTGGAAATGCTCACCATGTTGGCACTTTCCCGCCCCAATTTGTCTTTGTCCTTGACTCTCAATGGCAAAGAGCATCTCCATGCCAACGCGACCCAGGATTTGGGCGCTCGTGTCATGTCCGTCCTCGGCAAGGAGACCTTTGCCGCCATGCTGCCGGTCAACTACGAAGAGTCAGGCATCCATGTTTACGGATTCGTCACCAAACCCGGCTACACGCGCAACAGCCGCCGCGAACAGCGCATCATCATCAATGGCCGCGCCGCCGCCGCGGACACCATTTATTTCGCCATTCGTGAAGCCTTCGACACATTGGTCATGAACGGACGCTACCCCGGCGCCGTCCTTTACGTGGACATGGCTCCAGACCGCGTGGACGTGAATGTCCACCCCTCCAAACGGGAAGTCCGTTTCCGCAACCCGCGGGAAGTCGGTGCCGTGGTCAGCGCCGCGCTTCGGGCCGCCCTGCGATCCATGCCCGGCGGAGCGGAGATTTCCGTCACTCCCATGACGGCCATTCCGCCAACGCCCACAGCCCCGCCCCCCGTCACCCTCGTCTCCTCCTCTGCCTCAGCCCCACCGACTCAATCCTCTATCCAACCTTCTGCCAACCAAGAAGTTAGACAACAAAACCAAATACATGTTCCCCAACCCATTCCACCGCAACAGGTTAGAGAAAATAAACCGGATTCTGATTCACAACTTCCTCTGACGCAACAAGTTAGACAACAACAAGCAGATTTAGTTTCACAACAACCTCAGCCACAACAGGTTGGACAAGAGGATACAATTCGGCAGCTCCCCCCAACGCCCTCGGTTCATGTTTCTCAACAACCTGAACAACAACAATCGATACCAGTTCAGACACCCTCGGGGCCACCTGCCACCGAGTTTCCGTCGCCCTCCCATTCTCCCCTGCCCCCTGTGGTCCCGCCGCCAGCGACTCCGCCCCCAAAGCCCGCTCCAGGACACTCTCCCCTGACTAATCTGGCTCTAAAAGGCAAACTGTCAAGCAAATACGCCTTGGCGGAAGGCCCCGACGGCCTGATTGTCATCGATCTCAAGGCCGCCCATCAGCGCATTCTCTTCGAACGGCTTCTGGCCGCCATGAACGCGAAGGCGGTCCCCAGCCAGTCGCTGTTGCTGCCCGTCCCCCTGAACCTCACATTGGACGAGGCGCGCTTCCTGCGCACACAACTCCAGCATTTCGAGAAACTTGGCTTCGCGGTGGAGCCTTTCAGCGGAAACTCCTTCATCGTGACCGCCGTGCCCTCCGGCTATCCGGACTGCGACTTGGCCATCGCCATGCGGGACATTCTGGATGACCTTCGCCACAGCAACATCACCAACCGCCAAAGCGCCATCCACTTGGCCCAGGTGGCCTGCCGACACGCCGCCTCCTCCAAAACCGAATTCACGGATCTGGAAATCCACACGATCCTCCATGATCTGGCTCACACCACCATGCCCTACACCTGCCCCAATGGTCACCCCACCATGGTCCACATCACCTTCTCCGAACTGGAGAAACGCTTCCGCCTGTAAGGGACTTGATTCCACAACATATTGATTATAATATTGTTACAATAAAACATGCCAATGGCTGAAGAACCGATGAAACGCCCCTTTGTCTTTCTGGACCGCGATGGAACTATCATCGTCGACATCCCCTACCTCAATGATCCGGACAAAATCCGCTTCACCGACGACGCCTTCGCGGGCCTCCAGACTCTGCGCCGCCTCGGCTATGGGCTGATCATGGTCACCAACCAGTCTGGAATCGGACGCGGCTATCTGGACGAACAGCGGCTGACTCTCATCCATGACCGGCTGAAGCGGCTGCTGGCCGAACAGGACATCTTTCTTGACGCCATCTATCACTGCCCCCATGCCCCCGACGCACACTGCCACTGCCGCAAACCCGCCACGGGCATGCTGGAAGCCGCCTGCCGCGATTTTGCCGTGGACACGGCGCGTTCCTTCATGATTGGCGACAGCCCCGTGGATGTCAATCTTGGCAAGAACTTCGGAATCAAGACGATACAAATCCGTTCGGAGGGGTTCACCCCCGCGGGGGCCGACTATGAGGCCGACACCCTTCTGGAAGCCGCCCGTCTCATCGCCAGCAACTCTCCGCTCTGACGCCCCATGAACATCCTGCAGATCAATTCATCGGACACTGGCGGCGGCGCGGAAGGCTCCGCCCGCAATCTCTTCCGCGCCTATCGAGAGCGTGGCCACCGCTCCTGGCTGGCCGTGGGCACCAAACTCTCCGACGACCCGGACATCCTGCAAATCCCCTCCTTCTCCGCCCGCTTCCTCAAGCTCTTCCTCCGTCTCCCCCATCCGGAGAGCTTCCGCCGCCTGACGGACCGCCTCCGCCATCCCTCCCGCCTGCCTGACTGGTGGTGCGGACGCGATGAAATGACCTACCCCGGCTGCCACCACATCCTGCGGTTATGCCCCGCCAAGCCGGACATCATCCACTGCCACAATCTCCACGACTGGTACTTCGACCTGCGGCTGCTGCCGCAATGGAGCCGCCGCTTTCCCCTAATCCTCAACTTGAGGGACACCTGGACCCTGACCGGACACTGCGCCTATTTCATGGACTGCGACCGCTGGCAAAGTGGCTGCGGCAATTGTCCCCGCCTGAACGTCTATCCCGCCTGCCGACGGGACGCGACGGCCTTCAACTGGCGGCAAAAGGCGGACATCTTCGCACAATCCCGCCTCTATGTCACCGCCCCCTCTCAATGGCTTTTGGACTGCGTCGCCCGCTCCATGCTGCAACCCGTTCAGACTCAATGCATTCCAAACGGCATTGACACCACCGTCTTCACCCCCGGCAGCCAACAGGAGGCCCGCCATGCGTTGCAGTTGCCCATGAATGTCCCCCTTGTTCTTTTTGCAAGTGCCTCTGCCCAAAATCATTACAAGGCGCCAGACAGCATGGCGGATGCTCTGGAACAGCTTCATGCCGCGCTGCCGGAGGCGCAGTTTGTCTGCGTCGGCGCCACTCCGCCCCGCACCGTTCCTCTCCACTATATACCATATATAAAAGAGCCTCACCGCATGGCGCTCTGCTACCGTGCCGCCGATGTGTTCATCCATACGGCGCGGGCGGAGGCCTTTGGCAAGACCGTGACCGAAGCCATGGCCTGCGGAACGCCGACGGTCGCCTCAAACGTGGGCGGTCTCCGCGAGCAGATTCTCCATGGTGAGACGGGTTTTTTGGGGGACACAGCGGCAGAGCTGGCCGCCCACGCCGCCGCCATTCTGCGCATGCCGCCTCAACAGCGGTCCGCCATGCGAGAGGCCGCCGCACGGCGCGGTGCGCAATTCAGCCTGACTCGGCAAGTCAACGCCTTCCTCTCATGGTATGAAGAGATTCTGGCCAACCACCGCCAACGGGCCAGCTGCAAAGCATAATGGGACTTGGCTGTCCTGTCAATCAATATCTTCTCTAGAAGATGTCGCCATGGGTTCCCGTTCTGAACAGAGTAAGAATGAGGAACTGTGCGCTTTTTCGATACACCAGCAGCCAGTCCGCGTCAATATGGCATTCGCGATAACCGCAAAAGTCTCCGCTCAAGGCATGGTCGCGATAATTTGTCGGCAAGGGAATGGCCTCTTTCAGGAAATCAATGACCGTCAACAACTTCTCAAGATCATATCCACGCCGCCGAGCCAGTTTCACATCATTTCGGAACTGAGTTGTCTGCTTGATTTCGTAACTCACGACAACCAGTCCGCACGCAATTCATCAATCGTCTGAAAGCTTTTGCCACAACCGGGTTTGGCAAGTTCTTCGGCTTCTTTCAAAGCCGCCAATGTCTCCGGTTTCAGCGTCGGCTGTCGCAAGCTAAGCGCAAAGGGCATGCCTTGAGAACGTATGACCTGCCTCAGAAAAATGGTAATGGCAGTGGTGGTAGACAACCCTAATTCCGCAAATATCTGCTCGGCGTCACGTTTGATGTTCTCATCGATGCGAATACAAAAATTCATGGTACTCATGCATACTCCTGTTTGTTAACCTATCAAAATATAGTGCAATAATAATGCATTGCAAATGCAATAGCAGTTATTTAGAGCTTGATGGATTGATAAAGCCATTGCTACTTTTCATTCTTCACTTTACAAAATTCCTCATTCCTAATTTCTCATTCCTAATTCACTCTCCCGTCTCACGAAGTGAAAAAACACATTGCGGGGTCCCCCTCTGAATCTCCTCCAATTGTGCAAAAAATGGCGAGGGACTTTGAACTTTTCGTTACAGGATATAAGTTTTAACGGTTGCCCAAAAGACAATTTGGAGTCACTGACCAAGTGAATAAAGATAACACACAGGAGATGAGACGCTTATGAAAGTCATTGTGATCATGGCCGGTGGAGCCGGCGAGCGGTTCTGGCCCCTTTCCCGCATCAATCATCCCAAACAGCTGCTGACGTTGACGGGCAGCGGCCAGTCCCTGTTGGAGGAGGCAGTGGAGCGGAGCATGGCCATTGTTCCGCCGGCGAACATCTATGTCGCGACCAGCAAGCATCTTCAGAAGGCCATTCAGGACGCGGGGCTGGGGATTCCGTCGGAGAATGTCATTGCGGAGCCCTGCAAGCGGAACACCGCCGGCTGCCTCATCTACGCCGCCGCCACCATTTTGGCGCGCACCAATCTGTCTCCAGAGGAAGTGACCATGGGCGTGCTGACGGCCGATCAGCGCATTCCGGACACCGTGCCATTCGTGGACACCGTGTGCGCCGCGCTGGAGGCTGCAGAGGCGAATCCCGCATTGGTCACCATCGGCATCCAGCCCGTGCGGCCGGAGACGGGATACGGCTACATCGAAGTGGCGCAGAACGCGCCCTCCATGGTGAAGGATTCCAAGATTCCTCTGTTCCCCGTGGCCAGCTTCAGAGAGAAGCCCCGCCCGGAAGATGCGGCCAAATACATCGCCTCCGGCCGTTTCTACTGGAACAGCGGCATGTTCTTCTGGCGGCTCTCCACCTTCCAAAACGAATTTGGCAAGGCCAATCCGGTTATGGCGGAAACCCTTGAGGATCTTACAGATGCACTGATGGGCAATGCCCCTGAACGCGCCGACCGCATCTTCGACGCCCTGCCCAACATCTCCATCGACTACGCCCTCATGGAAAAGGCCCGCAACGTCATGGTCATCCCCGGAAACTTCATTTGGGACGATGTGGGCTCATGGGACGCCCTTGACCGCACCTTCTCAAAGGACAATTCGGGCAACGTCCGCGTGGGCGACCCCGTGCTGTTGGACTGCTCGGACAGCATCGTGTACAACGCCCCCGGCCAGCGGAAAATCGCGGTCAGTGCCGTGGGACTGAAGGACATGATCGTGGTGGTCAGCGACGATGCCGTGCTGGTTCTGCCGAAGGATCGCGCCCAAGAGGTCCGCAACGTGGTGGTCACTCTGCGGGACCGCGGGGCGACGCAGCTGTAGTCTCCTGTCGGCCTCCCCTGCCCCTGATTCGCAAGTCATTCAGGGGCAATGACTTACATATTACTCCTATGTCAACGAACTATTGTCCCATCATGAGCACCTTGGGCTATGTCCTCTCTCCGGACAAGCGCAAGGTTCTCATGACTTATCGGGTTTTCCGCAAGGATGACGAGCAGTTTGGCAAATACAATGGCCTCGGCGGGCACATGGAACCCCAAGAGGACATCGCCTCCTGCATGATTCGGGAGATTCGCGAAGAGGCCGGAATTCAGGTGACCCGCATGACCTTACGGGGCACCGTGAATTGGACCGGCTTTGGCCCCAAGGGAGAGGACTGGCTTGCCTTTGTCTTTCTCGTGGAGGCATTTGAAGGCCATGTGGCAGCCAGCAGCAACGAGGGCCCCCTCCAATGGGTCGATCGTGACCGGCTGATGGAACTGCCGATGTGGGAGGGAGATCGCCATTTTCTGCCGCTGGTCTTTGACGACGATCCCCGCCCCTTCCATGGCTATATGCCCTATCACAACGACAAGCCCCTTTCGTGGAGCTATTCCCGCCTGTAGGCCATGGACATGCACTATCTGGACTATGCCGCCACCTCGCCCGTCCGTCCGGAGATTGCCGAACGGTATGGCGACTATTGCCGCCGCTACGGCGGAAATCCCCACGGCGGAACCTGTTACGCAGAACAGCTGCGGCGGGCGCTGCTGACTGCGCAGCGGCGGCTTCTGAACGTGTTGGGCGCCGATGAATCGCAATGCCGCATTCTCTGGACCTCCGGCAGCACGGAAGCACTGAATCTGGCCATTTCCTCCCTGCAAAAGGCCCAAATCCCCCTTTGGACCGATGCCGGAGCCCATCCCGCCATGCTGAAGACTGCCCTCAGCCAAAAGGATGCCAAACTGCTGCCTCTTGACGCCCATGGACGCATTGACCTTTCCGTTCTTGCGTTGACGGACTCCATGTCGTCCCGTTGTCTCGCGGTCTGTCATCTGAACAACGAAACCGGTGCCATTCAGGATCTTACGGCCATCCGCAACGCCCTGCCACCCCATAGCCGGCTGCTAGTGGATGCCTCCCAAAGCTTCACCCGCTGTCCCCTGCTGTGGCAAGAGGCGAAACTGGACGCCGTGGTGCTCTCTTCGCGGAAAATCGGTGGTCCGGCGGCCGTGGGGGCACTCATCGTCCGCAACGACTGTCCATTGTCTCCCATGCTGCTTGGGGGCGGCCAGCAGGGCGGCTTCCGCTCCGGAACGTTGGATCTTGTGGGCATTCTGCTTTTTGTGGACGCCGTGGAATTGGCCGTCCCTCAATCAAAGTCAGAACATGCTCATATAAAACAACTTGCAACAATGCTTTGGGATGGGTTGGAATCCCTTGCCCTGCCCGGCTATCGGCGGCTTTCCCCTATCGACGGCTATGACGGCATCAACGCCTTCGCCCTAAAGGGCTATGATGGAGCGGTGCTCATGCGGCTGCTGGCGGCCGATCATCAAATCATCGTTTCTTCTGGAAGTGCTTGCTCCGCAGAGACAAAGGAAACCAGTCACGTTCTTCGGGCCATGGGTGTCGACGAAACGACCGCCCGCGGCATGCTGCGGGTCAGTTTCGGCTACGCCTCCACGGCAGAGGACATCGCCGCCCTGCTCCATGCCCTTCCGCAAGTCGTCAGAAACTATTGATACTGAAGAATTAGGAAATGTCTAGAGCCTTCTAGGGCCAGCTAGTTGTGGATGTGAAAGATGCAGATGAACATGCAATATGAGTTGTTGGATTCTGGAAACGGCCGCAAACTGGAGCGATTTGGCCCCTACGTTTTGGACCGCCCCTGTGCGCAGGCTGTCTGGGCCCCTGCCCTGCCGGAATCCCTATGGCAAGCGGCAAACGCCAGTTTCACAAGGGAAAACCATCAGGGGTGGCAATTTCAGGGCGCCTTTCCCTCCGATGGCTGGAAATGCACGATGGACGAGCTGACCTTCTGGCTGAAGACGACGGATTTCGGCCATGTGGGCATCTTTCCGGAGCATGCCATTGCCTGGCGGTGGATGCGACGGCGGTTGGAGGCGGTCAACGGCACCCGCCGTCCGTCCATTCTGAATCTGTTTGCCTATTCAGGCGGCGCCACATTGGTCTTGGCCAAGGCTGGATGCGAGGTCTGTCATCTTGACGCCTCACGAAAAATGGTGGACTGGGCCCATGCCAACGCCGCGTTGAACCATCTGGAAGACGCTCCCATCCGCTGGATTGTGGACGATGTGACCAAATTTCTGAAACGGGAAGTCCGCCGAGGGCGGAAATATGACGGCATCATTTTGGATCCCCCCAGTTTTGGCCGCGGCACCAATCAGGAGCTGTTCAAAATCGACTACCATCTGCAGGAAATCCTGTCCCTGTGTCGGGACGTGCTCTCTCCGGCCCCGTTCTTCCTCTTCATGACATGCCACACCCCTGGCTACACGCCCATTGTGTTGGAGCATCTGCTCCGTCAGCACTTCCCTAGCGCCACCGTCAAGGAAAAGGGGGAAATGGTCATAGAAGGCAAGCCGCCCTGTCTCGAAATCCCCTCTGGCAGCTATGCATGCCTTGCATGGAACAGTTAGCAGTTAATAGTTGGCAGTTGTTGATAATTAGGAATTAGGAATTAGAAATTAGGAATTTTATCTAGAGCATCTAGAGCTTCTATAGCTTCTATAGCTGCTAGAGCTTCTAGATGCTAGCTAGCTAATCCGCAACAGGTTACACAATCGCACAACCTACTGGCCGGCGGGAATGACGATGGGAGCTGACCAGGCGTAACGTCCCTTTTCGTCCTTAATCTGTAGCCGGAACCAGCGGTCCGACTGTTCGTTGACAGGAATCTTGATGCGGCATTCCGTAAGGGTCTCGGTGCCCGTGCCATAGCCATCTTTGTCCTCCACAGCCACGCAGAAGCCCCGCGGCGGATTTGTGAGGCCGATGACTTCGCAGCAGGGGGAGAAGGATGCCTCAAAGACATGGTCCTTATAGGAAAGCCGCGTGAACTCCGGCCCCATGGTGGCGTAGAAGCGGCCATGCTTCAGGGCGTCCATGACGCTGCCGATGGACTTGTCCGCCGCCGCGATGACCGTCCACCCTCTGAACAAATCATGGGATGAATGCATATCATCCACGGCAGTAACGGGATAGACATGGCCCATGTCGGAAAGTTCGTCCCATGTCTGCATGCTGAACTGACGGCCGATGTACCGCGTGCTCGTGTTATAGACCTCAATGGCGGAGATGTTCTTCAGGGCGGCAATCTGCGCGGAGGTGAAGCCGCACCAATAGGGATGGGCGCAGATGACCATGGCGCCATCGGCGACGGCATAGTCGATGAGCGACTGCGCCTCGCGTTGGGAATCGTACATGAACTGATCCGACACGTTCAACGCGACTAAATGCCACGGCGAGTTGGGGCTGGGGCTTTTGGGATGCATCTCCAGACTTTGGATGAGCGTCATCCCCTTGCCGTCCAACTCGGCGGTCTTGGTCACGAAACCATGGTCTGTAAAGGCAAGAACATCATAGCCTTGGCCCTTATACAACTCAATGACCTTGTCGGGGGAGTAACTGCCGTCCGAATTGGTGGAATGCGTATGAAGAGAAGCCTTGTAGGTGTTCAGCCTGTTTCCGTAAAAATCAATCATGATCGTTCCTTGGGTTGGTTTTGTCTCTGGTCCCCGCACCGCAAGGCTTTGCGGAGACCATTGACCATCAATTACTTAAGGAAAATTTCTATCACTGGAACCTCACCGCAGGCGGCGGGAAGCAGAATCGGCAGCTCCAATGTGGCGGCGTTTTCGGGGGACGCGCTGTTCAGCGCATCGCCTTTGGAATTGACGCGGTAGCGGATTTCGCTGCCATCGGCCAAGAGCTGAGCATATTTGATCTTGTCTCCTAAGCCGTTCAGATGGACATGCTTAAAGGGCCATGCGAACAGATGGAGATAGAGGCAGTTGCGCTCCGCGTTGTAGGTGTAGCGGCAGTCCGGCGGCGCCACCAGTCCCTTGGGGGCGAGACCGCAGCCATAGATGGAGCGGGAGTGGTATTTCATCCATGCGGCGAAGGCGCCCAGACGGTCCATGGCGCGGGAGTCCAGATAGCCACGGGAGGTGGGACCCACATTCATGAGCAGATTGCCGCCCCGCGACACATGGTTGATGAGCATCTCGATGCACATCTTCGGCGTCTTCCAGCTGGCTTCATCCCGATGGTAACCCCATGAGCCAGAGAAGGTTTGGCATCCTTCCCAAACCAGCGGCTTGCCGTTTTCGTCCACCATGCAGCTGTCTGGCGTGAACTGTTCGGGAGTGACGATGTCTCCGGAGCCGGGCAAGTCCAGCCGGTTGTCCACAATGATGTTCGGCTGCAGCTTACGCACGAGCTTGATCAGCTTTTCGGACTCCCATTGGTCGCGGCCCTTGCCGTTCTCGCCTGGATAGCTGAAATCGAACCACAGGATGTCGATTTTGCCGTAGTTGGTCAGCAGCTCCGTCACCTGGTCCCGCATGTATTTCGCGTAGCGCTTCAGATTCCGTCCCTTGTTGAACTCCTCGGGATTGACCTTGTTGCGCATGGGATGAATGTGGTCCAACGTGAAGTCCGGATGGTGCCAGTCAATCAGGGAGTAGTAGAAGCCCACATGGAGCCCCTCGGCGCGGAAAGCGTCCACGACCTCGCGCAGCAAGTCCCGTCCCGCAGGCGTGTTAGGCGCCTTGTAGTCGGTGTATTTGGAATCCCAAAGGCAGAAGCCCTCATGATGTTTGGTGGTGATGACGAAATATTTCATGCCGGCTTCACGGGCGGCCTTGGCCCACTCCTTCGGGCAGAACATGTCCGGATTGAACAGGTCAAAATAGATCTGATAGTCCTCATTGCTGATCTGCTCGTAGTTCCGTATCCACTCATGCCGCGCGGGCATGGAATACAGCCCCCAATGAATGAACATTCCAAAGCGGTCATGGGTGAACCATGTCGTGTCGCCATGTCCATACGTTGCCATAGAATCGACTCCTTGCTCCAATTTTTTCATGATGGTCCCGCCCAACGCGAAGACTCGCATTATCATATTCCCTTTTCGCCAATATGCAAATGCCAAACGGTGAAATCGGTCCGTTTCCCAGATGTCATTTCGTCTTATGGCATTATATTAAAGTGGTATAGAAGAGAAGGACGGCGACGGCCCACAGGAGGGGTTGACGGCCATCGAAACCACCAAATTGGAGATGAACATGACACCGAAAAAAGTGTTGACGATCGCAGGTTCGGACTGCAGCGGCGGCGCCGGCATCCAGGCCGACCTGAAGACCTTTCAGGAGCGGGATGTGTACGGCATGAGCGTGGTGACCGTTCTGGTGGCCATGAGTCCCGAAAACTGGGCCCATCTGGTTCGTCCCGTGGATTTGGAAATGATCCGCTCCCAGATGGCCACCATCCGGCCAGGCGTTGATGAGGTGGCGGCGGCCAAGACCGGCATGCTTCCCACCGTGGACATCATTCGGACCGCCGGCGAGTTTCTTGCCGCCAACCGCATTCCGAAGATAGTCATCGACCCCGTCATGGTCTGCAAAGGCACCACGGAGGCCCTCTTCCCCGAAAACACTCAGGCGATGATTGACTATCTGCTTCCCATTGCGGATGTTGTGACTCCAAATGCCTTCGAGGCGGCTCAGCTGGCGGGCATGGGCGAGCTCCGCACGGAGGAGGAGCTTTGCGAGGCCGCCCGTCGCATCCACAAGGCGGGAGCCAAACATGTGGCCATCAAGGCGCCGCGGGTCTTCCAGGACGGCAGCGTCGCCGATCTGCTCTATGACGGCAACGAATTCACATGGTGGCGGGACACCAAACTGACCACCGCATGGACCCACGGCGCAGGCTGCTCCTTCTCCGCCTGCATCGCGGCGGAACTGGGCAAAGGCACCGCCATGAAAGACGCCGTCGCCATCGCCCACGCCTTCGTGCGGGCTGGTCTGGAGGAGTCCTTCCCGCTGAACCGCTTTGTCGGTCCAATTTATCATAAAGCCTTGTCTAAGAGGAACTTATGACTTATGCAGGATGAGCCGAACCCGCTTCCGCCCCCCATGGCCGACGATGACTATTTCATCCCTGCGGACGAAGACCATGTCCGCCGCGAAAAGGCCAAGGCGCGGGAATTGCGCCAATCCCAATGGTGGAAGAACGAATGCGGCAAAGGCAAATGCCACTACTGCGGCAAGGCAGTCCATCCCCATGAGCTGACCATGGACCACATTGTCCCCATCATCCGCGGAGGCCTGTCCCGCAAGGGCAATGTGGTCCCCTGCTGCAAGGAATGCAACAGCAAGAAGAAGTTCCTGCTTCCCGTGGAATGGCAGGAGTATCTGGATCGCCTGAACCAGGGTGGAAAGGGCTAAGGTTCTCCCGTGCTGATTCTTAGCGGATACGCCAAAAACGAGATCGTCATCAAGAACTCCCGCTTCATCGCGGAAGTCTATCCCGTGGAGAGCGCTTCGGAGGCCCGTGCCCTTCTCGCCTCCCAAAAGGAGCGCTATGCGGACGCGGGCCATGTGGTCCATGCGTTCATCGTCGGCCCCTCCGCCAATGTGATGGGCTGCTCCGACGACGGCGAGCCCCCTGGCACCGCTGGCCGCCCCGCCATGGAGGTCCTCAAAGGCAGCGGCATCACCAACCTCATCGTCACCATCACCCGCTATTTCGGCGGCATCAAGCTGGGGACGGGTGGACTGGTCAAGGCCTACACGGAAAGCGTTCAGGAGGTGCTTGCCATCGCCCCCACGCGGGAGGACATCCCCTTGGCCACTCTCCGGCTGGACATCCCCTACCCCCTCTATGAACAGGCCAAACGCCTGCTCGACGCCCATCAGGCCACCATCGGCAAGGAGACCTTTACGGACGGCGTCCATCTGGAGGCCACTCTGCCCGCCGACCAACGCGCCGCCGTCCTGACGGCCCTCACGGATCTCTCCAGAGGCAAAATCCGCTGCCAGCCGGAAGAGGAAGAAGGAATTAGAAATTAGGAATTAGAAATTAGGAATTAGAAATTAGAAATTAGAAATTAGGAATTTTACTAGAGTTTCTAGAGCTAGCTAGACGCTTGCGGGGAAGTCGCGTAGCGGCTCTTCCTTCGGCCTGCTCTGCCTTATGCCACCGCTGTCTTTCACGAGCATTCTGATGGCAGGAGGATAGACGGATTCAACATCATGATGGGCATGGAAGGGAAAAACCAACTTTTGATATAAGGCTAACCATTTGCAGGAGACATAATTATAGATCAAAATCCTAAATATCCCACCACATTTTTCAAAGACAAATTTGACTATTCTCCCACATTTTGCAAAGACAAACAGGATAAATTCCACACATTTTGCAAACACAAATGAGTCACATCCAACACATTTTGCAAACATAAATGGATTCCCCACTGTTTGACATGTCGCATTTTGATATGATTGTGAGATTTTACAAAGCGGCATTGCAGTTCGCCCGAAGATGGGCCAGCTCAATTTGATACACAATGCGTATCGAATCTCCTCTTCGGTCGGATAGGTTCGGTAGAACATCCTGCAATTGCGCAGGTTCGGTTTGCCGAACCCGTTTCCAATCGTTGTGGTCAGTTCGCGTGAAATGCGCTCCAGCAAACGTTCTCCGTATGCTGCGCGATCCTTGCCTTGCCGATATGGCGTGGCTGAATTGTCGCCTTGGCGCGCCGCCCATCAAAATGCGCCATGTCACCGTGCAGAGTCTTGGATGTGGCATTATATTATAGTTGTATTCAAAATTGACGCCGTTTTTTCATCGCAAGCCCCTGTTTTGCGGATTCATTCATGTTTCACGTTGCCCTTGACACCTCTTTGGGATGCTCCCTGGCCATCGCCGATGAAGGCGGACTTCTTGCCGAAGCCACCCTTCCCGGAACGGGCAGGGACAATGACCAGAAGCTGACCGACTGGATTGTACAGACTCTCCAGTCCCATCAGCTGAAATTGGAGGATGTCACGCATTGGACGGCGGGCATTGGGCCAGGGAGCTTCGCGGGCCTCCGCTACGGTGTTGCCCTGCTCAAAGGCATCATTGCCGTGACAGGCGCCAAACTGCGGGGCGTGCCCAGCAGCTATGCCTTGGCCTGCGCCGTCTCCCCTGTGAACACGGAAACGGGCGGCCGGATTGGCGTCATTCAGGATGCACGCTGTGGCCAAGTCCTTCTCTCCGTTTATGTTAGAGAAAATTCTGCGCTTCGGCCCCTCATGGCGCCCATTGTTTTGGATCCGGACCCATTGCTTCTTCCCGAATATGCTTGTGGACAATGGGTTACAGCACAGGCTCCCATGCTTCCCCCTTTGCCGCACACCGTGGATGACGCCCTCTGTCGGCTGGAACGACTTCAGGCGGCGGCGCTTCTCCAGGCCTCGGCGGCCCAATGGCCATGGCCGACCACCGAGGCGGAGATCACCGCGAGCTGCGAGCCGCTCTATGTCCGACCGCCGGTCTTCGTCGCTCCACGAATAACAAGAACCTTTCCCCAATGACAGCTGCGGGGGCCATCACGGAACCCGCGCTTCGGCAAGGAATCTGGGGTGCCCCTCCTCCACACCACGAGAACATGACATCACCCAATCCCTTGCCTTCCCATTTGTCCTGCCTTCGCCGTCGCCTCCGTCCGACCCTCTTCGGATGCGCGCTTCTTCTTTTGGCTCTCACGGCAATCGGAACCCTGTCCGGCTGTTCGCAAGAAGGCAGCCATGAGGCGTCCCAAATGTCTATCCGAGAAGGAGATGGACAATGCGGGCCCGTTTCCGCTCCCCTGCCCGGACAGATCACCATCGAAGTTCATGGAGCAAGGGGATCCGGCTCCTTCACCTCTGCAAGCGCGCCGCCGGCCGTCGGCGTCAAGGTTCGCATTGAGCCGTTGCACTCCCAGACAAGTGATGCGGAAAGCATTCCCCAAGAAGGACTTACAGATCAAGGAGGACTTTTCCACTGCCGTCTGGTTTTGGGCAGCCAATTCGGCGACCAATACTTCAAGGTCACCTGTCCGGACTTCCCCCATGTGGCCCCGCTGTACATCCATGCCGTGGCGGGCATCGAAATCACGGGAGTCAATCAGGAAGTCATTGCAGGAGAGAAGATTCCAGTTCCCATCACCTTGACTCTAAAGGACGCGGCGGGGCCGGTGGCCGGCCTTCCCGTCTACGTCCGCCAGACCGGCGGCGACAAAGGGGCAAAGCTGAACAACAAGAATTTCCTCACGGACCCAAACGGACAGGTCTGCATCTCCGTGACGACGGCGGACCGCTTTACCGGCACCTATGAATTCGCCATCGACACCGGCGACGGCTTCCGCTACGGCGATGCGGACATGAAGACCGCCATCCCCTCCCCACAGTACCGCAGCCGCGGGCTGAAAGTCCGTGTACTGGCCTTGAGCCGCTGGAACATCCTTATTGAAGTTCTCGGGGGACTCGGGATGTTCATTTTCGGTATGATGTTGATGAGCAATGGTTTACAGCAAATGGCCGGCGACCGCTTCAAAAACTTGCTGCAGCTGTTCGCGGGCAATCGGTTCAAGGCGGTTCTGGCGGGCATCGTGGTCACCTCGCTCATCCAGTCCAGCAGCGCCACCACGGTCATGATCGTCGGCTTCGTCAACGCGGGACTGCTGATGTTGGATCAGGCCATTGGCATCATCTACGGCGCGGCCATCGGCACGACCGTGACGGCCCAGATGGTCTCCCTGAAGCTGGATGGACTGGCGCTTCCCGCCCTCTGCATCGGCATGATCATCCTGCTCTCCTCCAAAAAGAGCCAATGGAAGGGCCTGGGCAACTCCATTTTGGGCTTCGGCCTGCTCTTCTTCGGCATGATGATGATGAGCTCCGAAATGAAGGCTCTGGCGGACTTCCCCAGCTTCATGAACTTCTTCAAAACCTTCGACTGCGCCCCCCGCAACGGCAACATGCCCCTGCTCTCCATCTTGGGCGCCATCGCCGCCGGCACCATCCTGACCATGATCGTCCAAAGCAGCGCGGCCACCGTCAGCATGACTCTGGCCTTGGCTGAATGCGGCCTGCTGAATTTCTATACCGCTGTCCCCCTGATACTTGGAGACAACATCGGCACCACGATCACCGGCCTGTTGGCCTCCATCGGAACCAGCCGCTCCTCCAAGCAGACGGCCATGGCGGCGACCATCTTCAAAGTGCTGGGCGTGCTGGTCATGATTCCTTTCTTCTATGTGAAATGGCATGGGCAGCCCGTCTTCCTGGAACTGGTGGAGCAAGTCACCTCCGGCATCGTCCTGTGCCCCCATCCGGAGAACATCGGCCGCCATCTGGCCAGCGCCCACACCCTCTTCAACCTGCTGACCGTGCTGCTGTTCCTCCCCTTCACTCGCATTGTCGCCATCCTTTCCAAACTGATTGTCCCTGACGGCAACGCCACCGAGGCCACCCACAAGCACCTCTGCTTCCTTGAATCCCATCTGCTCAAGGTGCCGTCGGCCGCTCTGGACCAGGTCCTTACCGCATTGATGACCATGACGCGGGAGGCCGTCAAGCTGACCGGAGAGGCCACCGACGCCTTCATCCTGCAGGACAAATCGAAGCGGGACGACATTCGTGAGTCTGAAAACCGCATCGACGAGGCCCAGAAGGACATCATCGACTATCTGGTCCGGCTGACCCGCCAGAACCTGAGCGAGGCCCAGTCCAAGACCATTCCCATCTTCATGCACTGCGTCAACGACGTGGAGCGTATCGGCGACCGCGCCCTCAACATCTTCGAGCTGATCGAGTCCATGCCCTCCGTGGCCAACGGCATGGTGGATCCCCACAGCGGCACGGAAGAGGAGATTCGGGAGGCCACCACCCTCTCCGAAAAGGCCGTCGGCGAGATTCGGGAGATTCAGAACCAGATCCGCCAGATGTCCACGGAACTGCTCAATGGCATTATCCGCGATGATGAAGAAACCTTTAACCGTGTCATCCGCAAGGAGATAGAGATTGCGAACCTGACCTCGCGCTTCGAGCGGGACCATGAAATCCGGCTTCAGAATCAAAACTGCACCGTCCAGAAGGGCATCGTGTTCGTGGAGATTCTGGCCAACATGGAGCGCATTTCGGCCCACTTGGCCAACGTGGCCGAACGCGCGAAGGAGATGTCAAAGCATGGCATTCGCCTCTCCATTCCTGGAGATGAGCCGTAAGTATCTGATAATCAATATGCTATGAATCAAAGAGGAACCATGAAAAACCTCTCCGCCCTGTTTTTGCAGACCGCCTATTTTGACTGCGCGCAGGACTTTGCCCGCTCGCTGGCCAAACCCACGTTTCCCCATTGGGACGCCATTATTCTGACCGCGTCCAACGAACGTCAGGCCAACGGTTTCCGCAAACAGCTCCAGCTGCGGACCCTGCCCCCGGCCACCCACTTCGCCGTGGTTCCGGACCGGGAGGGACAGCGAGTCGGCTCCGGCGGCGCCACGCTGTCCGTCATCCGCTACTGCAAAACGTTTTTCGGGGACTTCAAAGGGCGCCGCATCTTGGTCATCCACTCCGGTGGCGACAGCCGTCGCATGCCGACGTATAGTGCTCTGGGAAAGCTATTTAGCCCTGTCCCCCATGTTCTGGACAACGGTAAAAGCAGCTCGCTGTTCGACGAGCTGCTCATCGCCATGAGCTCCGTCCCCGGCCGCATTCGGGAAGGCATGGTCCTGCTCAGCGGCGACGTGCTCCTGCTCTTCAATCCCCTGCAGATCGACTACAGCGGCCGCGGCGCCGCCGCCATCAGCTTCAAGGAGGATGTCCAGACCGGCAAAGACCATGGGGTCTTCCTGAAAGGGGAAAGCGGCAACGTCCGTGCCTTCCTCCACAAACAAACGGCGGAGACACTGGCCCAGGCCGGCGCGGTCAATGAGCGGGGCATGGTGGACATCGACACCGGCGCGGTCATCTTCCCGCCGGAAATGGTGTCGGACCTGGCTCGCCTTGTGGAGACCGAAGCGGGCTATGACCGCTATGTGAACAGTACCGTGCGCCTCTCCCTCTACGGCGATTTCCTCTATCCCCTTGCGGAGGACTCCACGCTGGAGCAATTCCAAAAAGAAAAGCCCGAAGGCAGCTTCTGCCCCGAACTGACGGCGGCGCGGACAGACATTTGGAACTGCCTGCGCCCCTATCGCATGAAGCTGCTGCAGCTGGCGCCGGCCAAATTCGTGCATTTCGGTACCACACAAGAGGTTCTGGCGCTGATGACCGACGGGGTCCGCGCCTATTCCGACTTGAGCTGGAGCGCCAAAGTCAACAGCTGCATTCAGGGGGACTGCGCCGGCTGCGACTCCGTGCTCTCCGAAAAGGCCGCCATCGGCGAAGGCTGCTATCTGGAGGTGTCCTATGTGCACAGCGCCGCCCATGTAGGCAGCCATGTCATCCTTTCCTATATTGACATCCATGACGAGACCATTCCGGACAATGTGGTCCTTCACGGCCTGAAACAGTCCAACGGCAAGTTCATCTGTAGAATCTATGGTATTCAGGACAACCCCAAGGAGGGGCGGCTCTTCGGGCGTTCCCTGGAGGAGATTTTCAGCTCTAACCCGTTGGAACTGTGGGAGAAAGATGAACCCCGAACTTTATGGAACGCCAGACTCTACCCCGAATGCGACACGATTCGGGAGGCGGTGGCGGCGGCGTTGGACCTGCACGCCATGGTCATGGCCGCCTCCCATTCCGCCACCTCGCCGTCAGCGACCCTGCCGGCGTTTTGGCGGCAGGCGACGCGAAAATCCCTCTGCTCCGGCTTCAACGACGCCGATGCGGACGCCCTTATCGCATGGCATGACCGAATGGCGGAACTTGTTCGCATGGAACGAGTTTCAGAATTGATTGCCGCTGGCAAACCCGCCCGGCTCGGCAAGGCCCTGCTTCAAACCGAGACCTTAACGGACATTCAGCGCCAATGGCTTGACCGCAAATTGGGACAGGCGGATTTCAGCGAACGCCTTCGGCTGCACTATTATCTGGGTGCCGCCCTTTCGAATGAGGCACAGCTGGAAGCCTGCTTCCGAACCATCTCCCAAGGCATTCAGGAGGAGACACTTAGCCACCTCCATACCAACGAGCAGGCGCACATCGTCAGGGAGCGCCACAGCGTCCAGCTGCCGCTGCGCGTGAACTGGGGCGGCGGCTGGAGCGACACGCCGCCCTTCTGCTGCGAACACGGCGGCACCGTCCTCAACGCCGCCATCACCCTCAACGGCCAATGCCCCGTGGAGGTCACCATGATCCGCCGTCCGGACATGAAGGTGGTGTTCGACAGCCGCGACATGGATGTGCACGGCGAATTCGACACCATCGCACCCCTTCAGAAGACCGGCGACCCCTATGACCCCTTCGCCCTTCAGAAGGCCTGCCTGCTCGCCTGCGGCATCATCCCCCAACGCGGCTCCAGCCTGTCCGAAATCCTCTCCCGGCTGGGCGGCGGCTTCGAAATGCACAGCGAAGTGACCCATGTGCCGAAAGGAAGCGGACTTGGAACCAGCTCCATTCTCTCCGCCGCCTGCACAAAGGCCACGCTGGAATTCTGCGGCATCCCCTACACGGAAGATGATTTATATTCGTATGTCCTTGCCATGGAACAAATTATGTCAACAGGAGGCGGCTGGCAGGACCAAGTGGGCGGCGTCACCCCTGGCATCAAATACATCAGCTCTCGCCCCGGAATCTGGCAAAAGCTGAAGGTGGACCATGTGATTCTCAGGCCGGAGACGCTGGCGGAGCTCAATGAACGCTTCTGCCTCATCTACACAGGACAGCGCCGCCTGGCCCGACACCTCCTGCGAGACGTGGTGGGCCGCTACGTGGGCAACGAGCCAGACAGTCTTTTCGCCCTCAACGAAATCCAGAAGCTGGCCGCCCTCATGCGCTTCGAGCTGGAACGCGGCGATGTGGACGCCTTCGCCAAGCTTCTCAATCAGCATTGGGAGCTGAGCAAGAAGATCGACGCCGGCAGCACAAACACCCTCATCGAACACATCTTCCTCGGCATCGAGGACCTCATCGACGGACGCCTCATCTGCGGCGCCGGCGGCGGCGGCTTCCTGCAGGTCATTCTGAAGAAAGGTGTTTCAAAAACCACTGTGCATCAACGGCTTAAAGAAATCTTTGGCGACTTTGCCATTGATGTATGGGACTGCGCCCTGCTCTAAACGGCAAACGCAGTCCCATCTCATTCGTTGAGTTTTTCCCTCTTTTTACCTTTCATTTTTCACTTTTCGCGTCCCGCCTCTCACACAACAAGAAGGAAAAACATGAAACCCTTTTCATTGCTTATATCTACCAAAATCATTTTTCATTTAATCATTGCAATGGGGTAGATTCATATGCCAAACCGCCTATGGATGTTAGCCGTCCTGCTGCTGTTCAGTAGCTGGAGCCAAAGCCAGATCTTGGAATGGAAGAATGCCCTGCTACCCAAAGAGGCAGTGGGGAAACCAGCCACGACCCTATTGGATGAAAAGGGGCAGCCCCGCTACCGCATCGTCCTGCCCAAGGAGGCATCTGCAAAGGAGCGCTATGCCGCAAAGGAGTTACAGGACAGACTGAACAGCTTTGGACCTTGGACCTTTGAGACTGTGGACGACAGCCAGCCCCAACGTGGTCCCGAACTTCGTGTGGGCACAACTGTCCGCAGTGGCCAAATACCTGATGGCGTGGGCTTTGATGGCATATCTATTCAGGCACGGGAAGATGGTTCCATTGAGATGCAGGGTGGCTCTCATCGCGGCCTTGTCAACGCCATTTACACCTTCCTTGAAGAGGATTTGGGCTATCGCTATTGGGACCGACAGCAGGAGCGTCTGCCGTCTGCGCCACTGTCTTTCATCCCCTGCTCTCGCACCCACACACCGGTTCTGGAATGGCGGGAGCCGTTCATGACCATCAGTTTCTATATGGAATGGTCTCTGCGAAATCGAACGGATTCCCCAAATTCCGGTCCACCGCCGGAAAGCGGAGGCTACTATAAGGCCATGGGATTCTGCCACACATTGCCCGACCTGATTCCGGCCTCAAAATATTTCAAGGACCATCCGGACTGGTTTGAGATGCGCCCCAATGGTGAACGGTTCGGTTCGCGGCAGCATTGTGAGACCAATTCGGAGTTGGCTGATGAGCTCATTCGCGTTCTGCTCGCCAAAATCGAAAAGGAAATCACGGAACGGGACGGCGAGCCCAAAATCGTCCATGTCTCGAAGAAAGATGGCGGTGGCACCTGTCAATGCCCCGAATGCAAAGCCATCAATGAACGGGAGGGCACGGACGCAGCCAGCCTGCTCACGCTTGTCAACCGGGTGGCCAGAGGCATCGGAGAGAAATACCCAAACATCCGCATCATGACCTTTGCCTATCTGGAGACGGAAGTGCCCCCGAAGACCATCCGGCCAGAGCCCAATGTCTGCATGGAATACTGCAACACGAAGAATGCATGGCGACACTGTCTGATACCAGTCCGCAACGATTCACAGGTCGTCATGGATATTTCACGCTGGAAACCCCTCAGCCCCATGTATATATGGGACTATTCGCTCAATTACGACCATTACCTCATTCCCCTTCCCAATCTGGCCGTCGTCCAAGACAACATCCGCTTCTGGATTGAGAACAACGTGAAGGGGCTCATGACCCAAGGGGCCTATCACCCCGATGCCCATGCCTCCGAGCGGGACCGGCTGCGGGCATGGATGTATAGCAAGCTCATGTGGAATCCGAATCTGGATTGGAAAGAACTGATGAGAGACTTCGCCGTCGCCTATTTCGGCCCCGCCGCAGAACCTATGCTGACATATTATATGTTATTGGAAAACCGTAATGACGTGTTCGCCGGCCAGTCTCCTATGAATGATGTGGACATCCGCTATGGCTTTGATGCCCCATTTTTGACGGATGACTTCCTTGGTGCTGCCGAAGTCCTTTTCCGACAAGCACATGTGTTAGCAGGGAATGACAAGGTTATTCAGGATCGCATTGATCGGGACGAGATGCCCGTCATCTACGCCCTCATGGGCCGACAACTTCTTCACGGCGTTGACAGAGGGGACTATGACCAGCTGAGGGAAAGGCTGAAGCGCATCGCCAAGGCCAACGACACAGTCACCATTGCCGAAAAGACCAATGGCAAGCTGGTGGATTTTCTGGAGAAGTTTCCCAAAGCCCAAAGCAAGGCCCCGCGACAGGTCCTTTTCGAGATTGATGGTGCCACCGTCGTCCGGCTGGACGCCATGTGGAAGGTGAAGGCCATCGGCAATGGCGCCCTGACAGGAGACAATGTGAAGGCAGAGGCTGCGGCAGCCATGGGAGACAACGTGGACGAAAGTGGTTGGCTGGACTACAACGCGAGCATAGGAAAGGGATGGAGGGATCAAGGCATTGACATGGAAAAGGGTAACTGTGTGTTCCGGCAACATTTCATGCTAAATGCCCCTAAGGCCCACTCCCACTGGTATTTGGTGATACCTGGCATTGATGAATTCGCCTGGTTCACCTTCAACGGAACACCCCTGCGGGAACAGACGACGGAAAGCACAGGACTGACACCTGACGAAGCATGGAACTATCCCTACGTTCAGGAAGTCACAGACATCCTTCGTTTGGGCTTCGCTCCTAACCTCCTAGCAATAAGAGTGTTAAATGTGGCGAACATGGGTGGCATCTATGCCGGAGCCTATTTGGTGGGCTCCGATGGCGAACGGACGCCGAAGCAGATTGTCAACCTCATTCCTGATGACAATCCCTATGGCCGTTCCCATGCTTTCAAATAGCAACTTGATTTGTAACGGTTTAGAGTGTTTTTCCGATTCTCCGTCTGAAGACGGCACCTGTCTGAAAGACAGCATTCAGCCCCTTTCTGAATAGTTTATATTCGGTCATCTGTCCTGCACACTAAATATAGCGTGTCGGCCAGATGGCGGAATACTAAATAAGAGGCATGTGATGTATTGAAGATAGGTCACATGCCCTTATTTATATTGCTCCAAAAGTCCACCTGTTGTTTGGGGATAAAGCTGACCATCATGAAAAGACATTTTACTATAGCCTTACTCTTGTTTTTATTACAACTCATTGCGCCACAAGCATTTACAAAAGTTCTACGGGACTTTGCCTTCACATCGGGGACACTTCCGGACGAACTCAAGTTCATCCGCTTCGGGGACTTATCGACAGAGGGCGGCTTCGTCACGGCGGAGCGGAACGGCGCGGCGGTGCATCCGTACATGCTCTATGCGCCTACCGCAAAGAGCTGGGGTTACCTGATTTGCGACGTGCCAGCCCATGAGGTTCCCTCCGGCGGCAAGATGCGCGTCACCGCCTTTGTGCAGTCCAACCTGCCCGGCCGGACAAGCGTCTGCATCTGCGAGGGCATCACTGTCGGCGGCTTCTGCCAGAAATTCACGAAGCGTTCAGGAGAAGGCGAAGCGTATCGTCGGAGCACCATCACGGCGGAGCTGCCACGCCGCGAGGCGGCTGATTTCATCTCCATTGCAGTGGGTTACGACTATTACAGCACAGGGGCGTGGGCCATCGTCGACCGCATCGTGGTGGAGCATCTGGCCGATGGCGAAGCCTCCATTTTGAAGGACGCGCCCACGCCGCTGACGGCGTTGTCGATTCCGTCAGAACGTCTCCACAAATGCTTCTCCTTTGACGTGGAGCTCATGCGCGAGACGCTTCGTCGCGAAGTCGTCCGCTATCGGCAGGCCGGCCTGGACGCGGCCCCTACCGTGCAGGCGCGGCTGAAATTGGCGGAGCAGCTGGACGCATTGCTTCGCGGCGAGCTGGAACTGGAGCAGCTTCCCGTAATTGAGCGCGGGCTGCTGGATACGGCCTTCCGCTGGCGCCTCCTTCCCGAAATGGCGGTTTTCGGAAAGCGTAGCGTCTTCGAGCCGGAGAATGCGACGGCGTGGTCGCCGAAGACTTGCGCCAATGGCCATGCCGGCGCAATCCTGTTGATTTCCAACGACTTCTATGAACAGATGACCTATCAGATCCGGCTGGATGCCGACGGAGCGGCCGCCAACGCCATCACGCTGCGGCAACTCCATTGGATGGACGGCGTGCCCGACATCCCCGTGGACTACACGATGGACTCCCTTCTCGAGCTAGGAAGCGGCGAACAGACGGGCTTCATGCTGGAGGCCTCCGCCCGAAAGCTGCCGCCGGGTTCCTATGAAGGGACATTGGTGCTATCGCCTGTGGACAAACGACTTCCGGAACGGCGGCTGCCATGGAGTTTCCGTGTGCTGGACTATCGGCTGCCCGACACCCTGCCCGTGCGCACCTTCGTCTGGGACTTCAACATGGCCGCCTACGACGACCGGATGGCGTGGCTCCACGAGATGCGCATCAATACCTTCGTGGTCACCCTGCACAGCCCGAACGATTTCAAGTTGCTTCATGACATGATCGACACCATCGACCGCCATGGGCTGCACGACACCAGCGAGCTGCATGTCGAGGTCTGGTTCGTGCGAGAGGCCCACGAATGGCGGCCGGAGTTCGACGCATGGCTGGACCGCTTGGAGAAGGAGCTGGCCTCCCGCAACTGGCCGATGGACCGCTGGCACCTCCACATCTACGACGAGACCCTCAGCGACGAGTTCTACCGCGTCGCAAAGGCCATCAAGGCCACCCATCCCGAGGTGAAAATCTTCAGTGACACCGTCGCCCCCAATTTCGAGGACATCGCGAAATTCGCCCCCGTCATCGACTACTGGTGCCCTCATCTGCGGCAGCGCACTGAGCAGCGCGAACAATACCTCCCCCAGCTGAAGGCCATGCGCGCCACCCATCCCGTGTGGGTCTACGACTGCGACAGCACCGCCACCTACCCGCTGGAGCGCTACCGCGTCATGCCCTACATCTCCTGGCTAGACGGCGATCAGGGCATCAGCTTCTGGAGCAGCCTTGAGATGAAATTCCGCCCCAAACCCGGAGAGAACAACTGGGGGATGTGCTATTTCGCCAACGGCCGCCACACGCCCAGCCGCCGCCTCCGCATGTTCGCCGCCGGTCTGGAGGACTATCTCCTGCTCGCCAAGGCCGCCGAAATCGCCCCTGACGAGACGCGAGCCTTGGCGGAGCGTGTCTTCGCCGCCTTCAACCGGCCGGAACTGCCAGAGGTCATCGAGGCGGTTCGCGCCGCTTTGCTGTCGCGGATCGAACAGGGCAAATAGACTAACGACGCATAAAACCCTATTTCGGCTTGCAATCTCCGTTGCATGTATTACAGTTGTATATACATTGTTATAACACAACATTGTCAAGCCGGATAATCAACATGCAAAAGACTCTCACACGACACGGCAACAGCCTCGCCATCGTCATTGAACGTCCTATTCTTGAACTTCTCAACGCGGATGCGAACACGGTTTTTGATGTAAGCACGGACGGAACCGCCCTTATTCTAACGCCCATTAGGAACAAGGACAACGCCACGGCGGTGCATTCTGCCATCGAAAAGGTCGGAAAACGCTATGCCAAGTCCTTTGAGGAACTTGCCAAATGAGAGCTTCGCCTGTCTTTCTTGCCGACTAGTAACTCTTTTCACTTTTGCAGGACGGGAGACGGGAGACAGGAGACGGGAGACGAGAGACGGGAGACGCGTAAATCTCTGAGGAATCGTTACTTCCACTTTTCGCTCTTCGCTCTTCGCTTTTCACTTTTCACTTTTCTCGTCTCTCGTCTCTCGTCTCCCGTCCCACTTTTCACTTTCCCATCTCCCGTCCCACTTTAATTGCAAAAAAAAGGTTTCGCAGAAGGGCGTTCTCCAAGCCGTCTTTCAGATGAAAGCAAGAATGTCTTATTGTATCCCGAAGTCCTTGGCGTCAATCATGATTTCGTTGCCCATGCGCATGTGGATGTCACCGCCTAAAGGCATTAAGGCTTCATCAACCTGATCAATGAAAGGCATCAAAATACCTGCGGCCCTAAGGGCATCTTCCTCGGACATTTGGCGAAGGGCGACCTGTAAATTATCAAGAAGCCGCAACACGCCGCCGCCATCGAAAACCGTCTTGAAATCAAGCTTATTCGCCATATCCACGAAACCATTCTCCCGAAGTGCAATCTCGGCATTGCTCAATGCCATTTTCACAGTAGGAGGCAAATTCTCCTTTCGGATGCCCGAAGCGGTTTTCGAGGTGAAGTAAGAGCGAAAAAGCGATGCCCCATGGGCAATGGATTCACAGACATCTCCAAAGCGGGGATAGCGGATGTGCATTCCATCGGAGCGCGCTTGCTTCTTATTGATGAAATGGACATGCGCCGTGCTCCAGTAGATGCCATAGGTCTCGCATTTGAAGAAGAGTCGGCGGCGGGGGCCGCTGCCCCTTTCCACGTCGTTCATATGGTTCTGGTCCGGCAGGGAGAAATAATGGAACGTGCGCATGCCGTTGAACATGCCGCCGATGCCCTCCTTGACGTCGAAGCCGCGGGGCATGTTGAGGTGTCCGTCCACCTGGAGATTCTGATATGGCTTGGCATGGGTTGAGGTCCGCAGATAGATGTCCGGATTGGAGTCAAGCCAGCGGGCGATGGTGCCTTGGGGATCCTGGATGGAGAAGGAGCCGCGGTACATTAATTCCCCCTTGCTCAGGGCGGCCGTGTGGAGCGCCAGCGTGAACGCCGCGATATTGTCCTCCGTGGCGTCGAAGCGCATGGTCTTGCCGGTAAGCAGCGCATTCATGATCTCATATCCCCGCCGGATTCGCGACTCCAAAGAGGCCCGCAGCTCCCCTTCGTTTCGCGGACGCGAATACTTCGAGGTCTTGGTGGCCATGGTCTCATAGTGGAGTTTGGGTAATTTGACGATCTTGCCTGTCGGAAGCCTCACATCCAGCGACGGCGGCAGCTCATCCGCCTTCATCGGAGGCCGCGGATCCGGAGTGTGGACAAACGGCTTCGGCGAATAGTCCTTCGCGACGGCCAGCGGGTCGCCTCCCATCTTGCGCGCCGCATACTCTTCGGGATGCGTCAGCTTCTGCACGTTCTCTTCGGAGAAGGCGGCGAAGAACTTCTCCGCGTCGGCCTTGGGGACGACGATGCGGGAGTTGCCGTAATTGTCGAATTCGTAGTGGACTCCCGCGCTTTTGGCAACGCTCTCGACCAGCTTCATCGTCGAATAGTCCAGCGGCTTGTCGCAGAAGTACACCATATTGTCGCCCTCCGCGTAGGCGTTCCACGGGACGCGGGTCTCCTGCTTGACCTCAAGATGGTTCAGCGCGACCTGGCCTTTCTTGCTCACCCACGTGGTGGGCGAGGTGAGCATCTCCAGATGCGAAAGGGTGTTGATGGCCTTCTCCTGCATTTCGGGACCATCTTCCGCAAGATCATCATAGAGCTCAAGCTGCTTCCCGCCGACATTGAGAAGCTTCTTGAGTGACTGGTCGAATTCGGTCCTTTTCTGTTTGATTTCCTCTTTGATTTTCAGACGCAATGTCTTCTCCGCATCCGAAATGCCCTCTTCATCTGGAGAAAAGGTGGTGAGATAGTCGTCGAAAAGGCGGTCAAAGGCACCGGACTGGGCAATTTCGCGGAGCTTCACAAGGCCTTCCAGCTTGGCGAAGCGGGTGTCATCGTCAAAAATGGAGAAGTTGTTGAAGCGCGGCTTGGTGCTTTTGCCATAGGTGTCTTTGAAGGAGAAATCGTCGGCAACTTCAAGATATTTGCCGTTCCCCTCCAATGAATGTCCCGGGTCGATGGCAAAGAACTTGCCGTCGACAAAGCCCTTGTTCTGTCCGCGCTTGCCCACGCCGTCGCGGTCGGCGGTGAGGAGGAAGAACGCCTTGTATTTTCCAAGTCCCTCAAGGGTAAGATCTTTGGGAGCGTCTGGCGGACGAACAATCCGACCGTCCTTGATGTAGCCGGCCTCCATGTCCTTGTACCCTTTGGCGAACTTCGCCTCGAGCATGAGCTTCGGATGGCCGTCGGAATATTGGCCGCGGGCGATGGTCAGCTCCTGCGACGGAATGCCCGCGAGGCGCGTCAAATCGTTGGCCAAGGCCTCTGTGACGGCGCCGGCGGAAATGCTGTCCGCGCTGGCGGCGGTCTGGATGCGGTAAATCTGCCCCAGAATCGGTTTGCGGGAGGCAAGGATGCGCTCCGGACGCATGAAGGTGCCCTTGTGGCTGGTCGCCCCCGTCTTCCAGCGGTCCTGTTCATTGTAGTCCAGCTTCAGGATGTGCCGTTCCGTAAAGTGCTTGAAGACAGGCGAGAAGGTATAGAAGTCGCTGCCCTCCTTCACGCCCATGACCGCATCGCGGATTTCGTTGAAGAGCTCCAGTTTCACCTCTTTCAGGAGCTCGGCGTTTCTCGCATCGGAGACATGCCCCGCAAGCCGCTGAAGATTATGCTCGCCAATGCGAAATTTCATAGCCTGAGCCAGGTCCTTGAACGGATGGTTGCGAAGCGACTGCTCATCCCTCAAAGCCGAAATCGCCTCTTCAATGACAAATTCGGCGACAGCGGCCATGACAGCGGGATGGGCGCGCCCCGCCAGCATGATCTGCGCACGCAGCGATTTCCCTTCACATTGTTTGGCAAACTCTGGATTCTGCTCCTTGAGTACATCAAGCGCGTGTCGGCTTGCCTCTGAATTGATGTCCGCCATGAAGCCGCGGGTGTCATTTTGGGACCAGTCGTTGCGGTAGATGAAGCCTGGTTCCACGCCGTTTGACTTAAGTGACTCAAGGAGAACAGGATTCGTGGAGGAACGGTTCACGCGCATGCCAGTTCCCAGTTTGCCTTTTTTGATCTGGTCCTCCACGGAGGTCGAACCTTTTTTGAAGATGGTTTTGAGTTGTTTGAGTCCGACCGGATCTTTCGGGTCGACGTTCTCCTGATCCACGGTCGCCATTCCAAGATCCTTATGCCCAATGCCTTCCGCGCCGTCGGCCGCTTTGCTGATGGCCTGTTCAATGCGCTTTGCGGCGGCTCGGGAGATGTCTTGCATCGTCTTGAGCGACTCCATGTTAAGGCCCGCCTCCGGATTAGCGGCAATCTCCGCGCGAACCGCTTCATTCTCTTCCTTGGTCAACTGCAGCATCTTGGGATTGATGTCAAGCTGACGGTTGATTTCCCCAACCAGACGATTATGGCGGATTTGGGGAATGTTGGACAGAACCGCCTTCACATCGCAGGCTCGTAGCGACTTCTTCATCTGCGCCCGCGCGCCGACAATGGTGTCGAAGGCATGGGTGCCAAGGGTGCCGTATTCTTTCTCCAACGCCTCTTTAAAGGCCTTCATGACAGCGACATTGGCTGATTTGCCCGCGGAAAACACATAGTTGCCCAGACGGGCAGAGGCCTGAGTGCCTTTTCCGCTGATGGCAATGTCGCGTGATGTGAAAAACGCCGAATTGGCGACGGTCCGAAAGGTTTCCAAATTAATCGGCATGTCGACCATCCCTTATCATATGCAAAACTGAAGCAATCCAAAACCCATATTTATAATTATAACATACTGATTATCAATATGTTACGCAATAATCAAATTATATTTGTCAGGCATCTGGCCGTCCTTGGGGCGATCATGGCCGGCGATGACGCGCTGAATGCGCTCGTTCCACAAGTCGCAGAGCTGAAGAATCTTCTCAATGGATGCGATGAAATCGTCCACGTCACTTGCCGCCGTCTCCAAATCGAAGAGGAAATTGTAGACCAACGTCTCCGTGGTCGGCTCCAACGCGAAATAGCCGCCGCCCGTCTCCTTGCCAAACAGGCCGGCGGCGAGCAGGTCACGGTACACGGCCTTTGGCGCATCTTGCGGAAGCTCCGTCATCTCAATGAAGCAAAGCACATGGCCCGTGCCCTCAACGAACTGAAAATTCACGTTGTAGGCATCATCGACACGCAGGCTCGCCAGACCGTCCTCGTTTGGGACGAATGCCTCTATGCCCGTGGCCTCACGGACTTGCGCCAAAAATGCCTTGTAGTCTTCCTTCGTCTTCATGATCTGTCTCCTGTGCTGCAGACGCCCTCTGCGTCCTCATCTTATCTCTGCTCAAACTCGCAAAATGTTACATCCAGTCACATGCGACATTGGACATCCTCCCGTGATTCGGAACATTCTGTTGCCGCCTCCGGACGTCTTTACTCCTTAAACAAATATTGTAATATATACCTGAATTCGCAAAGGTAAATGCGGGACATGGGACGCGGGGACATGGGACGGGGGACGCACGGAATTCCATGGAATTTGGCCAATCAGGGGGAAATCTTCGTCTGTCCAATCGCATTTCCGCGTTCATGTCTTATGTTATAGGCAGTTTTTTCCAATGAGGCCGACGCCACGTGTGCGCGCGCCGTCTGGCCTCATCTTGTGGCCATGTTACAGAACGGAGATGAAGATGTTTGGAAATGACATGCGTGGAATTCTGTTGGCGATGGCATTCCTGCCCTTTGCCCTGATGGCGGAACTCGTTCCGGCACCGGTATTTGGAGACAATATGGTGCTGCAGCGGCAGGCCATGGTGCCCGTGTGGGGCACGGCGGATCCGAACGAAATCGTCTCCGTGAGTTTTGCGGGACAGAAGATTACCGCCGCGGCGGACGCGAACGGCAAGTGGATGGTCCGCCTCGCCCCCATGGAGGCCTCCAAAGAGGGGCGGGAACTGGTGATTGCCGGCAAAGACAAGTCCTTGACCTACAAGAACATCCTTGTTGGCGAAGTCTGGCTGTGCAGCGGCCAGTCCAACATGGAGATGCCCATGTGGTCAAACAATGAGCGCTGGCGCAACTATGACGGGGACAAATACTGCGCGGAGGGCGCCAACGACATGATCCGCTTCACCCGCATGGCCTTGTATGAGTGGTCCACCTTCCCCCGCACGGACTATCCCATGAAATGGCAGCCCATGACGGCGGACAACACCCAGGGCTTCTCCGCCGTCGCCTTCTTCTTCAGCCATGAGCTGCAGGAGGCGTTGGACATTCCCATCGGCCTGGTCGGATCCTATTGGGGAGGCACCCGCATCGAGCCGTGGACTCCGCCCTGCGGCTTTGACAGCATGCCCTCGCTGGCGGACATCTCCCGCTACGTCAACACCAAACTGCCCGGCCATCCCCTCTACGACGAGGCCAGCCAGAAGACCATCGACGACTTCAGCAACTGGCTTAGGGAATTCAAAAATGCAAGGGAAAACCGCCAGCAGCTTCCGCCGCCGCCTGCGTACGACAATAATCTGGTGGCCTTTCCCAACCATCAGAGTTCCACGGTCCTCTACAACCGCATGCTCTATCCCTTCGTCCCCTTCGCCTTCCGCGGCGCCATCTGGTACCAAGGCTGCTCGAACCTCGGCGACGGCGCCATCTATCAGGACAAGATGCAGGCGCTGTTCAACGGCTGGAAGCAAGTCTTCCAGAACCCCGACCTGAAATTCTACTTCGTCCAGCTGGCTCCCTATACCTACGGCGGCAATGGCGAGGCCCTGCCGATCATCTGGGAGGCGCAGGAGCGTTTCGCGCAAGCCAACGCGCCGGCCGTCGGCATGGCGGTCATCAACGACGTGGGCAATCTGACGGACATCCATCCCCACGACAAGAAGACCGTCGGCCATCGGCTGGCCCTGCTCACTCTGAAGCGGGACTATGGCAAAACCGACCTCAAGGCGGACTCCCCCATCCGCACGGACTTCACCGTGGAGGGCAATGCCTTCGTCGTGAACTTCGCCAACGTGGAAAGCTGGAAGACCACCAACGACGAGCCCGTGAAGCATTTCGCCGTGGCGGGCATCGATCAGCAGTTCAAGCCCGCCAATGTGGAGTTCCGCGGCAGCAAACTGGTTGTCTCCAGCCCGGAGGTCGCCAATCCCAAGTATCTGCGGTTCATGTGGAACCAGCGTTGCGAAGGCAATCTCTACAACGAGGCGGGGCTGCCCTTGGGCGCCTTCCGCATCAGCCTGGACGTGAGCAAGGACGAAGCCCGCGACTATCTGACCCATGACGTCAAGCTGGTCTACAAATACGACCTGCGCAGCGGCACGCGGAAAGATGACGGAGGGCGCAGCGTCGCCTATCTGGAGGACAACCATGAGGCGATTCAGGGCAAGGTGAAACGAATCATCTACTATGTGGACGCCACGAATAACGACGACACCAACGTGTGGTGCGGCATCTCCATGGATCCCTTCACACAGGAGCTGGGCAAGATCGGCGTGCCCACGGCGGCCAGCGGGGCCTGCTTTGCCCAAAACGTGGACAACCTGCTCGTGCTGAGCAATGTCGCCGGCATCCACACCGGCCGCCATGCCCATGGCAACATCGAGTTCTGGGCCTCCAACTATGGCATGGAGAACCAGGCCCATGTCAAAAACGGCAAAGGCAACCTCTATGACATCGGAGACGGCGGCTTCAGCGTCGGCAACATCGGCTACGGCTCCATGCAGATCCATCTGTTCGAGCACAGCCAGACTGTCTTCGCCTACAACAACTTCGCGGCAGGAACCGATTCCGATTTCGGCGTCGGCAACAGCAATACGGAACATCCGGACTGGACCTTCAGCCACTCCCTCAAGAACTACAAGGAAGCCACGCTGTACGTCTACGTTGAAGTCGAATAGGCCACCATAGTGATTTTCGTCAGGGCGCTTCGCCCTGTATACCTATATTATATATAGCAACACCAAAAAGGACCCAATCATGATTCTTGATGTTCTCAGCAACGCCGCGCAGTACGCCAACGCCCATCCCCTGTTCGCGAAGGCCTTCGAGTTCCTGCAAAACCAGCCGCTGGCCACTCTGCCCACCGGCCGCCATGAAATTCAGGGCGACGACTGCTACGCCAACATCATGGAGCCCGAATGCGGCGGCCATGCGGCGGCCAAAATCGAGACTCATTTCAACTACATCGACATCCAGTTCGTCGTCTCCGGCAATGAGGAGATCGGCTGGAGCCCCCTCTGCGGCATGGGCCATAAGGAGACGGAAGACAGGAAGGAAGACTATGCCCTGTGGAAAGACGCCCCCATGGCGTGGTTTCCCGTCCGCCCCGGCTCCTTCGCCATTTTCTTCCCCGGCGACGGCCATGCCCCCTGCGCCGGCACGGGCAAATGCCGCAAGGTCGTCGTCAAAGTCCGCGTCTGACCGACGCCGCAAAAGGAGTCTGCAGAATCCCGATGCAGACTCCGCTGAACTGTTTTTATGGAACTCCCTGTTCCCCAAGAAGTTAGCCATAAAAACGGCTCTCCAGCCTTTGAATACCCCGATGCGAACGGCCTTAACGGTCGTTCGCGGTTTGTTCATCGCCTTCGCAAAGAAAAGACGTCGCGTTCTGCCATGGCCATGCGGCTGAACGCCCTCGGTTATTCCACATGCCTTGCGGACAATCGGCGATTTTTACATAAGTTCTTAATTATCAATAACTTACAAATCAACACGACCATGTTCATCGACATCCATGTCCACACGCTGAAACATTCCGGTTTTCCCCGCCCTGGAGACAAGCAGTCCTTCGCGCTGCCATCGCAGCTGATCGCCGGCTATGATGAAATTGGCGTCGAGTCCGCCTGCATCCTGCCGGAAATCGCCCCCGAATGCGCCACCACGGTTCAAAGCGTGGAAGAGGTCCTTGAAATCTGCGAAACCTACAAGAGCCGCTTCATTCCCTTCTGCAACATCGATCCGCGCAATCTCTCCAACTCTCCTTATGCGCCGTTGGGCGACATGGCCAAATACTACCGCGACCTGGGCTGTAAAGGCGTGGGCGAAGTCACCGCCAATCTTCCCATTCTCGACCCGCTGGTGCAGAATCTCTTCAAAGGAGTCGAAGAGGCGGGGCTGCCACTGACCTTCCATCTGTCCCCCTACGTGGGCCATGACTATGGTCTGGTGGACGCCGCTGGCCTGCCCGGCCTCGAACGCTCCCTTCAGCGCTTCCCCAACCTGAAGTTCTTCGGCCACTCTCAGACCTTCTGGGCGGAAATTGGCCGCAATCCCACTTTGGATGACCGCATCGGCTATCCGCAGGGGCCGGTGGAGGAGGAAGGCGCGGTCGTCCGTCTCATGCGCACCTATCCCAACCTCTACGGCGACCTCTCCGCCGGTTCAGGCTACAACGCCGTCCATCGGGACCGCCAGTTCGGCGTCCGCTTCCTCACGGAATTTCAGGATCGGCTTATGTTCGGCACGGACATCTGCCAGCCGACCATGCCCACGTTGCGCCCCTTGGCCACTTATCTTCAGGAACTTAGAGCTTCCGGCGAAATCTCCGAGACCGTCTTCCAGAAGATCGCCCGCGAGAATGCCATCCGCCTTCTGAACCTGTAGACTCCATAGAACACGCGGAATAGGCAGACGCAGTCAGCCACCAAATGGCTGGCTGCGTTTTTTATTTTCCTCTCGGCCGGCTTTTCTGACGCGAGACGGGAGACACATAAGTTACTGATAAATCGTAACTTCCACTTTCCTCTTTTCACTCTTCACTCTTCACTCTTCACTCTTCACTTTTCACTCTTCACTTTTCACTCTTCACTTTTCACTCTTCACTTTTCACTCTTCACTTTTCACTCTTCACTTTTCACTCTTCACTCTTCACTCT
>JAEEYQ010000027.1 GCA_016288215.1 Lentisphaeria bacterium | reverse complement strand
GTTCCCGTGCCGGAGGCCGTCGCGGTGAGCGTGCAGCTGAAGTCGGAGAGCGCCGCCGTCCTCATGCGCAGGAGCGTCACGGAGCCCTCCCCGGTCGTCTCAAGCGACAGATTCGTCGTCTTGCCGGAAACCGTCATCTTCCCGCCCGCGTAGGCGCCGGTCACGTCCATGCCGTCGGCGAGGTTGAAGTCGAAATAGCGGTCCTCCACGTCCGGGGCGGTCAGGTCGCCGCCCGCGTACAGCCCGTAGCGCGGGCCGTCGCCGCGGAGCGAGAACGCGCCGGTCTCCATCTCGCCCACCGTGAGGCTGCCGCCCGCGTAAAGGCCATGCTGCGCGACGGCGCCCGTCAGCGAGACGGCTCCGGAGGCCACGCGCCCCACCGTGAGGTTCACCCCTGCGAAAAGGGACCACGCCTGCCCGCTGGCCGTCACGTCAATGCTGCCGGAGGACAGGTCCCCCGCCGTCAGGCTGCCCGTGGAGTACATGCCGTAGGCGTCGCCGTCGGCGGCGGACACGGAGATCCGCCCCGTCACGTCGCCGACGTTAAGAGACGCCGTGTTGTAGTACGCGTCGTGCGCGCCGGAGTACAGGCCGTAGGCCCCGACTCCGCCCTCCACCGTGATTCTTCCGGACACGTCGCCGAGAGTCGCCGTGGACGCGGCGTAGCTCCATGTGCCCGACTGGCGGGCCTGCGAGAACACGCCCGCCGCAACTCCCGCCGCCGTCACCGTGATGTTGCCGGACAGCCCGTCCGCCGTCACCGTGCTGGAGCCGCTGCTGTACACGCCGCCGCTGGCAACGCGCCGCGCGAGGATGCCGTAGGCGTCGCCGCCGTCGGACGACGCCGTGATGTCCCCCGTGAGCCCCGTGAAGGAAAGCGTGCCCGCGCCGCCGCTGCCGGAGGGCGACGAGTTCACGCTGGCGAAGCCCGCCGCCTCGCCGTCGGTCACGGTCACGGAAATGCTGCCTGTGAAGTTGGAAATCGTGCCATTGTCCGCGAAGAATGCGGTCAGACTTTCTTCCGACGTTCCCGCCAGGGAAAGCAGTGTGGACAAGTCGAAAGTCTTGCCTTTCAAGGTGTCGGAAATAATGATGGAGTCTATCGCCCCAATATTCGCCTGGGAGATTGCGTATAACAGACTCTCGATGTTGGTTGCGTCATTTTCAAGCGAGGTGACCGTGACGGATGGCATGACCAATCTCCTCAAGGGCTATTTGAAACTCAATGTGTATTTGGAATATTCGGACTGCTTCCTGTATAAACACGGTTCACCATCTGGTTGCATGTGACGTTTTTTGCAACGCAACACTAAATTGTTCACCGATTGTCCGACGCTTTCCTCAACTGATTTCTTACAGCGGATGCTATGGCTAGACACCATGCCAGACCATAATACACCACATTGCCTTACTGTAGTCACTAAATGTTCAATTACAACATTCAACAGCGTAGAAAAACCATCTTCTGGCTATATTTCTTCCGATGCCATTTGAATGTCCCTTGCGCGAGCCATGCAACTCTTTCCGACTGAGCAGGTTGACTACATATCGTCCAAAGAGAGGCCGGAGTATGTCACCTGTCTTGACTGAAGGCCGGGATTCTTGTCGAAAAACGCCAATGCCTTGCGCTGCAGCATATTAAGATCAATTCTTCTGGCATCCCGCTTGATCTCATAGAAATCCAATGTTCCTTTGAACTCATTCTCTCCGACGAGATCAATTTCATTCTCCCCCTTGCGATCCCACCATCCGCCCAGATGCGTATAGGCGTGCTCTTCCATGAACTTCGCATGGAAGTATCTTTCAAGGGAGATGCCCGAAAAGACATCGTAGTCTCGCGACACAAGATTTCGAAGTTCCTCAATCATGCGTACTTGTATCAAATATTGATATTTGAAGACAAAGCGGAACCAAAAGCGGAAGAAATTATCTGTTATCTTGTACCTGCATTTCTTGTTGGTCGTCGGTTCAAACAACGGTTGATTCTTTGCCAGCAACTCGTACTGGTCTTCCAGTTTTGTAAGATGGCCGCTGATTTCACCGCCAATTTCATTCATAATCTCCGAACGTGAATTCTTGCCACTGGCAATGGCCGACAATATTGAAAAATACGTGCCATAGTCCTTGCCGAATTCCTCTATCAGGACAGCCCAGCCTTCATTCAAAAAGAACGAATCCTCCTCGACAATTGCGTCAATCATCTTATCCCGTGTCGTCGCTCCACGGTCCATCAACAAGGCGACATATTTGGCGACGCCCCCTGTAAATGTCCATAACGCCAAAAGGTCGTCCGGTTTCCATTCCGGATTGTGGCAAGCAAGGATTTCCTTCAATGCAGACACTTCAAATGGACGCACGGTAAGATGATCCGTCTCACGCCCGTAAAGAGGCTCTTTCATATCCCTGAAGATCTTGTTCATAAGCGTATTGACGCTACCCATGACAATCAAATTGATTCTGGCGGAACCAGAAAGCTCGTCCCAATCCCGTTGCATTTCACTGAACACGGACGGGGCAACCCGCAGGAAATCCTGAAATTCATCGATGACCACGGTCAGAGGTCTTTCATGCGCCAATTCAAGAATATATCTGAAAAGAGAGCTGAACGATTTCACCCTGCCAGGCAATGTTCTTCCTGTGAATTCTTCTATCCTGCGCTGGAAACCATCGCATAAATCGGCCTCCGCCGCCCGCGCCACAAACAAATAAAGGAAGGGCGAATCGCCATATGCCTGCATGACAAGTTCGGTCTTGCCAATGCGTCGTCTGCCAGTTATGACCGTGAAACAGGCATTGTCCTTGGAGCGTTCCCGTATCTTCCTTAGTTTTTCTATCTCAACTGTTCGATTGAAGAATCTCATTGTCCCAACCTCTGCCTTCAACTAGAACGCAACACGCCGTTCGGAAACATGCAGTTCGGAAACAGTTGTTTCGAAACCATGCGTTTCGGAACATAAATATAATGATAATAAGGAATTTGGCAAACAGGAATCAAGTGGAATCGGGTGGAACGTGACATTGTGCGGTGCCGTATGGATATCAAGGGACGGCAATGAACTCCTTTATTCCACTCTCCATCCACAAACGCAGCGAAGATTGCAATGCATCATTTTTTATAAATTCTTGCAAGTATTTGCTGTGCAATTACTTCAATTGGAATATCCTGGGCACAGCAATCCTCTCCCCGCGGACATTCCTTCTGGAAGCAGGGGCTTTGAGGGCAGCGGCTGCGGATGACGGCATGCCAGCCGTCTTCTCCATAAGGGCCTGTCTTCTCGGGAGATGTGGCTCCAAAAAGCGCGACGCAGGGCGTACCGAGAGCGGCGGCGATGTGCATGGGGCCGCTGTCATTGGTCAGCAGGACATTGGAAGAGGCCAGCAGCGCCGCCAGCGTGGCCATGTCCGTCTTTCCCGCTAGATTCAAGGGACGGGCCGTCGGGGCCATCGCCGCAAGCTGTTCACAACGGGAGACATCTGCCGGAGCGCCCAAAAGCCAGCAACGCACATTTGGAACTTGTTGCGCCACAAGCTCCAACGTTTGCGCAAAACAGGTCAGCGGCCAGTCCTTGCTGCGCCAACGGGACGTGCAGGCGACGGCGACCACGGGCCCCTCCCCCTGCATCGCGGCCAGGTGCTCATCCGCCCTCGCCTGCCATTCCGCCCGAATTCTCAACGGCGCGCGACGCACATCGCCGTCAATCCGAAACGCCTGCCTCACCAAATCCACGTTCTTGGCCACGGCGTGCAGAATGCCATTTTGCGGAATGTACGACTCCGTGTAGAACCACGGGGATCCCTCCCGTCCGTCCTTGAAGCCAATGCGACGCGGAGAGCGGCTCAACCATGAGATGACGCCGCTTCGCAGCAGCCCCTGAAAATCGATGACCACATCGTATTTCTCCTGCCGCAGCGACGCCGCAAAGCCGCGCAAGGCGGACCAATGCGTCAACTGTTCTCGCGGAAACAGCACCTTCCTGTTGATAAACGGATAAAGATCAAGGATTTCCGCCAATTTAGCATTGATCACCCAAGTCAGGGACTCCCAGCCGACCTTCTGGCGCAGAAGCTCCACGGCGGGGAAGGCATGCACCACGTCGCCGAGACTGCTCGGTTTGACTACCAGTACACGCATCGCCTTCCCTTGCCTCCCGCTTGCCTACACACCGTATGCGAGACGGTCCGCCAACCGCTGCGGCAGCCCTGCGGCCAAAATCTTCTCCTGACATGCGGCCACATCGTATTCCAGACGGTGCAGCGTCACCGTGGCCGCCTTGGTGTCGTAGATGGCCAACGCCGCCCGCCAGTCCCCATCCCGCGGCTGCCCCACGCTTCCCACGTTGAAGAGATATTTGTGGTTGGTCATCAGCTTGACGGACTCATATCCGCCATCCTGAATGCTGCCGTTGAGATGACGGTCGAAGCAGACGGGGCAATGGGTATGACCGCAGAAGCAGAGCTGAAGGCCCTGATACTGCATGGAGGCCGCCGCATTGTAGCGGTCGAAAATGTATCCCCAATGCTCCGGACTGTCCAATGTCCCATGGACAATCTGGAAGCGGCAGCCATTGTCCACCACGTTCAGCCGATAGGGAAGCGCCCGAAGCCATTCGCATTCCTTTCCGTTCAGCTGCTGCCGCGTCCATTGGATGGCGGCCGCCGCCTGGGCGTTGAAGCCCGCCAGATCCAGCTCGCGGACCGCATATTCGTCGTGGTTGCCCCTTACGGCGCCCACCAGCGGCAGCTGCATGAGCAACTCCAGGCACTCGTGGGGGTTGCTGTTGTAGCCCACGATGTCCCCAATGCACACATATTTGTCCACATTCTCCTCTTCCGCCTTGGCAAGGACCACGGTCAAGGCCTCCAGATTCGCATGGATGTCACCCAAAATTGCGTATTTCATAAACGTGTCGTCCGGCTAAAGGAATACTAGTTGTTCAGACTGTGGATTGGCGCGGGGATGTGGCCGCCGAAGTGGATGAAGCGGGAAGACTTGCCGGAATTGGGCACCTGCATGACGGTGCCGCCGCCGAACAGGCCGCCAAACTCCACCCGGTCCCCCGCCTTTTTGCCCGGCACAGGGATGAAACGGACGGCCGTCGTCTTCTTGTTGATCATGCCGATGGCCATTTCGTCGGCGATCATGGCGGCAATGGTCTCCGCTGGCGTATCGCCAGGGATGGCGACCATGTCCAATCCCACGGAGCACACGCAGGTCATCGCCTCCAGCTTCTCCATGCTGAGCTCTCCGTTGGCGGCGGCGGCGGACAGCGCGGAGTCCTCGCAGACGGGAATGAAGGCGCCGCTGAGGCCGCCCACCGCCTGGGAGGCGAAGGCGCCGCCCTTCTTCACCGCATCATTGAGCATGGCAATACAGGCCGTGGACCCCGGCGCCCCAATGGCATCCATCCCAAGGATTTGCAGAATTTCGCCGATGCTGTCTCCGATTTTCGGGGTCGGCGCCAACGACAAATCCACCACGCCGAAGCGAATTTTCAGGCGAGAGGCCACTTCGCGGCCGATCAGCTCCCCGCAGCGAGTCACGCGACAGCTGGTCTGCTTGATCTCCTCCGCCAAATCCTCCAGTCCCAAATGCTCCGCCCCTTCCCGCGCAATCCGACGGCGCAGGGCGCTGGAGACCACTCCTGGTCCGCTGACGCCCACGTTGATGACCGCTTCTGGTTCGCCATGACCATGATAGGCCCCCGCCATGAAGGGGTTGTCCTCCGGCTGATTGGCGAAGACGACGAGTTTGGCGCAGGCGAAGCCGTCCATGTCCCGGCTGCCCTCCGCCATCTCCTTCAGGATGCCCCCCAGTTGGCCGATGGCGCTCATGTTGATGCCCGCCCGCGTGGAAGCCACGTTGATGGAGGAGCAGACCTTCCGCGTCTTCAGCATGGCCTCCGGGAGGGAGTTCAGCAGAGTCAGGTCGGAGGCGCTGGCCCCCTTCTGCACCTGGGCGCTGTAGCCGCCCACAAAATCCACCTTGACGGAGCGGGCCGCCTGATCCAGCGCCTCCGCCACGGCGACAAACCCCGCCTCGTCATGGCCGGCGGCCACGTCCGCCACAGGACTGACGGCCAGCCGTTTGTTCACAATGGGAATGCCGTATTTGTTGCCAATCTCGTCGCAAACCTCCACCAGATTTCCCGCCACTCGCTCAATCTTCGTGACGATCTTCCGGCACATCATGTCCACATCCTCATGACGGCAGTCCATCAGGTTGATTCCCAACGTCACGGTGCGGACATCCAGGTTCTCCTTCTGAACCATGTCGACAGTGTTGATGATTTGATCGGAACTTATCATGGGGCATTCTCCCTCGCTTCACGACGTCGGTTCAGTCCACCTCATAGGGCGGCAGATGCCAGATTTCCTTCGCATATTCGCCGATGGTGCGGTCCGACGAGAAGCGGCCGGCGCGGCAGACGTTGAGCAGCGCCTTCCGGTTCCATTGCCGGCTGTCGGCGTAAAGCCGCTCCACCTTGGCCTGAGTGTCCGCATAATCCTGCAAATCAGCAAGAAGCATATAGTAGTCCGACCGCAGCAGATTGTCCACCAGCGGCTGGAAGACTCCCGGCTCCATGCGGCTGAACACATTGCTGCGGATGGCCTCGATGACTTGATGGATATCGGGGTTTCCCATGTACTCCTCCATGGGATCGTAGGTCTTGCGGCGACGACGGACCTCGTCCGCCCGCATGCCGAAGATGAAGATGTTGTCCTTCCCCACCTCCTCGAGAATCTCCACGTTGGCGCCGTCCATGGTGCCAAGAGTCAAGGCGCCGTTCAGCATCAGTTTCATGTTGCCGGTTCCGGAGGCCTCCGTCCCCGCGAGGGAAATCTGCTCGCTGACGTTGGCCGCCGGCACGATGCGCTCCGCGAGGGAGACGCGGTAGTCCGGCAGGAAGACCAGCTTGATGCGGTCCCGAATCTGGGCGTTGTTGTCGATGTGCTCCGCCACCCGATGAATGAGGCGGATGACCAGTTTGGCCATGTCATAGCCAGGGGCGGCCTTGCCGGAGACGATGAAGGTCCGCGGATGGACATCCAGCTCTGGATTCCGCACTAACCGATTGTATAGCATGATGATATAGAGGACGAGAAGCAGCTGGCGCTTGTACTCGTGCATCCGTTTGACCTGCACGTCGAAGATGGAGTCCGGATTGACGGTCACATGGAGAGTCTCATGAATATAGTCCGCCAGCGCCTCTTTGCAGTGGCGTTTCACCATGCCGAATTCATCGAGCAGCGCGTCGTCCATGTTGTCCTCCAGGCGGCGCAACTCCTCCAGATTGGTGATCCAGCCGTCTCCGATGCGGCGGCTGATCAGGGCCGCCAGCCCCGGATTGGTCTTCAGCAGCCAGCGGCGTTGAGTGATGCCGTTGGTCATGTTGGTGAACTTGTCCGGCCAGATGTCCGCGAAGTCGCGGAAGATTTCCTCCTTCAGGATGCGGGAATGAATGCGGGCCACGCCGTTGACCTTGCTGGCTCCCACAAGGGCCAGATTGGCCATGCGGACCTTCCGTCCCCCCGTCTCCTCAATGATGCTCATGCGGCGAAGCCGGTCCTCATCCCCCGGATAGAGGGCGCCCACCACGTCCAAAAACCGGCGGTTGATTTCGAAGATGATCTCCAGATGGCGCGGCAGCACCTTGTGGAACAGATCCAGGCCCCAAGTCTCCAGAGCCTCCGGCAGAATGGTGTGGTTCGTGTAGCCGACGCAGGAGGTGGTCAGCCGCCACGCGATGTCCCAGTCCACGTTCTCTTCGTCCACCAAAATTCGCATGAGTTCAGGGATGACCAGCGCCGGATGAGTGTCGTTCAGCTGGATGAAGATCTTGCTGAAGAGCTCGTCCCATCCCGCTTGAGGCGCACGGCGGCGGTGCTTGCGCAAAATGTCCCGCAAGGTGCAGGCGACGAAGAAATACTGCTGACGGAGCCGTAACTCCTTGCCTTCCGCCATGTTATCATTGGGATAGAGCACCTTGGTCAGCGTCTCCGCATAGACCTTGCTCTGGACGGCCTCCATGTAGGAGCCGCGGTTGAAGTTGCTGAAGTCCAACTCGTTGTCGGAGACCGCGGACCATAGCCGTAGCGTATTTACGGTTTTTCCGCCATAGCCCAAAACCGGAATGTCGTAAGGCACACCACGCACGGATGATGCAGGTATCCAACGCCACACTTTCCGTCCGCCTTCGTCAATGATTTCCGTATGGCCGCCAAACATGACCTGCACATCGGAGTCCGCCCGCTTGATCTCCCACGGATAGCTGTTTCGACGCCAATAGTCCGGCTCCTCCACCTGACAGCCGTTGACGATCTTCTGGCGGAAGATGCCATAGTCGTAGTGCAGGCCATAGCCCGTGCAGGGCAACCCCATGGTGGCCATGGAGTCCATGAAACAGGCCGCCAGTCGGCCAAGGCCTCCGTTCCCCAAGCCCGGATCGTCCTCCTGCCGGTAAATATCCTCCCAACGCAAGTCCCTATTCTCCAACAAGTTCTTGCATTCGTCCCACATCTGTAGATTTTGGATGTAAGCCGCCAAAACCCGGCCAATGAGGAACTCCATGGACAAATAGTACACCTGCCGCACATTGTCGCGGGAATAGCTGTCCTGAGTCTTGACCCAACGATCCGCCACGCGATTGCGAATCGCGAGGGAAAACGCCACATAGTGGTCCATCGGCGACATGTTCGGCTCGCTGGTGGCCAACGTGTACATGGCATGACGACTGTACATCTCATCCAGGCTGGGGGAGGCCGCCTGACCGGGGCTTGGGCTTTTCTTTGCGTCTTTCATCATTCTGTCTCTCACTTTCGGGCAAGTAGAATAATATCATTTAAGACGCCGTTTTCGCAAGTTGTTAGGTCGCATCTGTCCCGCGATTCCACCAAAAGTGTGTAAGTGACAGGGTTAAGCCAAATCGAAGACTGCGGAGGACAAAAGCGACGGTCATCCCACAAAACATTGCAATTTTTGCAACATCAGGCCATATTTCACGCCCCGAAGGCCATCGTTTCGCGGCGACATCGAAACGGCGGCGTTTAAGCTTCGCTCCCCCTATTTTTCAAGGGATGATGGCCGCTAGGCCACCACAATCGGCCTCTATCGCATTTTGCATGTCGTCAGGTATATTAATACCTAAAACTTCAAAGGCCCTTTTAGAGGCCATCTGGACGTTTTTCTGCATTTGCCATGCGCGGAAGGCATCCGTTCCTTTTGGGACACCAAATATTGCATAAAATGCAATATCAGGATGCAGAACGAGGGACGCGGAACGGGACAATAGGGAGCAATGCAATGTTCCACCGCGTTGCCCCTTCGGCGGCCGGATCTCCGACGAGTCATTTTCCCCAGCGCGACGGCAGCCCTTTTTCGCCAAAAAATACACAACCTATTTATTATCAATAACTTACATAAATAATTGCATAAAAAAATCCGTGAAGGGCAACAACGACTTTGCCCCTCACGGACGGAAGACGCGCCTCCCGCCGCAAAGGCGGGAGGGCTGATGGGAAGAACCGATTGAGATTTATTTGTCGTCCAGAGCGACGCAGCCCGGCAGAGCCTTGCCTTCCAGGAACTCCAGGCTGGCGCCGCCGCCCGTGGAGATGTGGGTCATCTTGGGAGCCAGACCGCTCTTCTTCACGGCGCTGACGGAGTCGCCGCCGCCAATGATGCTCACCGCGCCAGAGTCGGCCACCGCCTTGCAGATCGCCATGGTGCCGGCCGCGAACTTCTCCATCTCAAAGCAGCCCATGGGGCCGTTCCAGACCACCGTCTTCGCGGAGGCGATCTCTTTGGCGTAGGCTTCCGCCGTTTTGGGTCCGATGTCCAGAGCCATCCAGTCGCCGGGAATGTCATTTCCGACAATCTGGGTGTCGGCATTGGCGTCGAACTTGTCGGCGGCCACATTGTCGATGGGCAGGAGGAACTTCACATTGGCGGCCTTGGCGGCTTCCAACGTCGCCTTCGCCGTCTCCACCAAATCCTCTTCCACCAAGGACTTGCCCACATTGAAGCCTTTGGCCTTCAGGAAGGTGTAGGCCATGCCGCCGCCGATGAGGATGGTATCCACCTTCTTCATCAGGTTCTGCAGGACTTCCAGCTTGCCGGAGACCTTGGCACCGCCGATGATGGCGATGAAGGGACGCTGCGGCGCCTCCACGGCGGAACCCAGATAGTCCAATTCCTTCTGCATCAGGAAGCCCGCCACGCAGGGAGCGCCCTTCGCCTTCATGAACTTGCAGATGGAGGCCGTGGACGCATGGTCACGATGGGCGGTGCCAAAGGCATCATTCACATAGACTTCCGCATAGGAAGCCAGCTTCTCGGCCATGGCTGCCTTCTTCGCCTTCATCTCCGCCTTGGCGGCGGCGGCTTCCTCGTCGCTCATGCCTTCGGTCTTCACCTTGCCCTCTTCCGCCTTGTAGAAGCGGGTGTTCTCCAGCATCAGAACCTGACCGCAGGCCAACGCGGCGGCCGCCGCATCCGCATTCTGGCAGTCTTCCGCAAACTGAACCGGCTGGCCCAGCTTGGTGGCCAGATAGTCCGCCACGGGCTTCAGGCTGAAATCCGCCTCGTACCCTTTGCCTTTCGGACGGCCCAGATGGCTCATCAGAATCAGGGCGGCACCCTGTTCCAAAACGTATTTGATGGTCGGCAGAGCCGCCATGACTCGGGTGTCATCCGTGATTTCATGCTTGTCATTCAGCGGCACATTGAAATCAACGCGCATAATGACTTTTTTGCCCTTCAGATCAATGTCTTTGACGGTCTTCTTGTTCATGCTGTGCAACTTCCTCTATTTTCGTTGGTTCCCGTTGTCCGTGCCCAAACGGCACCTGGACCTTTGTGACAAATCGTCCTCCGCGACGCCGCAGGACGGACGAAAATCCTCCGCTGACCCTTCGGAGGCGAGTCAATGCCCGCTTCCCCTGCGCCAATGGCAACGCTGCCGTCAGACGCGCGTGACGAATCCTATAAAATATAAGTCCAAAATCCCTCAAGTAAAGAGAATGGCCCCCCTTTATCCTGCAAAGCGATGGAAAAAAAGCGTTGGAGAAGTATATTTGTTCTACTTATCCGTTCAGAGCTGTTCCAACCCCTTCTCCTTGAGGATTCCATGAAAACGCCTTTTGCCCTGTTGCCATTGCTGCTATGCACCATCGCCACCCTGTCGGCGGGGCCCCTTGCCGATGCTGACCGCCAGAAGATTCTGGAACACATCCCATATTCCTCCGGCACGGAATGGACCTGGGTCTTCTATGGGGACTCCATCACCCACGGCGCCAAACACACCTACGGCTGGCGCAGCTTCCCCGAAATCTTCGAGGAGCGGATCCGCTTCGAATACGTCAAGCTCATGGACAGCATCATCAACAGTGGCATCAGCGGCAATACGGTCGGAGCCCTGCTGAACGACCACCAATACCAATGGCGTGTGCAACGCTTCAAGCCGGATGTGGTCTTCATCCTCATCGGACTCAATGACTTCATTCCCATGGACGACTATAAGGCCGCCCTCACCAAACTGACCCAACGCGTCCGCGCAGACGGCGCCATTCCCATCCTCCAGACCTACAACACCATCCAATGGCCCAAAGACAACAACCAACGCTACATTCTGCGCAATGAACGCTTTGACGACATGTGCCGCGTCATCCGTGAGGTGGCCAGCGAGCTGGACGTTATTCTTGTGGATCACGCAACCCATTGGAAGACATATGCTTCTGACAAAGAAGTCCAAAACTTCTGGCTGGGCGAGACCATCCATCCGGGGGCCAAGGGCCATCAGGAGATGGCCAACGAGATTTTCCGCGCCCTGGGCCTCTACTATCCCGTCGTCTGCACGCAGTCGCTGACGGCGGGAGGCACCCCCTCCCCTGAAGTCGCCAAGGCGATGAAGGAGGCGAATCTGCGCCAAATTCGCCAAAATCCTGCAGGACAAAAACTTCTGGAGGCATTGGAAGCCCTGGACTCCTATAGCGGCTGGGCGGTGGACTACAAGGCCGCCGACGGTCTCCCCTCCTCCGACCAATGGGACAGCCAGTTCCCCCAGACCAATGTCCGAATTCAGGACATGGACGGCGCCCCTGCCCTTCGGCTGGACTGCGTCACCACGCCTGACCAAGGGGCCACAATCACATGGAAGGACACGGCAAAACTGGCGGCCCTCCACGGCATTATCCGCTTTGACACGGAATTCGCCATGATGGCTCCCTTCGATGATTTCAATTTCTTCATGGGCTTCGCCGCCCCCGGCGGAGAGAAATCCTTTGACATCCAGCTTAATTTGGGGCCCAAAATGATTCGTGGCTCCTTCGGATTCCCTGAAAATTCCGACCTGAAACTGGACACCTTCTACAGAATGACCATTCTGCTGGACTCCGATTCAGGAAGCGGCCTAATTTGCCTAAATGGACAAATAGCTTTCTATCAACAACTTCCGCAAAGCAAGGCGGCACCCAGCCTAGTCGTGGGGGACAATTCGCTGACCTACGGCCACGCCGCTGTCCGCCGTCTGCGCCTCGGCGGCGACCAGTAACGCCGCTGCCCCGCCCCCAAACGACGGCATCCCTTTCCTATACCATATATTATATATAGAAACCTGGAGACAACCGATTCCATGAAGACATTTGCTCTAGCCCTGCTGGCCGCCGTGACGTTGGCCGCCGACACACCGTTCTTCCCCGGTCTGGCGGGTCCTCATTCCATAGAAACGGCCACGCTGACCAGCTCTGGTAAAATTCAGGCCAGCCAGTCCCTTGCCACCGACGGCAGCCGTCAACTGACGTTCACCAAAACCTCTCCGGAGCTCCGACAGTTGGTCTTCACCCTTCCAGTGGATAGGCCTTTGGAGCCTTTTTCCGCCTATGTCATTGAACTGGAAGGAGTTAGCATACAAAAAGGTCTCAGCCTGTTTCCTCTGATTCTGTTTCATGAAAAGGACGGAGACGCCTGGTACTCCTCCCTACGCAAGCCTCTTCCTCTAGGTAAAAGCGAATGCCAAATTTCCCTGACGGCTATGAAGATGCCCAACTATGCCAAAGGCGGCGACAGAACGCTGAACTGGGCCGAAATCGACAAAATCACCGTCGGATTTCTGGCACACGGCACCGGCCAGGCCAATTTGACCATCCGGCAGGCCTTCCTGTCCACCGTTCAGGTTCCTTTGGACTCCCTCTTCATACCCATCCCAAATCCCTCCGGATGGACCGTGACCAAAGACGGCCGCATCCACAAATCCACCCTCACCAGCGAACCCCTGGTGGACGGCAACGATGGCCTTCGCCTGAAATTCCAATTCCCCACGGGAACCCATATGTTCTATCTGCCCACTCTCGCTCTGCCGAATGAGCAATACACTGACTACAAGGGAGTTCGTGTGACCCTCAAAGGCTCCCTGCCCAAAGGCATCTCCAAACTGCTCATCCTGCTCAATGAACAGGGCGGAGTCTTCATGAATATGCCGCCTTACGAGAATTCGATGGACAAGTGGACCACCATTTCCATCCCCTTCACAGCCTTCACTCCCGCCGACTGGGCGAAAAAGGCCAATGGGGCGCCCCTTGACGTGAACGCCGTCAATTCCATAACCATCGGCCTCCATGGCACGGCCAGCACAGAAGGGGACGGAAGCGGCGAGCTGGTGTATCGCTCCATTGAGTTCTACCCCTAAACGACCACCGTCAGGCGACTCTCCGCAAAAAACGCATTTGGAGATGCCATCTGCATTTATAGTCATAAGTGGATTGTAATAAGCATCTTATATATTCATCATTCCAAATAGTTCGTTTCAGATTGCTAATTGCCATTTACAAAAAAAGGCCTGCCCCATAACAGGACAGGCCTTTGTGTTCACTAATGTCAGACGTTAGTCCGTGACGATGGCCTTAGTCGGCGTTCAATGCCAATTCGCCGTTGGCGACATCCACCTTCAGGGTCTTCCCCTCCGTCAGCTCGCCTGCAATCAGCATTCTGGAAACCGGATTCTCAAGGCGCTGGGTAATGACTCGCTTCAGAGGCCGCGCCCCATAGACGGGATCATAGCCCTCGTCCGCCAGCTTTTGCATGGCCTCCTGACTAACCTCAAGCTTGATCCTCATGGCATCCAGACGTTTGCCAAAGTTCTCCAGCTGGAGTGACACAATGGACAGGATGTGCTCCTTGTCCAGCCGATGGAAGACCACGATGTCATCAATACGGTTCAGGAACTCTGGCCGGAAAGCACTGCGCAACTCCGCCATCACCTGCCCCCGCATCTTCTCGAAGTCTCCTCCGTCAAAGGAGATGATCTCCTTGCTGCCAATGTTGGAGGTCATGATGATGATGGTGTTCTTGAAGTCCACCACACGGCCTTGAGAGTCCGTCAGCCGGCCATCGTCCAAAACCTGCAGCAGGATATTGAAGACGTCCGGATGGGCCTTCTCAATCTCATCGAAAAGCAGGACGCAATACGGACGACGACGCACGGCTTCCGTCAGCTGGCCACCTTCGTCATAGCCCACGTATCCGGGAGGCGCGCCAACCAGACGAGACACCGAATACTTCTCCATGTACTCCGACATATCGATACGCACGATGGCACGTTCATCGTCGAACAGGGAGGCAGCAAGCGTCTTCGCCAGTTCGGTCTTGCCCACGCCCGTCGGTCCCAAGAAGATGAAGGAACCAATGGGCCGTTGGGGATCCTTAAGTCCTGCACGGGCCCGAAGAATAGCCTCGGACACCGCCTTGACCGCCTCATCCTGCCCCACAACCCGATGATGCAGTTCATCATCCAGATGCAGCAGCTTTTCCCGCTCGCCTTCCATCAGTTTGGAAACAGGAATATGCGTCCATCGGCTGATGATTTCTGCAATATCCTCTTCATCAACCTCTTCCTTCAAAAGGCGCTCGTCATGGCTGCCCTGAATTCGCGCTTCCGCCTCCTTCAGCTGGCGTTCCAGACCAGGCAAGGTCCCGTATTTCAACTCGGAGGCACGGGCCAAATCCCCTTCCCGTTCCGCCTTGGCCATGGCCGTCTTCGCCAACTCCATGGCTTCCTTCATCTTACGCATGTCCGAAATGGCATTCTTCTCCGCCTCCCAGCGGGTCTGCAAGGCATCGGCCTGGCTTTTGACTTCACTTAGCTCCGCCTCCAGACGCTCCGCCCGTTCACGAGAAGCCTCGTCATTCTCCTTCTTCAGACCGGTCAGCTCGATTTCCATCTGCGTCTTTCGACGAATCACCTCATCCAGCTCCACAGGACGGCTGTCAATCTCCGTCCGCAGTTTTGCGGCCGCTTCGTCGATCAGGTCAATGGCCTTGTCCGGCAGGAAACGATCCGCCACATAACGGTCGGACAGCACAGCGGCATTCACCAACGCGGCATCCCGAATTCGGACGCCGTGATGGATCTCATAGCGTTCCCGCAGTCCCCTGAGGATGGAAATGGTATCCTCCACAGAAGGCGGTGCCACAAGAACGGTCTGGAAACGCCGCTCCAGCGCGGCATCCTTCTCAATATACTTGCGGTATTCATTCAAGGTCGTCGCCCCAATGCAATGCAGTTCGCCCCTCGCCAGCATGGGTTTAAGTAGATTGCCCGCATCCATGGAGCCTTCCGTGGCCCCTGCACCGACAACGGTGTGAAGCTCATCGATGAACAGGATGACCTCTCCGTTGGAGGAAGTCACTTCCTTGAGCACGGCCTTCAAACGCTCTTCGAATTCGCCACGGTATTTTGCGCCGGCAATCAGCGCCCCCATGTCAAGGGAGATCAGACGGCGGTTCTTCAGTCCTTCCGGCACATCTCCATGAACGATTCGAAGGGCAAGCCCCTCGACAATAGCCGTTTTACCCACGCCAGGTTCGCCAATCAGCACGGGGTTGTTCTTGGTACGGCGAGACAGAATCTGGATGACACGGCGGATTTCATCGTCTCGGCCAATGACAGGATCCAGCTTGTCATGGGTGGCGAGAGCTGTCAGGTCTTTGCCATATTTTTCCAACGCCTGGAAGGTGGCCTCCGGATTTTCCGTGGTCACCCGCTGATTGCCGCGGATTTCTTTCAATGTCTTCAGAACCTCGTCTCTTGTGACGCCCGCTCGCCGCAGAATATCGCCGCAGCTTTTGCCTTTGGCGATCATGCCAAGGAACAAATGCTCCACACTGATGTAGTCATCCTGCAGTCGTTCAGCCTCCCCTATTGCCTCTTGGAGGATTTGGCTGGCCTCACGGCTCATGGTCACCTGTCCCACATCACCGCTGACACGCGGAATTCGGGCCAGTTCCTCTTCTGTCTGATGAATAAGCTCCCGGCTGTTCTTGCCCATTTTCGTCATCAGGGCAGGAACAATGCCTTCCGAGTCCTGAAGCAATGCCATCAGCAAATGAAGCCCTGTCAATTCTTGGTGCTCCAGTTTGGCGGCAAGCTGTTGAGCAGCGCCAAAAGTCGCACGGGTCTTTTCTGTCATTTTGTCGTAGTTCATATTTTCTGCTCCTTTTTTACTGTTTTTCAGTATGTATTTATTGTAAGCAGAATTTATGCCAGTTTTTTCAGCTAAAAATCCATTCAGGGCATCCCAAAATGAGACATTTTGTCACACTCCCATGGTAAATCTGTCACCATCCTTCCAAACTGCTGTGACGGGTTCTATAGTTGCGGGCACATAGTAAACTATGCGAGAGAGTCCCATGAATTCATATCATGGCCTGAGCAATGCCTTGGGAAGAATATCTAGGCTGCCATTTCCCTCACAGAGACGCCAGACCTTTCTGGCAACACAGTCATCCATGAACCGTTGAAGTGCGAAAGCCTTGTCGGCGGGCCCCAGATAGGGGATTCCGCGCCGTGTAGCCTCTGCTTTGTATTCCTCAAAACCGCAAAGCCACTGGAATTCGATGCACACCTTCACGCGCTTGAGATGCTCCTCAAGGACTGTGTCATGGGCAATTGCATCTTCCGCCTGTGCAAAGAGTCTGGTGGCCTCGTTCATTGCATCCAAGCTGAGCCATGGAGCTAATTTGGGCGGTGTGGCATAGGCATTGTGGTATTGGAATCGATTCTGCTGGAAATCTTTGTCCAACAGTGCCACATAACGACGCAAGTATGGGGCGGCTGCACCGTAGTAGGCTTCTAAAAACTCGTCAATCAGCGCACGGTCGTCCGCCTGAGGATTCCAAAGCAGTTTGGCGGTCAGCCATGCCTTGAGTTCCACAAAGTCACCGATAGGCGCATAGGCATTGCCTTGCGCGAAAATGCCGCGAACATGGTTGGCCGTCAGGATGCGAATGTCTGGACCAATGTTGTAAAGATTTGGAATCGGCAGACATACATCGCCAAAGTTAATCTGATAGGTCCATGCATACAATTTGGTGGTGACAGCCGACCATTGCTGTAGCGTATCGTAGAAATTCTTGGTTTCTTTCACCATTGCATCATCCAGGGCCGCGACTGAATATGTGGAATCGAAGCGAAGCGTCTCCATTGGACAGGAAATCTGAATGGAGACATTTGCCCGAGGACGAGTGACTTTCGGGAAATTGAAATTATAGCCATAAGCAAGGGTGTTAACGAGCTTTCCAGGATATTTTGCCGCCAGTGCATCTGCCACTTGATTGACGGCCCGTAGAAGCAGGCCTGATGGTGCCTCCTCTTCTTCCAAAGCTTTAAGGCAATCGGGGCAATGACACCAGTCCTCACGTCCTGTATCATTCTGCGTTATAGTCAAATGCGTAGCATCAGGATGTTCTTCGACTTGACGCAGGAAATTCTCCTGCAAGGCATTCAATGCACCTGAATTGGTCAGGCACAATTGACCACTTTTGTCCCGTTTGCCATCCACTAACGCATACCATTCCGGATGTTCGTCAAAATACTTTTCTGGAGGAACCAATTCACGGAAAACAGGCCAAACATGCGGCAGCGTCTTGCACTGCAATCCCCATGCCTCATCGTCTGGAACCATCATGCCATTGCTGCGCATGCGCGTCGCAAAGCGCCGAATCTGCTTCTTGGAATAGTAATGGACATCCAGTCCATTAAGTCCAATATGACAGGGTTCACGGTATTCCATAATCGGCGAATAGACATATTCCGAAATGCTCAACACGCTGGATTGCATTGACGGAACCTTCTCAAATTCAGGAGTATACCAACGGATGCCAAGATAACGCTCAAGAAATTCATAGACGGCATAGAGCGTTCCACGCGTTCCTTCGCCGGCCAGATGCAACACACCATTCCCTGGCCTGATGCAGATGGTATCCACTGGCAACTGATTCAAAGGCTTTTTGGGAAAAGTCTCTGCATAATGACGCGTTGCTCCCACATAAATCGTCTGTCCTGCAACAATACACGGTTCAGAATGTACAACAGGCCGCAATTTCGTCGTACGTTCCAGATAATCGGCAAGTTCTACGATGGCGGTCTTTTCCCAAATAGCTGGATTGGAAGGTTGTACAATATTTACTGGCTGTGAGAGATCCAGCTGCAATTCAGCAGCAGAAAGCATAGCAAACGTTGTCATAAGGAAACAAAGGAATTGTTTCATAGCCTGCTCATCGAATATTTATTGCCCGCGAAACGAAAAAGGCCCCCCGCCCTGCGAGAACCGCAGGGCGGGGGGCCGAAGGGAAAAGGCTGGCGGCGCGTTACGTTCCCGCGCTCCTGGGCGCAGTATCATCACCGCGGGGGACCTTAACGGCCGAGTTCGGGATGGGATCGGGTGTGACATCCCCGCCAAAGCCACCAGCCAAGGGGGGAAAGCCCGGCAGCGGAGAGGGAGAGGGGAGGAGGGGGACATGCGGGGGCCCTTTCGGGGCCGCCATCGTCTCGCCCCCCGCGGGGGCGAAGTCGCCCGCGCGGGGGGGAAGGCGGCCAGGCCTCACGGCCCATCAGAACGGATCGGCTGAGACCCTCGCGGGCCTTGCGCCTTCCGCCTGTCAACCCGGTGGTCTCCCGGGGGCCTTGAGGGCGCTCGCGCGCCGGGACGGACATTCTTCGGGGAGGCTTGGCGCTTAGATGCCTTCAGCGCTTATCCCGTCGCGGCGTGGCTACCC
>JAEEYQ010000026.1 GCA_016288215.1 Lentisphaeria bacterium | reverse complement strand
TGTTGATGATTTGCGGCATGGTCCATGTGGCACCGTTGTCCTTGCTCTTGCAGATGACCGTGCGGCCCCAGGGGCAGACATGGCTTTTGCGGTAGCCGGAGGCGGCCACCACCAGCGTGCCGTCGTCCTGCCGCGCGATGGGCGGCCATGCGAAATAGCGGAAGGGCTCCGTCCTCGGCAGTTCGCAGACAACGCCATGGGAGACGTTCTTCGCGGGCGTGAAGGCCGGCGGTTCGTCAGCCGCGAAGCAAAGTGCGGCAGTGAGGGCACAGATGGAAAGAATTTGTTTCATGCGGTCTCCTATACCATATAATATATAATGGAATGGCTAGCGGTAGTTGATGCCGGTGATGGAGGATTTGGAGTTGGAGGGCATGGCGGTCAGCATGGTGGCCTGCGAGATGACTCCCATTTCGCAGGCGTTGCGCAGAGCCCGCTCCATGGTGATCATGCCTTCTTTCATGGAGGTTTCCATGACGCTCAGCAACTGGTGGGTCTTCTTGTCGCGGATGAGGGCGCGGACCGCCAGCGTCCCCATGAGCACCTCGAAGATGGCCACTCGCCCCTGTCCGCTCTTCCGCGGGAGCAGCCGTTGGGAGATGATGGCCTCCAGACAGGCGGCCAGCTGGGAGCGGATTTGGTTTTGCCGTTCGGAGGGGAAGACGTCGATGATGCGGTCCACGCTTTGGGTCACGTCGTTGGTGTGGAGGGTGGCGAAGACGAGATGGCCGGTTTCGGCCGCCGTCAGCACGGTGGCGATGGTCTCCGGATCCCGCATCTCGCCCACGAGAATCACGTCTGGATCCTGTCGCAGCACATATTTGAGGGCGTTGGCGAAGCTGAACGTGTCCGCATGGATCTCCCGCTGCTCCACGATGGCGGCCTTGTGGGAATGGACGAATTCGATGGGGTCCTCGATGGTGATGATGTGGCAGGGGCGGTTTTGGTTGAGCACATTGAGCATGGAGGCCAATGTGGTGGATTTGCCGCTTCCCGTGGGCCCTGTGACCAGAACCAGTCCCTGCTGCCGTGTACACAGATTGACGACGGCGGGCGGCAGCCCGATGGCCTCCGGCGTGGGAATGACGTTGGGAATGACCCGCATGGCGCAGGCCACGCTGCCCTTTTGGTAGAAGCCGTTGACGCGGAAGCGGAAATCTGCATTTCGTTGCGGCTGAGTTACTTCCGTTGTTCCCTCCGGCGTGTCCAGTCCGCGGACGCTTAAGGCGAAATCGACTTCGTGGTTGGTCTCGAACTCAAGGCGTTGAGAGGGGGTGAGGACGCTGAAGAGCAACTTCTGCGTGTCAGCGCTGCCCAGAACAGGCATGTCCAGCGGGCGGAGGGTGCCGTCCACGCGGATGACAGGAGGGGCGTCCACGGTGAGGATGAGGTCGGAGGAATGGCGTACGATGGCCTCGCGGAGGAGCCGCTTGATGCTCAGGCCGTGGTCGGGGTCGCCGGAATACTGCCGCAGGGTGTCGATTCCGGTCTCCATGCCCTGCGCTAACAGCATGAAGGCGTCTTTTCCCGTGGCGCAGGAGGCGGCTACGTCCAACTCCACAAGTCCCTCTTTGACAAGGGCATGCAGAGAATGGTTGAAGTCAATCATCCCGTCTTGGACGCCGCTTTTGAGAATCTCCGGAATGGGCTCCAAATCTCTCGTGCGGATGAGGCGGCTCACCAGTGGCGTGCTCTTAAGCACTTCGAACGCGGGGACCCGTCCGTCGTTGTCTTTGCGCGGAACCAGCCGTTGGGCGATGATGCCGCCGATGACCAGGGAAAGGTCCATGGCCACCTGGTCCCGCATCCCTTCGGGGAAGTAGGAGATGATGCGCTCAATGGTCTGCTGGACGTCGATGGTGTGCATGGTGGCCATGACGAGATGACCGGTCATGGCGGCGGAGATGGCGGTGCGGATGGTCTCCTGGTCCCGCATCTCCCCGATGAAGATGATGTCGGGGTTTTGGCGGACCACATGGCGCAGGGCAGTGGCGAAGTCCTGCGTGTCGGAGCCGATCTCCCGTTGGGAGATGATGGCCATTTGGTCTTCATGGGAGAATTCGATGGGGTCCTCGATGGTGACCACATGTTTGCGCATGGTCATGTTGATGTGGTTCAGCATGCAGGCCATGGTGGTGGTCTTGCCGGAGCCGGTGGCCCCCGTGATGAGGACGAGGCCGCGGTTCAGCTCCGCCAATTTCAGCACGTTCTCCGGAATGCGGAGCGCCGTCGCGTCCAGGGCTCCGGAGGGAATCCGCCGCACGGCCATGGAAAGGTTGCCTCGCTGATAGGAGAGATTCAGACGGAAACGCCGCCCCGCCCCCAACGAGACGCCCATGTCCAGGTCCTTCTCCGCCTCCATGCGTTTGGGAATGTCCGCCGGAAGGCAGTCCCGAAAGAAGCTCTGAAAATCCTCTTGCGTGATGGGCGGACAGTCTGGAATGGGAACCACTTCCCCATGGCTGCGCATGCCGGGGTGCCGGCCGACGCTGAGAAAGAGGTCGGACGCATGCAGGGTGTCCATCTTCAAAAGCAGCGATGCCAAATCCATTCCGTTTGTTCCCCTTTCTTGCGTTGTGGTGGTCAGTTTTCTTTCTATATAGATGTTAATGTAATAATATGTCTGACATTTTCCACTTGCCGTATAGTTTTCTGGAAGGTCATCGTCTGCATGGTCTGTCTCATATCTGTATTTGTCTTTAGGCTCCAGAATGGCGCAACACGGTAAGACTCGGCGGTTTCCGCCGCCCAGACGATCACTTTCTGGAGGCCAGTGTTCCCTCCTGCCAGCCGTCAATGCGGCCCTTGGAGGAATCAAAGTTCACGCCGATAAGACGGATGGGTAGAGCGCCGCCCTGAAACTTCTCGTAGTAGCGTCGGTCGAGAATCTGACCGACGGCCTCGTCAGCGTTCCTGTCCAGCTTGAATTCGAAGATGAAGACTGTCTTCGCCGTGCGGACGTAGGCGTCGATGCGCCCCTGGTTGGTCCGTGATTCAGCCTCTATGCTACTACCAAGAAGCAGAAAGGCGATGAAGAAGATGGTCTGATAGTAGTGCTCGTCGCCGCCACGGATGTCGTAGGGGATGATGGCGAAGTAGGACTGCAGCATCGCCATGAACTGCTCCAAGTCGTCGTGCCGCATCGCGTCCATCAGCCTGAAGACCACGGATGACATCGCGGCGTCCTTGTATCCACTGTAGTAGGCCAGCAGCTGGGTGTTGAAGGCATCCTCCACCTCGTGGTCGGGAAAGCCGAGCATGAACATGCTCGACTCCATGGGGCCGGGCAATACCTCCTTGATCGTGAGGTAGCCGGTCTGCCAGAGCAGGCCGAGAGGATCAATGTTATTCACCTCGTATGCGCCGAAGGCGAGGGAGGAGACGGGAAGCGTGAGCGCCTGCTCGAAATTGAAGCGCGTCGTTTTGGCCAGATCGAACAGCACCGTGGTCACGCCGGTGGTTCCCCAGTAGTTGTCGAACTCGTACTTTTTCCCGAAGAAGCTGTTGATGGACACTGGATTGCAGACATGCGTCTCCGCCTTGGAGAAGCGATAGCCGTCATACCATGCGAGAAGCAACCTCATCAGCTCGTCCGTGGAGACTCCCTTGCTTTTCGCCGCCTCTTCAATCCTGTCCGCGAAATACGTGCGCACCTCCTCTTTTGTGAAGCCGAGCATCCCCGCGTAGTCGGCATCCATCGTGATGTCCGTCAAGTTGTTCAGCTCCGAGAAGAGCGACATATGGCAGAACTTGCTCACGCCGGTGACGAACAGCAGCCGCTCCTTGTCGTTGCGGTCCTTGAGGACGCTGTAGAAGCCCTTGAGACACTTCAGAATGTCACCGACGTTCCTGTTGGAGATGTTGTCCAGAATGGGTTTGTCGTACTCGTCCACCAGAATGACGATCGGCCCCTTCGCGGCCATGGCGTCGATGAGCTTGCCGAACGCCGTGGATGCGTCGCAGCCGGACGGCAGGGTAATGGAATGTGCCTCCGCGATGGTGGCCACCTTGTCCAGAAGATAGGCGTCGACCTTTTCGGCCGTGTCTTTCATGGGGCTGTAGTCCGCGAAGCGCAGATGCAGGATGGGGTATTGCTTCCAGTCGTAGGGCTTGTCGTAGAGCGCAAGCCCCTTGAAGAGCTCCCTCTTCCCCTCGAAGATGGCCTTCAGGGTCGAAAGCAGCAGCGACTTGCCGAAGCGGCGCGGACGCGACAGGAAATACATCGACCTGACAGGCCTTATCAGCCGCCAGACGTACTCCGTCTTGTCAACATAGAGGAAATTCCCCTGAATCAAATCCTCGAATGAATATACACTTGTCGTCAGATCTTTCATTGAAGCCACCGTGTGTGTCCGAAAATGGACTACCAGTCAGCAGAAGTCATGGGCAAGGCTGCAAAATCATACAGGTTCCAACGGCAATGCCTTCCATATCCAACTGTTGCTGCCATTAATTTAGCATGGAAAGACGGCTTTTCCTCTCTGGAATCACGAAAAAAAGGTGCTTCGACATTTTTAATGGGGCGCCTGAATGAGATGTAGAAACCTCATTGCCAATTGATTTACAGAGCATTATGACAAGGGCATCTATTCAGAATCCAGTTGGGCTATGAAAGCGGTTGCCATGCCTGAATTATGACCATGAATTTTGCCTTTATGGATTGGTTTCTTCCTAACTCCTTACGCTTCAGGGTGTTGTTCAATGAGCTGGCCGATGCGACGGTAGCGCCGATACAGCGCCTCGTAAGTCGTATGTCGTTTTTTATCAGGGAGATAGGTTGTTCCATAGCCTGAGCCCATGTGCTGCATCGCGGTTTCCACGTTGGGGAAGGTCCCTGCGGCGACGGAAGCGAACATCGCTCCGCCCAACGCGCAGGTCTGTTCCGTTCCCGTGGTTTTGACGGCCATGTTCAGCACGTCGGCGCAGGTCTGCATGACCAGAGGGGACTTTCGGCTGATGCCGCCGGCGGCGGTGATGGCGTTCACGGGAATCCGCTCCTCCTGAAAACGTTCGATGATGGCGCGGGAGCCGAAGAGCGTGCTTTCAATCAGCGCGCGGAAGACCATGGGGGCGGTGGTGCCTAGATTCAGTCCGAACAGGGCGCCCTTCAGGGCATTGTTGGCGTCGGGCGTGCGGCGTCCATTGAACCAGTCCAACGCGAAAACGCCGCCCTCGCCAGGGGGAAGAGCGGCGGCGTCCGCCTCCAGCTGAGCCAAAGCGACCGGTCCCGCATAGCCGAGGAGGCTCTTGAACCATGCATAGACGTCTCCAAAGGCGGCCTGTCCCGCCTCCATTCCGACCATGCCTGGAATGACGGAACCATCCGTTTGTCCGCAAATTCCTCGGATGCAATGGGTTATGGAAGGCGACACCAAAATGTCGCAGGTGGAGGTGCCCATGACCTTGACGAGGGTTCCAGGGGCGATCTGGGCACCGACGGCGCCGAAATGGCAGTCGATGCCGTTGCCGCCGATGACCACATTTGTGGAAAGGCCCAATTTGTCTGCCCATTTCAGCGAAAGGGTTCCCACGGGCTTGTCGGCGGTTTCGGTCGTGGTGAAGAGACGTTGGCGCCAGCCGACCAGAAGGGGGTCGATGGAGGTCAGAAACTCCTCTGGCGGCAGCCCGCCCCATGATTCGTGCCACATGGCCTTATGCCCTGCATGGCAACGGCTTCGGATGATTTTGTCAAGACGGGTCTCGCCTGTGAGTTCCGCTGTGATCCAGTCGCCGTGCTCCATGAAACTGGCTGCCGCCCGACGGACCTTCTCGTTGCGCCGCAGGACGTAAAGCAGCTTGCTCCAAAACCATTCGGCGGAATAGGTTCCGCCTTCGTACATACGGAAATCCGTCTGCGGCCATGCGGCGGCCACGGCGTTGATGCGGTCCGCCTCCTCTTGGGCGCTGTGGTCTTTCCACAGTAGGAACATGGCGTCGGGATCGTCGGCGAATTCGGGCTCAAGGGCCAGGGGACGTCCCGTGGAATCGACGGCGCAGGGTGTGGAGCTGGTCGTGTCAACGGCGATGCCTTTGACGGCGGCGGCATCCTGTCCCGCCAAAACGCCCCGAAGGACGGCCTCCATCCCCTCCAGATAGTCCAGCGGATGCTGACGGAACATGCCCCGCGCGGCGTCGCAATGGCGTTTTTCCGCCCAGCGGGCATAGTCATGGACGTGGGACGCCAAAATCTCCCCTTCGCGGGAGACGAGAAGGGCGCGCACGCTGTCCGTTCCGAAATCCATGCCGATGAAGGTTTCAATGTTGGCCATGTCTCTGTTTCCTTTGCTGCGCAGGATGTTACAAGAAGCGGGCAATGAACTGCCGATGGATGTCTTTGTCGCCGTAGGGGTCGTCGGCGGAGGCCAGTTCCGTCGGACTGTAGGCGGTGGCAAGGGCGGTGATGGTGACGACATCCTCTTGGACGTCAAATCGGGCCCGCCACGTCCGATAGGCGAGAACGGCGCCGTCCTCTCGAATGTGCTCCAGACGATGGCGACGGCCGTTCAGCGGTTCGGCGGACAGCTGGTCCAGCAGGAAGGCCTTTAGGCATACGCCTTTGGCATCCAGCCAAAGTAGTTGATGCTGAACGGGTTCTGTAAATTTTACCAGACATTGCGTTTCGGTCTCGTTTGCTGCGGTCCAGCCGAGAGTGGCGTTGGGAAAGGCGTCTGCATAGGGGAGATAGGGTTTGATGTCCAGCACGGGAGTGCCGTCAAGGAGGTCATGGCCTTTGACGATGAGGTTGCTTCCCTCAATGGCGACAAGGCGTACGCAACTCAATCCCAATGGGTTAGGGCGATAGGGGGAACGGCTGGCGAAGACGCCGACCTTTTGGCGGCGGTGGCGGGGCGGCCGGATGAGGGGATGCCAGCAGGAGTTGTGATGGAACCAGAACAACAGCCAGATGTGGGAGAAGCCCTCCAGCTCCCGAAGCCCTTCCGCGTAACCGTGGTTCGGATACAGCGTCACCACGGCGGGGTTGTCTCCGGCCAGACTGCCTTGGCGAGGCACGTCGTAGGGAAACCGCTCACGGCAGTGGAGTTCGCCGATGGGATGAAGGGTCAGAGCTGTCGTGTCCACAAATGAAGACCTATGGGAGCTAGGGGATAGGAATTCTAGAAGCTCTAGAAACTTCTAGTAAAGTTGCAAGTTGTTGATTTTTAGCTATTTATGGATTTTTTCATCGGCCAGGCGTTTTTGCCAAAAGGCGATTTGGCGGGCGACCTGTTCGGGGGCGGTTCCGCCGGTCAGATTGCGGGCGGCGGCGCTGCGTTGGGGGTCGAAGAGGCCGAGACATTCTTCCGTGGCGGAGGGCATGGAGGCCTGCATCTCCGTCAGCGTGGCCTCCGCCAGCGTCTTGCCGTGGGACTGGCACCAGCCGACGAAATGTCCCACCTGATGATGGGCCTCCCGGAAGGGCACCCCGTGGCGGACGAGCCATTCGGCCAGGTCAGTGGCCATGAGGGAGGGGTCGGATGCCGCCTCCCGCATCCGCTCTCCACGGGGTCGGAGGGATTTAAGCATGGCCGCCAGCGTGCGCAGGGTCAGCTTGACGGTGTCCACGGCGTCGAAGAGCCCCTCCTTGTCCTCCTGCATGTCGCGGTTGTAGGTGAGAGGAAGGCCTTTCATGGTGGTGAGCAGCGCCATGAGATGGCCATAGACGCGGCCCGTCTTGCCACGGGACAGCTCCGCCACGTCCGGATTCTTCTTCTGTGGCATGAGGCTGGAGCCCGTGGTGAAGGCATCGCCCAATTCTATGAAGGCGAACTCCTGGCTGAACCAAAGGATGATGTCCTCGCAGAGGCGGGAGAGATGCATGGCGGTGATGGCCAGGTCGCTGAGCATCTCCGCCAGCGCGTCGCGGTCGCCGACGGCGTCTATGCTGTTGCGGAGCACCTCTTCGAAGCCCAGCTGGGCGGCGACAAATTCGCGGTCCAGGGGCAGGGTGCAGCCCGCGATGGCGCCGGCGCCCAAGGGCAGTCGGTTGACGCGGCGGCGGCAGTCCATCAGCCGTTCGCCGTCCCGTGCGAGCATCTCCACGTAGGCGAGCAGATGGTGGGCGAAGAGGACGGGCTGCGCATGCTGCAGATGCGTGAAGCCGGGCATGATGATGGTGGCATGGGTTTGCGCCAAGTCCATGAGGGTGCGTTGGAGGGCGGCGATGCAGGCGTGGGTTTCATCGATCTCGTGACGCATGTAGAGCCGTTCGTCCGTGGCCACCTGGTCGTTGCGGCTGCGGCCGGTGTGGAGGCGGGCTCCCGCCTGGCCGATGCGCTCCGTCAGGCGGGACTCGATGTTCATATGGATGTCCTCCAGCTCCTCCTTGAACTGGAAGTCGCCCTTCTCGATGTCCTTGCGAATCTCCTCCAAGCCTGCGACAATCGTTTCTGCATCTTGTTGACTGATAATGCCTTGCCTTGCCAGCATCGTGGCATGGGCCTGGCTGCCTGCGATGTCGTAGGGATAAAGGCGCCAGTCATATGAAATGGACTCCGTGAATTTTCTGACCAGACTGTCGGTCTCCTCTGCAAACCGTCCACCCCACATTGCCATGAGCTGACTCCTTCGCCGTTTGGTTTATCGTGTTTAGCGCGGTCTGAACGCGGTGGCCGCCGCAGGGCGAACCACCTGGACCAGCGCGTTTTCCAACGCCACCCGGGCCGAGGTCCCGGAGGACATGGTCTGCCACAGGGCGTTCCGGAAGATGCGAATCCCCTCCATGATCTCCCGTGGCTGAAATTTCAATGATTGGTCCGCCAGCAGCTTGATTCGATAGGGATGCATGCTGATGAACTCGAATCCCTCCTCCACGGCGGCCTTTTTGGCCTCCGCGGACATGCCTTCCACGTGCGTCTTAAGGTCCCTTCCGGTCTTCAGCTTCTTCTCCTGCATGAAGACGCGCAGGCGGATGGCGGTCATGAAAAAGCGGCCGGTCATGTAGAGGAGCGTGCGTGCGGGGCCTTCACTGTCCGCGGACTGGAGGACCAAGGTCTCCGCCTGATTGAGCACGGTGCTCACGTTGCGGCTGCCCAAGGTGTCCCCCAAGGTCCAGATGAGCTCTTCGCCGCGGCCGGAGCAGACCATGCGGGCGTCGTCCAGCGTGATGGTCTTGTCGAGGCCGCCCGCATAGCAGATGAGCTTCTCCAGCTCCTGGTCGATGGCGGCGGTGTCCGTGCCCAAGGCGTCCAGAAGGTAGTCCATGACCTCCTGTCCGAGCCGGAGCCCTTTGGCCTGGGCGGCGGTTGAGAGGCAGTTCAGCATGTCATCCCGCCAGCTGCTGTTGCGTTTGTCCGGCCGGTTGAAGGTCTGCAGCTGCCCATGCTTTTGGCAGGCTTTGGAAAGGGCCTTTCGTCCGTCCACGCCGGGTCCGTCCATGATGAGGACCACGTCATCGGGAAGGCCTTTGGTAATGAGGGCGGCCAGTTCCGCGATGGCGGCGGCCTCCTCGCCGGCCGTCTTGCTTCCCTCCATGTCAAAGCCTGTGAAGTGCTTGAGCCAGATGGTTTTATGACCGCCGAGAAAGGGGGGCTGCCGAATGGAGTTGATGACGGTGTGCAGCTGGGCGGCGGAGGGGCCGCTTTCCCCCTGCTGAATCATGTCGAAGCTGAAGGGGTCAGGATCGTCGCCGGCGAATTGACGCACCAGCGCCTCGGCGGCACGGCGGATTTGCGTGTCGTCATTTCCCGTGATCAGGAAGACATGGGGGGAGGCGCTGGCCATCGGAACGGAATCGATGATGGGCTAGGGCAGGGGCGGAGGCGGCGGAACCTGCCCCAGCAGACTGGCCAGGGCGGCCACGGTCTTGGCGGCCTGCCATTTGGCCATGCCGGCGGTCCAGACCAAGGTCTCGCCGTTGCAGCGGCCGGCCAGAATCTCCTGCTGCAGAGCCGCGATGGTGAAGGGACCCTGCCGCTGGCCGTTGATGGCCAAGAAGTAGGTGGGCTCGGCGGGAATCGGCGGCGGCACGGCGGCGGCCTGCGGCTGCTGTTGCGGCTGCTGCATGGTCTGGTTGTTCAATGCCGACATGGTCTGTCCCATCTGAGCGCCGAACATCATGCCCATCATGTTGCCGCCGCCTCCGGGATTGTTCGCCATGTCGCGCATGGCGTCCGCCGCCTGCTTCTGGGTGTACTGCCCCATGACGCCGTTGAAGGCACCCAGCCCGCTGCGCTTGTCAATCTCTTCGTTCACATTGTCCGGCAGGGAGATGTTGCCGACGGTGAAGCTCATGAGCTCGAAGCCCATGCCATTCATGATCGGCGTCATGCGCTTGAGCATCTCGTCGCCGATTTCCACGTAGTTCGCCGCCAAGTCCAAAGCGGGAATCTTCAGCTCGCCAAGGGTGTCCGACAGCACGGAAACCAGCCGGAGGCTCATCTGATTCTCAATCTCCTCGCAGCGGAACTCCGCCCTTGCGCCGGCGAAGCGGGTGATCATGTCGTTGGTGAGGCCGACGCGGTAGGAGTAGTTGCCGTGGGCGCGGAGACGCAGCATGTTGAAGTCCGGATCCCGCATCATCACGGGTGTGGGGGTTCCCCACAGGCGGTTCAACTGCTCCGTGGTGCGGATGAAATAGACCTCCGCCTTGTGGCAGGACTCGAAATTGTAGGGCAGGCTGAGCAGAGTCGTCAGAATCGGCAGGTTCTTCGTGGTCAGAGTGTAGGTGCCCGGCTCGAAATGGTCGGCGACTTTGCCTTCGTTGACGAAGACCGCCATCTGGCCCGGCCGCACAATCAGCTTGGCCCCCGTCTTGATTTCATGGTTGAGACGGTCAAACCGATGCACCAGCACCGACGGATTCTCGTCCGCCCATTCGATGATGTCAATGAACTGGCCGCGGAAAATGTTCATGATACCCATGGCGTTACCTTGCCTTTCCCTGTTGATGATGACGGCGCGCCCCTGAAGGGCCGCTTCCCATGAAAAACGACATTGCACATGCGCTTTTCCATAATATACTTCATCTTGTCGCGCTGGCTGGCTGTCAAGGTTGAAATTATCATAAAAGAAGACATATTATTTAGCAATAGCGTGTTTGACGCATCCTCAAGAAACGCATGCCATCATTCAAAGGAGAAGAAACATGGCCACGCGCAAAAACGCGATCAATGACGATTTTCTGTTTGCCACCGATGACAAGGCCATCAAACGCAGGCGGGTGGCGGCCTCGGCGGCCATGATGCAGGGTGGCGGCCCCTCCGGCCCCGCCATGTTGGGCAATCCCTCCGGTCCTGCGATGTTGGGCAACCCCTCCGGCCCCGCCATGTTGGGCAATCCCTCTGGCCCCGCCATGCTCGGCGGCAAGCTGAAGGCCGCCGCGAAACCTGCCGCGAAGACGGCGAAGGCCGCCGCGAAACCTGCCGCGAAGACGGCGAAGGCCGCCGCGAAACCCGCCGCGAAGGCAACAAAGGCCGCCGCCAAACCCGCCGCCAAACCCGCCGCCCGCCGTCGTTCCGTGGACAAAAAGACGCTGGACGGCCTCTATTAGGTCTCCTGCCCGCTTCTCCTTTCGGTGTCCATGCCAGCGGAATTTGACTCGAATGCATTTGTCCACACGGTCATGGAGTGGGTGCGCTGTCTTCTGGAGGACAGCCCCGCCTGCCATGACTGGGACCATACTCTGCGGGTTTGGACGACTGCCCGCAAGCTGGCCGCCGCCGAAGGCGCTCAGACGTTCATCGTCGACGTGGCGGCGCTGATGCACGACATCGGCCGCCCCGCCGAGCTGCAGGACCAGGGCAAGACCGACCATGCGGTCCTCGGCGCGGAAATGGCCCGCCGACTGCTGCCGCAATGGGGCCTGCATGACAATGCGCTTATCGATGCCATTGTCCACTGCATTCATGCCCATCGCTATCGCCAGCGGACGCAAGGTATTCAGCCGCAGACTATTGAGGCGAAAATCGTCTTTGACGCGGACAAGCTGGACGGCATGGGGGCCATCGGCATCGCCCGCTCCTTCCATTTCGCGGGCCGTATCGGCGCACGGGTCCACAATACGGCGGAGGAGGCGCTCAGCGAAGGCAGCTATAGCCGACAGGACAGCGCCTACCGCGAGTATCTGGTCAAGCTCCGTCATCTGAAGGACAAGATGATGACCGCCAGCGGGCGGGAGATGGCCTTGGAGCGGCATCGCTTCATGGAAGCCTTCTTCGATGAGCTGAACCGCGAGGCCTTTTCGTGAACCGAACAGCCGTTTCGCACGTCAATGGGGCGGCAGACAAGGCAATCGTGGGGTCTTGATTGCAATTCATTTTATTGCAATATATGAATTCATTTTGCAAGCCGAAGATGGCTGCCGCTCCACAGGCGAAATTCGCGAAAACGCATTTGCGGGGCCCTGGAGGGCCATTTGTCATTTTAGGTATTAATCCGTAACTCCCCAAAATTGGTGAATAACAATAGCCACTGATTTGCCTCTGTCAAGGCAACTCTCCCCAAATCCACGCAATTTCCTGCGTGGCTTTTTTTTGCAATCGTCACTTTCATTTTTGGAGTATGGCGTTATATTTATTCACCATTGGTAAATAACAATCCATGCGGGAGAAAACATCAATGTCAAGCATTCCGGAGAGCATCATGCGGCATCGCCAGCCGGGGACTGAAATCAAAAAGGTGGGCGGGAAGTACTACATGCAGAGGATAACCTGCAAGTGGATACCGGAGACAAGGCAAAGGAAGAAGGTTGTCGTTGAATATCTTGGGCAAGTCACGGAGGCCGGGCTGCTGCCAAAGAGGCACAGGCTTGCGTCCGCGGCTCCGGCCTATTCAAAGGAATACGGCGCGACATGGCTTCTGCGGCAGCTTTCAAAGGACATCCACGATCTTCTCAGGAAGCATTTCGCCGACGACGGGGACTGGATATACGCCTGCGCCATGCTGCGCTGCATCCGCGCCTGCGCCATGACCTACGTCGAGCACCTCTATGAGGTGTCCTACCTATCGGAGGCCCTGCCGGGGCTTCACCTCAGCTCACAGAACATCAGCAGCCTCATGGCGGGGCTTGGCTTCCGCAGGAGGGCCATGGTCGCCTTCATGAGGGAGTTCATCCCGGCGGACAACAGGTACGCGATATTCGACGGCACCTCCATCGTCTGCAATTCGCAGCGCATCCACGACGCGCAGCGCGGATACAACAGCCACGGCTGCCACGACCCGCAGCTGAATCTCATGTATGCAATCGCCCTGCGGGACAGCCGGCTGTGCCCCGTGTTCTACAAGCAGTATCCGGGGAGCGTGCGCGACGTCTCCGCCTTCATGAACATGCTGAGGGAAATGGGGCTGAAGGGGGCTCTCGTCATAACGGACAAGGGATTCGTGAAGCTCTCGCATCTGGACGAGCTGGAGTCGCTCGGGCTCGAATATGTCATGCCGCTGAAAAGGTCCGGCACGGAATACTCACGGGCCCCGCTGGACAGACCCGGCTATTCGGGCTTCACCTCGCGCTTCGAATACAATGGCAGGGTCATCTGGTACTACGAGCAGCCCGTGGAGGCAGGCGACACCCACAGGTATTTCCTGTACGTCGATGAAACGCTGCGCCATCTTGAGGACACGGCGCACCTGCCGAAGAGGATGGGCCGCGAGACGCCGGAGGAGATACGGAGGGCGGCGACGGCGCAGATGATGCACGGCACCATCGTGCTGAAGACGAACAGGATGGACTTCAACGGGCAGGACGCCTACCGGAGCTTCAAGACAAGGGAGGATGTCGAGCAGCTGTTCGACATGTACAAGGTCGAGGAGGATTTCGGCACGACCGCGATGCACAGCGGGACGACGCTGGAGGCGTGCCTTTTCCTGAACCACATCAGCATCCTGATGGCGTACAGGGTCTATGCAAGGCTGAGGGACCACGACGCGCTTTCCAGGTACGCGGTCGTGAAGACGCTCCAGAACCTGCTGTGGGACATCCGCGCGACGAATGCAGGCGGCAAGTGGGAGCTGGAACCAATCCCCAAGGCGGCAAGACTGGCCATCGAGAGCATGGGGCTGGAAATCCCGACCACTATTGAGTAGTTATTCACCAATTTTGGGGAGTTACGGGTTATTTTTTCCCATGAACATTTTGCTCCTGATGCTGTCCTTGCCTATTCTCCGAAAGGAATCATCGGTGGAATAGCATTTTCAGAGTTCATCCTGTGGAACTACTCTTCTGTCTGACGCTCAGCGTAGTCGATGGTCACACCGATGCCGAAATGCCAGTAGTAGTCGGGATGTCCGATGACAGGGATCCAGTAGGATGTTATTTCACGGTTTCCGTTACCGGCAGGCTGATGGCACCATGTCGCTTTTCCCTTTTTCATCATCTGCACATGGCGGCATAGACCGGCTTTGAAAGAAGGGCAGTTCTTTGCGCAATTCATCCCTGCGACGCGTCCGTATGCTTCGGCTGCGGGATTGACGGCGACGACGCGATGCGTTCGGTGGCACAGCGCCATGGGTTCAGGGAAGGCATCGCACAAAAGGTGGAACATTTTGCTCAATTCTGCCTCAACCTGTTCTTGCGTCGGCGTGGTTACATTCACCTTTTCGTCCATCTTGATGTTCTCCTTGTTTGTTGTGCAATGCTTGTGATTCGGCATCAAGCTTTAGCGCGGAAAACCTTCTTTGGCATTCCGCAGACTGGGCAGACATAGCTTTCCGCCTCGGCGTCCAGATCACCTACGTACTCGTAGCCGCAGCAACCGCAGACATAGACCTTCTTGCCTGTCGTGTCGATGTTCTTCTTGTATTTGTCCAGCAGTTCCTGCAACAAGACGCCATGATGCCCTTCCTGCTTCGCGAAGACTTCCACTTCCGCCGCCGCCTCGTCAAGCCCCTCTTCGCGAAGACGGGCAGCCTGTTTCATCAAAGCATTCTCTCCTGCGGCCTCGGCCTTCTGAAGACCGTTGACAAGCCCCCAGAAGTCCTTTGGGTACATGCCGTTAAGCACTGCATAGAAGCCAGCGTGGTTTGCCTCCTGATTGGCCGCCTCGATAAATTTCTCCGCAACATCTTTCATGCCTTGTTCCCGCGCAAGACGGGCCAATGCATAGTACATCATCGTGCCCTTTGTTTCGCAAAGCGCCATCATTTCAGCAGTCTTTTCCATCGAAGTGCCTTTTGCAAGTCCATGAAGGCTCTTGTTTTCCATTGCTAATAACTCCTTGGGTTTACGTTAGTTGGTTTCCATCAAGTCCAAGCGACAAGAGGGCGTTGCGTGTGACTGTCGCCTGCAGGCGACGGAGGAACGTGTAGTTGATGCCATCGCCTTCCTTGAAATTTATGAAGTCGAATTCGGAGGCAGCCAGAAGCGAGCCAGGTGCTATGATGGCCATAGCCCAGCAGACGGCGGTCATTCGGTCATCATTTCCAGTGACTTTCTCGTATATGCGGCAGAAGGTGTCGATGATTCTGCGGGCAATAGCCTCATGTCTTTTTCCCTGCCATTTCGAGGTGAGCTGGGCTCGCAGCAAGAGACGAATCACCCACCTTGGCTGGTTCTCTGCACAGAGGATGCCATAGTAGAGGTCGATGGTGTCTGCCACCATCTGGCGGCGTCCGTCACTTGTGGCGAGGAGCGATTCATTTTCCAGATAGTACCGTTCGATGCGGCCATCTTCCCATAGACGCAATGCGAATTGCCGCACGGCCTCCACCAGTCCCTCCTTGTCGCCGAAGTGGTAGCGCACGGCGTTCGGAACTGCTCCAGCGAGGTCAGCGATCTCACGGACTGTCACCGCCTCCGTGCCACGGCAGGAGAACAGCTCCCCCGCCGCGTGGACAAGGTGTTCCCTGGTCTCTTCTGATACCTTGTACGTCCCGTGTTCCATGTTCGACTAGATGAATGAGATTCTCTTGCGGAACTTGCTGAATATCGATGTCCATTATTCTTCTGGCACACCGCGCATCAGTCGGTCCATGACGGACTGCACGGGTTCTACTGCGTGTATCTGCGTGATGCCTAGGCCGAAGGAGGCATAGCCTTTGGCAAGGTCGCCGAAGAGCATGCCGTCGCGCATGCCAATGTAGGCATGCTGCGCCTTGTAGATTTCCTCTTCGGTCGCTCCGGCTCGGCTCATGCGCAGCAATTCGTCAGGAAGCGGGCCGGGGAGCGAGCGATACCATGCGGGGACAGTGCGGTACATGAGAAGGTTCAAGGCATCGGCCTTCACGGCAGCCTGCTTGATGTTTTCGGCAAGTGGCGACTCTTCGGCCATCATGAAGGCGGTGCCGACGTAGAGGCCCTCGGCGCCAAGCGCGAAGGCCGCGCGGGCCGTGCGCTCATCGACGATGCCGCCAGCCGCCATGACAGGGACACGCCCTTCGGCTGCGTCCACGACAAGCGGGACGATGGAGAAGGTGCCAATGGCCTTGACAGGCAGTGTGCCGCCCTCGTCGAATCCTGTCGCCACGACAATCTGCGCTCCTCCGTCAATTGCGTGTCGAGTTGATTCCGCCGATGGATTGCCGTCGCGGAAGACAACCTTGATGTCGCAAGCGCGGAATCTGGCTGTCCAGCCAGGCCAGAATACGCCGACCATTACAGCGATGGGAACATTCTCCTCAGCCATGAGGTCAAGTACAGGTCCTGTGAAGCGGTCTTGTGATGGATCGTCAGAAGACGGTGCAACATTGACGCCGAACGGGTGGGCCGTGAGCGCCTTCACAGCACGGATTTCGCGGCGCATGGCCTCAACTGTCTCCTCTACGGTGGTAACGGATTCCTTCAACCCTGCATTGAAGCCGAGGACACCAAGACCGCCTGCATTGGAGACAGCCGCTACGTAGCGGGCATTCGTGAGCCAATTGAGAGGCCCTTGGATAACGGGCTTTTCAATGCCAAGTATTTCACAGATTCTGTTCTTCATGGAATTGCCTTTTATTGTTGTGGTTCAAGGTCAGGCTTCACTGCGCAGGAACGGTTTCACGCGTTCGGCGACTTCATGCGGACTCTCCTGCAGGATGGTGTGGGTCGTGCCGGGGAAACCAGTTTCAAGGCGGAATGTTCCTCGCAGGTTTTCTCGGTAGAAGGCGATTGTCTCGTCGCCGTAAAGTGGCGTTTCCGGTTGGATGTACTGGAACGGCACATTAATTTTGGAAATGGCGGGCCGTTGGTCAGTCCGGAAGAGTGAATACCAGAATGCGGCAAAGACGAACGGATCAACGCCAGAACCAAACGCGGTGGCCATTGTGCCGACAAGTGAGGACGGCGTCGCCGCGGCGAGGGCGGGATTCATGAGACGTGACACGATCCGCCAGGTGGCGCCGCCGACGTCGTCGAACATACCGTCGAGGTCCAGGAGAAAATCCTCATCTGTCCAGGAGCCGCATCCAATGCCGCCGTGCCACACTCCATTGCGCATGTAGGGGGACATGTCCACTGCCACGATTTTGTCGAACGGTACGCATCCAAACTGGTTCACGTAGGAGAAGATTGTCGCGGCTCCCATCGAGTGTCCAATCACCGATGCCTTTTCCACACCCAGGAATACAAGCAGCTCATGAAGGTCGCGTCCGAGCGTCTTAACATTGAGGTGTTGTTTCGGGCATTCGGAGCAGGCATGTCCACGCTGGTCGTAGCAAATGCAGCGGTATTCTTCGCGGAATTCGTCAATGAACTTCTTGATTGCCAGATGGGATGAGTTGAGACCATGGCAGAAGACAAGGGTCGGACCTTTGCCAGAATCCTCATAGTAGAGTTTTGTTCCATCGCTGGTGGCAAACATGGGCATGGGAAGGTTCCTTTATGGAGTTTTCGGTGGATAGCGTTCATCTGATTAGACATCTCGTGACCAGGTGGAGGAACTGCATCTGGACACAAAGTTTCCTTGAGCAGCCGCAGGACAAGGCTCGGCTTTCCGGCATGCCTGTCTCATGCAGGGTTGAACTTGTCCTTCGGCTGACGGCAGCGAGGGCACTTCCAGTCGGCGGGAAGCTTCTCGAAGGGCGTGCCTGCGGGAATGCCATGCGCTGGATCGCCTTCGGCTGGGTCATAGACCTGCCCGCAGACGGAGCAGATGTATTTGCCTGTGGCGGTCTTGAAGATGATTTCGCCAGGCGGAATGACTTCAGGTGGATTGGTCAGATCGACCACCCGTTTCGCCTCCAGATTCTCGTATCCCAGCGGAGTGTGAGTGGAAAGATAGACAGTGGGATGGTGCGCGATGAAGTCGCGGACACGGTCCAATGTCTCACGCGCGGCGGCCTTGTCCTCGAATACCACCGAGAGCTTGTTGGCATAGAGAGCCTCGTCTGTGTAGGTCACGTCGCCGTGAATCATGTAGAAGAGACCGTCGCTTTCCACGATGACGATGCTATTGCCCATCGTGTGGCCTTTCGCCATGACATAGGTGACGCCATCGGCGATTCTCTGGCTCTTGGGGAAGTTGTAGTATGCCCCGTCGGTGAAGGAGACGGGTGTGACGTTCGATAGTCCCTTCAGCTCGTCCGCGCCGCATTCCTCTTGGCTAGCGTAGATAGTGGCGTTCGGGAAAGACTTGAGCCTGCCGGTATGGTCAGAGTGCTTGTGGGTGATGAGGATTTTCGAGACCTGCTCAGGGCTATAGCCAAGGTCGGCTAGGGCCCCCACATAGTCCTTGATGGGTGTTCCAAGGTAGATGGTCGCATCAGGTGTGGCTGCTGGGGCTGGGAAATCCGTGGGCAGGCCAGTGTCTACCAGAATGACTTCCCTTCCGGTGTCGATAACGTAGTTCTGGAGGCAGGAGCGGTAACGCACGGATGCATTGAATTTGTCCATGCCATCCTCGCCGCCAAGTGCGAAGGGCTGCGTCATGAAGCCGTTTTCATAGAACTTGACAGCCTTGATTTTCATAGTCATTCTCCTTGGTTCCCTTGCTGTATTGTAATCATGCCTAACGGTTTTCTCAAAATATATTACATAAAGAATAAATTTCAAATATAATTAGATTACAACGCATAAATTGTTGGTCCTTCAACGGATTTTAGGGGGTGATTTTCAGTACGATAACAACGCCTCCTTCTTTGTCTCCCTCATCTTATTTCATGCATAATGTGGAGTTTTTGTACTCATAATTAGCAACACAGACGGATTCCGTGCTACATTATTCCATTGCCACAAGGAATGTCAATGGATCTTGTCAGTTTCTATCAGGATGTGCTTTGCCTCCCAGCGCCATGGTATGTGGAGCGTGTTGAGTGCTTTGCAGACGCAAGGAGAGTCGATGTTTGGATAAGGTCCCGGAGAACCTTCCCGCAAAATACAGGGATAAGTCTGACGAGGTCGCCGCCTCGGCGACAACGACATAAAGAGCTTGGGCGACAAGGGAGGCACTGCGGGATGCGCTGTCATTGGCCTTGCCTGATTTTGAGTCGGCCTTCAAAAAGTGGCATTGGTGGACAACCCATTCAAGGGTGAAGGCAGTAAGAAAGGCGGCGAAGACTCTCAAATCCCATCTCTATGGCATCATGAATGCGGTCGAATATGGTGTGACAAATGCGCTGGCTGAAGGTTTGAACAGCAATCCTGTTCCACTGTGGAAAATTAGACTTGATGCTTATATTCACAACCCAACCCCCAAAATCTGTTAACGCGCCAAAATGTTTAGTGGCAGAATAATCATGAGAATAACTGAATTTTATGAATCTGACGAATCTACGCAGGGTGTGCTGCTCCAAGCTCTGCGTTGCTGCGACTGGAAGGCCGCCAAATTCCTTTTGCGTCTGCTGGAGGAAGGGACGTTTTCGGAAACACTCGGCGGAAAGGGACAGCTATTCTTCCTGCTGGACGGCGAGGCGGTCATCTCCTTTCTGACGCTTTCCGAACAGGACTGCATCGCCGCCCCAGACATGACGCCGTGGATTGGATTTGCCTTTACGTTCCCCGAATACCGTGGCCATGGCAACATTGGAATCCTACTCGACCACGCGCGGAAATGTGCAGCTTTGGACGGTGCGCCTTTTGTCTTCCTTGCCACGAATCATACTGGATTGTACGAGAAGTACGGATTCACCTATTGGGGAAACCGCAAGGACATCTATGGCGAGGATAGTCGCATCTATATCACACCCGCCGCCAATATCGTGCAGCTTGCGGATGCAGCGCAGGAACGGGCGCGCAAAGTCATCTGCCAAAGCGGAATTCGGGAGGCGTGGGAAGACATTGGCGCGAAGGTCAATCAAGTCGGCTCCGTGGCGATGGGCCTTTTGATGAAACACTGTGACATCGACTTCCACATCTACACCGACATGTTGGATGTCGCTGAGAGTTTCAAGGTGATTTCCCGAATCTGCGCCAACCCGAATGTCACGCGTCTGGAATACCGCAATTTCTCCAAGACGGATGAGGCATGCCTGGAATGGCATGTCTGGTATAATCTCAACGGTGAAGAGTGGCAGATCGACATGATCCAGATTCTGCGTAATTCGCAGTTCGACGGCTACTTTGAGCATGTCGCTGACCGCATCAAGGCTGTTTTGACGCCGGAAAGCCGTCGCACAATCCTTGAATTGAAGTATGTTACGCCTTCGAAGGAGCACATTGCGGGCATTGAGTATTACCAGGCGGTGATTGCTGACGGCATCAAGACTTACGCTCAGTTTACTGCATGGTGCAAGAAACATCCAATGACCGGAATCAACGAGTGGTGTCCATGAACACTTGAGTAGGAACTGTTTGCTCTCCTACGATATCCAATAACTTTAGATGCCTCTCGCACGATGGCCAAGGCAGACATCGACTACGAATTGCTCACTGTAGAGAAACTCATTTTCACATTCATATGCAATTATCTCAACAAGAGACGAATGCAATTGGCAAGTGGGAACTGGACCCGTCCCAAAGATGGCGCGACTGGCCATTGAAAGCATGGGGCTGGAAATCCCGACCACAGTCGAGTAGTTATTCACCAATTTTGGGGAGTTATGGATTAATATACATGAAAAGGGCATGAGGGCCTTGGAGCGCACTCTAGTGGCCCTAGCGGCCATCATCCCCTCAAAAATAGGGGGAGCAAAGCTCAAAACGGCGAGTTTTCGTCATCGGCGCAAAAAGGCCGTTTTGGGGCCGCGAAGTCTCCGTGAAAGTTGCAATGAATGCAATATTGGTGGATGTGCTGTGGCGGCGTTTTCAGTCCAAATGGCATAAATAGAACCAAAACGCCCACCAGACAGACAATATGCCATAGGCAATCAGCAACACCCCGCGATGCCAGAATCGGTTAAGGACCACGAACGCATAGCACCACAGGAAGATGAACACGTAAATGGGTCTAAAAGCCCACGAGGCTATTTAAGAAATAATTGTAGTGGCAGCAATAGGCATGGGAAAAGGGACCCTGGAGTAGCAACGTTGTGATGAGGTCAAACTTCAAGGCATTCAGAATGGGCCAAAGGACCCATTGAGTCACGGCTATAGCCATATACACAATGCAGCTCTTTGCGGCCCGTTCATATTCCAGATAACGGGCCCCAAAATAAACCGCCAACGGAAAGATGATGAAATTGAGCAGAACAAAGATCAGCTCTTTGATGTGCATCGCCCCCCATTTCCTTTTAGGCTAAGTCATTGATGCTCAACAGAATACGGCCTTGATGGTCTTGCCGGCCTTGGCGTCGGCGAAGGCCTTGTCCGCCTCTTTCAGTGAATATTTGCTAAGCATTTGGGCGAAAATGGGTTGCAGCTCCGGATGGGCGGCGAGGAAGTCCACGTAGGTCTTCAGATCCTGCATGGTGTACTGTCCGCTGCCGATGACCTGAAGGGCGCGGAACGTGATGAGATGGGGCTCGATGGAGACAGGGCCCCGGTCGGAGTACTGCCCCGGAACCAAATAGCGACCGCGGGTCCGCAGCAGCGAAAGGCCCAGGGGGAAGGCCTGCGGGGAGCCGCTGGTCTCGATGACGGTGTCCGCGCCGTCGCCTCGTCCCAATTCCACCGCCATTTCCGCGATGGCCTTGCGCAGCTCGTCGGGAGCCGTCTTGCGGAAATCGAAGAAGCGGTCCGGCTGCAGCGTCTGCGTCAGCTTGAGGCGTTCGGCGTTGGCGGCGGAGCCGATGACGGCTACCTGGCAGCCGTGGGCCTTTGCCCACGCCAGCGCGAAAAGCCCCACGGAGCCGTTGCCCTGAACGACCACCAGTTCGCCTTCATGAGTGCCGCCGCCGTATTCAAAGGCGCGGATGACAGTGGGGCCGCCGCAGGGGAACGCCGCCGCCGCCATGGGATTGACGGTCTCCGGCAGACGCACCAGATTCTGCAAAGGCGAGAAAAGATATTCACCATAGCCGCCGTGAAAATGGGGCGGCTCCTCCACGCTCTTGACATAGGTGACGCCGAAGGAAAGGCAGCTGGCGGTCTCGCCGCGCCTGCAGTTGAAGCATTTGCCGCAGGGAATGGCAACGCAGGCGATGGCCGTGTCGCCGACGGCGAGGGGATTGCCCAGACCGTCCATTGCCTTTGAATCGCCCAGAGCATCGATTTTTCCAATGAACTCATGGCCAAGGATTAACGGCATGTCCGGTATGCCCAGAAAGCCTTCATGGATATGGACATCTGTGCCGCAGATTCCGCTGGACACCAGCGTGAGTCCTGCCTGTCCCGCCGCCGGCGGAAGGATGGGAAACGCACGAAGGGAGAAGGGCTTTTCAGGACCATTGAAGATGACGGCATTTTTCTGCATCAGAAGTCTCCATTCATTGAGGGAATGTGGGATTTGAATTGGGAGTTAGTTGTCTAAGATATTGGTAATCAGTGACTTAGCTATAAATATTCAGAATATTGTTGGTCTTATAGCGTTGCCATGGCCGTGTTGCTGCTCTTTTGGGGCACGATGACATGTGGCCTTGCCTGTTGTTTCATAAATCATTCCATTTCAATGACTTGCAAAGTCAATCCCATAGCACCCCATGCCGCCGGAGACGATTTCGCCGTCGACGCCTTTGGAGCCGTCTTCCCGATAGGTTTGCGCGGCAGACACTTGCAGTGTCTTGTCTGTCAGGTTCAGCAGCCAATTTTGCCTCATGGATGGCAGCGCGAGAAGCTCCGTCAGACGGGAGGGGGCGGCGAGGATGGCACAACGCTGTCCTTCGGCCTCCACGAAGGCGGCGTCCACGGAGGACTGGCCGAAGAGGAAGCGCCATTTGCCATGGTTAAGGAGCTGACGGTGAGCATTGTAGAAATCGACGTAGAAACGGACGCATCGGCGCACGCCCTCGGAGAGTTGCTGTAAGTCCATGGAAATCATGGGGATGCCGACTAGCATGGCAATCATGTGCCGCGCCACGTTGCGCAGCTCTTCCTCTGGCGCCCAATAGGCGGGGTCCGCATGGACGGGAGCCAGACTGCCGATGGCCAGCCGGATTTCCGCCAGACGGCTGAAATTGAGCAGCCAGTCAAAGGGGGCGTCTCCGGCGCGGAACTGGGTGCCGTAGGCAAGCATGGCCGGCGTGGCGTAGCTTTGACGGAACTCAATGAGCGCGTTGGGGTTATCTTCCTTCAGACCATGGGACAAATCGCGGATGAAGGCCTCTGTGACGCGGCTGTTCGGCGCGGAGACGTCCGGAGGAACGGTGTCAAGAAAATCGACTTTCAGGCCGTCGAGGCCATAGTTTTTGGCGAGGGCCCGGAGCTTGGCCAGCAGCGCAGTGGTGTCCGCCTTGCGGAGATCCAACTGCAGCATGCCCTCATGGGCAGGCGAGATGGCGGCGTCTCCATAATCGGCCAACGCTTTGGAGTCCGTACCCAACAGGAAGGGGGCGACCCACAGCATATATTTCATGCCAAGTTCCTGCATGCGAGAGACATGGGAGCGGAAGTCCGGAAACTTTTTGGTGGAGAGCCTCCAATCGCCGATGGGGGCGTACCAGGTGGGGAGGGTTTGGGGGCTGACCCGCTTCATGTCATCGTAGCACCATCCGTCGTCCACGATGAGTGTGGTGAATCCAAGTTCCTTTGCTGCAATGCATTGTGACTCCACAATCGCCTGGGTGACGGCGGCGTGGGTGACGTACCATGTGCAGAAGACGGGATCCCATGCGGCGGCGGGATAGGCCAGGGGCGGCAAGGACAACGACCCGCGCCAATCCGCCAAGGCGTCCTGCCACTCCATGTCGCGGAAATCCAGCCACAGCTGGAAGGGGGAGGTCTGCGGCGATAGCGTGATGCGCCATGTGATCTCGTAGGTGCAGGCCTCCTGGTTGATGGCAAGCTGAATCTGCGTGTCGTCAATCAGGTTGGTGGTGGCGACGGCGGCGTGGAGGCGGCCGCCATGGTTGAACAGGGCGACAAAGGGGAAGTTCAGCTGGGCGCCGCTGGTCAGTGTCAGCCGCCACGGCAGACGGCCGACGGGGCCCGGGGAGCCAGCGTTGGTGTGCCACAGGTTATGGATGTCCACCAGCGGGATGGCGGTGGTGGCGGTGAGGGTTTCCGCATCCGACGGCGGCGTGATGTCAATTCGGTTCAGGGCCTTTGCCTGAAGCGTGATGCCGCCATGAATTCCGTTGGAGAAAGAGATGTCGAGTCGCATGGTAAAAGCTCTTTTACAATTGTTTAAGAAGGAAACGGAGGCCTTCCTGAATCCACTGATCCCAGAAGGACCATTCGTGCTTGCCGGGACCCTCTTCAAAGCGGAGACCGGGGAAATTCAGCTGCTGCAGGTGGTCACGAAGGCGCAAGTTACTGCGGTAGAGGGGGTCGGATGTTCCGCAGGCCATCATGATTTGGGGCGGCGGATTGTGGGTGATGGCGGTCTTGGCCAGCTCGAAGAGGTCGTTTTGCCGAGGAATCAACTCCTCCGGCGAGCCGAAAATCCAACGGTATTCATCGTTTTTGGAGAAGGTGCTGGCCACGGAGACCCATTCCCGTATGTCCGCCACGGCGGAAAGGGCCACGGCTCCCGCATAGCGGTCCGGACGCCGCAGCGCCAGCTTAAGGGCACCATAGCCGCCCATGGACAGGCCGGCCGCGAAGGTGTCCTCCCGCCGCGAACTGACGGGGAACAGGTTCTGCACGATGGCGGGAAGCTCCTCGGAAAGCATGGTCCAATATTGGGGGCCGCATTCCATGTCCGTGTAGAAGCCGCGGTCTCCATTTGGCATGACGATAACCACTTCATAATCAGCGGCATAGCGTTCAATGGAGGTGCGCCGCATCCAGATGGTGTGGTCGTCGCTCAACCCATGGAGCAGATAGATGACCGGGTAGTCCTTGCGACCGGAGCCGGAGCTGGCCATGCCAATCTGAGTCTGGGCTTTTTGAGGGACGATGACGTTCATGGAGCTGGCGCGCCCCAACACGTCCGAATGAAATTGGCATTGCAGAAAAGCCATGGCTTCCACCTCATTAAAGTTGTAAGTTGTTGATTCCTAATTATTTTACTTCTTTAGGTTGAAATTTATGTTCCCTGAAAGGACTGCATATGTCGTTTTCTGCCGCCCCTTCAGGGCTTGAACAATCGTAACCATCTGCCATACCCGGGGTTACGCTTGCCGCTTCGCGGCCACGCTTACCCCGGGCTGTGCTCCGCCGCCCCTTCGGGGCTGACGCGCGAACTGCAATGTCGTTTCGCAAAAATCATACTCTACCCTAATGTGGTATAATTCTTAATTTCTAATTTCAAATTTCAAATTTCAAATCTCAAATCTCAAATCTCAAATCTCAAATTTCTAATTTCTAATTCCTAATTCCTAATTACTTAAGTGGGTTTCCCTCAAATGGCCGTTCGCGGGTGAAATCTGGCATGAAGGCGTCATCGCCGCTCTCGGGTTGAATGAAGGCGTGGATGAAGCCCAGTTCCACGATGTGGCGGCAAACGGCGGCGTAGTCCTCCTGCGCCAGACGGTTGTCCAGAAAATGTCGTTCATGGCAGGCGGGCACGGGAATGAACTGGTTCATGACGGAAATGGGCATGCTTGGGCCGAAATGATCCGCCAAAAGGTCCAGAACCTTGAGCGAGTTGTCCTTCTGGCCAGGCAGCACAAGATGGCGGACCATGACGCCGCGGGAGGCGGTGATGTCGCCGTCGGGGTCGAAGGGGCGGAGGAAGCCCAAGGCGTCCACGGCGGCCTTCAGCGCGTCGAGGGCGATTTCGGGGTAGTGGGCGTCGCCCATGCAGCGCTGCGCCAGTTCGGGGTCGGCGAATTTGAAATCCGGCAGAAAAATGTCGATGAGACGGCATTGTTCGCGGACGGCGGCGGCGAGGGAATAGCCGGAGCTGTTCCAGAGGAACGGAATGTCAAAGCCGTTGTCCCGCAGTCGTTTGCAAAGCCGTTGAAGGTGGGGCCACCAGTGGTCTGGCGTGACGAAATTCAGGTTATGGACGCCTTCTCCGATGAGGCTGACCGCACTTTGATACAGCTCTTCGTCGGTGAAGAGGCGGCCGATGTGCTCATGGGAAATCTGGTGGTTTTGGCAGAAGAAACAGCCGCAGGAGCAGCCGGAGAAGAAGAAGGTCCCCGATCCGCGGCGGCCCGAAATGCAGGGTTCCTCCCCAAAATGGGGCAGGATGGCGCCAATGCGGCATTGGTCGGTTTCGCCGCAATAGCCCGTCTGGCCATCGACGCGGTTGGCGTGGCATTGGCGGGGGCACAGGGTGCAGGATTGATAGGCGCTTGGCATGGCAGGAAAGGGTCAGCGGCGGGGGCGGCCTCCGGTGCGGCGGCGGCCGGGAGTCAGGCTGTGGATGCCGCTGGAACGCACGTCGCTGTATGTGGATAGGGGAATTGCGGGTTCTTGGCTCTTGTAGGGGGCTGGACTGAAATTGACGTCGCTGCCGACCATGGGCTGGACGCCCTGCGGATAGACGCCGTAGACAGGGGCGGTGACTTCCGTTTCGGCGGACGATGTGGAAGATGACGACCAGACGGGCGTCTCTACTGATGGAGATTCTATAAGTTGTTGATTATCAATATGATATGAATTATCATCTGCTTGAGGAGGCGTTGAGGACCGTTGTTTCATCGTGTGGCGGATCAGCAGCAGGGTCAGCTCAAAGAGAAGCCATGACGGGACGCCAAGGCAGAGCTGACTGACGGCGTCCGGCGGGGTGAGAAAGGCGGAGAGGGCAAAGATGACCACCACGATGTAGGGGCGGGCCTTGCGCATGGTGTCCAGGCTGATGAAGCCGCAGATGACGCAGAAGTAGACCACAATGGGCAACTGGAACATGACGCCGAAGGCCAGCATGAGCATGATGGCCAGCCCCACGGTCTTGTCCACCTGCAGCATGGGCTGAATGTCCTCCGTGCTCATGCCATAGGAGAAGCGCATCAGCGCGGGAAAGACCCCCAACGTCGCCACGGCCACTCCAAAGATGAACAGCAGACAGCTGACGGCGGACAGGCGGGTGATGTAATACCGTTCGTTGGAATACAGCGCCGGCGCGATGAATTTCCAGATTTGGGCGACGACCCATGGCAGGGCCAGCAGCAGCGCCAGCAGAAAGCCCAATTTCAGGCGCACGAAAAATAGCGCCATGGGTTCCATGTAGTAGAAGCGGACATCCGGAGGGCAGGCATGGCGCTTAAGCAGCTCAATGGCCGGCTGCGCAAGAAGATAACCCGGAAGGGCGCAGACGGCAATGCCGATCAGGGAATAGATGATGCGAAAGCGCAGTTCCTCCAGATGGTCAAGAATGGACTGTTTTGGAGTATCCATGCTTGGTCATGGCCAGAAAACTGGCTTCCGTCATCCCTGCTTTGGCGGTTGCGAATCCTGTGGAGCCTGAGTCGGCTGAACCGGCTGCTGGGGCGCTTGTTGCGGCGTAACAGGCTGCTGCGCAATGGGTTGCTGCGGATAGGCGTTAGGCTGATCATTGTCCGCCGAAAGGATGTCGTTTTTGGCCTTTTTGAATTCGTTGGAGGCCTTTCCCAAAGAGCGGGCAATCTCCGGAAGGCGCTTTGCCCCAAAGAACAGCAGGATGATGAGGAAGATGACAATCAGTTCAGGAGTTCCAAGACCCATGTGTTGCATTCCTTATATTATATATATGGTATAGAAGAAAACGCGATGTTCAAGACATTAACGTAAAGTGCAATTGGGAAAGTTCAAGTGCAACGGCGTCAATTGCCCTCTGTCACAGGATTTTGGGGCCTCAATGGGGGAGCTGGAGTTTGGGAAGCAGGTCGTAGGCTTCCCGCGGCGTGTATTCGAAGAGGATGAAGCCGCGGACGTTGGCGGCGCGGGTGGCGTTGATTTGGCTGGAGAGCTCCCGCAGATCCAGCCGTTGGGTGGAGACGCCAATGCCGGGGAGCAGGACGTCTGGTCGGCCAACTTGCGCAAGTTGTTGCGCCAGTTGACCTTGGAACAGTGCGGTGGTCGCCTGGTAATTCATGGGTGTCAGGAAGTCGATGGACTTGGTCTGGAGCCAGGCGGTCCAATTCTGACCCACGGCGGTTTTGGCCGCGTTCAGGTCAGGGAAGACGGCGGCGGAGATGACAAGCTCCTTGCGGACGTTGCGGGCCTGGGCCGCCAGCTGGGAAACCAGCGAGGTGATGGTGATTTGGCGGAAAAGCTCCCATTCCTTTTGCAGGGGGCCGGAGCGGATGACGTCTGCCGGCCAGGAGGTCGCCTGCTGGTGGATGAAACGCTCAAAGCTCCTTCGGCAGGCGTTGCAGAAGCAGGAGGAGGTTTCGGGATAGCGGATGACATCCAGGTTGATGCCGTCGATGGGATAGCGTCCGGCCAGCTCGGCGACCACTTGATTGAGCAGAATCCGGTTGGCGGGATTGTTGGGGCAGAGCCAGGGCAGGGCGGCGCCGCTTTCGTTGAGCTGGAGTCGGCCGGCTTTTTGGAGGTCGGCGATGATGGGCTCCGGTGCGTCGGCGACGCTGAGGCAGGACATCCACACATGGAGCTTAAGTCCATGGCGGCGACAGGCTTCCAGACAGGCCTGAAGGGCGTTTTCGGGAGAGAAGGACGGCAGGTGGCCGCTGGGGTAGGCGGTTGCATAACCTGTTGTCATATTAGGGAATACGGCATTGATTCCCGCATTTTTCAACAGCGTGGCGGTGGCGTCCCACGACTGGCCGGGCAGGCCGCCGCGGTTGCGCATCCAGACGGCCCGCATTTCATCGGCGCGGATGGTGACTGGTTGTGCAAATGCTTGAGTACCAAGTAGTTCGCGACCAGTTATGGCCATGGAGATGGAATCAGGATAATTTCCGTTGTTGTAGGCCAAAATGGCCTTGTTGATGTAGGGGAAGGCAACGGTCCGTCCCATGGGGCAGTCCTCATAGCGCTGTTTGGCGTCATGGATGCGGAAGAAGGCGGCCTTGGGCCACACCTCCGGAACGTGGCGGGCGGCCATGGCGGCCAGCGTGGCCGCTCCATTCATGGGGTCCTGATTCAGGTAGACGTGAGTCATCCAGAAGCCATGTCGTGTTTCCACAATGGCGGGATAGGGGGTGGCCTTGCCGGAACTTTCCGCCCACCAGGCAACGGGATGGAGCCCCGTGGGGTTGATTTGGAGGAAGGCGGAGGACTGCTGGCGGAAGCCTTTGGCAAGAGGCAGCTGGGCCGTGGGCAGGATCCCGCCGGGCTGGATGGGCAGCTGTGCCCCTTTAAGAAATTGCCCCTGAGGCAGTTGCATGAATGTGGCCAAAGGCTTTGGAAGGCTGTGGAAGGCGCAGATTTTTCCGCCGAGGCGCATGTAGTTGAGCATGGCGTCGATTTGGGCGGCGGGGGCGGCGGTAGGATAGGCGAAGAAGGCGAAGGGGCTGGCCTTGAGGCGGGACGGAACACAGTCCGCCTCATCGATGACGGTGGGGAAGAGGCCCAGGCGGGAGAGGGAGTTGCCGATGTGGCGGGCGTATTGCATGGCCTCTTTGCCGTTGGTTCGCACGATGGCCAGCGGGGCGTTGGAGCCCAACAGGGTGATGGCCGCGAGGCGGATGCCCAAGGGGCCGGGGGCGTTCTTCCAGGCGGCGATGCGCAGGGTGCGGCAGTCGTTCCATGAATTGGCCTTGCCCTCGGGAAGGAATTCCGTCTTGGGGATGATGATGTCCTCCCACCGTCGGTTTCCTGAGGGCGAGAAGGTGGCGGAGTACCAGGCACCGCCGGTCTTGAAATAGACGTTGAACTGACGGGCCAGTTGGGGATTGGCGCAGAACAGACGGAGATGGATGGCGGCCAACGTGGAAAGGTCCTGTCCCACAGGGAAGTCCCAGCAGGCGCGGGTGGCCTCCGCGTCGGAGAAGTCCGCCTTCAGCTCCAGGCCGGTTTGCCCTTCGAGCTGAAGCAAGGTCGGCGGGAGGGCCGCCCCGCTGGTGGAGGCGCCGGCCAACGCGCGGGCGGGATCCAGCGGCATGGCTTGGGGGAAGGCTTCCAGAATCGAGGCGTGAGCCTGATGAAGCGGCGCTAATGCCAACAGCGTCAAGAGGATAAGAGAACGGATGGGGTTATGGAGTCGATGAAGGGTCATGATGCATGATGCCTTCCGGCGGTATGGAGCAGAAGTTGCGCCGCCTGGCTTCCCCAGGCTTGCCAGGAGCGGGTTTGGACGTGTCGCCAACCGGCTTGGCGGCATTCCTGCCGCAGGCTGCTGGAATGGAGAAGGCGAAGCAGGGTTTGGGCAAGGGCGGCGGCGTTGGCGGTCTCAAAGGCCAGGCCGGCCCCGCCGGCGGCTTCGCAAAGCGCGGGGTGGGAACTGTGGATGACCGGGGTTCCGGCCGCCATGGCCTCCAGCACGGGCATGCCGAAGCCTTCGCAGCGCGACGGGACGATGTGGGCGAAGGCATGCTGATAGTATGCAGGTAGTTGGGAACTAGGGATTTGCGAAAGCCAGACGATGGTGCCCGGCCCCGGCCAGTGGCGAAGACGCTGTAGCAGAGGGCGGGATTTCCATGCGGCCCGTCCAATGACCACCAAGGGCATGCGCAGGGTTTCGGCGCAGGATGCATAGGCGTCCAAAAGGGTAGGCAAGTCCTTCTTCGGTTCGATGTTGCTGACAAAGAGGAGGTAAGGACTTCCTGCCGGAAGTTGGGGGACATGGGGGTAGGGGGCTGGTTGGGAGAAGAAGGCGGCGTCCACGCCCAGCGGGATGACGGTGATGCGCGAGTAGTCGATGCCAAGGACGGCGTTCAGGCGTTCGGCCACATGGCGGGTGGAGACGATGTTCATGGCGGCGTTGCGAGCGCTTTTTGGTAATAACATCCTCATATGCAATGCGTTGCGCCATGAGCAGTATTCGGGGTGCTCCAACGCGATGATGTCGTGGACATTCAGTACATAGGGTACGGGACAGCGGAGGGGCGCGGTGTAGGCGAAGGCGTGAAGGGCTTCCGCCTCAAGGACTTGCAGCCGTCGCGGCAGCAGAAGCTGTTGCCATGCCATCCGTCCCGCCACGGAATGAGCCCAGCCGGGCAGCGCCACGGCACCTTCAAGTTGCAGAAGCTGAGCATCTTGCGCAAAGACAACAGGGGTCTCGTTGGACAGCGCGGCGACCGCCGCCATGATTTCATGGCGGACAGACAGCTGGACTCCCGAATAGGGGGCCCTTGCTATGGTGCCGTCCAATACAAGCGTCATCGCCTTGTCGCCTTGTAAATGCTCCTAACTAATTGCGTTGGAATGAGTTGTGAAATTTGTGGCGGCCGCCTTCCCATGCAGGACGGACTCCAGCGCCTCCCACACATCCTGCGGCGAAATTCTCTTTAGGCATGCGTAGGCGTCCTCTCCGTTCCGCTGGCAAGTCCGTTGGAAACATGGGCGGCAGGGCTCTTGTGAGACGCAGAGATGCCATGGCGCCCCAAGGGGACCCGTGCCCACGGGATCCGTGGAGCCGAAAATGGCGACTCCGGGGGTTCCCAACGCCGCCGCAAGGTGCATGGCGCCGCTGTCATTGGCGACCACAGCGCGGGCGGCGGCCAGAACGGACATGAGTTGCGGGAGGGAAGTCCGTCCTGCAAGATTCAGGGCTCCAGTGGTTTGGGCGATTTCATCGCAGACGGGGCGCTCCTTTGCCGCCCCCACCAGCACGATGGAAAGGCCGGCGGTCTTCAGCCGTTTGGCCAGCTCCATGAAATGGTTTCCGGGCCATTGTTTGGCGGGACCGAACGCGGCTCCGGGTGCCAGGGCAACCCATGGGCCGTCGGCCACGCCCAAATCGGCGGCAAGTTGCGCATCCACTTGCAGCGGAGGGCATTGCGTATCCCATGAAAGGGCCCCCAAGGCGGAGACCAGCTCCAGATAGAAGGAAAGTTGGTGGAATTGGCCCACGCCCTCGCCACGTTTCCACTCCGGCAGCCTGTGGGTCAGCAGCCAGCTGCGCAGCCGTCCTTCACGGCCAATGCGGACGGGAATGTGGCAGCGCCACACATCCAACGCCGCGCCAAGGGAGTTAGGAAAGACGACCGCCACTCCGGGGGCGCAGGCCTTGATGCATTCGATTTCGCCGATGCCGATGCGCTTGCCGGACATGCCGATGACCTCATCGACCCAAGGGCAGGCATCCCAAATTGGCGAAAGTTCTAATCTGCTTAACACGAATAACTTACAATCTTTCGGAAGCAACTTCTTCAGTTTGTAGGCGGCGGGAAGGGTCATCATCACGTCCCCCAGCCAGTTGGTGGCCCGCAGCAGCACGCCGTTCTTCCAGTCGGCAATTGCCACGGGCTTGAGAGGAAGGTCTGGCTTGCGGAGGATGGGATGACGGAGCGCTTCCATGACGGCGTCTCTCTATTTTCCAAGCTCGATGGAACGGTCTCTGGCGGCGATGACCACGTCGCGGAGCATGCCGCGGAAGTCCCTCTGCCGCATGACCTCCAGGCCGGCGAAAGTGGTGCCTTTGGGGGAAGTGACGGCGTCCCGAAGCTCATCGGGGCTGCCTTCCTTTCGGCTGAGCATTTCCGCCGCCCCCGCGATGGTCTGCAGCGTCAGTTCCGTGGAGAGCGCCTCGTCAAGGCCCACGGCCTGTCCGGCCAGAACCATGGCTTTGGCCAGTTCGAAGACATAGGCGGGGCCGCTGCCGCTGAGGGCGGTCACCGCGTCCAGCAGGGACTCGTCCACTTGCCGCGCCAGACCGGAGGAGCCCAACAAGTTGGCGACGAAGGCCGTGTCTTCTGTAGTCGCCTCTGGTCCAGGGGCATAGCAACTGGCTCCCTGGCCCACCATCAGCGGCGTGTTGGGCATCACGCGGACCAGTCGGCCCGTGCCTGTCAGCCGTTGGAGCTTTGACAGAGGGACGCCTGCGCAGATGGAAATGACCAACGTATGGGGCGCAAAGGCGGGAAGTCCTCCAAGGGCGGTTTCCAAATGCTGCGGCTTGACGGCCAGCAGAATGCGGTCCGCCTTCGCCACCGCCTCCGTCGCGTCCGCCAGACAGGGGATGCCAGTGGTTTTTGTGAATGCATTTCTTGCATTTTCTGAAATGTCGTAGGCCAGAACCTCCTCATGGGTGGCGTTGCCTCGAACATAGCCCGCCGCCAATGCAGTGGCCATTTTACCTGCGCCAATGAACAGTAACATCGCTTTTGCTCCACTATATATAAATGGAATTAGGAATTAGGAATTAGGAATTAGGAATTTGGGGATGGAATTAGGAATTAGGAATGGAATTAGGAATTAAACTATGGGGCTAGAGGAGATGGCGTCGAACGGCGTCAAAGAGGAAGACGGTGGCGGCTTGGGCGGCGTTGAGGGATTCCGCCTGGCCGGGCATGGGAATGGTGACGCCGCGGCCCAGTTCGGGGTGGCTGATGCCATTGGCCTCGTTGCCGATGACCAATGCGCTGTTGCGGAGGTCAAAGGCGTCGTCGAAGAGGGAGAGTTCCGCGTGGGGCAGAGTGCACCACAGCTCCCGTCCGCCAAGTTCCAGAAGGCAGTCCCGTGCGTCCGCCAAGCTGTCGAAGCAGGGGAGGGACAGCGCGGAATGAGCTCCCATGCCCGCGCGGACGACTTTTGGCGCGTAGGGGTCGCCGCCGCCTTTGATCCACCAGACGGACGTCAGTCCCACGGCCCATGCGGTTCGCAAAATAGTGCCCACGTTGCCCGGCTCCGACACGCCGTCCAAAATCAGGCAGAAGGGCTGCGGCAGCGCCGTGGGCCGTGGCCAATTCGGCCGACGGAGCACACAGCAAATCCCTTGGGGGTGCTCCGTCTCGGAAAGGCGGGAGAACTCTCCGTCCGTCAGCCAGCGGATGGATTGTCCGTCGGTCAGTTGGCTGCATAGGGGCCACCAGTCCCGCTGACGGCAGGATTCCGCGCAGTAGATGTCCTCTATCCAATCTGGACAACGGGTCAGCGCCTCGTGGCAGCAACGCCATCCCTCCATGAGGAAGGACGGCGTCTTTTTTCTGCCGTGGCGGTCAGCAAGCCCCGCCAGCCTACGCTGTTCCTGATGCGTCAGCATGGTTATTTGTAAGATATTGTATTGCAATGAGTTGCAGAATCGGAGACCGATTTGGCCGCTGGTTCTGCCGCAGAGTCAGAAGGTGCCGAAAGAGCCGGCCAGGCTGGTGCTGGCGTTCTCGTCGGTGACCTTCTTGTAGGTGGAATTGGCGATGAGTCCCTTCAGATGGGCCTCGTAGGCGGCGCTGTCCAGCGGCAGTTCCACCTTTTTGCCGGTCATCAGAGAATATTGCATGGCATTGGCCAGCTCCACGGAATGGATGCCTTCCTCCGCCGGCGCAATCAGCGGCGCGCCGTCCAAAATGGCCGCCACGAAATTCTTCTTGATGCCGATATGCTGTTCGCCGCCGCCGTGGACAGGAATCTCGATGTTCCACACTTCCGGAGTCCCGAAGCGGTTCTTGGAGGTTTTGTTGTACTCCGCGGAGTCCTGTTCGTTGCGGACGAAGCGCAGACGGACAGAAGCGGAGGTGTCCACAACCAGTTTGCCGCGGGTGCCGGCAATCTCCAGCCGGTTGGTTCCGGGGGCCTCGCCCGTGGTGGTGATGAAGGCGCCGACCGCGCCGTTTTCATATTCAAACAGGGCGCTGACGTCATCTTCCACCTCGATGTCGTGGTATTTGCCCAAGCCGCCGATGGCATAGACGGTGGAGGGCATGCCGCCCAGCCATTGGAACAGGTCCAGATTGTGGGGGCACTGATTGACGAGGACGCCGCCGCCTTCTCCTGCCCAGGTGGCCCGCCAGCCGCCGGAACGGTAGTAGGACTCCGGTCGGAACCAGTTCGTGATAATCCAGTTGGTGCGCTGAATCTTGCCCAACTCGCCCTTTTGGATGATGTCGTGCATTTTGATGTAGGCGGGGTCGGTCCGCTGGTTGAACATGGCGGCGAACTTGATTTTGGGATCCGTGTGGGCGGCGATGAGACGCTCCGCATCCGCCTTGTGGACGGAAATCGGCTTTTCCGTCAGCGTATGGATGCCGTTCTGCAGCGCGTCAATGCCGATGGTGGTGTGGAAATAGTGGGGCGTGGCGATGAGCACTGCATCCACCAGACCGGAGCGAATCAGTTCTTCGCTGCTCTCGAAGGCTTTGATGTTCGGATACTTAGCGAATTTCGAGGGGTCAATGTCGCAGATGGCGGTCAGTTCGCAGCGTGGAACCTTTCCCCCCAGAATCTGGTCGGCATGGGAACTGCCCATGCCACCGATGCCGATGATGCCGAGACGTACCTTGTCCATATTTTTTTACTCCTTGATTATAAACGAGTTATATTGATTGTTGCGAGACTCTTCCCCGCTGTGTCCTGAACGGGATTAAAGGGCTTCCAGAGTCTTCTTCAGATCGGCGGCCTGATGGAGGCCCACCATCTGTTTGGCAAGCTTCCCGTCCTTGAAGATCAGCAGGGCGGGAATGGCGGTGATGGAGAAACGGCCGGCCAGGCTGGCATTGTCGTCCACATTGACTTTGGCGATGGCGACGCTTCCCTTCATCTCCTCGGCAAGGGTTTCCAGTATCGGTCCCTGCATGCGGCATGGGCCGCACCAAGGCGCCCAGAAGTCCACCAGAACGATGCCGTTGGCCGTGACTTCCGCGAAATTCGCTTCTGTGCATTCAATGATAGCCATGTGCTGCTCCTTTTTTGTTGTCCGTCGCCTTTTTGGCGCAGGGTTTTATTCCTCTTCCGGAGTTCCCGCCAGTTCGGCGAGCATGTCATCCGGCAGTCGTGTGATGGCGGAAATGGTGACCTGGTCACCGGCGGGCATGGTGATGGTGTCTCCGATCTTGCTCCACATGAGGACTTTGCCCAAGGGGGTGTCGTAGGGGATCATCTTGCGCTCCGGAGCACCATCGAAGAGGCCAAGGAGGTAGAAGGTCTCCGTGTGGCCGTCCTCGTCATATTTGAGCTCCACGCAGGTGCCGGGGATGGCCACTCCCGTGACCTCCACATCGGCGAAGGTGGTGGTCTTGGTCTCGTTCAGGCTGTCCTCCAGCTCGTTGCGGCGGTTGTTGAGAAACACCTGCTGCTCTTTGGCGAATTTGAATTCGGAGTTCTCGCGGAGGTCTCCATAGCCACGGGCATGCTCGATGGCCGCGATGTTTTCGGGAATGAGCACGTTGATGAGGTGAGCCAGTTCCTCCTTGCGGCGCTGATAGCTGGCCAGGGAGGTCAGCTTGCCGACGGAGCGGCGCTGTGTCGTCACATGGCGTTCCTCCACGTCGTGGATGTATTGCGGATAATGGCGCACGATTTTCACGAGCAGGCTCTGGCGTTCGCCCGCGTCCAGAAGAGGAAGCCGCTTGACGCAGCGGACCAGCCCGATGACGGCGGAGTGGTCGCCCTGAAGCATGACCTGCTTCTGGAAGCTTTCGTCGTCCAACAGCAGATGTTTCATGTCCCGCTGTGCCTTGAGGTAATTGCCTCGCACTTCCTGCTGCAAGGTCTTGAAGAGCAGATGGGCGTCGGAGAGATAGGTGTCCTTCATGTCCTGATATTTGGATTTCCACAGCCAGAGCAGCAAGTCCGCGCTGACCCGTGCGCTGGCGAGGGCCTCGCGGACCTTTTGGGCGAGAATCTCCTTCGTGTCTTTGTCATTGAGCAGCTTCTCCGTCTGGATCCACAGGCGGTAGGGAAGATGCAAGGTGTTCTGCGCCAAATACTCCGCGCCTCTGGCCGTCAAGGTGACCTTGAACCAGAAGGGCACCAGTTTGCCGGGCATCTTGTCGGTGATGTCCGCATAGACATCCGTATGGTTCCAGACATGGGCGTCCGGAGCGACTTTGACAATGGTCTGCTCAAGCCAGGCCGCCTCGTTGTCGGCAAGATGCTGAAGGATGGCCAGCGCCAGCGAGAAGCGGTCGCATTGGTCGGGGCGGACGCTTGCGTTGGTCAGAATGGTGGTGACGTTGTCCAGATTGGGGGCGTCACTCAACGCAAGTGTGGTGAGGTTCTTGAGGCGTTCGGAGAGCTCCAGCATGCTTCGGCTGGTGTCCCAACGCAGAGCGTTGCCGGAAGCGGAGCGGGAGGCGGGTTTCGCCGCCGCCTGCCGTGCCGCCTGCTCCCCGTTCTCCAGTCGTGTGATTTCGGACTCGGCCATGCCGCTGGCCGCCAGCATGGCATGGATGCGTTTGGAGTCAAAGGGCGCAAGGGACAGCACGCTTTCGGCCACGGCCGCCTGATACTCCGCCGCCGTCTCCGGCCGCTTGACTTCCTTCTTCGCAAGCAGGTCGTTGAGGAAGGACGGAGCCTTGACCAGCAGGTTGTTTTCAAAGAACGTCTTCAGCGGCAGGGTTTTACGACGCTCGAATTGAATCTGCACCTCGTTGTTCAGGTCGTCGACGGCGATGACGGTCCCCAAACCCAGTTGGATGTCATGGCAGCGGACCCCGCTTTTGAGCACCTTCATCATGGCCCACGCCTTGGCGACGGCGCTCATGGGAACGTGGGTGTCACGGAGGCACAGCGCGTCGGAAAGCCCCATGGGGTCTCCATAGGTGAAGGTCTGCCGAGCCAGCGCCGCATAGCGGTCCCGCATGGTCACGCTGTCAAATTCGGCGTTCAGCATGGCGGCCAGCAGGCGGCGGGCCTCGTCTCCGAGCTGCTTGATGTCCATTTTGTCACAGACCAGCTCCAGACCCTTCTGCCAGAACAACTGCACTTCCTCCGCCCACTGCCCTTTGGGAAGCTTGTCGGCGCGGTTCAGGACATTGGCCAGCTCTCCCAAGGCGGAGGCGTCTCCGCCGGCGGCGGCGACAAAGAGGTTTTCAAGGGAGGCGTCACAGGATGCGTAGTTTTTTTCCACAGACATAATGATCACAACTTTTCCAATTGATATGGGATTGTTCCCGCCATGGCGGCGTGAATGGATAATGGATTATTTCACGAGGGATTTCAGGTTCTCCGGTTCATTGGCGATGAGATAGTTGCGGTGAACGTTCTCAATGATGGCCTTGGCCTCGCCCACCGACCAGATGTGGGCGGTCTCATAGGTCCCGCTTTCATCAATCCGCTTGGGCAACAGGCTTTCCCCTGCATAGAAGCCGTCCACGACAACGGCGATCTTGTTGCCGCTCCGATAGCCGGTGACCTGCTGCCAGAGCCGACGGCCGGAGGCGTCAATCTTCAGTTTGATGCCGGCGTGGACGCCATCGTCGTCCGGAAGCAGCTCCGCGCTTTCAAAGCGATGCCAGTCCAAGATGGGCAGACTGCGGACAACGCGGGTCTGGCTGCCGTCCGCGGTGGACACTTCCGTGATCAGAAGGGTCTTGACGTGCTCTCCGGGGTCCACGAACTCGTGGAGGCTCACGGCGAAGACTGGCTCCGGATCAATGTGGTTGCAGCCGACCATGGTCAGCAGGACACCCGCCGACAGCAGGAGGAACAGGAGGGAAGAAAGGGATGGAAATTGGAGTTTCATGGTTGGAACCTTCGGGACGAAATGGTCAAATCTCCTCGAATTTTCGGTAGAAGGTGGCCAGACTGACGCCCAGAATTCGGGCGCTTTCCTCTTTGTTGCCACCACAGTCCGAATAGACTTTTCGAATGTATTCGCGTTCGCAGTGCCTCAAATAGGCCTTCAAGGTCATGCCGGCGCCCACGGAGGCGGAGGGGGGAAGGGGGGAGGCCATCGGCGCCGTGGGGGCGACGGGCGTTGGCTGCAATCGGCGGATTTCCTCCGGAAGATCTTGTGCATCAATGCGATGCGGATTTCCTCCGGCCATGGTGTCCGCCCGCAGCAGCACATTCTCCAGCTCCCGCACATTGCCCGGCCAGCCATAGTGGGAAAGGCATGACAGCGCCTCCTCCGACAGGGTGGCAGGGGAGACTTCTCCGTCGTTGCCGCGCGGCGCCAAAAGGTGTCGCGCCAGCAGCGGAATGTCCGACGGCCGTTCCCGCAGCGCGGGGAGCCGGATGGGAAAGACGCTGAGGCGATAGAAGAGGTCTTCGCGGAAAAGCCGCTCATGCATGAGCTTCTCCAAATCTTCGTTGGTGGCCGCAATCACGCGGACATCCACCCGAAAACTGGCCACGCCGCCCACGGGGCGGATTTCATGCTCCTGCAGAACCCGCAGCAGACTGAGCTGCATGGACACGGGAATTGACCCCACTTCGTCCAAAAACAGCGTGCCGCCGTCCGCCGCCTTGAAAAGACCTTCCTTGTTTCGGACGGCGCCCGTAAAGGCCCCCTTTACATGTCCAAACAGCTCGGACTCCAGCAGATTGGCGGGAATGGCCGCGCAGTTGACGGCCACAAACGGCGCGGCCGCCCGCGGGGAGCATTTGTGTATTGCCCTCGCCACCAGTTCTTTGCCAGTTCCGCTTTCACCCCGCACCAGCACCGTCATCTCCGTGGGGGCAATGCCCTCAATCTGACGGTACACCTCCTGCATCTTCGGGTCTTCCCCCACCAATGTGCCAAAATGAAGCCGTGGGGCGTCAGGGGAGGTGGAAGAGGCGGGGGCAGGGGTGGAAACGGATGTGGCGCGTTCCGCAGACGACTTTTCCAAAATCTGACGGGTCAGATGCTGCATGTCGGACATCTTGATCGGCTTGGCCAATTTCGCGATGGCACCTCGGGACATGCCTTCGTCGGCCAACGCCATTTCACCATATTGAGCCAACATGACGACGGGAACCGGCTGGGGGAGGGAGGAGGCCAGAGACAAAATATCCGTTGTCTGCCGTTCAGAAGCCCAAAGTCCTGCGTTGCAGAAACAAAGCTCCCACTGGGACGTGCGCATCTGTTCTGCCGCCTCCGAAATGTCGGTGGCGATTTTGACCCGACAGTCCATAGCGCGGAAAAAAACCTTCAGGACCTCTGAAAGGTTTTCATCATTTTCAATGATGAGTATCCTGCCCTTCACAACGTTCCTGTCATTGCCGAGATGAATGCCCATGGACGAACAGTCCATCGGAAATCAATGTTTACATAACCTCCTATAATGTAGTCAGTGATGGCAAAATCGCAAGCAGGCATGGCTCATTTGGCGGCAAAATCCGGCAAACATGGGAGGGCACGGCGACTCCGCGCCGCTGATGCCCCCTTTCGCCTCTGCTGTTCGGCGTCCCACGTCATGGGTCATGGCTTATGTCATGCGCCAAATTGTCTGTGTCATGGCTGTTGTCATGCGCCAAATTGCCCGCGTCATGGCTTATGTCGAATGTTAAGTTGCTTGTGTCAAGCATCTTAGCTTATACTGAAGGATGCCGATGGCGAGTCTTTTCCACCCTATTTGATGGCCTTTTGCCGTTGCTTTTCCTCCTTCAGGAGCTGTTTCTGCCGTTCTTTCTCTTCCTTTTGAAGTTGTTTCTGCCGTGCCCTCTCCTCCTTTTGCAGCTTGGCTCTCAAGGCTTTCTCCTCATCGCTCATGAAGAATCTGGGGGCCTCAAGCTGATTCACGCCAGGTCCGGTCAGCGTGCTTCGGCCATTGCCGCCCTTATGCAGCTCAATGCGTGTGGGAATGCGCTCCTGCAACCGCTCCGCATGGGTGATGATGCCGACCAGCTTGCCGTCGCCCTTGAGTCGGGAAAGGGTGTTCATGGCCTCTTCCAACTCATTGCCGTCCAACGTGCCGAATCCTTCGTCCAAAAACAGGCTGTCCACTTTGAATCGTTCTCCCACCATGCTCGCGAGACCGAGAGCGAGCGCCATGGAGATGACAAACTGCTCGCCGCCAGAGAGGTTTTGGCTGGTGCGGAGGTCTCCGCCAAGCTGGTTGTCGATCACGTCAATCTCCAGGTTGTCGGATTCCTGATGGGAGCACATCTGATAGCGTCCGCCAAGCATCGTGCGGAGCTGTTCATTGGCCTTGACGAGCAGGTTGTCAAAGGTGTATTTCTGCGCCATCATCTTGAAAGCCCTGCCATTTGTGCCGCCGAGCCATGAATTCAAATTCTTCCAAAGGGGTTCAAGCTTTTGGGCGGCAGCGATTTCCTTCAGCAAATCCCCCATCTTCTTCAGATTGTCTTCATTGGTCAAAAGCTGCTGGTTGATGCCACCTCGCTCTTCCGCAAGTTGCTTCCCTTTCGCCTCCAATTCGCTTTTTTCCGTTTGGGTGGCCTGCACATCAAAATCCTCTGACAACTTCGCCTTATGCGTCTCAAATTCTGTTTTGAGCCGCACGAGTTCCTTGGTCAGCGTTTCACGGCGCGTCTTCAGAGAGGTCTCCAGGGCTGTCAGCTTTCCAAATTCCTCTTGGGGAAGGCGGCTTGCAAGGAATGCCTCCATGCTCATCTCGTTGTCCGTCAAGGCGTTAGCCAAAAGCTCCTGCTTCTCCTCCAACACGGGCTTTCGGGCCTCCATGGCCGTTTGCAATTGTTCGCATGCTTTTTGGGCGTTTTCCACGTTTGTCTTGGAGGAAGCCGCCTGTTTTGCTGTTTGCATTTTGGCTTCGTTCGCGGTGTCCGTCGCCTTTTGAAGAGCCTTCCGTTCGTCTGATGTTTTGTGTTCGCCGTATTTTTCTTTGCGGTTTATCGTCTTGGCATCTATTTCCTTCTGCAAATTCTCCTTGTTTGTCTGTTCCGCGGAAAGATTTTGGCGATTGACGCCCAGCTCGCCGTCAAGGGCCGCCACCTTCTGAAGGTGTGCTGCACGCTGCCTCTCAAAGCCTTCAACCAGAGCCTTTTGGGTCATGTATTCCGTCATGCGCGACTGGATTTCCTTGGGAAGCGCCAAATTCTTCCCCAAATCGAATCCGAATTGCTTCATGTCTCCGTGAAGGGCGGTCTCGGCGTCGTCGTAACGGCTTTGCCGTTCCGCCAACGTCTTTTGCGTTTCCTCCAATTGTCTGCGCTTGTCTTCCGCCGTTTTGCGCTTCAGTTCCAATTGTGCAAGACTGCTCTTCAGCTCCATTTGGATCTTTTCCAAGGCATGAGTCGCATTTTCGACGCCTCGGGCGGTCACTTTTGCTTTATCATATTGCCCCTTAATGGTTTCCAACTTCTTTTGCGCCTTGATCAAGTCAGGCATCTCATCGGAGGGCAGCTCTCGATAGGGATGGTGCGTGGAACCGCAGACGGGGCATTTGTCCCCTTCATGGAACGTGCCTAACACTTCTTTCGGATTCAGGGCCTGCAGCAAAGAAACCACCTTCTGCTGTTCGTTGCAGTCTTCCTCCAGTTCTTCAAGAGTCTTTCCGCCCATGAGCGACTTCAGCTCATCGCTTGCGTGCTGCAATGCCGTCGTCTTCTCGGCCTCTTTCTCCCGCGTCTTTTCGATGGCCTTCGAGTCGTCCGTCACTGCTTTTTCAGCTTCCGTAAGTGCCGTTATTGCAAGCTTTTCCTGCTCATGGAGGTTGGTCAACTCCTTCCCGTCCTTCTTCAACGACGTGAGCGTAACTTTCCACCCCTCGATTTTGTTCTCCAGGTCCTGGTCCTGTGCATGTTCCTGCAAATACCTTTCCGCCAATGACTTGGAATCATCAAGCTCCTTTAGGCTCTTGGCCAGTTCGGCACGCTGCGCTTCGCTGTCCTTTATGTGAGTGGAAAGGGTGAGACATGTCTTTTTGGAGGCGGCAAAGTCCTTTCTTTTCTGCTCAATCTCGCGGTCCAGGTCATCGATTGCCTTGAGTTCGATCTCGCGGCTCTCCTGAGTTCCCTTTGCCAGCAGAAACTGTTCTTCCGCCTCTTGACTCGCTTTCGCGGCATTATTCGCCTCCGTCTGCAATTGGGGGAGTTCGCCGTTTGTCTTCTCAAAGGAGCTTTTGTCACGTTCCTGCTCTTCCGCACATTTTTTATGCTCTTCAAACGCAGGGACAATCTTCTCGGCGACCCGCGCCGCCTCCAGACGCGGCTTTTCCTGCTCAAAAGCCGTTTCTTCCGCCGTAAGGTCCTCGTCTTCCTTTTCTTTGCCTTTCAGAGTCGCCTCGCATTTGTCCTTGGCTTCCACAGTCTTCAGAAGCGCCTCCACGGCCTTGAGTCTGCCGCTGTTTTTCTCCTCTTCGTCTTGAATGGCCTTCAGTCGGTCATTTTTCTCTTGAACCGCCTCTTCTGAAAGTATGGAAATCCCTTCCTGCCGCAGTTTCAGGTTTTCCAGTCGGTTTGTGAATTCATCATACATGCCCTTTATCTGCTTGCCGATATTGGAGTAAATCTGTGTCCCTGTGATATTCTCCAAAATGGCGGAGCGCTCCTCCGTATCCGCCTTAAGGAAGGCATTGAATTTCCCCTGGGCCAGCAAAATGACCTGACGGAACTTCTTGAAGTCCAGTCCGAGCAACTCAATGACCTTGGCCTTCTTTGCTGTGGTGCCCTCCCTTTTCTGAGGTCCGTTCTCCTCCCATTGAATCCAGCTGTTTTTGCCTAAGTCGTTGTCGAATTTCCCTTTGTTTTCACTCTTGGTTTTCGCCTTCAATGCGGAATAGGCGGTGTAGTCGACGCCATTGATCTCGAAATTCAGCTCCGCCATGCATTCCGTCGTTCCCCTGCTGGCAATGGCGGCGCGCATGTTTTCCATGCGGTCAGTCTGGTCATAGAGGGCGAAGGAGATGGCGTCCAAAATTGTCGTTTTGCCGCTGCCGGTCTTTCCGATGATAGCAAATAGCGGATTGTCAAGATATTCCGGATTTTGGAAGTTAATCTCCCATTTTCCGTAGATGGAGTTGATGTTCTGTATCGTCAACTTCTTGATTTTCATGGACTTCCCCCCTTCTCAGGCTTTGTTCACGTCTTCCGTTTCGCTTGCCTCAAGCGCTTCGCGGAATCTCGCCACATACCAGTCCTTTTCCTCCTGGGGAATCAGCGGTTCGCCGCCCTCCGTCGACGGCTGCGCCGCATGGTCCAAAAACTCCTTGAAGAGGCTCTCGGGAGTCATTTCGGTCAGAACCTTGCCTTGCGTGGGGATTTGCACGTTTGGATTAGGGAGCCGGTTTTTGCAGAAGACAATGTCCAGACTGCTGTCCTCTTCGAGAAGCATGGTCAGGTGGTTCTTCAAGTCGGGATAGAAGAGGCCGGTGTTCTGCACCGACACCCACAGCCTTTTCGTGGCGTCCTTTGGCCGCTGTCTGTCAAGCTCAAGCAATCCTGTCTCCAACTCGTTGACTGTGCCCTCCAAGATGGACATTTCGCACTGCTCTGGCACCTCTTCTGGCGGGATGGGCAGGCACTGAACCTCCTCTGGCTTCTCGGAATCCCACAGCACGAACTCGCGTCCCTTTTTGACCTCCGCAAAGCTCATTTTCATCAGGGAGCCGGAATAGCGCACCTTCTCCAGATTGCTAACCTTTTGCGGCTGATGGAGATGCCCAAGCGCAAAATAACTGATTTTATCCAAAGGCAACTTCTCCATGTGGATGCTGTGGAGAGTTCCCCGCGACGTCGTATCGTCCGACACACGCCCCCCGACGGCGAAAAAATGGCCCATCGCCACGATGGGAAGCGCGGGGTATTTGGTTTTCGCAAGCTCAACGACTTTTGTATAGTGTTCCACCACATAGTTCTCGTAGGCAGTGTTCTGCTCTTCGGGGCTCTTTTGGGACGAGCCCGGACTGACCAGATAGGGCACTGCGCAGACAACAGCCCGAATCTCTCCGTTTTCCTTCAGCGGTATCACTTCCCGCTCAAGATGGTCTTCCTCTACACGACCGATTACGTGGACATTCAACAACTCCAATATGGACGTTGGCGCCTCCAAATAGGTCGGAGAGTCGTGATTGCCCGCAATGATGACGACGTTCTCAATCGACGTCTCCGCCTTCAGCCGCCGTAGAAAATCGTAGTACTGTTTCGTGGAATGATTCGAGGGGGTATGCGAGTCAAAGATGTCCCCCGCCACCAGTAGCGTATGGACATTGTACTTCTTGACGCATGCGATCATGTGGTTCAAAAGCGCCTCGGCTTCCTCATGGCGGGAACGTCCCTCCATCTCGCAGCCCAAATGCCAGTCAGACGTGTGCAGAAATAGCATGGTTTGTTCTTTTGTGTTGTTGTTAGGGGGTGGTTTCAAAGGTCGGCGCTGCGGTAGTCAGTTGGAATAACTCGCTTGCGTCGCCTTTGAAATGGCGTGATGTCGTTACGATTCTTCGTTGCAAACCGCCGAAATCTTTCACCTGCCGTTCAATAAATCAATCTATTAATGGAAAATTACCGCTGTTCAGTGGCGGAATGGAAATTGCCATAGACGCCACCGTGACAGAGCCCGAGCCTATCTCTTAAGATAACCGCACAACCGCTTGCCGCCACTCGCAGGACATCAAATTACAGATCACCATGTGTTCACACAAGAGGTAGGTATAGAACATGAAATCCAATAGGTCATTTTTGCGCAGATGGTATTGTCATTGTTCCAAATATTGCAATTCGTTCACTTTCCTATGTGATTCAGGGCTTTCTTGCTCATTCCGTTCTCTCAAAATAGGGTCAAGGTCATTTGTAAAGATGCACAAACCATATATAGTGTGTAGGATGCTTTCATGATTGTCAATTTCAGGGAGTCCCGCTGGCCTGAAAACACGTGATGGCATCTTCTTCTGATTCATGCCCCGCAGCGGAAGTTTTGCTTGCGCATTGAGCCAGAGGATATTACGCCATGACCAATCGATGGAGAACAAGATGAAAAACTTTATCTATGAGACGCCGACAAAGGTCTATTTCGGCAAGGGCGAGGAACTTAGGGTCGGAAAGATCATCAAGGAGTACAATCCGAAGAAGGTGCTGCTCCATTATGGAGGCAAATCCGCGCAGGCCAGCGGCCTTCTGGACCGGGTGCGCGGATGCCTTGCGGCTGAAGGCATTGCATTTGCGGAACTCGGCGGTGTCGTGGCAAATCCCGAACTTGGCATGGTGCGCAAAGGCATTGAGCTGTGCAAACGGGAGGGCGTTGACTTTGTGTTGGCTGTCGGCGGGGGCTCCGTGCTGGATTCGTCAAAGGACATCGCCAATGGCGTCGCCAATCCTGACGTGGACGTATGGGACTTCTCCCTTGGCAAGGCGACGCCGAAGCGCACCTTGAAAAAGGGAGCCATTCTCACGTTGGCGGCGGCGGGGTCCGAAATGTCCAATTCCTGCGTCATCACCAACATGGAGACCAAAGAGAAGCGCGGATACGGATGTTCTTGCAACAGAATGGATTTCGCCATTGAGAATCCGGAGCTCACCTTCACCGTGAATCCCTATCAGACCGCCTGCGGCATCGTCGACATCACCATGCATACCATCGAGCGCTATTTCTGCCCAGGCAATGACACCCCACTAACGGATGTGTTGGCGGAAGGTCTCGTCAAGACCGTCTTCCAGACGGGTTTGGACTGCCTGAAGAATCCATGCGACTATGCGGCGCGAGCAAACATCATGTGGGCTTCGTCCCTCGCCCACAACGGCTTGACGCAATGCGGCAGAGACACGCAACTGGTGGTGCATCAGCTGGAGCATGAGGTGTCGGGGTTGTATCCCGCCGTGGCGCATGGCGCAGGACTCGCGGCGCTTTGGTGCAGCTGGGCGCGCTATGTCTACAAGGCGAATGTCATGCGATGGCTGCAATATGCATCGCGAGTATGGAATGTGGACATCAGTTTCGATCATCCTGAAGACACAATCGAAAAGGCGATTGACATGCAGGAGGCTTATTATGCCAAAATCGGAATGCCCATCGGGCTGCGTCCGTTCGGCGTGAAGGCGGAGGATCTTGAGCCCATGGCGTTGGGCTGCTCCAGAAACAAGACCCGCACGCTGCTTGGCGACATGCCTCTCGGCTACGATGAGATTCTTGACATCTTCAAGATGGCTTATGATCGATGACCTGTCTTTGCATGGACCATTTCCCGGAATGGACCATGAATCGGCGAAAATGTTGTAACATGCTGATTATAAATAATATATAATTAATCATCGGTTCCGCCATGAATCCCATTCCTCCCTTTGTTTCCTTTGATCTGGAGCCCGCCATTGCGGAGCGACTTGCCTCCACATGGACGTTTTCCCAAGCAAGCTATCCTGAAGAGGGCGTCTATTTCCTTCAGGAGGCATATCTTCGGCAAATGATTGAGCTAACGGGACTTCGCGCCCCTGCACAAAAGCCATTCCTGGCCTGCGCGGCTCAAATTCGGCAAGACGACGCCCTGTCCCGTCTCGCATGGCATTGCCATTGGCTGCTGGACGTGGCGCCGTCGGAGTTTCGGCAAGTCTCTGTCCCTTGGAGCATTGAGCCCGACGGATGCCGTTTCTTCCCTGCCTTCATCGCGTTGGCCCGCTATCCCTTCATCCACGCCTTCTATCAGGAGCGGGCTATTCCCCTCAACATCTTGCAGGAGTCCATGACCGTTGTAGATGTCTGGACACAAGACTATTACGACCATACAGGCCAGTGGGGCTGCTTCCGGGAATGGATTCGCATGCCCATGGTGCCCAATCTGTTCCGACTTGGGCGGCTCGAATTCGAATTTGGCAGCTTCACGGTTCCCTTCCGCGTCTATCGCCATCGTGAGACTGGTCAAACGGCGGTGATGGCGGCCGAGGGGTTGTCCCTCCAAGCGGCGGGCTTCTTCTGTCAACCTGATGAATCGCAAGTCGTTATGACAACGTTTGAGGAATCCGCCCAACAGGTGACGGGCTATGCGGCGACCCCAACGGGGCGCCTTTCCCTTCAGAAGACCACGCTGTCGTTGGAGGAATGGGAGCTGGCCTGCAAGCCGGGGGACGCCGCCATCCATGTCCACATTCCCGCATTGGCGCCTCTTGACCACGACCGTTGCCAAGAGGCCATTCAGAAGGCGCGGCGCTTCTTCCGCCGCTATTTTCCCGCCTTCGACTTCAAGGCGTTCCTCTGCACGTCATGGCTGTTGGATCCCTCCTTGGACTGCGTGCTGCCCGCTGGCGCCAATATCCTCCGCTTCCAGTCCCTGTTCCAGCTGTTCCCCTGCGTGAATGGCAATGACCGGCAGACGCGGGAGCGAGTCTTCGGCGATCCAGCTCTGCCCTTGGATCAGGTTCCGCAACGCACGTCCCTTCAACGCAATACAAAAAAGGCAATCTTGGAGGGACATCGCTTCCGCGGCAGCGGCGGCGTCATTTTATGACAGAGTCCACAGAAGATAATTGGAGTCCACAGAAGCCACAGAATAAACAGAATACAGAGTCCACAGAATACACGGAATAAACAGAAGCCGGAACCCGCTGACGCGGCTTCCGGCGGTTCTTTTTATATAAGTCATTTGTATACTGTGGACTGACTTTTCTGTGTTTTGTGGATATTGAAGGGGCCGCTGGAGGCCATGACCAAGAGGGAGAGGGCGTAGAGGGGGATGCATAAGTTTCTCGTCCAAGCACACTTAAGGAACTGCCACGCCACCAGCATGAGATCGGAGACGACCAACAAGGCGACGCCGGCCAGGCCTAATCCGGCGGCGACGTCCATGGGGCGACGTCCGGCTGCGAAGCCCAAATCCAGACAGGAGATGAGCAGATAGAGCACGCCGCCGATTTTGAGGGGCAGAGGGACTTTGGCCAGGGCAGGCAGCCAGGGCCATGCCATGATCATTACAAAGGTGCATGCAAATGTTATCATTATTGTATTCCAATGCATGCATCCATGATGATAGGTCTGTATGGCAAATAGTATGTGGGTCAACGCAAATGCCGTGATGCCAGCCAGATACCATGACTGGCGGCCAGCGTGGTTGGCCAAAAAGTAGTCTCCGCATGCCGCCGCCAACAACGCCAGAATCAAGGGCCAGTTGCCCCAGTTCCCCTGCCATAGCCCATGCACTCCCACGCACACGGATGCTCCAATGGAAACCCATCCATACCACGGCATTGGCTTCTCTCCTTTCGTTGCAATGTCATGTTTTCATGAATCAGAGGAAACGCCCTGTAACGCTTGCCTTGCAGGACTTTACGGCCTGCGGCGTGCCAGTGGCCACCACACGGCCGCCTTCATCGCCGCCGCCGGGGCCCATGTCGATGATGTAGTCCGCGTTGCGAATCACATCCAAATCATGCTCAATGACTACCACTGTGGCACCATTGTCCACAAGTCCTTGAAAGACAGAGAGCAACGACTGGACATCCAGGGGATGGAGCCCGATGGTGGGCTCATCGAAGACGAAAAGGGCGTCGGCCTGGCCCCTGTCCATCTCTTCGGAAAGTTTGAGCCGCTGGGCCTCGCCGCCGGAGAGGTTGGGGGTCTCCTCGCCCAGGGTCAGATATCCTAACCCCAACTGCTGCAGAGTCTTAAGTCGCTGATTCACCATGCGGAGATCCTTGCAGAATTCCAGAGCCCGGTTCACATCCATGTCCATCAGTTCCGGCAGGGAGCGGCTTTCCCCCGATTTGGCGGTGAAACGAACCAACGAGGCGTCTTTGGCGTAGCGGGAGCCGCGACAGGCGGTGCAGGGGATGTCCACATCTGGAAGGAACTGGACATCCAGGCTGATCTCGCCTGTGCCGTCGCAGACGGGGCAGCGCAGCTTGCCTGTGTTGTAGGAGAAGTCTCCGGCTTTCAGGCCCAGCCGCTTGGCGTCAGGCGTCCGCGCGAAGACTTTTCGGAGCTCGTCGTGCACATCTGCGTAAGTGGCGACGGTGGAGCGGACATTGATGCCGATGGGCGAGGCGTCGATAAGCTTGACTTGGCGGATGCCGCCGGCTTCGACGCTGACCACGTGGGCGGGCAGGGCGGCCTTTGCGATGGCGGCCTCCAAACCGGGGACCAGACTTTCCAGAACCAACGTGGTCTTGCCGGAGCCGGACACGCCGGTGACCACGGTGAGGCGGCCTTTCGGAATATGGATGTCCAGAGGCTTCACGGTATGGATGGCGGTGGTGACAAGACGGATGTCTCCTAATGCAAATATCTCATTGCCAGGAATTTCCTGCCTTATCCGTGATTTTTCGCTGCCGTTGAGGAAGGGGCCGATTTGAGAGACGGGGTTCTGCTGAATGTCCGCCAACGGCCCCTGGGCGATGACGCGGCCGCCATCGGCTCCGGCCTTGGGCCCCATCTCCACAATCCAGTCCGCGGCGGCGAGGACTTGGGTGTCGTGGTCCACCAGCACGACGGAATTGCCGTCTTGAACCAGATCCTTCATCACGTCGGTCAGGCCGACGAGGTTGACGGGATGCAGGCCAATAGACGGTTCATCAAGCACATAGAGAACGCCGGTGGTGCGATTGCGCACGGCGCGGGCCAGCTGCATGCGCTGCCGTTCACCGGTGGAGAGGGTGGCGGCGGCGCGGTCCAGGCTCAGGTAGCCCAACCCCAAATCCATCAGCCGCCGCGCCACGGTTTGGAAGGACTCGACAATGCTTTCGGCCATGGGGCGCATGGCCTCCGGCAGGGAGGCGGGCACCTCGGACACCCATGTCATCAGCGCGGAGAGCGGCATTTTGCAGGCCTGATCCAACGAGATGCCCCGCAGTTTCGGTGCCCGCGCCTTGGGGGAAAGGCGGGAGCCACCGCAGTCGGGACAGTCCTCCTGCTTCAGGAACTTCTCGACCCGCTTCATGCCGCTTTCGTCTTTGACTTTGGCCAGCGCGTTCTCCACCGTATGCACCGCGCTGTAGTAGGTGAAATCCAGCTCGCAGGGCGTTTCGCCATTCTTCGGCCGATACAGGATGTGCTTCTTGACCGCCGGCCCGTCGATGACGATGGCCTTCTCCTCCGCCGTCAGTTCCATGAATGGCACATCGGTGCGGACGCCCATGGCGCGGCACACATCCACCATCAGAGACCACATGAGGGAGTTCCAGGGGGCGACGGCACCCTGCTCGATGGTGAGCGTCGGATCTGGAATCAGCGCGGCCCGATTGACCTTTCGCACGGTTCCGGTGCCGTCACAGGTACGACAGGCGCCTTGGCTGTTGAACGCAAGTTCCTCCGCGCCAGGTGCATAGAAAATCTCACCGCATTTCGGACAAGTCAACGGCTGCTCCGCCGCCACCGCCAGACTGGGGGACTGCAGGTGGCCGTTGGGGCACACATGGCACGCCAGCCGCGAATACATCAGCCGCAGGCTGTTCAGCAGTTCCGTGCCTGTGCCGAAGGTGCTGCGGATGCCGGGGACCGCAGGTCGCTGATGAAGCGCGAGGGATGCCGGAACATGCAGAACTTCATCCACTTGCGCCTTTGCCGCCTGGGTCATGCGGCGGCGCGTGTAGGTGGAAAGGGCCTCCAGATAGCGGCGGGAGCCTTCCGCATAAAGCACCCCAAGGGCAAGGGAGGACTTGCCAGAGCCGGATACGCCGGCGATTCCCACAATCTGATTCAGCGGGATGTCCACATCGATGTTCTTCAGATTGTGGACTTTGGCTCCATGGACATGAATGCAGTTGATCACAAAAACGCCTTGTTGGTAAACGTTGAATCTTCTTCAGTCCGTCATGCCTTTTCACGACGGCTGACGGGACAGGAGACAAGAGGTCATGGAACACGGGACGGCATGCGCGCTCAATCAATGAGCCCTATACCATATATAATATATACGGTGGTGGCGGCAAAGACAGCGGCGCGGCGACGTGGCGGCGCGGAAACAGGAGAGAACGCATGACATTGCACAAAATGTCGCAGTCGTGGCGTCGGAAGTGTGACAAAAGGTCTCAGTGGGACGGTGATGCCCCATGGTCACGAAGTTGAATTCAACATCGAAAGGCCATGGAAAAAAGTTGGCATGGCATTTGCTATATTGAAAATGTCATTCGATTCGAGAATGCAAAATGAAGGAACGTTGAGAACAGACAACAGGAACTTAAGAAAGAAAGGAATGAGGATATGTTTATGAGACAATCAGTTTGGAACCCGTGGAATGGACTTCGGAACATGGAAGATGGTTGGGACACCATCCTGCGCCATCTGACAGGCGGCAGCGAAACCGGCGACTATCCGCCCGTCATCGTCTACATGAATGACAATTGCGCGAAGCTGGTCATGAAACTGCCGGGCGTGAAACTGGAGGATTTGGATGTCCGCGTGAATCGGGACACGGTGACCCTGAAAGGGAGCCGCAAGGCGGAGGCGCTGCCGGAAGGCGCGGAGTATCTGCGGCGTGAGCGTGGTTTGGGAAGCTTCGCAAGGAGCTTCGGACTGCCCTTCATGATTGACGGGGATGCGGTGGAAGCCTCCTACACGGCGGGCATCCTGACCGTGACCCTGCCGAAGGCCCGCATCGAACAGCCTCGAAAAGTCACCATTCAGTCAGGCAATTGACGGAATGTGGGAACGTAACAGAAACAAAAAACACGAGAAAAAAGGAGAATGAGATTATGCAAAACGAGATTCAAAAGGATGTTGAGAATAAAATGACCGCCCATCGCGAAACCGTGGTTCTGAAACCTCAGGTGGACATCATTGAGGACGAAGCCCAGGTGCTTCTGATAGCCGATATGCCTGGCGTCAATGAAAAGAACGTGGACATTGATCTGCAGGGCAACAACTTGACCATCCGTGGCCAGCGGGAGCCCGCCAGTTGCGAAGGCTTTACTCTCAAGTGTGCGGAATATCAGCCGGACTACCGTTATGAGCGGCAGTTCACCTTGGGCGAAACCATTGATGTGGAGCATATTGGAGCGACCATGAAAGACGGTGTGCTCAAGCTGTCCTTGCCGAAGGTCAAAGAGGCGGCTCCTCGCCGTATTGAAGTGAAGCTTGGATAAGCCATAAGCCCCGTTTGGGGAACATTCCCACGGGGCATTGGGGAAGAGGGAGATGGCGGCGTCTTTGGTATTTTCCAAAGACGCCGTCTGCTTTTTACCCTTCCTCAAAGGAAATTTGCGGAAAATGTCATGTGTTGACTTGACATTGCTAAAAGAAATTATATCTTAAATTGTTCTTTTGAACATTGTCTCCATCGTCTAGTGGTTAGGACACCGGGTTTTCATCCCGACAACAGGGGTTCGACTCCCCTTGGAGATGCCATGCGTATGTCTCCTTCGTCTAGTGGCCTAGGACATCGGGTTCTCATCCCGGTAACAGGGGTTCGACTCCCCTAGGAGATGCCAAATCGCTTTTCAAGGGGCTGTTGCAAAATCCATGTTTTGTGGCAGCCCCTTTTGCGTATATGAGCGGAAGCATATTCCGAAGTCCGTTACAACTATGTTGTCGCAAAAAAGCTGAATTGCGGGGGACTTCAGAACCCTGATGGTCCAACAACGCCTTTGCCATGATGTTCAGCGGTTTGCGCGGTGGTCATGCCTTGATGAGCCAATTGAAGATGGGAAGATTGACGCCGGCGCGGATCAGCAGGCAAATGGCGGTGACGAACGTGGCGGCGATCAATACGCCTATCACATTGGCTATTAGGAACTTGCGCTTTCCCATGCCTAATGCGTATGCTCCCGCCGCGCCGGTGTAGGCTCCGGTCAACGGCAGGGGGATGCCGATGAAGACCGCCAGACCGAAGGTGCCGTATTTCTCCACATTGGGCTTCAGTTTGCGTTGTGCGCGCTCCAGATAGCGCATGATCCACTTTTCAAACCACGGGAAGCGTCTGCATAAGGTGACCAGCGGATCCAGAAGGAAGAAGACCGCCCAGCCGATGACGATGTTGGCGATGATGCAGATGAGGACGGTCAGCGGCCATGGCAGGATGACGGCGATGGATTCGCCGCCGAAAATGCCCATGGGAATGGAGGCGCGTAGCTCCAGACCGGGAATCAACGTGATGAGAAAAAGGATGAAGATGGATTTCAACATAGGCTAGATCCTCAGCAACTGCGACCATGTGAGGGCGGTGGTGTCGTCGGGAATGTAGTCGGGAACCGGATTGTTCGGATTCAGGACGAGGACGCTGGGGAAGCCGCCGTTGACGGCCGCCTTCAGCCCGAAGGCGGAGTCCTCGAAGACCAATGTGCGGGAGGGAGGGCATTGAAGCCGTTCGGCGGCGATCTGAAACATCTCCGGGTCGGGTTTGACGTTATGGACGTCTTTGGAGGTGATGACGCAGTCCATGACGCCGTTCAACCCCAATTCCTCCAACGTGGGATTGACGAAGGCCGGCGGCGAGTTGCTGGCCAGAGCCATCTTCTTGTCGCCGTGGTGTTTCTGAATGAATTCGCGGGCGCCGGGGAACAGGGTCGGCTTGAAGATTTTTCGCACGATGGTGTTTTTGTGGTCCGCCACGCCTTGGGGGGTGATGTGGGTGAAGCCCATCTTGCGGATGATGACCTCCGCCGTCTGGCGGCTGACGTGCTGGGAGAAATGATGAATGTCCTCCGGGGTCAGCTCATAGTTAGCCAGATCCCGCATGGCCTGTGCAAATGCCTTCAGATGAAAGGGTTCCGAAGGAATCAGCGTGTTGTCCAGATCGAAGATGAAACCGTCGATGGCGTTGAAGGTCAGCATGGAGGAGGCTCCAAACAAAGGGTTATCGGTCGGCCAGACGAGAGAGGAAGAGTTCTCCGGGTTGCAGGACGCGGGTCTGGAGGGCAGGGTATTTGACGTGCATGTAGTCTGCGAAGTCCTTGGGATTTCCCAAGTTAGAGGCGAACATGTCGTAATGCGCAGGGATGGTCAGAGGGGTGTGGAGCCAGCCGGCCAGGTCGGCGGCCTCCTGATAGGTCATGTTGCCGATGCAGTCGTTGGCGAGGCGGATGGCGTCCCGTCCGTTGATGGGGAGCAGCATGATGTCCGGATGGAGGGCGGCGAGTTTGGTCTGCAGGCCCTCGTAGACGCAGCAGTCTCCGGAGTGGTAGACGGAACGGCCGTTGCCCTCAATCACATAGCCCAAATAGGGGTACAGCCCTTCGGGAGTGCGGTCGAGAAACTCGTGGGCGGCGGCCACGGCGTGGATGTGGAGGTCCTTCATGAAGAACAGCTCGCCGTCGTTCATGCCGTGAAGGCGGGTTTGGGGAATCTCCGAGATGGATTTGCGGACGGCTTCCGGCACGATGAAAAGGGCGTTGGGCGAGGCCTGAGCCATGGCGGCCAGACAGGGGCGGTCGATGTGGTCTCCATGGTCATGGGTGCAGCAGATGAGGTCGAAGCCCTCAAATTCATCGGCGGCGATGATGGGGGGGACGAGACGGCGGGGTTCCGGACTCAGATAGGGGTCAATGGCGATTAGGCTGACTTGAGTCTTCAGAATGAAGCTGTGCTGTCCAAGACGGCAAATGAGCAGTTCCCCCGCTTGGGGCGCGATGGCGGCAATCTGACTGAGAAGAGCGTTTTTCATGGAATTGGCTAAAATTTTATAAATTGTTGTATATTAGCATGTTATGTATACTACAGAGGTTAGGGGGAGGGGCGTTTGCTGTCTCGGGCCTTTTTGGCGTTGAGGGAGAATTTGCGTTCCTGAGCGGCGCGGTGATGATTGGAATAGGCGGCGAAGTCGCTTTCCTCCTGAAGTTTACAATAGGAGAGCCAGCGCTCTTCCTCGAGTTGTCCATTTTTCAGCGCCCTTTTGATGGCGCAGCCGGGTTCGTTTTGATGGCGGCAGTCGCTGAAACGGCATTGAAGAGCCAGCTCCTCGATGTCCTCAAAAGTCCGTCCCACGCCGCCGGGGGCGTCCCACATGCCAAGTTCGCGGATGCCTGGGGTGTCGATGGCCATGCCGGCGTCGTCCGGAAGCATGAACAGCTGTCGTGCCGTGGTGGTGTGGCGGCCTTTGCCGTCCTTGCGGATTTCGGCGGTGTCCAGACGATCTTCGCCAAGGAGCTGGTTGATGATGGTGCTTTTGCCGACGCCGGAGGAGCCGATGAAGGCGACGAGCCTCCCTTTCCCCAAATGACGGCGCAGGGACTCCAGCGTTTCGGGTTCCAGACAGGAGATGGCGTACACATCTGCCTCTCCCGCAAGGTGTTGGGTCTCCTCCATCCGTTTGGGAAGCCACGTCGGACACAAGTCCGCCTTGGTCAAAATCACCACCGGCTGGATGCCGCTGGCCCATGTGATGGAGAGCGCCCGCTCCAGTCGTCGCGGGTTGTAGTCCTGATTCAGGGACATGCAGAGAAACAGCACGTCCAGATTGGCGGCGATGGCCTGCTCTTGGTGGGAACGGCCGGCCGCGCGCCGCAACAGGACGCTGCGGCGGGGCAGCACCTCGCGGATGCTTCCCGGCCCTTGGGTGCCCGGAAGAAAGCGAACCACATCTCCCACGGCCGGAAACTGAGAGCTCGAAGTGGCCTCATGGCGGAATTTGCCTGAGACGATGGCCTGCCCTTCGCCGTTTTCCCAAAAGACCCGATAGGAGTCTTTCCCCTGTTCCGCAATCCTGCCAAAGGCCTCCCCGCTTCCGTTTAAAGGGGGAAGTGCGAGGGAAGCCAAGCCAAGTTGTTCCAGGGTAAAGCCTTCCATGTGAATTTGCAGAGCGGGCCGATAAAATGAACGCCCTGGGAGGATTCCGCAGGGCGCGACGTTTCAGAAAAGGTGACGCATCTTATGTCACTCTGCTAGCCAAAGTGAAAGTAAGATCATGTAGATCCCAATGTATTATTGTTCAGAGTACCGCGAAGCGTCACCAACACTTAAAATAGAGCGTGAGGTTTCTTTTGCAAATCGACAAAACGCTTTTTTCTCCATTTTTGTGGAAAACCCGTGTAATCCCTCAATGAAGGACAATGGGTGGTTCTTTTCATTCAAGCTCCACTGCGATTGGCGATGATGGGACGCGCTGCGTCTCATGTCCCGCGTCCTGCGCCAAAAGTGAAAAGTGAAGAGTGAAAAGTGAAGAGTGAAAAGTGAAGAGTGAAAAGTGAAGAGTGAAAAGTGAAGAGTGAAGAGTGAAAAGACAATCACAATCCATCCATGGAATGGCGGATTATGGTTGGCCTCTGTTCACTCCCGCTCCTCTTTCATGCGGCGGAAGTATTCGCGCACCGTCTCCACGGATTTCTTTGGCTGACGCTGGTGGGTGTAGAGGCCGGCGATGCTGATGCCGTAGGGCTTGCCGCCTTCGCCGTTGCTGTTGCGGTGGTAGGTCCGGTTGTCCGCAAACTGCCAGATGGCATAGCCGGCCAGCTCCGGATTGGCGAGAATCGTCTGGAGCACATTCTGCAGAAACTCCACCTGAAACTCCTCCGTGTAGACGGCCGCCGCCTCGTCGTGGCTGCCGTACAGGGCGCCGCAGCCGCTTTCGGAGACGATGATGGGCTTCTCCGGATACCGTGCACGGAGATGGGCGGTGATGGTGTTGAAGCCCGATGGTCCGTCCGCCACCTTCCATGCCAAATCCTCCGGAAGTCCCGGAACCATGGGAATGACCCCTGGATAGGTGTTGAAGGCGACCACATCGGTGCCCTCATGGCAGATATCCTCTTTCCAGGTGTTGCAGGCAAAGCTCACGAGACGACCGGAATCTTCGTCTCGAATAGTCTGTATCAGCTTGTCAACCAAGGCCTTGCAGCATGGTTGCTTGCTGTCGCATTCGTTGAGGAAGCCCTGGATGATGACGCAAGGGTGATTGAAGCTGGCCCGCACCATCTCCCGCGTTTCATGGATTTGAGCCTCCACAAAGCCTTCGTCTTCTAGCTCGTTGATGTCGTTTCGGCGCGTGTAGGGTTGCCCGTTGCCCCATCCCAAGGACTCCTCCCAGACCAGCAGGCCCATTTCGTCGCAGAGATCCAAAAAGCGGCTGGACTGCTGATAGTGGGCCCCACGGATGAAGTTGGCGTTCAAGGACTTGATGAGCTGGAGATCCCGCAGGGCCTGGGTGTCGGGAGTCGTGACGCCAAATTCGATGTGGGAGTCGTGCCGATTGACTCCTCGTAGATATATTGGCTTGCCGTTCAACAAGATACGGCGATTTTCGGTCTTGACCTCCCGAATGCCGAACCGTGCGGAAAGGGGGGCGGCGTGGCCATCGGTCAAGGTGACATGATGGAGATGGGGCGAGTCAGGGGACCAGAGGCGGAAGTGGGGGACGCGGACAAGGGCACGGCCGTCATGAAATGCCACGTCCATGCCGTGGACGTCATCGAAGACCAGATGGGCCGCAAAATCGTCGGCGGGGAAGCCGATGGCGCGCAATTCGATGGTGCCGTTTTGATAGTCGCGGGTCCGAATCTGCAGCTTGCGATGGTCGAAGGCCAGGCTGACGCCGTGGTAGAATCCGCCGTAGAAATAGAAGTCGTAGTAGGGGCGGACCAATTTGAGGCGTTCCCAATCGAATCGGTTGTCCAAGGCGGCGAAGACGGTGTGGGTTCCGGCGGCCAGCGGGCCGGTTTCCAGCTCAAGCCGCGCATAGGGATAGGGATGAATGCCCAAGGGCTTGCCGTCCAGACGGAAATCGCCCCGCAGGCCCATGCCGTCCACGGTCAGCCATGCGTTTTTGACGGGACGAGGCAGGGTGAATGTCCGCCGATACAGGCCGGTGCCCCGTTTGAGGAACCATTTTGGAAAGGTGTCGAAGCAGCCGGGGACGGTGATGACGTCCGTGGCCTCGAAGGCCTCGTCGGCCACATCCTCCAGAGCCTTTTCCTCCTCGAAGCGGAAGCTCCAGCTTCCATTCAGACTCAATGCACCGCCGTCCTCCAGATTCCAGTCCTCCACGACTCCGACCATCTCTTCTCCTGTGATATCAATAAATGCAACAATATTGCAATATTTGCAATAATATAAAAATGCGATGCGCAACGGATTCAGATTCTGTTGCGCATCGTGATCATGCCGTGTGCAAAAGGCGGAGGGTTATTCCTCTTGAGTGCGGAACGGCGGCAGTTCGCCGGCCCAGCTGAGGGCGCTGGCCTTCTTCTTGCCGCCGTAGAGCTTGATGCTTTCCAGAAGCTGGTCCAGGAAGGCGACCATGACGGAAAGCGCCTGCAGCGTGGAGGGAACCAGCCATGTGGGGCTCAGCTTCTCGATGAGCGCCAGCTTCGCCACATATTCTTCCCGCGCCGCGGCGCAGGCCGTGGCCATGCTCTTCTTGACCATGCCGGAGGCCAGGTTGGCGCGGAGTTCCAGCAGCCAGCGGAAAATGTCCGCCACCGCCTGCAGCCGCAGACTGTGGGCGCGGAGACTGCAGAGGGAGCTTTTCTGCAGGTCCTTCAGGGACTCGTCCGCGAGAAGCTCCTGGAAGAGGGCGTCCGCCTGAGCGGCCTTTTGGGAGACGTTGGTCAGAATGGCGATGGGATCCTTCTGGGGCGCAAGGGCTTCCAGCTTTTCCAGCGGTTCCTTGGGATAGGTGTGGAGGGAGCCGCCGCTGACATAGGAGTAGGAATAGTACATGCAAGAGCGGCAGGTGTCATCCTGCGCGGCCTCTGTCAGGTTCTTCATGGCCTTCAAATAGGTGTCGGCGTTGGCCCCATAAAGGGCTTGGGCCCAGCGGCGGTTCAGCTTCTGCATGTTCTGGCCGGTGGTGGACTCCCACGCAAATCCCGCCAACAGGGCCTCGTGGTCGATGTGAGAGGGGTTATGGACGGCGTAAGACACGGCACCGCAGGCCTTTTCCTTGTCCGCCATGCGCATCATCAGCTCGATGTTGGGCAGACGATAGTCGTAAGTGCTCCAATCGTAGTAGCAGGTCATGGGGGCGACCCAGCCGTTGATGCCCAGCTTGCGGCCCATGGAGACGTGGTTCTTCTCGTCGATGGACTGGTTGCTGTACCACCACCAATGGAGAATCAGCTTGTCCTTCAGTCCTTCGGCGGCCAGACGGTTGGCAAATTCCTTGCCCAGAATGTCCATGTGGCGGGAGAGCTGGTCATTCCACATGACGACCTTTTTGACGCCCTTCGACGTAAGCATCTTGACCAGCCAGATCACGTAGTCCTGAATGCTGTCCTCCGGCTTTTTCCCCTTGCAGCGCTTGCACTTGCATATGGGGGAGCCGTCTTTGCAGGGTTCGTCCGGCCAAGGGTAGTCCGGCCAGACTTCGTCCATCTGGATGTGGAAATACTCCAGCTTGCCGCCGAAATAGCGGTCAATGATGTCACTGTAGAATTTTTCCACGAACTCGCGGGTCTTGGGGGAGTTGATGCAATAGCCTACGCCTGTGGGTTTGCCTTGCGCGTCCTTCGCGGAGATTTCAGGAATCATCCGCGCGAAGTAGGTGTTGTGGCCGTAGCTGTTGACAAAGGGGATGATGGTGACGCCCCGCTCCTTGCCGTATTCCACCACGTTGTTCAGCATGCCGCTGGTCCATTGGGTGGGCAGGTAGGTGTCTTCGCGCCATTCCTCCCGATTGGGGGAATACCAGCGGAGCGTGTGGGTGGGCTTCAGCTCATCGTGTTCGGGCACGGGAACCATAAGGAACTCCGTGGGGTGGTTGACCCCTTCGAAGCGGCAGCTGCCCCAACAGCCGTACAGGCCAATGCCCATAACATTCATCTTGAAGGAGGCCAACGTGTCGATGGTCTGCATCCAATCCTGTTCGGTCATGCGGTCCGGACCCCATTTGTTCTCCACGAAAATGCCGCGCATCGGAATGTGGGGCCAGTCCCGAACCACCAGATTCGGAATGATTTCGCCGCGGGAATGGCGTTTGTAGATGGCCGCCAGCGTGTGGGCGGCGTACACGGTGCCGTCCTGCTCCGGAGCACGGATGTAGACTTCGCTGCCCTGAATGCGCAGCTCATAGAAGTCCTTGCGGCAGGCCTCGGGAACTTCGGAAAGGTCAAAGTCCTCAGGGGAAAGGACTTGCGCGTCAATCACATATTTCTTCTTATTGGCCACGACCCGGACGCCGGACATGGTCAGCACGGAGCGGACGGCCTTTCGCTGCAACGGCGAGACGTTGCTGGTGACAAGGCGAATGTCCAAAGACAGGTCGCTGTCTCCTCCCGTCAAGGTGATCTGCTTGGGATACGGATAGATGTCTGGAAATTCCATGTGTTGAGCTTTCGCCATGGCTCTTTCTCCAATGTCTCTTGCGGAGTGCGGGACAGGTGCTTCGAACTCACTGGTGCATGCTAAACGGCACCACCTATAATATAATTTGGGGTGGTTTGAAGTCAATTTCCGCCGCCGTTTTTTTGGATAGTTTCTCGAAAAGACGCAAACTTTCGTCGCAGGGGGCCGCGGCTCTTTTCTCTTTTCATGGGACGGGAGACGGGGGACGGGGTGTGGGGGACACGAGACGGAAGACGCGTCTTGCGTCAGAGAAAAGTTGCATTCATTGCAAGTTTGTGGGCTATTTTGTCTCTTGGAACGGCTGTTTTGTGGTCATGACGGTTTTTTGCAACTTCAGGCGATTTTTGACCCTCTTTTTTGAAGAAAATGGCCGCTAGGGCACTTTAAACGCGCGCTGTGGCATGATGCATGCATTTAGGTATATTAATACCTAAAATATTAAAGGCGTCTGCAAGGCCCCTTGTACGCGATTCTGGCGTTTTCGTGGGGAAAGGCAGAGGCTCCTTTCGAGCACTTTTTGATATTGCAATAAATGCAACTTATCTCTGACGTGAGACGGGAGACGTGGAAAGCGAGACGGGGGCCGCGGCTCTTTTCATGGGACGAGAGACGGGAGACGAGAGACGGGAGACGAGAGACGAAAGGCAGGGGACAATAGAAAAGATGCGTTCCGCATTCAGCGTCTCTTTTCACTTTTCTTATCTCACGTCTCGCGTCAAATGAAAAGTGAAGAGTGCGCCATGAAGAGTGACACGGAATACAATTGCGGAAAACCATGCGTCATTGATGTTGAAACGTGGGGTAGGCCGCTTATAGTATGAAGGCAGGCGGGAGAATCCTTCCCGTGGCCAATCATTAGAGATATTTGTAAATCATTGATAATAAGTAACTTATAAAAATAATATGCTCTATGATCCACTGAAGTGGAGAAAGAAGCGAGGTTTTGCATGACAAGTTCCGCATTTGAGAAGGTGTTGGTGTTGGATTCGGGCCGTCATGTGGTTTCCGGCAGCCCGGAGGCGTTGCGGGCGGCCATCGCCCGCGGGGCGGATCTGCGCATCTACACGGGGTTTCACCACAATGAGCACATCGAGCCGGGTTCGGACAATCCGGAGCTGATTGACGAGGTGTCCGATTTCCGCGTCACTTGGCTCATCGACGGCCGTTGGGGCGCCGGCATCATGAACTTGCGGATGCCCGTCACTCCGCCTGTGGACTTCGGCGAGCGACCCTCCTGGTCCTTTTTCATGTACAACGAGGACGGTCAGCAGGCCATCGCCAGACCGTTTTTGGACAACGGCCCCAAAGTGCCTCCCACCGGCGAGTGCCCTGCGGTCGATCCTTCGGATATGCCGAAGTATCACACCATCAGCATGTTCGATCAGAACACCAATGCGCCGTCGCAGAATTTTGTCTATGACTTCACCGAATTCCGCTATTATGTGCGGGACCGCTGGCAGGAGGTCTACTCCCATGACGAGAACGGCAATCCGCTGGTGGGCAGCCTGGATGATTTGGTGGAGGCGTTCCGCGAAGGCCGCGAGTTCAAGGCGTCCATACGGGACTTTGACCGTCAGCCGGGGGACTTGTCCTCCGAGCTGTTTTCGCCCATGGGCTCCGGCTACTACAACACGGAGCGGCGCATCTTCTCCATTACCAGTCAGCCGATTGTCATGGTAAAGCCTTCCATCCCAATGCGTTACGGCTCTGGCAACTGGTCTTATGGAAACCTGCTTCTCCGCAACGACGGTCAGGTGGTCTTTTGGCGCTGCAATCCCTATACCCTTGAATACGAGAAGGTTCGCCGCCATTGTGCCATCCGCTATTTTGTGTCGTGAACGCGGCGATGAACATGCGATGAACGCAGTTTTCTCTTGAAGGACAAAAGGACAAGAATCATGACGAAAAAGCGGTTTTGGGTCAGATTGGGCGTGATGGCGTTTTGTTGTATGTCGTTGATGGTCAACGGCGATGGGGTCCCCCGAAAGCTGTTTGAGTTCCATGCGGAGCCGGGCAACCCGCGCAGCAGCGAAGGGTCCTTTGTGGCCCTTCACGATGGTCGGCTGATGTTCGCCTACTCCCATTTCACCGGCGATGACGGCTCGGACGAGGGGCATGGCGTCATCGGGGCCCGCTATTCCTCCGACAATGGGGAGACCTGGAGCGACGTGCGGATCATCGTGCCGCAGGAGGGCGACCTTAACGTGATGAGCGCCAGTCTGTTGCGACTGCAGGACGACCGCATCGCGCTCTTCTATCTCCGCAAAGAGAACGCGGGAATGGAATGCCGCCCCATGATGCGGGTGACCACGGACGAAGGGGAGACGTGGAGCGAGCCAGTGTCCGTCCTGAAAGACAAACCCGGTTACTATGTGCTGAACAACGATCGCGCCATCCAGCTGAAAAGCGGCCGGATTCTGCTGCCGCTCGTCGCCCATTACCGCCCTGACGATGACACCATCGGCCGTGGAAAGGTCTTCAGCGCCATGTCGGACGACGGCGGCCAGACCTGGCACACGGGGCAGGAGCACAATGCCGTGAACGAGCGGGGCGAGGCGGTCATCCTACAGGAGCCGGGGGCCATCGAGCTGAAGGACGGACGGGTGATGATGTTCTGCCGTACAGGAGAGGGCTGCCAATACGTCAACCATTCCGCCGATGGCGGCGAAACGTGGGACGCCCCCCATGCCTCCAACATCATCGGCCCCCTGTCTCCAGCCTCCATCAAACGGCTGCCCAACGGCGATTTGCTGTTGGTGTGGAATGACCAAAGCGACTTCCCGCCGGAATGGATCAATCGGGAGGTACCGGAGGGCTCTTCGCCGGCCCATTTGCGTAAGGTGTTCCAAAGCAATCATGTAGAGCGATTGCCGTTGAGCACGGCGATTTCGCGGGACGAAGGCCAGACGTGGGAGCTGAACAAGAATCTGGAGGGCGAGGGCTACTTCTGCTACGTGGCCGTGCATGTCATGGCGGACGCGGTGCTGCTGAGCTATGTGCATGGTGGCCCCTACTGCGACCGCATGATCAAAGTCCCCCTCTCATGGATCTACGACCCCACGCCGCGCCCCCCGTACCATTATCGCCCCAATGACGCGTTCAAGAATGTGCCTGACGGCGAATTCACCACGTTGGAGACACCGTTGGGAACATGGTCCGTGGTTTCCGGCAAGGCCTTCGTCATCAACTACAGCCGTGGCCGCGGCATCCATCTGGAGGGCGGCGAGGACAGCTGTCTGGAACTCGCTCTTCCCTCGCCGACTCCCCTGCGGGAACTTCGGCTGGCCCTTGAGCGCTTCACGCGGGCAAAGCCTTATCGAATGATTGTAGAGGCCTGGAAGGACGAAACTTGGGTGCTAGTGGACGCCCGCGGCGAGGGCACGCAAGCCATGGGACAGCATTATCTGAATCCCGCTGAACCGGATTTGGAGACAACCCGCCTCCGCTTCCGCTGCAATTCCGTCCGCGGCGTCATCATCTGCGATCGGGACGCCAATTTCATCGATCTCCATGAATTCTTCACGCCGGAAGAGTAGTGGAATTTGTTTATCCACAGAACACACAGAATAACCAGAAGCGTTCCGCCGTGTTCGCGGCAGGACGAGGACTGCAATCCGCCGCCCCGTCAATCACTGAGGCATTCCTATTTTATGACATAGACATGGACGCCAAGTGGCTGGAACGTGTCTTCGATGACGCCGTTGGCGTCTGGCGTGCATTCGTGTCCATCGAAGAAATCGATGACGGAGGCGGCGCCGTTTGGAATCGTGATGCGCACCTTGACAGGCTGGCGGACGGACGATGCGGCGAAGAGAAACCGCGACGTGCCGTCGCCTTCCTTCAGCAGCAGGCTGACGGAAGGATTGTTCAAGCAGTCAACTTGCGGTTCATCAAGGATTTCCGGCTCAGCGGGCTGGAGGGCGGCGGCGCGCTGGCAGAGGACGTCGTAGAGCTTGTGGAGCTCCTTGGACGTTCTGACGATGACGTCCCATTGTTCGGGAGTGAAACCCGTCTTCTGGTATTCATTGTATCCTGCATAGCGGTACCAAATGATGCCCTGCACGCCATGGATGATGGCCTGATAGGTCATGCAGCGAAGCTCCTCGAAGTTCTGCAGTCTTCGCCACTCGCCGCCGGAGTGGAAGTACTGGATGAGCGGCCAGCAGCTGCGTGTCGGCGCGTCGACGGTCTTGACATCCTGATGAATGGCCTTGATCGTGGAGATGACTGACGGGACGACTTGATTCTTGTCTTGTTCCGTATCATCGTGGACAGAATAGATTTCGGGTGAGAAGATGTCTGAATAGAGCGCATAGGGGCGGTAGCGGGTGTTGTGGAACGGCCCAAGCTGATCCTCATGCGTGGTGAGGCGATAGGGATCGATGGCCTTGATGGCGTTGTAGCGTTGTCGCATTTGGTCGGGCTTGATGTGGTTCGCAGTGTCGTCGCCCGTGTCCCATGCGATGACGTTGGACAGATGCATCTGGAGGACGATGGTTTCGGCGACGGTCTTGATGTTGCAGTCGTTTGCGTCGAGGCCGCCAGCGATGTAGAGCTTGATGCCGTGTCTTTCAGCAGCGTCGATGTATTCAGCGGCGTCTTTGTGGCGAAGCGTGAAACCGCTATAATGCCGCGCGAAATTCATGCCGGCTTCCTCAAACATCGCGAATAGCTTGTCGTAGCTATTGTCGTTGTGGTCGCATTTGACGGCGCAGGCCATGCCGATGGGGAAGAAGGGCTTGCCATCGATGAGCGTCATGCCGTCGTCCCGCATCGATACGATGTTGTCGGAGCGGATCTTGCCGATGTAGAAAGCCTGTTCTTCGTTGACGCTGTTTCCAAGAATGTCCGAAAGGGTGAAGGAGACGATATGGAGGCCGGATTGCCAGCCGTCCTCCGGAGCGGGAACGGTGACGGTGTCCTCCTGCCGCGTGAAGGGTGTTTCGGCTCCGTCCAGCTTGATGGAGAAGTTGTTCCACTGAATGGGATTGTCGTCGAGCACGTTGAAGATGTACGGCTGTTTGGCGTCTTCAGTCGGAGATGGACTAGTACGCGTGGCCAGTGGCGGGAGCGTGTCCGTGTCCTTTTTCCAGCTGGCCAGCCGTCTGCCGCCGATTTGAATGGCATGCAGGGAGGGCGTGATGGAGTCGGTCGCCGTCATCAGAACTTTGAACTTGACCCATTTTGCGTCGGGAGCGAGTTCCGCAAGGGATTGCCCTTGACTGATGGCCGTGAATTCCGTCCATTCCCCTGGCACGGTGTTGACTTCCGGGGCGACGGATGCCTGAAGCGAAAGCGACGTTCCAGGTGGCACACTCGCCTTCCAAGTTACAGAACCATCTATGCGGCAAGGACTTGTGGTAAACGATGCATGGTGCTTGAATCGGCTGGTCTTGCGGATGGCGCCCAGTTTCACGCCAGAGAAGGCGACAAATTGGCCGGGCAGCAAATCAGGCGTGTCTGCGCCAATGAAGAGTTGCACGGTATCGGCGCCTTTGGGGGCATCGAACTCCATAAAGTTCTCCGCCGGAAAGGTTTCGGCGACATTGAAGAGGAAACTGTCTTCCCGCAGGAGCGTTTGCCCTTTGTCCGTGAACCACGCCACGACATTCTTGTAGCCGCTACCGTGCCCCGCCGCGTTGGCCATTTCGCGATTGTTGCTGAAGACGTTGAGGGTCAGGCAGACGCGGAGCGTGTCCGCGGGGAGGGAAATGGGTGTGGTCATCAGTTGCCATGCCGTGTCAAAGAGGCGGTTTTCAGGCGGAACGCGATTGGGATTGCGTTCGATGCGGAGGCTGGGGACGCCTGATGTCGGCGCATGGTGAATCCATGTGAAATCCGCGAATGTCTTGTGGGGCAGCCATTTGTCGGATGGCGCTGCAAAATCGTCGGCTATGAGCAGGACATCGTCGTCTTGGGAGACCGTGACGCCGTCTTGAGACAATCTGACGCCGTCCGCATCGTTGATAAGCGTTGCCAATGCGGAAAGCGACAACAACGCGCCGAGCAAGATTGCTTTTGGCATATACGTTTTTCCTTGTGAGCTAACTTGCCTCTTGCGTTTGCAAGTAGGCGGAGAGGAAGATATGGCTATGATTGGACAGACGATGAAGGGGAATCCGATTCCACTTGTAAAATGTCTTGGCGCATTTCTGAAAACCTGCGGATGGCATTAGCGAGCCACCGGCTGGAACAAATATGGCGGATTGAATGTGCGCTGTCACGTTGGGATGATGGCGCAAGACGCGGAGCGTCTGCCCCAATTGATCAATAGCCTCTTCTTCGTGACATCCCTTAAGCTCCAGAAGACAGGCTCTTGTCTCATCGTCAATGGAAGCGGAAATGCTGTAATCGCAAGTTTTGCCGTTAGTCAGAAACCCTTTGTCCAAGCGGATGAAATACGCTGATGCATCGCAGTCATTGCTGATGTTCAGGTAGGATTTCCTTTCATGGCAGGCAAATGATTGCCGTGGCGCGCGGATTACAACCCAATGTGCGTCTACAATTCCAAAGCCAGGCACATTCTGTGTTGTCATTGATTCTTTGCTCCCATGGACAATGCGTGGTTGTATCGTTCATCAAGCCATTGGGTTGCCTTGTCCATATTGGGGGTCATCAAGAGTTGCGATTCATCATCTCGAAGGGACTTCAGAGTGCCCTGCGGTGTGACGAGATAGCCGTCGATTTTCTCCCATGTCAGTGCCGTGTAGGCGTTTTCCTGCAATAATGTATTAAGCGCCACAATCCAATAGGGGCTATGGGTGGTGAAAATAATGGATGCCTCGAACTGTCCTATATCCTCGCGCCGCCATGAGAGGGACTGCATCAATTCCTCTGCCAGGCGAATCTGCGTATCAGGATCCAGACTGAGTTCTGGCTCCTCCACGTGAATGCACAGGAAATTGCCGCAGAAACGGTGCACCTGCCGTTGTTTGGGCAGAAGTGTCTCTTTAGAAGGTTGAGCCATCAAATCATTGATAAGCACTTCCAGATAGCTTCGCTTGATGGCTGCAAAAAAATCATACGATTTCATGAGATGTCGAACAATCAGTGCCAGTGGCACGGAGGACTTGTAGCCGGAGGCCCCCATTTCCCATGGCGTCATCCGCCCTTTTTCATCTTTCAGGAGAACATGCGGGGGATCGCCGTTGTTCTTTCCCAAAAGAAGGGAGACATCCAGAAACGGCAGCTCCTGTGTCGATTCGTGGAAAGTCGCCGATGCATCTTCCCAAAGAGAAAATGTTTCCATGAAATAGCTGTCCAGAACCTTTGACTGAACGGTGGCGCCTTTTTGCGCCCACAGTGGTATCAGATTTCGTAAGTCACTGATAAATGCTATTTTAAGAAATGGCCCTACCGTTTTGTTGTCCAAAGAGGATGCTATCTGGAAATTTCCATTTGCCAAGGTGACGGTACAGGAGCCATCCTCCCATTGGATTCGATAGGAGATAAGCGTATCTTGCTGCAACAGAGAGGAAAAGCCACCAAATACCAAATAGCCTCCAACCTGTATGGGAGCAAAAGGCTGTTTGACTCCTGAAGCCTTCAAAGCCTCCTGAATGATGGCAAGTTTGGCGACATGACGCATCATGGCCAGTACCTTCAGCAAAAGGCTCTTGCCACTTCCCGATGCGCCGACGACTACCACGATTGGGCGGATATCGGGCAGATAAATGTCCTTCAAGGGACCAAATTGACGGATGACAAGCTCTTCGTGCATGAAAAACCTATATGGCTCTTTTTTAGGACGCGATGACATGAAACCTTACATGGCATATGTTTTGCAAGTCCCTGCAAGGACCTGATTTAGTCATTAAAGAAGCCCTTCAGGTCGATTTCCTTGCTATTGACGTCGCAGATGATGGCGCCTTTGTGGGCGGAGCAGCGGAAGCGCAGCTTGTCCGTGGCGAGGGCGTTGTCGGCGAACTGGAGAGAATGGAGAGAGCCGGTTTTCGTGGAGTTGTCCAAGCCGGAGATCAGAACCCATGAGTTGTCCTTCCATGCCTCCACGGTGAATATGAACGGCTCGTTTCCTGTAAAGCGTTCAACTTGGAAATGCAGGTCGCCGACGGGACGGGTGGCGGGCAAGGTCAGCTCGACGCAGGATTCGCCGTCGTCATTCATCATGTGAACGCCCTTGCCACGGGCATAGGCGAGAACGGCGGCGCGTCCCGTGGTGACGCCCCAAGTGCCCAGACTTGTGGGCAGTGCGCTGAACTCCCCTTCGGGTATGTCCCTGAACGAGGGGGGCTCGCCCATGACATAGTCGGGGCGCGGTGTGGGGTCGTAGAGCCAGGAGATGGGCACTTTGGTCATGCGGTCGTTGTAGAGGTTGCAATCCCGTACATAGCTGAGCAGCACGTATTTATCCGTCACATGGATGGCGATGTAGCAATACCAGCCGTTGGGATTGCCCTCTAGGTTCTTGACGAATTTCCACGTCTTGCCGTTGTCCTGCGAGATGGCGGTGGTCAGCGGCGTGCGGTCCACTTCAAAGGATTTGTGGATTTTCCGCAAGGCGCCCGCGGCCCAGTTTTTGGGGTTGGGGCGTTCCTTCCACGCCTGCGGCAGGCCCTTGTGGTCGTTCCACACCAACAGCAAGTCGCCGTTCTTCAGCCGTTTCATGGACGCCGGCGCCAGTGGTCCCCGCAATTCGGAGGCGTGGGGCGGATCCCATGTCTCGCCGCCGTCGGCGCTGTGGGTGATGTATTGGCAGCCCACGTCGGTGCGGATGTACATGAGCACGCGTCCATCGCTAAGTTCCACGGCGCCAGGTTCTTGCATGGTCACAGGGGTGTTGTTGACGTCATAGCCGTTGCGCTCCTGACCCGTGTGCCAGGTCTTGCCGCCGTCGTCCGACATGGCGCTGAAGATCTTGCCTTTGCCGATGGTGGAGTCCCCTGGGCGGGAATGGACGACGATGGGCAGGAGGATGCGGCCGTTCTTGAGCTGGATGGCGCGGTCGTTGTTCATCACATAGTAGCCGATTCGGTCGCCCAAGATCTCCACAGGGTCATTCCAGGTCTCTCCTTCGTCCGTTGAAATGAGCATGATGGGGCGGCAGTCGTTTTCCGCCTTCTTCCGCAGATAGAAGAGGGCGATGCGGCCATCCTGCAGCCGCAGGAGACTGGCGCTCATCACGTTCAGATTCTCCTTCCTCTCGACGATCATGCGGGGGGCGCTCCACGTTTCGCCTTCATCAGAGGAGAAGCGGGCGGCGATGTTGGCTTGGGCGTCATCAGCCCCTGATTTTCCCGTGAAATGGGAGTAGGCGAACATGAGACGGCCGTCCTTGAGGGCCACAAAGCTGCCTTCGCTGTTTCGCGGGTTGTCGGGACCCGCGTTCAGTTCATAGATCCGACGGGGCAGCTCCTGGGCGGCAAGGGCGGTGGCCAACGCAAGAACGCTGATGCAGATTCCATTATAGAGTTTCATTTTACTTCCTTTATTGAATTCAATATATTCCTTTTATGATATAATGTGAAAGGAAAGGCGGCGACGCGTCGTCATGGGGCGGCGGGTTTGGGCTGACGGAAACGCTCCAGCAGGGACTGGTCTTCCGGCGGGAAGACGGCGCGCCACAGCTGCCAACCGGAGGTCCATTGCCGCTCGAGCAGAAGCCAAGGGCGGCCGTTGGCATGGATGTCCGAGAAGACGGAGCGGTCTTTGGGGAAGAAATAGCCGTCTGGCGGGGGGACGAGCAGGAACATCTGCTCCATGTGGGAGAGGCTGAGCAGATGGCCTTCCTTATAGTCCAGCCGTGACGTAAAGCGCTGTTCCGTGGGGTCCGGATAGAGTGCGGGGAGCCGCATGCCGTAGAGGGCGACGCGGGCCTCTGGCCAGGTTTTGTCGATGTCGGCGATGATTTCCTGCGGGTCGGGGGCTTGGGTTCCCATGAAAAGGCCGGTGGTCAGCAGGGGGAGGCGGAAGCCCAAAACGAGGCAGCAGGCGCAAGTCACCCATGCGCAGGTTCTTGGAACATGGTGGGGGTAGTTGGCGTTGATGACCACGAGGGCGGTGAGGATGAAGGCGACGGCGGCGAAGGCCAGCAGGGCCGTGGGATTCACCCCTAGGGCGCTTGAGGCAATGCCGCAGAGGATGGAAACGAGGGGCAGGGGCAGCAGACAGCGGGCGATGGGGGCCAGGTCGGACTTGAGGGAGCAGATGAGCAGGGGGAAGATGAGAATGGCGGTCAGAGGGATGCCGTAGGCAAGGAAGCGGGAGAGGGCGTCTGGCTGGATGTCCGCTGTGCGTGCGCAAAGGTCCTTCAGACCAAAGAGGGGATTTCCCATGACGAGCCAGTTCCAGAGGAACCACAGGAAGATGCAGTAGACCAGCGGCGCCCACAGGATGGCTCCCGCTCCGGAGAGCGGTTCGGGGGCGTGGCGGTTGATTTGGGAGAACTGCCAATGGAAGACCGCGGTCATTCCCACGGCCAGAATGCAGCCCCAAAGTCCGCAGAAGACCAACATTCCCGCTGCCACGCTGGCGATGACCAGGCTGCGCAGTTTCTGCTCATGGTACCATTCCAGTAGATGGATGACCATGATGGACAGGGGGATGGTCGCCGCCCAGTCCGGAGAGGCGGTGAGAAAACCCTGCCGTAGTTGGGAGGGGATGAAGGCCAGCGCCAGCGGAAGGGGAAGCAGATGCAGGCTTCGCGTGGAGACGGCGATGCGGATGAGGACGCAGAACAGCCAGGCCTGGCAGAGGGCGCACAGCAGACGCACCGCGTCCAGATGGCAGAGGGCGGAGAGTTTCCGCACGGCCAGCAGGGCCACCGTGGGCAGCATGGGATAGTCCGTGTTGCCCACAAAGGCCTGGCGGCCCCAGTTCGTGGACTGCTCCAAGGCTTCGGCGATGGCCTGATGATAGACCATCGATTCCGACGGAATGCGGGGGAGGAAATAGCCCCCAACGGCCAACAGCAGAAAGATGGCGGGGAGCACATGGGCGGGAAGTCGTTTGATCGGCATGGAATAAGTTCCTGCGCGGACGTGGGTTAGTGGTGAGCGAAATGCTTTGTCTTTTCCCAATGGTGGGGTTTGGTGAAGAGTTGGAGGAAGCCCTTCCAGGCTCCCAGACTCATCATCAGCCAATAGATGGGAAGGAAGAGACAGGTTTTGGAAAGGTGGCCAAGCCCCTGACGGATGCAGGCGATGGTGCTGGTGAACACAAAGAAGAAGTTGCCGGCAAAGAGGCAGAAGGCTCCCATGACGAAGACAGGGGCGGGGAAGAAGGTGTCCAGTCCCACGGGGCGGAAGAAGAGCCACATCATGGTCATGAGCCAGTAGAAGGGGTTGATGAGCTGGCTGAGGAAGGTGCCTCCGATGAGCAGGTGGAACTGAATGCTGTTCCAGAGGCCCAGGCGGCGATGTAGGCCGATAAAATCCCGTGTATGAACAAGATAGGTCTGAATGTAGCCTTTGACCCAGCGGGAGCGCTGTTTGATCCACGCGGGAAGCTTTCCGCAGGCCTGCTCGTAGGTTTTGGAGTCCAGAATCCGTGTGCGCCAGCCGGCGGCGAAGAGCCGCAGCCCCAAATCGCAGTCTTCCGTCACGTTGAATTCGTCCCACCCGCCGACTTCACGTAATACCTTCATTTTGAAGTGGTTGGAGGTTCCTCCCAAGGGGATGGGGGCCTGCAGGCAGTCCAGCCCAGGCAGGCAAAGGCCGAACCAGGTGGCGTATTCCACGGTGAAGCAGCTGGTCAGCAGGTTCCAGTTCCAGTTGTAGTAGGCCAGTTTCGCCTGAATGCAGGCGACGTTGTCAGGACAGACGGCGAAGGCGTGGGCGGCCTTCTTCAGCTGGTCAGGCTCCGGCTGGTCCTCCGCGTCGTAGATGACCAGATAGTCGGCGTCGCCGTCCTCAATGGCCACGTTGCAGGCCTTCGGCTTGGTGCGGGGCTCGCTTTTGGGGATGGGCGTGATGACGAAGGGAGGCTGGAGGCGAAGGGATTTGGCGACGGCCATGGTCTCTTCGTCATCCTCCTCAATCAGCAGGCGGATTTCGAGGCGGTCCTTCGGATAGTCCAGCTTCTTCAGCCCCTCGATGAGGCCAGGCAGCACTTCGCCTTCATGGTACATGGGAAGGATGACCATGTATTTGGGCCAAAGGCCGCCGTTGGGGGGCTTCCGGATATCCGACAGGCTGACTTGGATCTCGCGTGGCTTGCGGAGAGCCAGGTCGATGGTCAGAATGCGGTAGAAGGTGGTGGCCAGATAGAAGACCGTCAGAATGACGTTGATGACGAACAGCTCGTGGTACAGATCCCATATCCCCCACAGTATCAAAAGGATAACAGCTCCGATGAGCGCCAATTTCTGCCAGGGGCACAGGGTCAGGGTGGCCTGGGGGAAGCCTCTGGGGGACAGCGGCATGTCCGGGTTGTGGGTGGTCAGGTCGTAGGGTTTGGAGGACATATGGTGAATCGTCTCGATGGAATTAAGGCTTCAGAAAGGTGTCTAGCGCATGGGCGCAAGTGGCTGCCCACCAAGTTCTTGCGCTGTTGTTCATGGCGCGGGAGCGCAACGGGCGGGAGTCATCGCCGGAGGGCAGCTTGAACCACTCCGTGGGCGCCTCGCCTTGAATCATCTGCTGAGAATACAGATCGATGACGGGAAGGCCGACGGCGACGGCCAGCTCTTTGGTGAGACGGGCCGCGCGGTAGGCGTTCTCCGCCGGATAACCAGGGACTTTGGGCAGGGTGACCAACACAGGGGCAATGCCGGCGGTGTGGCAGCTCTGCAGCAGAAACACCAAAACGGGAGTCCATTGCTCAGGGGACATCCCCCGCTGGAAGGGACGCAGACCCACGCACAGCAGGGCGGCGTCCGGCTGGGCGGCGAGCAGGGCGGAAAGCCCCATGAGCGCCTCCGCCTCCAGCGGCGTCTCCAAGGTCGAGGCGGCCGGATGGCAGGACACTTCCAGCGGCGCGGCGGTCTCCTGCTCCAGAAGAGCCTTGAGGGAGGCGTCCGCGCTGACGGAATGGAAGGGGGTGATGACATCGTCCAGAACCGCCAGCCGCAGGGCATCGCCGTTGGCAGGACGGGCAAGAACGGGGCGATTTTTCTGTAAGTCATTGATATTCAATTTGTTACATATAAACACAACGGGTAGGCCTTCGGCATCCACCAATTGCTTGCTGCGAAGGAAGAGGGGGAGATTGGCCTGTTCCGGACGGATGAGCCGAATGTCCATCGGCGGCAGGATGTCCTTCTCGCTGAACTGGATATGAATGCGAAGCCGTTGGGTCTTCTCTGACGGCGACAGGGCAAAGGGGATTTCTCCCGTTCGGGTGGTGGGGAGTGACTGGCTGGCCACCGTCGCTCCCTCGCCGTCAAGCTCGTCAAGACGGCAGATGCAGGCTTCCCGAATCAGAGGGGAAAGGCGCTCCGGCCATTGGATGCTGCAGATGGCCGACAGGGGGGCATCGGGAGGCAGCACCATGGGAAGCCCGCTTAGGCTGGCCCGTGCCCGCACTAGAATCGGCTCCTGCCAATAAAGGTCGGCGGGCAGGGAGAGAATCGTGTCCCCCTGATGGACTTCGATGGCGGGCAGGAACCCCGGCGGGCAGAGAATCCGTCCGTTTGCGGCGGCAAGAGGGGTGCCGTCGGGGGCGCGGAAAGTGGTTGGATGGGTTTCCGACGTGTCCTGCGGAACCCGAATGCAGGCGATGGTGGCGTTGGTCTCCCGAATCTGAATGGGATGGATGGCCATGCGGGACAGGACGATGGGCTTGTCCGGACTGTCGCGGAACGTGGCGGTGAGGGAGAAGGGGACGCGAGAGGGCAGCAGCGGCGTCGGTGGCTGGCCAGGGCCCTCATCCCCCGCGGGACGCATAAGACATTGGGGAATCGGCTCTTCCGGCCGCAGAACGGTGATGAACTGCAGGGTGTGGAGGCCGGCGGACAGGGCCACGGGGGCGGCGAAGCCGCCGGATTCGGGGCGGGGCCGCGTCGCTTCCCGCCAGGAGGCCGCCGGAGTTCCGTCCACCAGCAGGAGCCAGGTGACGTTGGTCTCTTCGGAGCCGAAGGCCCATTGGCCGTCCTGCTCCAGATTCAGCTTGGCCTCCCATTGGAGGATGGCCACGGTGAACCGCTTTTTGGGCGGGGTCAGCCAGTTTTTGATGTCCGGAAGCCCTCCGATGGCGGTGCAGGGAGCCCATTCCATCTTTTCCTTGGCGGGGAGCTGTGCCAGATAGCGCAGAATCTCGTCCGACGAGAAGGGACGGGCCGTCAGGGTGGCGGACCGTTTCGCCACAAGAACCGGAGCGGGCAGGGGAGTCGTTTCCGCTGCGGCTCCTGCCTTCAGATAGACGCTGAAGGACGTGGCGGGAAGATTCGTGGCCCTTTGGGGCGCAATGTGTTCCGCTTTCGTGGCATCCACGGCGACGCCGATGAGACGTCCTTCCCGAAAGACCGGAACGGCGGTCATGGACTCCTCTTTGTCCGTGAAGGCGCTGACGGTGTTCAATGATGGGTCAAGTCCTTGGGGGACAGGAAGATACATCCGAAGGCGAGTGCGTGGGTCTGCGGACGCGCGAAGGCGAACTGGCGCCTCCGCCTCCTTCCACGGCACCTCCGCCCCGATGGCCATGGCGGCCACAAAAAACAGGAGGATGGCAAGATTTCTTAACATATTATATATATATTGTATAAGAGGAAGGGCTGTGAAATGTTGCGGGATGGAAAAACAATACTATAATTTATGATGTGAAAAAAATCCCATCGGAAACCGTTGGAAGTTTGCGTTTCAAGACAACACAAGGAGACATGCATGAAAGTGATGATGGTCACCGGCGCCCTGCTGCTCGTCCTCGCCGTGGGCTGCGGACGAAAGGCGGAAGAGACTCCGGACGTGAGAAAACTGACATTCTGGCACATCATGAACTACGCCGGCCCACGGGAGATTCTGGCGGACGCGGCGCGGCGCTTCGAGGCGGACCACCCCGGCTGTCTCGTTGAGATTCAGACGTTTGAGAATGACGACTACAAGACGAAGCTGGCTGTGGAGCTGGCAAGCGGCACGCCGCCGGATATTCTGTTCACCTGGGGCGGTGGCCCCTTGGCGGAATATGCGAAGGCCGGCAAGGTCATGGATTTGACAGATGCCTTACGTACAAACGACTGGCAAGGCCGTTTTATTGACCAGGCCCTTGCTCTTTGCCAAAGTGACGGCCGTTTCTACGCCGTGCCGTTGGACCTTTCCGCTGTCATGCTGTGGTGCAACCGACGGCTTTTCGAGGAGGCGGGACTGGAGTTCCCCCGCGATTTCGATGCGCTTCTGAAATTGTGCCCCGCCTTCCGCAGCCGTGGCATCGACGCCTGTGCCTTGGGCAACATGAAGCAATGGCCGGGCGCCTTCTATTTCTGCTATTTGGCCAACCGCTGCGGCGGTACGGAGCTGTTCATGGATGCGGCGGCGGGCAAGGCCTCCTTCGCGGACCCCGCTTTCGTCCGCGCCGGCGAACTGCTTCGCCAACTCATTGAGGCAGACGCATTTCCAGTGGGTTTTAACGGGCTAGACGACGGCCCTGCCCGGACGCGCTTCCTCAACGGCCAGTCCGCCATGCTGCTCATGGGCAGCTGGGTGGTGGCGCGGATCAAGGACGAGAAGCCGGAGTTTTTGGAACAGCTGGAGCCGGTCCCCTTCCCGACGGTGGTGGGCGGCAAGGGCGCTCCGGACGCGGTGCTCGGCGGCATCAATTGCGGTTTCGCCGTCTCCAGCTCCTGTGCCGAGCCGGAGCTGGCGGTGGAGTTCCTGCGCTATCTCACCGACGAGACCGTCGTGGACGCATGGTGCGGCATCGGACGGATTCCCGCCCTGAAGACAACGGCGGAGCAGGTGCAAAAACAGCCGCTTCCCACCCAGAAGGCCCTCGCCATGCTGCAGAAGGCCTCTTCCCTCCAGCCGTACTACGACCAGTTCCTGCGGCCTCGCAAAGCCGTGCAGCACAAGAAGACGACGCAGAATCTGTTCACGGGAACCATGACGCCGAAGCAGGCCGCCGCCGCCATGGACGCCTCGGACTGAACCGAGACAGCATGCGCGGAATGTCTGGCCAGTTGGCATGAAAACACCGAACTATTTGGAAGCCAAGGAGTTGTGAAAATCCTCGGAGGTGAGATAACGCGCTACAATGCCTCAATGATGGGCAGGTCGATGTTGCGTTGCTTCGGATTGAAGTTGATTCCGACAAGCGTCACGGGGCGGGGGTCGGCGGCCCATTTGTCCGCATAGCCGCGCTCTCGAATCTGCCTGATGGCTTCTTCTGCCGTGCGTTCGAATTTGAACTCGAAGACATAGACGGCGTCGGGGCGCTCCACCACAATGTCGGCATAGCCGCGGGCGGAAGGGAACTCAGGCTGCGGGTTGGCGCCGAGCATGGTGAAGAAGAGCTGGAAATAGCGTTTGGCCTCCGCCTCGTCCTTCAGATGCCACTCCGGCGGGATGGCGGCGTAGAGCGAGAAGAGCATGGTTTCGACTACCTCGCGGATGTCGCCTGCGGCAATCAGATGTTTTGAACGGTCAAGTAGCGTGTCGAAGGTGTTCTCCTTGATGCCCAAGATGTTGGACACGTAGCCGTTCCGAAGCGTCTCGCGTATCTCAATGTTCGGCGGCGCAAGCACATAGGTATCTGTCTGCGGATCCATCTCATCCACAAGATTTGCATCAGGAACTGGAATCACCTCCTTGATGGTGAGATAGCCGCCCTGATAGAGCAGTGATTCCATGGGCAGGGTGTCCGCATCGCACACATCCAGCTGGATGGGCTTCACGCGGACATTCTCCAGATCGGGGGGCATTTTGCCGACGGCCTTGATGCGGTTGAAGATCAGCGACGCGCCGCCGGTCGTCTCCCAATAGCTTTTGAGTTTGCCGCCGCCTGGGCTGAAAAGCTTGCCAAGTGAGACAGGGTTGATGACCCGTGCCTTGCTGTCAGGGGAGAAGCGATAGCCATCATACCATTTGAGCAGCAGGTCTTTTGCCGTGGCAAAATCCCACCCTCTTCGGGCGCCGAACGCCTCGATGTTCTCCCGCAGGGCGCCGTCCAGCTCTTCATGCGTGTAGCCCAACAGCGTTGCGAAGCGGGAGTCCATGGAGAGGTCGGTGAGGTGGTTGAGGCCGGAGAATACAGAGAGTTTCGTGAGCTTTGTCACGCCGGTCATCATGAGGAAGCGGATGACGTCGGAGTTGCTCTTGAGCGTCTCATAGAAATCGTGAAGCAGGTTACGCACACGATGGAGCGTGGGAAGGTCGTTCAGAAACTTGGCCACTGGCTCGTCGTATTCGTCGATCAGCACCACAATCTGGCCAGTGGTCGATTTCTTTGCAGCGGACTGGATGAAACGTTCAAAATTGAACGCCATGCCTGTGATGTCATCGTAGGGACATTCCACCTTTTCGCAAAATGACCGCACCAATTTGGTCAGTGATTCCTTGACCTCATCAAAGGTATCACCATTGACGCTGGCCATGGTGAAGCTGTAGACAGGACAGCGTTGCTTTTCGTCCCAGCACTCCCATGGCAAGCTGTCGATGGCAAGGCCTTGGAAGAGCTCGCGCCGCCCCTCAAACATTGCCTTTAATATGCTGAGCATCAATGACTTGCCAAAACGTCGCGGACGAGAGATGAAGAACTGCGCATCTGTCTTTGGCGTGGCCAGTTCATAGAGCAGCGCCGTCTTGTCCACATACTTTCCCTCCCCCTCAAGAATGAGTTTGGGGAAATCATTTGTCCCTGTGGTGAGTCGTTTGATTGCGGGCTTCTCGTCCATGTCAACCTCTATGGCGTCGAATCTTCAAACATCAAAATTACTATAATGCCTTAATAGGAAAGCTCCAGCGGAATAGCGATTTTTATCCCAATAGGCAATGGGAGGGTCGCGCTCCTGCGCGACCGAAAGCGCGAGGGTTGCATCGGCGGACGCGCAAGGCAATGGGAGGGTCGCGCTCCTGCGCGACCGAAAGCGCGATGGCAGTGTCAACGGACACGCAAGGCAATGGGAGGGTCGCGCTCCTGCGCGACCGAAAGCGCGATGGCAGTGTCAACGGACACGCAAGGCAAGCGATGGAGTTTGGCTAAATTCCATCACTTTGTCTTGCCGTAAAAACACTGCGCCCTGCCATCGCAAAAGGACGGCAGGGCGCAAGAGACGGTTGGCCATGATGGCCGATGATAGAGTTTACTGGATGCTGAAGGCCTCGTTCTTCTCCGTGAGCAGGAAGATGCCGTTGTTCATGGCGGCAAGATCCATCTTCTTGGCGGCGTTCAGAATGTCACCGCTGCCGCAGCTGCCCACATGGCCGTCGAGGAACGCCATGTTGGCGCGGTCGTTGTGATTGAGGCGGAACAGGTCGCGGCCCCAGGTGTCCTCAAGAATCTGGGCACCGGCCCACTGGGCGCCGTTGTCGGCGCAATAGCTGTCGCCATAGATGATGGAGGAGGAGGGGTTCGTCAGGTTCTGGGACAGAATCCATCTGCCGAAGATGGGGGAGCCAATCTGCTTGTAGGCGTTTGAGGCCCAGTCCATGGAGGTGATTTGGGCATAGCCTTGGCAGGGGGTTTCGTAGGCGCTGACGAAGTCATCGCACTTCGGGCAGGAGACGATGTCGGAGTCCATTTCGATGTAACCCGTGTCCATCATGACGGTGAGCCACAGGAAATGGTTGCCGCCCATGCTCTCGACCACATGGCCGCTGAGGACTTTCGGGTTCCGCTGGTCCATAGGGATGCGGCCGCGCCAGTCGTCCATGTACAGGATGGTGGATTCCATGACGCCGCGGAGGTTGGACACGCAGTTGACGGCGATGGCTTTCTGTTTGGCTTTCGCCAACGCGGGCAGCAACATGCCTGCCAGAATGGCGATGATGGCGATGACAACGAGGAGCTCAATGAGGGTGAATGCCTTTTTCATCTTTTCAAATTCCTTTCTATTAGGAAGTTAGCGCACTTGAAATGCTCCCCCGAAATTGGTTTTCGGCGAAAAGAGGAGCATTCTTCATGCAACTCAATTATAATTATATGAAAGTTTTTTGAAAAAACAAGAGGGCACCGCTCTTTTTTTTGAAATTTGGTAATTGGCGATGTCTTTTGCCGCGTCAGCGGTTGAACTGCACGCTCTTCCAGCCACTCTTGAATTGGCAATATTTCGTATTTACATTATATTTACGAAAATCGATGAGGGGGACAAATATGAATTTTGTATGGGATAAAGTAAAGGCTGAGACGAATCTGCAGAAGCACGGTGTCTCTTTTGACGAGGCAACGACGGTCTTTGATGACATCGAAGCTCTGTTCATCTATGATCCTGACCACTCACAGGATGAGGACCGGTTCATATTGCTTGGGATGAGCTCCTCCTTGCGTGTCCTATTGGTCTGCCATTGTTATCGTGAAGATGAAGATGTCATCCGCATCATATCGGCCCGTAAAGCCACTGTAAGAGAAACTGAACAATACATCAGGAGGAAATGACCATGCGCGAGGAATACGACTTCAGCAACGCCGTCAAGAATCCCTATGTCCGTCAGGGGAAGCAAGCGGTCACCATTCGGCTGGCTCCTGAGGTGATCGAATACTTCAAGCAGGTTGGCCAAGAGGTCAGCCAGCCATACCAGACACTCATTAATTCCTATCTGGTTGACTGTGTGCGAGCGCGTCGCCGCCCTGTGACGATCTGGAAATGAAGTGCAGACGCCCACCACCGTCAATCGCGGAGGGGGTGCGGGAAAAAGGGCACGGCGGTTCATTTCGCAGCGCTCCTTTGGCATTCAGCCGATTTCAGCTTCGACGATGAAATCAGTCCGTCACAATGAAAAAAACAAGAGGGAGCCGCTCTTTTTTTGAAATTTTGCAATTGGCGATGTCTTTTGCCGCGTCAGCGGTTGATCTGTGCGCTCTTCCAGCTCCTCAAGCTTTCCAGCTCCTCTTGTTTTTCCTGCTTCTCTCGTGAGACTTTACACATTCTCTGGAGATTTTGAGTTTTTTCAGGGAAGAACCGTGAAATTTTACGGTTTCGCTCTAGAAATCTTGTCGTCATGCGTTATTGTGTGATGATGTCGTTTTCGTTTTTGCAATCCACACCATGAATCAAGGAGAAACCATGACAAAGTCCTGGATACTGACTGACATTGAGAACCGCGTGTACGTCGAATCCGCGCAGATCAGCGCCACCGCCCTCGGCATGGCCGGCAACTGGTCTGTGACCAAAAGCCGTCTGAAGGGCGGCATTTCAGACGGCGTGGACATCATCGAGGTGGACAATGGCGCCTCGTCCTTCGTCATCGTGCCGACCCGCGGCATGAATCTGTGGCGCGGCCAGAGCAAGGGGCTCCGTCTCGGCTGGGACTCCCCCACGAAGAACCCCGTCAACCCCATGTTCATCACCCCGTTGGAGCAGGGCGGTTTGGGCTGGCTGAAGGGCTTCAACGAATGCATCGTCCGCTGCGGCATGAACTCCAACGGCGCTCCGGGGCCGGACCGGGTGGTGGACAACAATGGCAACGTGGCCGAGGTCATGCTGACCCTGCATGGCAACGAGGCGAACCTGCCCGCCAAATACGTGGAAGTGCAGATCATCGACGGTGATCCGGCGGAGATCGTGGTCATCGGCGTCGTGGAGGAGGCCCGTCCCTTCTGCCCGCAGTACCGCCTCACCACACGGATGTCCACCTTCGTGGGCAGCAAACGCCTTGACATCCATGACGACGTGATGAATTTCGCGGACTCCCCCTGCGAGTTCGAGATGCTCTACCACTGCAATTTCGGCCAACCCTTCCTTGGGAAGGACTCCAAACTGGTGGTTCCCGCGCTGGAAGTCGCCCCTCGGGACGCCCGCGCCCAAGAGGACATCGCCACGTGGCAGCGCTATCTGGAGCCGGTCGCCGGCTATGTGGAGCAGTGCTATTTCATGGACATGGCCGCCCGTGCGGATGGCTCCACCCTGGCCATGCTGCGCAATGCGGAAGGCAGCTGCGGCGTGACCGTCCGCTGGAACCGCAACCAGCTGCCCAGCTTCACGCAGTGGAAGCACACCACGGGCCTCAACGAAGGCTATGTCACGGGACTGGAACCCGCCGTCAACTACCCCAATGCCAAGATGTTCGAGCGGGAAAAGGGCCGTGTGGTCACGCTGAAGCCGCAGCAGCACTACGCCATTGATTTGGCTGTGGAGGTGCAGGAGAACGCGGCGGAAGTCGCGGCGCTGGAGGCGGAAATCGCCAAGGTCGCCGATGGCCGCTCCCCCGTCGTCCATCCCGAACCCATCGCCAAATGGAGCAAGCTGGACTAGACGGTCCCCTGGTTTCTGACGGCAAATGAAAACGCGGAGCCGCGTTGCGCGTTCGGTGACGTTTCGCGTCTTGCGGCCCGCGTTTGGCATTTGTCTTTTTCAATAGTTCTATCTCATTGATAGACAAGGAGTTATAGAAAATCTGCGGTGGCAGCCGTGCTTTGGAGAGTTTTGAGATGAGGCGTCATATCCTGTTGTTGCTGTGCCTGTGCGGAAGCCTGCTGGCACAATACACGCATGTTCTTCATCTGTCGTTGGATATGGAGAACGGCCGCAAAAACGCGTCCGTGACTCTTTCCAAACGCGGCGGTGGCCCCTGCGTGTCCCTTGAAATCGGGCGGACGTTGGTGCTCAAGGACATGACGACAAATCCGCCGGAGAAGCGGCTGGAGGCCAACGTCAAATGGTCGGCAGGACGGCATTCGGTTCAGGTGTGGTTTTCAGAAACCGTTAAGACGCAACTGGTTGTGGATGGCGTAGTCGTGAAGGAGGGCATGGTTCCCCTGGCGCTGCCCTCCCGCGCGGAGCTGGCCTTTCAGACGGTCTCCAATGTGAAGGAGGCCGCCAAGCCCGTCTTCCAGAAGCTGGGGGACATCCAGTTCAGCGATGACTTCGCGCGGACGGACGAAGACGGCGGCGAGGAGTTCTGGACCGTCCACAAGGGCCGTTTCTCCCTGAACATGAGCCTGAATCCAGGCAGTTCCCTCGGCGCCTTCCAATATTGGGGCGGCACGGAGAAGGGAGAGGAAGGGCTTGCCGTGGCGAAAACCTCGCAGTGGTTCTGGCGGAATTTCCGCTACGGCGCATCGACCATCCTGTCTGACGAAACGCAGACTTGGGGACTGGCCTTCGCAATCGCCTCGCCCACGACCTTCCACCGCGTCGAATTTGACGGAGGCGCGGGGCAGGTCCGGCTCATCCGCCGCGTGAACGGCACCGACCAGATTTTGGCGGAGGCCCCCTGCCATATTCGCGGCCAGGCATGGTCACGTGGCGATCTGATTGCGGCAAATGGAAGGGTGACCGCCTATTGGGAAGGAACAGAAGTTCTTGATATCCAAGAACCTAAAACATTCGCGGGGCCGGTTGGCCTATATCTGCGGGATACCGTCGGCGTCTATTTCGACGATGTGAAAGTCGTCTCTGCGCAGGAGATTCCGTCCGTGCTTACCGAGCCGCTCGGCCCCTGTGAGCAGAATTGGTCCGACTTTTCGGGAAAACATTTTCTGACGGACCCCTTCATGTCCCAATGGGCCCACCCGAGGGCGTCATGGAACAAGGAGGACGACGGCCTGTTCTGGTTCCGCTCCCGCCTTTTCGAGGACGTGGTGTTCGAATGGCGGAAGGACACGCGGCAGGCGCCGCTGAACGCCTTTCGAATCAACGTCTTCGCGGAGGAGGGCAAGGCGGATTCGGGACTGACGCTCCAAGGGGCGGACGGCAAGGTGACGGCCCTGCTTCAAGGCAAAGAGCTGGTCACAGCGGAACTGCCGGCGGCCATGGAGGAACTGCGGTTGGATGTGGGGGAATCCCTGCGTCTTTCCATGCATGGCAAGTCCCTGATGGAAGCGGAGTTGCCGCAAGATTTCGCGCGGCGCGGCTTTCTTGCCGCGGATTTAGGCGCGGCTTCCGACCTGAAACATCTGGACGCGGCGGATTGGCGGGATTCCGCTTTGGTTTCCTCCAGCCACCGCATGGACTACAGCTTCGAGCACGCGCCCACCGCATGGCATCCGCAGGCGGGAAGCTGGAAGGCGACCCACCGCTGGGCCTGCGTGCCGCGCTGGTCCTTCTTCGCGGGGCGCGGCGAGGCGGGGCCGACGGAGGTGAAGCACGGCAACGCGGTGCTGTGGAACCTGCGGCAGATCAAGGGGGATTTCGATCTGGAGGTCTTCGCCGCCCCCATGGAGGGGACGCCGCAGCGCGCGCACTTCACCTATCCCACCACCATCAATCTCTCTTTCGCCGCCGACGGCACGGCCCTCGACTCCGGCTACACCTTCGTCAACGGCATGTACGATCTCCCTTCCATATTGTATTATAAGGAAAGACGCTGCGCGGAGAACGGCGATCGGGTGGTGAACGGCCTGCGCCGCAACGAGCTGCATTGGTACAACCGCGTGACCCGCGTCTGGCAGCACTTCCGCATTCAGCGCCGCGACGGCCGCATCCGCATCGATTCCGCCTCCCACAACGACAATGCGGAGTACGTTCCCCTGAAGACCGTCTTTGACGAGCCGGACGCCAGCGATCCGTCGGTGCCGTCTCAATTTGCGCTGTGGACATGGGGGGAAAACGGTCTGGCGGTGGCCCGCGCCACGCTGTCCTTTCAGGAGTCCACGGGAGCTGGCCGGACCGCGGAGCAGTTTCCCGCCCCCGAGCTCCGCAAGGGCAAAGGGAAGAAGGAGCCGAAGGAATACACTCGTGTGGTCAATCCCATCTCCGGCGGCCAATTCGTCACGGTCGTTCATGACAAGCCCTTCGACCTGAAGGAGTTAAACAAACTTTCCATGTGGGTTCGGCCGGGGGAGGACACCCACTTGAGCCTGATTCTGACGATGAACGGACAGGCGGCGGAGATTCCGCTGAGCGGCCCCGTGACGACACGTCCCTTCACCTTCCTGCTGCAGAACCGCCTTCCGGAGGCGGCGGCAGGGATGCCTGGCTGGCTCAAGGTTGACGTGCCGCTGGAGGCCTGCGCACGGCCCTATTTTCAGCCGGACGAACGTATTATAGTCACATCTATCGCTATTGCAAGCCCTTATGATACCATTGAGGAAATTGCGGGGCTCGGCGTCAACCGCGCTGGCGCGACGGTGGATTTTGCACCGCCAATTTTGAGTTTTGCGAAGCAAGATGTGGAAGTTTCTGATAATGAGGAACTTCCGAATCCTTGTGTCAACGGGCGGCGTCTGCTGCAGGATTTTGAGCGGAATTGGGCTCCCCTCTATCGTTTTGGCGGGGCGGACGGCGCGGCGCTGCTGCGCGTGCCACGCGGGAGCGACGGCGACAATGGTGGCGGCAATGGCGGAAATGGTGAGGCCGACGGCGGCCGTGCGCTGCGGCTGCTCAACCAGAACGTGGGTGGCACGGCGGGCGTGGTTCTTTCTCCCGATGCCTTTTCGGTGGAGGCGTTCCCGCGGCTGGAGTTCGACTACGCGATTCCCGTCGGCATCGAAATCGATTTGGTCGCCGAGACGGACAAGGGCAATATTGAGATTGACATGACGGGCACGGACAATACATGGAAGAGCGCGGGCGCGGTGGAGATTGTCGCCGACGGCCAATGGCACCATGCGTCCGTCAATCTGGCGGAGTTGCTGAAGCCCCATTTGGATGCGCCGTATGTGGTTCGCCGCCTGATGCTTGCGGATCCTTTCCGCATGTCGTCCTATCAACGGCTCGCCTATTATCTGGATAACGTGGCCTTTGTTCCGGCCTTGGCGGAGAACGCCGTCGTCGAGCTGGCGAATCCCGCCGTGGAGGCGATGGTGGCGCTGTTGGACAATGCCGCCGAGACGGTTCCGGAGGTGACGGGAGAGACGGCAGGAAGTCAAATGACCGTCGCGGTTCCGGAAGGCGGCGCCACGTGGATGCACGTCCGCATGAAACGGAATGGCCAGTGGTCGGCGACGCGCCATGTCCCCGTGGCGACGGCGGCAGCTCCCGTTCCGACGGAACTTCCTGCGGCGCAACAAGATGAGAATGCAACTCCCGGCTGGCCACCATTGATTTCCTACATCCCGTCCGATCGGCTGGTGCGGGTTTCCATGGAGACGGAGGAGGGTGCCACGGAGACGCCGGAGACCTTTGGCGGCATGGAAATCCGACGGGAAGCATGGTGTCTGCGGAACACGGCGACGGCGGCCACGGGCAAGGCCTGCGCCGAACTGGTGAACCTGAATGATGACGGCTTCAATTCCATCTTCTTCCGAAAGGCGTCTTGGGATGTGAACCGCTGGCCCTGCATTTCCTTCAACTATCGTTTCAGACAGCCCAAATGCGCCCTGAATCTGTCCTTTTTGGTGAATGACGGCATGGCCATTGTGGCCTGGACGAATAAGTTGTCCAAGGGGAGTTACTTCGAGCAGGGACAGGTGGGCAGCGCGGAGCCGTTGGCCATTCAGGACGGCAAATGGCACGAGACCACCTTTGATTTCCGTGAGATGCTACTGACGAGCCGCTTCCCCAAAGGCGTCCCGCCCACGGGAATGACGGCGGCGGAATTCGCCACGTGGGCCACTGACCCAGGTGGGGGAGGCGGCTATACAAATCCCTTTGACGCAAGGGTTTACTTTGACAATCTGACCATCTACTCCAATCGGGGGCGCGACCCCGCCTTCGAATGGAGCCGGCGCCCCGATGACGCCGCCTATGCTGTCTGTTTTGATCAGAATCCCGAAACCATTCCACCAGAGGATGTTACGCAGACGGAATCCGCCGCGTCCTATCCGAACACGGCTCCCGGAACGTGGTATCTGCATGTCCGGGCCAAGAACAACGCAGGCGAATGGAGCGAAACTGCCCACAAATGCATCCGAATCGAGGAGTAGCTGAAATGTGTTCCGTCACCCCCTTCCACTTCAAGTTAGCTCTAAAAGCTCTGGAAAATTCCTAATTCCTAATTCCTAATTCCTAATTCTTTAAACTAAAATGAATTCCGGTATCCTTTACATTTTGGCCGCGGCCCTTCTTTGTTCCTTCTGCTACATTTTCAGTGCCCGATTCCTCCTGCATCACAATTCTCCCATTCGCATGCTGATTCTGGCTCAGACGCTGATGATGGTCATGTCGCTCCCCGCGCTCCCATTTCTGTTCCCTTTTGCGGAAATCCAACATGGATGGCGACTTGCGGGGTTGATTGCCATTTGGGTCATGGTGTTTTTCATTGGGCAGGGCTGTTTCTTCCGGGCTCAGGGCGTCTTTGAAGCCAGTCGCCTCGCCTCCCTGTTGGGACTCAAGATCATTGTGCTGGCCGTCATCTATATCTGCTTTGAACACAAGGCGTTAGGACTTTGGCAATGGGTGGCGGTCTTTCTGGCGGCCAGCGCGGGTATGCTGTTCAACTGGAGTGGCTCCTCCAAGGCCTCCCCCTTGGGATGGCTGTTTTTGGGCATCACCTTGATTTGCTATTCCACGGCGGACATCAGCGAGACCCATCTGGTTTTGGCGACTCAGGAGACGGGCCATGGGCTGATGAAATCTGCCTTCGGGGCCACGTTTCTGCTGTATGCGGTGTTGGGACTGGTCTCCCTTCCCATCTTCTTCTGGATGAAGCCCACAAAGGCCCAAATCATCGATGCCTTCCCTTACGCGCTGTTCTGGCTCGCTTCGCAAATTCTTCTGCTGGCGGGGTTTGCCATTGTGAAACCCGTCTTCGGCAACGTGATTTTGGCGTTGCGCGGCGTCTTCTCCGTGCTTATGGGACTGCTGTTGGCCCGCCTGGGCATGGGGGCGTTGGACACCAAAGACATTCCACCCCGCAAATGGATTCAGCGAGGCGTGGCCGCCCTTCTCATGATTGTGGCCATCGCCCTGTATTCCGGAATCCTGTCCCGCTGAATGGACTGAAGGAGTCCACAGAATACACGGAATAAACAGAAGCGTTCCGCCGCGTTCGCGGCTGAACGCGAAATGTTTTTTCTAAAAGATTAAAAAGGCAAATCCTCTCTGGACGCGGGACGGACGCGGAGGGATTGACAAAAAACTTGCTCTCGTTGTGAAAAAAAGCATTGAGGCCGCAACAATCTTCCAATTCGTGATATAGTATAGGATATATAATGCGCAGAGGTCGCCCCGTTGTTCGCGGGGCAATGATTCTTCCACTCAAACCAAAAGGGAAACGAGCATGAAATTTGCACTCTTTCTTGGAAACCGCGGCTTCTTTCCGGAACAGTTGATTGCACAGGCCCGAAAGGAAATCACCGAAGTCCTTCAGCGTCTTGGAATTGAGGTCCTCTGTTCTCCGCTTGACATGACGCGCTACGGCGCGGTGGAGACCTATGCGGAGGGGCGCGCCTACGCCAAGTTCTTGGAGGCCCACAAGGGCGAATACGACGGCGTCGTGCTGGCTCTGCCCAATTTCGGCGATGAAAACGGCGCCTCAGAGGGCCTGCGGGACTGCGGCGTGCCCATCTACATTCTGGCCTATCCCGATGAATTGGACAAGATGGACTTCAGCCTGCGGCGGGATGCCTTCTGCGGCAAATTCTCCATCATGGACGTGTTCCATCAGTATCAGATTCCCTTCACCGCATGGATTCCCCATGCCCTGCATCCCACCTCTCCCGTCTTCGCGGAGCATATGCGCCAGTTCGCGGCGGTGTGCCGCATCGTCAAGGGCATGAAGCGCTTCCGCATCGGCGGCATTGGCGCACGCCCCACTTTGTTCAAGACCATCCGCTTTGACGAGACCACCTTGCAGAAATATGGCGTGACGACTGAAGTCTTTGACAATTCGGATCTTCTGATTCGCATGAACAAAATCGCCTCCGACGATCCCGAATTGAAGGCGAAGATGCAGCGCTTCCGCGACTATTCGAATTTCTCCGTGGTTCCGGAGTCCTCGTTGGAGACGCTGTCGCGGATTTCCGTCGCCATCGACCGCCTTGTGGAGGAATATGAGCTGGACGGCATCGGCCTGCGCTGCTGGAGCGATCTCCAGCTGACCGCCAAAATCTCCCCCTGCGTCATTTTGAGCGAGCTCAACGACCGCGGCATCGTGGCGGCCTGCGAGATGGACGTGTGCAACGCCATGGCCATGCATGCGCTGAACCTGGCCTCCCAGGAGCCGGCCGCCTGCCTGGACTGGAACAACAACTACGGCGACGATCCGGACAAATGCATCCTGTTCCACTGCGGCTCCATCCCCCAGAAGCTGATGACCGAAAAGGGCAATGTCATTCCGCATAAGATGTTTGCGAAGGGACTGGGCGAAGCGTGCAGTCACGGCGCGAACGTGGGTTTCATCAAGGCGATGGACTTCTCCTTCGTCTCCACCATGACGGCGGACGGCAAGCTGTTCTACTATTCCGGCGAAGGCAAATTCACGGGCGAGCCGTTGGGCGAGGGATTCTTTGGCTGTGGCGGCTCCGCTTATGTGCCGGATTTGCAGAAGAAGCTGAACGTCATAGGCTATGCGGGCTACCGCCATCATGTCAGTGTGACGCCCGGTCTCTGGACAAAGGCCATCGACGAGGCGTTCCTCCATTATCTGAACTACAACAAGACGGAGCTGTAGGCCATGAGCTTTTTGGGAATCGACATTGGCTCAAGTTCCGTCAAGGCCGTGGCCTTCGCCGCCGACGGACGGGAGCTGGCTTCCGCGAACCAATCCTATGCGTTCACGGTGCCCGAACCGGGGGCCATGGAACTGGACAGCAGGACGGTTCTCGCCGCCGCCTTCGACGTGATCGCGGAATGCGCCTTGGCGGTGGCGAAAGTGGATCGTGTGGAGGCACTTGCGATTTCCAGTCAAGGGGAGGCCTTCACGCCTCTGGATGCGGCGGACCGAATTCTCGCCCCTGCCATGATTTCAGGCGACTCCCGTGCCTCCCGCGTCATGGAGGCCTTCGCCGCCCAATTCGGCCGTGAGCGGATCTACGAAATCACGGGGCACACGCCCTCTGCCATGTTCTCCCTTGCAAAGCTTTTGTATCTTGCTGAAAACAAGAAGGATGTGTGGTCGGCTGCGGTCAAGTTCCTGTGTTTTGAGGACTTGCTGGTCCATGCGCTGTGCGGCGAGGCGGCCATGGGATGGCCGTTGGCGGGGCGCACGCTGCTCTTCGATGTCAGGCGCCATGGCTGGAGTAGCGAGCTGCTTGCCGCTGCCGGCCTGCGAGAGGAGCAGTTTGCGAAGCCGCTCCCCTGCGGCAGCGTCGTCGGCACGGTTTTGGCGGAACGCGCGGCCCGACTTGGCCTTTCTCCGGATGTGCAGGTGGTCACTGGCGGCCATGACCAGGTCATCGGCGCCTATGGCTGCGGCGCCACCGTGCCCGGAACGGCCATGTACGCGGCGGGCAGCGTGGAGGCCTTTGTGCCCGTGTTTGACCGGCTCTCCATGTCTAACGAGTTGTACTGCAATAACTTATGCACATATGACTTTGCGGAGGAAGGCAAATACGCCTCCATCGCCTATTCGCTGACCGGCAGCAATCTTCTGGGGTATTTCATGAAGACCTTCGCGAAGGATCTGCAAAACGACTATGACGCGCTGTTGGCGGAAATGCCGACGGAACCCACTGGGCTTCTGGCACTTCCGTATTTCACTCCTTCGGGAACGCCCTATTTCGACGAGCGGACTCCCGCCTGCCTCTATGGATGGCGTTTCGGCATGGGCCGCGGCGAGGTGCTCAAGGGGCTGGAAGAGGGCATCGCGTTGGAGATGAAGCTGAACATGGTGTTGCTGAAGAACAGCGGCGTGTCCATCAATCAGCTGATTGCCACGGGCGGCGGCTTCCGCAACCCGGCCATGGTGCAGCTGCGGGCCGATGTGCTGAATCTGCCGATTTCGCTGGTCAAGATCAAGGAGGCAGGTTGCCATGGCGCCGCCAGTCTGGCCTGCCGCGCGGTCACGGGGACGCCGCTGGCGCCGCCGCCCATCGTCGCGGAAGTGCAGCCCAACGCGGAACGCGCCGCCCTCTATGAGCGGAAATTTGACGCCTATCAGAAATTCTCCGCCTGCATCCGCAAGTCGCTCTAAAAAAAGTCCACGGAAAACACGGAATACACAAAATGTTCAGCCGCAATTGCGGCTGAATTACCTTAAAAAACGCCGTTAACCAGTTGTTTATTCATAACATATTGTGTATAAGCATCTTATGCAAATTGTAAAATTCGCCCAGCGGGAGAGTGTCTCAAGCTCGAAAATCACGGGGTGAATCTGAAGCGTGAAAATACTCATTCATCTTCTTTCCTCTTTTTTTTGCAGCGTATTGACTTGAAAAACCCAAGCGTTGGGTTAAATTATGGAAAAACAGCGAATCGAGTTTGTATCATGCCACGGTTTTTCATGTTTCTTGGATACTGGATTGGCCGGTTTTCCCACGAGGAGAAGCGTGCCCATGTTCATGCGGTGAAATTCGGTTCGTGCGAGGAGATGAAGATCTGGCTTGAGCCGGAAATCGAAGTCGAATATATCCATGGCATCAACGCTGTGACCGCAAACAAAATCCTCAATGAAATCAGGAATAGAAAAGATGAATGTCTCAGAAAATGGAACGAATGTGAGCGCAAAAGTCGTTGAGCTGACCAAGGATTTCATGCTCGTTGACTACTGCGGCAGAATCTACCGCATAGACTTTGACCGCTATCCGTATTTCCGCAGCTGTTTCCTCAGCGAACTGTACAATGTGCAGGCAAGTGCCGCTGGACTGCATTGGCCAGACGCCGACATCGACCTCGAAGTCAAATACATCGAAAATCCGCCGTCCGAGCCCAGCGAGGTCGATTTGGACTGGTGGAAGGCACAGCGGAAGAGAATTCTGTCACGACTGGGAGCCATTGGCGGATCGATGAAAACTCCCCGCAAGGCCGCAGCCAGCCGCGAAAATGGTGCCAAGGGCGGACGCCCAAGGAAAGTCGCCGCTCCCGCATTGTCCTGATATTGCATGAGATGGAATAATTCCCGCAGGTTGCGCCATAGGATTTTTGCAACAACCCCTTTTTGGACCATCAAGTTTTTGAATGGTTACCTGCAATTTATACTTCTTTAGATTGAAATTTACGTTTTCTGAAAGGATTGCACATGTCGTTTTCTGCCGCCCCTTCAGGGCTTGAACGATCGTAACAATCTGCCATACCCGGGGTTACGCTTGCCGCTTCGCGGCCACGCTTACCCCGGGCTGTGCTCCGCCGCCCCTTCGGGGCTGACGCGCGAACTGCAATGTCGTTTTGAAAAGTCATATTCTACCCTAATGTGGTATAGCATTTTGCAGTAACATGTTGTAGACTTCGGAATATATTTCCACTGATATATGCAAATGGGGCTGCCACAAAACTAGGTTTTGCAACAGCCCCTTTTTGTACCATCAAGTTTTTGAATGGTTACATTCCTAATTCCTAATTTCTAATTCCTAATTTATAATTACAAGTTCCTAATTCCTAATTACTTAGCAAAGCTTTCCCATGGGATGTTTACAGGTTTGCGGTCAGTGATGATTTCGTCCACATGCATGAGCAGGGGGAAGTCCGCCAAGTTGAGTTCGCCTCTGGCGGCCCGTTTCTTCAAGGCGCGGGCCACGCGGCCGGCGACCACGAGGGACTCCAACGTCACCCCCTGAAGCCGCTCCAGTGCCTCATCAATGCTAAGTCCTTCTCCCAGAAGGATACCCACCTTTCGGGTCCGACCACCGTAGACGGTCACATACAAATCGCCGATGCCCGTGTAGAAGCTGTTGGCGGTGCCGCCCTGCATGGCGACCAGCTTGTCCATCTCCCGCGTCGCCTGCAGAAACACCGCCGCCTGCGAGTTGTAATGGATTTCGTTTTCGTTGCCGCTGCGGCGTATGTTCTCTCCGATGGTCAGGGCGATGCCGAGGGCATAGCCGTTCTTCAGGGCCACGGCGGACTCGATGCCAATGACGTCCTGAGTGACCATGATATGGTAATAGGAGGTGGTCATGGCGGCCTTCATCATGGCCAGCGTCTGGAGGTTGCGGCCGCAGAAGGCCACCAGGGACTGGTCATGGGCGACCAGCTCGTAGCTGGTGCAGGGGCCGCCGATGGCGTTGAGCTCGTTGGACTTGCCCAATTTGTCCAGTTTGGCTTGCCACAGGTCTGGATAGCAGAGCAGAGTGCCGTCGGGCAGATCCTGAAGGCCTTTGGTCACGGAGAGGATGGGGACTTCGTTCGGGATTTGGGGCAGGACGGCGTCGCCGAACCAGTCCACGCCGAAAGAGCTGACGCCGCAGATGACGAAACTGGCGCCTTCCAGCGCCTGTTTCAGCTCTTCGAACTGATAGAACTCCACGCCGCTGGGGAAATCGCGGTCGAATTTGGGATGGCGGTTGGTGCGGCGGGCCGTCTCGATGATGTCCCGATCCAGAACCGTGCCCACGAGGCGGACCCGATGACCGTTTTCCCGTGCGGGAAAGGCCAAGGCGGAACCCATCATGCCCGAACCGACGATGACAATCGTTTTCATATCTATTCTGTCTATTCCGTTTATTCTGTGGATGTTAATGAAGTTCCCTGAAACAAAAAAACACCCAAACGGAGACGCCTGGGTGTTTTCGAAGCGGAGATGGCGGAGTTGACGAGGCTCGAACTCGCAACCTTCGCCGTGACAGGGCGATGCTCTAACCAATTGCGCTACAACTCCGCGTATCAGACGCCGATGCAGACATGGCGGAGTTGACGAGGCTCGAACTCGCAACCTTCGCCGTGACAGGGCGATGCTCTAACCAATTGCGCTACAACTCCACGTCCGCAATGCGTCCAATGCGTATTAAGATAGTGGACAAAGCTCCATTTTCAAATTGCCTCATGCAAAAAGTTGAAGATTTCGGATTAATTTGCCAATTTCGGAGTCGGGACAGGAGGCGCCGCCCAAAATGCCGATGACGCGCACCGACGGCGGCAGCCAGTCCGACGATGTCTTCCATTCGTGGGTCGCGGGCAGAAAGTGTCGGATTTGGTCGCTGTGGATGTCATCGGGGCTTTGGATGAAATAGGTTGTGGTGTTTTGAGCGGCGAGGCGGTAGAGTTGGGTGGTGTTGCTGCTGTCGGTGCCGCCCAGGACAAGAATAATGTCACAATTCCTTTGTGTGCAGAGATTTACGGCATCCTGTTGGCGGGTTCGCGTGGCACGGCAGAGGGTGTCGGCCTGAATGCAGGTTCCATGGTGGGCGGGGGCGTTGGACAAAATGTCGGCCACTTGGCGGGTTTCGTCGCCGCGCATGGTGGTCTGGTTGACGAGCACCCAGTCCAGCTCGTGGAGCCGTTCGGAGTGCAGGAGCCATTGGGTGGGATAGGGGTCGGCATCGCCATTGAGGGCGGCGGTGAAGGCGGTGGCGGCCTCGGGCGTGGGGATGATGGCCACGGCGGGGGCCAGAGCGGCGGCGCGGGACCAGATGGCGTTGGTCTCCTGATGCTGCGGCTTGCCGTGGATGCAGATGGCCGCTCCCTGCTTCGCGCCGTTCTCCACCGCCTGCCAGACTCGGCGGACGAAGGGGCAGGTGGTGTCCACGATGCAGCCGGGGGGCTGGACGAAGCGGTGGAGCCGCTGATCGATGTCCAGAGGCAGGCCGAAGGCGGGCACGACGAACACGTCCTGCGGGGAGGCATGATCGAAGAGGGCGTCCAGCTGCGGTTCTGGAACCAATGTGACGCCTTGGCGGATGAAACCATCGTTGACGGCGGGGTTGTGGATCATCATGCCCAAGAGCCAAATCCGGCGGCCGGGGTTTTCGGCCACGGTGCGGGTCAGCCGCGTGACCGCGCCTCTTACCCCTTGGCAGAAGCCGAAGGAGTCCGGCAGCAGGACGAGCCGGCCGGATGGCAGGGGAAGGGGCGCGTGGCTGTCCCGCAGATGGGAGACCAGGTCATCGTGGAAGATGTTGTCAGTCATGGAATCCGAATCCAGAGGGGGAGGGGAAGGGGTCGCCGAGGGGCGCTTCGGGGCAGGGGAGTCCCATGGCGGTCAGGGTATCACGAAAATCCTGTGGGATGGGGGCGGTGAAGGTCATGGAAGCGCGGGTGACGGGATGGGGCAGTGTCAGTGTCCATGCATGGAGCATTTGGCGGGGGACGGCGCAGGGGCCGTTGAAGGAGTGACCGCCGTAGAGGGCGTCTCCCAGAACTGGATGGTGCAGACTGGCCAGATGGACGCGGATCTGGTGGGTGCGTCCCGTGAGAATGTGGACTTCGAGCAGGCTGCAGCCGCCACCGGTCCCCAGAAGTCGATAGTGGGTGATGGCGCGCTTTCCCCCTTCGGTCACCACGGCCCGTTTGATGCGGTTGACGGGATGCCGCCCGATGTCCTTCTCCACCTTGCCTTGTGGCGTATTCATAACTCCTTGCACGATAGCAAGATAGGTCTTTTGTGTCTGATGATTCATGAAGGCGCCCTTCAGCGTCGTCTGCGCCGCCGTGTCTTTGGCGACGATCAGTGTTCCGCTGGTGTCTTTGTCCAGCCGATGGACGATGCCTGGCCGCTGGTTCTCGTCCATCATTTCATTAAAGGTGTCCTGCTCCCGAAACAGCAGCGCCTGCACCAAAGTGCCCGTGGCGTTGCCGTTGGCGGGATGGACAACCAGGCCGGCGGGCTTATTGATGACCAGAATGGCGTCGTCTTCGTAGAGGACGTCCAGCGGGATGTCCTCCGGTCTGGCTGTTTCATCCTCTTCTGGAGGGAAATCGACGGTGACGGTGTCTCCCGCCCTTGCCTTGGCGGACTGAACGCAAGGTTTGCCGTTAATCAGAACCCGCTCGGCTGCAATGCATTTTTTGAAGAAGGAACGGCTGTAGTCAGGGAAGAGCTGAGGGAGCAGGCGGTCAATGCGGTCTCCATCCTGAAACGGTTCGCCGATGATGCGTTCCTCTGTGCTCATGGGGTCGTGTGTGCCCTATGGGGTCTTGGATGCCTTGCGGCGACCGGTCCAGACGAAGAGAACCACCGCCAGCGGCAGCAGCCAAAGGCAATGGAGTTGGGAGGGGCTCAGGCCCCACGTCTTGGACAGATAGTCGCCCCGTCCAAATTCCAGAAGGAATCGGCCCGCCGCATATAATATAAGGTATATAAGGAAACGCCGCCCCTCGAAGTGCTTCTTGTGCTCCAGCCACAGGATGACGCCGCAGAGGCACAGGTTGGCGAGGGCGGCGACGCCTTCGATGGGAAAGGTGGGATGGCAGAGGGTCAGGTCGGGGGAGAAGGGGAGAAGCCCCTGCCGCAGTTGGGTGTCCAGAACCGGATTCATGGCGTTTTCCCCCACGAAGGCGGGATAGCGGATGGCCAAAGGCCCCTCATAGGGAAAGCCGAAGCAACAGCCGTTGAGCAGACAGCCGATTCGTCCGAAGGCATGGCCCAGCGGCAGCGCGGGAGCCAGAAGGTCGGCCAGCTTCCCCAGGTCCCAATGACGTTTCCACGACAGCAGCAGCAGGGCGACGATCGCAAGGAGGAAGCCGCCGTAGAAGACCAGCCCCCCCTTGTAGATTTTCAGCGTGTCCAGAGGGGCCCCGCGGAACTCGTCGTAAAAGCGGATGACGTAGAGCAGCCGCGCGCCCACCAGTCCTGCGCAGACGCCGGTGAAGGTGATGTCCGACACGTCATCCGGCTTGAAGCCGAATTTGTGCGCCCGCTTCAGCTGGAGGACGTAGGCGGCGACCATGCCGGCGGCCACGCACAGTCCGTACCAGCGGAGCTCCAGTGGCCCAAGGGACAGGAAGACGGGGTGAACCATGGGCTAGGGGGTGTCCTTCTGTTGGATCCGATTGAGGAACGTCTTGATGGACAACAGGATAAGAGAAATGGCCATGACCAGCAGGATGAGCGCGATGACCACGATGATGTGGGACTTCCCCCAATTGTGGATGGTCATGCTGACCAGAGCCCACACGCTGATGGTCATCATGAAGATCATGGGAAGCAGGGCGAAGAGCACGGGGCGTTTGGTGCGCATGAGCCAGAGGGTGACCGTCAGCAGGGTGAGGGCGGCCAGCAGCTGGTTGGAGGCGCCGAACACGGGCCAGATGCGGTCACCCAAGCCGGAGAGGGCCAGCCAGAGGACCAGCAGGATGATGATGGCGGTGGCGGTCCAGCGGGAGGCGAAGAACTGCTTGACGGGGGAGGGGGCCGACGGCGTGTCGGCGGTGTTCGTGTCGGCGGCATCCTTTTCGGTGATCAGATTGCAGAGTTCCTGCCAGATGAAGCGGGCCAGGCGGGTGGAGGTGTCCAGCGTGGTCAACAGGAAGGCGGAGACGGCCAAGCTGAGGAAGGTCAGTCCCAAATCATAGGGGATGTGGAGTTTGGTGCAGAAGGTGGCCAGTCCCATGGCGAAAGCGGCGGCGGGGGCCACTTTGGTCTCCGGATTGGTGACCAGCTCCGCGAATTTGTCGCTGGCCAGATAGGCGACGCTGATGGTGGAGATGATGCCCAGAACCCCTTCGATCAGCATGCCGCCGTAGGCCACGGGAAGCATGTGCTCCTCTTTGGCGATCTGGCGGGAGGAGGTGCCGGAGGAGACCAACGCGTGGAAGCCGGAGCAGGCGCCGCAGGCGATGGTGACGAACAGCAGCGGGAACACGTTGGGCACCACTGGTTTGTCGGTGACGAAGGCCGGCACTTCCAAGGTGGGGTGATAGCAGAGGATGGAGGCCAGCCCCAACGCCATCATCAAATAGAGCAGGTAGGAGTTGAGGTAGTCGCGGGGCTGCAGCAGTTTGTCCACGGGCAGGATGGAGGCGGTCGCCGCATAGAGCAGCAGAATGATGGTCCAGATGAGGGCCTCATGGCCAGCGCAGCCAGGGATGTTCTTCAGATCCAAGGGGATAAAAGTGCTGACCCAGATGAGGACGAAGAGCAGGGGCACGAAAATCAGGCTGGCCTTGCCGATGGAGAGGATTTTCCGCCCTGTGATGAAGCCGAAGCAGGGGGCCTCGAAGATGAAGAGGATGGAGGCGGTGGCGACCGTGGGCACGTTCATGAAAGTATGCACCACGATGCCCGTGAAGCTGGTGACCACCAGAAGCAGCGCCGCCAGGCAGAAGCCCAAAAAGATGATGCTGCCGCTTTTCCCCAATTCGTTGCGGATGACGGTGGCGATGGAGCAGCCTTGGTTCCTGACGGAGAGGAACATGGCGGCGAAGTCATGCATGGCCCCGATGAACACGCAGCCGATCAGAATCCAGAGGACCGCCGGCCCCCAGCCATAGGCAGCCGCCAAAACCGGTCCCACAATGGGCCCCGCTCCCGCAATGGACGCGAAATGATGGCCGAACAGCACCGGCGCCGCCGTGGGAATGTAGTCTATGCCGTCCTGCAGGGTTTTGGAGGGACAGGGTCGGGCCGGATCCACGCCGAATAGCCGCTGAAGGACAATTCTACCATACAGAAAATACGCCAGCGCAAACCAGACCAACGCACCAATCAGAAGCACAGCTCCATTCATGTTCCTTAACCTCCATGACTTGCGAAAACGCCGTCTGTAGCCGTTCCAGACGACTTGTCCTTTAATATAAGGTCCCAACCGGGTTTGTAAACTTCTCATGCCTCTTGTCTTGTTTGTCTGATGGCAAAGGACGCGGTGAGATCATTGGGTCTGAACAGTTGCATCTGTCTTTTCTTGCAAATCCAACATTTGATGTTATTTTTACAAGAATCTGTTGGAGAGAATGCATTTTAGAGAAGACGGGGTGGCGTGGAACCGCCGTCCCCTTTATACCATATATATACAATAGAAGGAAATGAAGACATGCGTTATGAATTGATGCGCCCCAGTCAGATTCGGGAAGCCATAGACAAACGTTGGCCCGTCGTGCTGCCTTTGGGGGTTTTGGAGTATCATGGAGAGCATCTGCCCGTGGGCATGGACACCTTGGCGGTGGTCAAGTGCGCGGAGCTTTTGGAAAAGGAGATGGATTTGGTGATTCTGCCGCCGTTCTACTATGGGGCGGCCAGCTTCGGCGTGGAGAAGCCGGAGCGCAACGGAACGGTCCATGTGGACTCGCAGGCTCTGTTACCCTTTGCGCGGCAACTGTTTCTGGGTCTGTTGCGGGTCGGTTTCCGCAACATCCACACCTTCATCCACCATCAGAGCGAGGACTTCGCCTCCGGCATGCCCACGGATTTGGCGTTCCGTCTCGCGGCGAAGCAGGTCATCATGGAGTTTTTGGACCAGACCCGCGGTGAAGGATGGTGGGGGGACAATTCCAGCGCCAACTACTACACGGACTTCTCCAGCATTGACGCCAACCCCTTCATCTGGATTCAGTGCCATCCGCTGATGGACAAGAAGGTTCTGGAGACCTATCCCTTTGACCATGCGGGAGAAGGGGAGACCTCTCTCATGATGTCCCTGTGTCCCGACCAGGTGGACATGGCCAGCTGCGACATGTCGAAGTGGTATGTGGCGTCGGCGGCGAAGGCCTCCAAGGCCACGGGAGACCATGGAGTGGAGGCGATACTCGACCATCTGCGCCGTGTCCTGCGCGCTAGCTAGCTCTAGAGGCTCTAGATAAATTCCTAACTCCTAATTCCTAATTTGAG
>JAEEYQ010000025.1 GCA_016288215.1 Lentisphaeria bacterium | reverse complement strand
TGACGGTGACCGCCGGCAAGGACATCATCGCCACGGACTTCACGGCCGGCACCTCCGCCGTCATCACGGCGGGCACCGCTGACTACGTGGCCGACATCGTCGGCAGCAGCATCGGCGCGAAGACGATCGACGTCACCGCCACGGGCGAGCTGGACGGCCTGGCCGTCCGCGCCAAGGGCGAGACGAAGGGCGAGACCAGCCTGAAGGCGACGGCGGGCACCTGGATTGTCGGCGGCGAGTACGTCGCGGAGGTCGGCGCGGTCGAGCTGACGGCCATCAAGAACGGCATCGTCGGCGTCATCGCGGTGGCGAAGGACGGCTCCGATGTGACCCTGAAGGCGGAGAATGCCGAACTGGACAACAACACAGTGACATCCGTCGGCGACATCATCCTGACCGCCTACGGCTTCAGCTCCGGCGCCTACATCAGCGAGACCGGCAAGATCGAGCTGACCGCCACGGGCATGGACATCAGCGGCGTCTACGCCAAGTCCAAGACCCAGAGCGTGACCATCACGACGGAAGGCGCGGACCTGAACATCATCGACACCATCGCGGATGCCTACACTGACGCGACGCTGAAGGCCAGCGGCAACGTCATCGACAGCGCGGCGGTTGCCGCCACCGGCAGCGCCTCCATCGAGGGCGTTGACATCAGAGGCAGCAAGACCGTTGCGGAAATCGACGCGACGTTGAAGGCCAGCGGCAGTGTGATTGACAGCACGGCCATCGCGAAGACGGGCAATGTCGCCATTGAGGCGGCGGATATCGTCAACAGCAATGTGTCTGCCGGTACCGACGCGACGCTGACAGCCGATGCGACGGTCAAGAACACGTTGGCGGATGTGGCGGGCAACCTGACCATCACCGCGAACGACATCATGAACAACACGGCGGTTGCGGGCGGCGACGCCACGCTGACCGCGGCTGAACTCCTGAGCGGCAACAATATTGCGGCACAGGGTGCGATGACGGTTGACGGCACCGGCCTGGTCAGCGAGAACACGCTGGCCGCGCAGGGCGACCTGACGGTCACCAACGCCAGCGGCCTTGCGAACAACACCATGACCACCGGCGCGAACCTGACGGTCACCACGGAAGGCAACATCGTCGGCGACAACTACGTGGCCACTGGTGACGCGGCCATCGAAGCCGCTCTGGTGAACAACGTGACCGTGGATGCCGCCAACGTGACGGCTGACATCGACGGCAAGGCCCAGAACCTGACGGTCAAAGCCACCGACGATGCCGAACTCACGGCGGACAGCATTGCCAACAGCACCATGACGGCCGGCGGCGACGCCACCGTCACGGCGACCAGCGGCATTGTTGAACTGAGCGTTGCGGCGGACGGTGATGTGACCGTCACCGTCACCGACGGCTCCATCGCCAACGGCGCGCTGAGCTCCGTGGACGGCGACATCGATGTGACGGCCAAGACGGACGTCTCCGGCCTGACCATCGCCACCAACGGCAACGTGAACATCGAGGCCACCGAAGGCTACATCCAAGGCACCAGCGCTCTCATCGGCGAGACCCTGACCGTGTTCGCGGGCAAGGAAATCGACGGCAGTGACTTCACCGCCGGCATCACCTTGGATGAGACCGCGGGTGTTGTCATCGACATCAAACACGCCACTGGCCTTGTGAGCGACAGCTTCGTGGCCGAATGGGGCGACATCAAAGTCGGCGACGAAGAGAATCCGTTCACCATCGAATACCTCGTGCAGACCGCTCTGCTGGCGAAGCACGGCTCCATCGACATGGACGGCGTGACCTTCCATGAACTGGACGGCATCGCGATGACGGCGGCCAAGGATCTGACGGTCGTGGCCGACTACATCGTGGGCTCCACGCTGGTGGCTGAGGACGGCACGCTCGACGTGACGGCGAACGTCTCGCTGACCGGCGGTGTGCTCTACGCGAAGGACGGCAACGTCATCGCCACGGCTCCCGAAATCAGCGGCACGACCATCGTAGCTGACATCGCCGATGACGGCACCGGCAACGTGGATGTGGACGCGGAGACGCTGCGGAACATCAGCATTGACGCCGACGGCGCCGCCACCGCCACCGCGAACTTCATCAGCGGCGGCAGCTACGTGGCCGAAGGCAACGTTACCATCACGGCGAAGGACGATGAAGCGTCCTCCATCGAGACGGGCAACTTCATCAGCGGCAACGGCAGTGTGGAAATCAGCAAGTTCTACAGCTTGGAGGGCTTCACCGCCCGCGCCTACGACACGGTTGACATCCACGATGTGACCGACGTCCTGGACGGCATCCTGTCCGCTGACAGCGTGAAGGTGTCCGCCGCTGACGACATCATCAACAACAACATCTACGCCGACAGCAACGTGACGCTGGCCAGCGTTCAGATCGCCAACAACGTGATCTACGGCGACGGCCAGATCAGCGTGACCGCCTCTGATGCCCTCACGGGCAACACCATCAGCGGCAACGGCACCTTGACGATCGACGGCGAAGGCGATGTGGAGAACAACACGATCACCATGAACGGTGATGTGGATGTGACCAATGCCGCCGCCATGACGAACAACGACGTCAAGGTCACCGGCACGCTGACCGTTGACATCAGCGGCAACATCGCCGGCGGCGAGATCGCGGTTGACGGCTCCGCCAACATCACGGCGGGTGCCATCGACGGCAGCGCCATCGGCACGACGGACACCCTGACGGTGAACGCCGACTCCATCAGCGCCAGCACGATCAACGGCAAGGGTCTGGTTGACCTGACGGCGGCCACCGCCGCCATCGGCAACACGATCGTCGCCGAGAACGGGCTGAACCTGCAGGGTGCCGGCCGCTTCGAGAACAACACGGTCAACGCGAAGGGCGATGTGGCCATCACCGAGCTCAGCAGCCTGAAGAACAACACCATGACCATTGACGGCAGCCTGGCCATCGATGTGGATGCGGAAATCTCCGGCGACAGCTACGCGGTGACGGATGCGGCGACGATTGACGCCGCTGCCCTGAGCAACGTGTCCATCGAGGCGGATTCCATCAACGCGACGGCCACTGGCCTCATCAGCAACCTGACGGCCAAGGCGGCCAACGACCTGACGGTGGAAGGCGGAGACGCCATTGCCAACGCCAGCCTGAGCTCCTCCAACGGCGGCACGGTTTCCGTGACGGGCCAGAAGGATGTCTCCGCGGTGGTGATCGCCACCAGCGGCGACGCGGCCATCACCGCGACGGAAGGCAACATCCAGGGCAGCTCCGCTCAAATCGGCGGCACGCTGACTCTGTTCGCTGGCAAGGAAATCGACGGCAGTGACTTCACCGCGGGCTCCGCTCTGGAGAGCGCGGACGCCATCGCCATCGACATCCAGCACGCGACGGGTCTGGTCTCCGACAGCTTCGTGGCGGAGAACGGCTCCATCAAGGTCGGTGACGGCGAGGGCTCCATCGAGTTCATTACGGAGACCGCAATTCTGGCGAAGAACGGCAATGTGGAAATCAACGATTCCATCCACGAGCTGGACAACGCCACGCTGACCTCCGCGAGCGACCTGACGGTGACCGCCGACTACGTGGCCGGCTCGGTCCTGATCTCCGAACAGGGCATCATCACCCTGAACGCTGCGAAGAGCGTGGTCGACACCACCGTGTTTGCCAAGGACGGCGAGATCATCGCCAACGTGGCGAGCATGGAATCCTCCAGCCTGACGGCTCAGTCCGTCGAGACGGGCACTGGCAACGTGACGCTGGCCGGCAACGGCGACAACAAGCTTGAGATGAATGCATCGACTGTGAAGGCCGACGGTAGCATCCTCAGCAGCGAAGACGGCACGCCCATCGCCCTGATCGAGAACAGCACGCTGACGGCGGCGACGGCCATTGACCTGGCCGCGGCCGACATCGAGAACAGCACGCTGACGGCGGATGCCATCACGCTGAGCGGTGTGGACGGCACGATTGTCCTGGGCTCCGAAGGCACTGTGGATCTGATTGGTGCGGAAACCATCACCATCAGTGACGCGGGCCGCGTCAACGTGGCCAGCGCCAACGACAACGACGTCACGCTGAACCTGACCAGCAATGGCGAAGGCGAAGACATCGATGTGAAGCAGACTGGCCTGGGCGACCTGGCCGTGACCATTGCCGCCGACGGCTCGATGGTGACTTTGGTTGCCGAAGCGGATGTCAACGGCAGCGTGACGGCGGACGTGCTGAACGTGGTTGCCGCCAATGCGACGCTGGAGACGGCGATTGACACCCTGTACGCCGACATCTCCGGTGACCTGGCGGTGACGGAAGCGGACGACATCACCATCGGCGATGTGGAAGCCGGCTATGACTTCAACCTGATCGCTAACGACGGCACCATCTGGGTCGGCGTGGCCAAGGCTGAAACCATCGAGCTGACCGCCACCAACGGCGACATCGCGGACGGCGATACGGAGCACGACGGCAAGAATGACGGCACTGGCATTGACCTGACGGCCAACACCATCGTCATGACCGCCAGCGGCGACATCGGCCTGAGCAAGGAGCCTTGGAACAACGAGGTCATCGAGATCGCGGCTGAGCACTTCACGGCGACGGCCGGCGGCTCCGTCAACATCGCCAACATCAACAGCAATGACAGCATCGTGGAAGGCGTGACGGCCGGCGGCGATGTGACCATCGCGCAGAACGGCGGCGGCGACCTGATCGTCAACGGCGACGTGATTGGCGACAACATCTCCATCACCACGGAAGACGACCTGAAGCAGAACGATGAGACCGTCATCCAGGCCGAAGGCAATGTGGATATCGTCACGGGCGGCGATGCTGTCCTGGACGAGATCATCGCCGAGGAAGTGACCGTCGACGCCGGCGGCGCTATCCTGAGCACCGACAACAATGACGACACGATCACCGCTGACAAGGTTGACCTGACCGCGGTCGACGGCATCGGCAAAGTCATCTACAACGCGAATGGCGATCCGATGGACGATGAGTTCATCACCATCTCCGGCGCCTCCGATGTGGATGCCAAGACGACGGGCGAGCAGGCCACCATCGCCGTGACCGTGAAGGACAACGGCTATGTTGACGTGAACCTGCAGGCCGAGAACGTTGATTCCGACATCCTGCTCTCCACTGAAAATGTGAAGACGGTCATCGTGACGGCGGAAGCCCACGACGGCAATGTGAGCATCTTCGCGGAGAACTCCAACCTGATTGCCCGCAAGATCCGCGCTCTGGACGACGGCAAGGTCACTGGCATCGTCGATGATGCCCACCAGGCGTTCATCACCGCCAAGAACATTGACGTCTACACCGACGGCATCATCGTGGACTACAAGGCGGAGCTGATCTCCAAGGAGAACATCATGGATCATGACGGCACCAGCATCATCAGCGGCGGCGACATCATCCTGACGGTTGGCGGCCAGATCGGCGACGTGAACAGCCACAATCCTGTGGAAGTGGATGCGGCCGGCGAGGTCCATGTGGCCTACATTGGCGGTGACGTCTACAACAGCCACATCTGGGCGTTCCTCCGTGGCAACTCTGGCGACGATGCCATCCACTACAATGGCAGCATCCCGCCGGGCATCATCTGGTGGAACGGCATGATCTGGGGCGGCCGCGAGAAGGGCCTTATCCGTGCTGACCGCGCCGACGGCGCCTTCAACAAGGAGATCAAGGACATGATCGCCCGCTACACCAGCCAGGTCTGGAACTTCGGGTTCCTGTACTTCCCGCATGTCCATGCCTATCTGGATATGACCATGGAGCCTCAGCCCATCGAATACATCATCGATGGACGCGGGCTGATCGAAGGTCTGCCCGAAGGTGTTGAGCCCTCGGTCATCGACCTGAACAGCATCGACGACACCTACACCTGGAACTAAACCTCCAGAGAGGGTGATGAACTCAACGGGGTCCGCAGGGCGTGCGCTCTGCGGGCCCCGCTCCTTTTAAGGCATTGGCTTTTGGCAATTTACGATGGAGAAGTAGGGCAGAATAGGGGATGAAGGAGACAAATGGCCGAATCCGTTGCCAAATGACATGTGTCAAGTTGACTTTTGACGAACAAAAATTAACTTAATAAGTTCTATGCAAAGCAATAAGTAAGGAGTCATAGAATTGGGTTTTATCGTCAGTTTATTTAAGCGACTGTTTGACAAGGGGGCGTCGTCGCCGTCCAAACCGTCGACAGGCGAACAGGAAGAAGTTCTGTATCTGTCGGAGAAACCGACAGAACAGGGGGGCGGCAGAAAGCGGAAACCGAGTCGGGACAGCGATACGTCTGTTCGCAAGGACAACGGGAAATCGGAGAAGCCGATGACGGCGCGGCGGCCGGAGAAGACGCAGAGACCGATGGTCGAGAAGCGGAATTCGGAGTCGCGGCGCGGTGGCGCGAAAAGCGGAAGGGACGCCGCAGGCCGCCAGAAGCCGAAGGGAGCCGGACGACAGGAGGCGGCATCGGAGCTGTTTGAGGTTCAGTCGCAGATTGAGGAGCGCGTGGCAGTCCAAAGCATGGACGGATGGGAGATTCCGGAAGGTGTCCGCGAGACCCCGTCGGATGTGCTGTTTCAGGATTTTCCGCTGGACAAGCGGATTCTGTGCGCGGTGCTGAAGGATCTACAATTCACGAAATGCTCTCCCATTCAGGCACTTGCGCTTCCGCATGCTTTGAAAGGAGAGGATTTGGCGGGCAAGGCGCAGACAGGCACGGGCAAGACGGCGGCGTTTTTGATCACTGTTCTTCAGCGTTATTTGGCGGAAGGGGTGCGGAAGCGGGCACCGTATCAGCCGTTGGCGCTGGCGTTGGCGCCGACGCGCGAGCTGGCGCTGCAGATCGCGAAGGACGCAGCGGCGCTCAGTGCTTACTGCGGCTGCTTCCACACCGTCGCCGTCTATGGAGGCATGGACTATGACAAGCAGCGTTCCCTCCTTGTGAAGGATGTGGATCTGGTCGTGGCGACGCCTGGCCGGCTGATTGACTACATGCGGCAGGGGGCGGTGGACTTCAGTGAGCTGAGCGTGCTGATTATTGACGAGGCGGACCGCATGCTGGACATGGGCTTCATCCCTGACGTGAAGCGGATTGTGGTGCAGCTCCCAAAGCCGGAGAAACGGCAGACCATGTTGTTCAGCGCGACGCTGTCCCACGACATCATGATGTTGGCGTCCCGTTGGATGCGACCGGATCCGGCAGTTCTGGAAGTGGAGCCAGAGCACATCATCGCCACAGGCATTGAGGAGACCATCTATGCGGTCACCAGTGCGGAGAAGATGCGGGTTCTGCTGTGGATTCTGAATCAGGAGGACTGCCATCGGGTTCTGATTTTCCGCAACCGCCGCCGTGATGTGGAGGAGCTCCATTCGGCCCTGAAGCGCTGCGGCGTATCCAGCGAGATGCTCAGCGGCGACGTGGATCAGAGGAAGCGTCTGCGCATTTTGGAGGATTTCCGTAACGGAAAGACGAAAGTCATTGTGGCGACAGATGTTGCGGGACGTGGTATCCATGTGGACGACATCACCCATGTGGTCAATTACGATCTTCCCTACGAGGCGGAGGACTATGTCCACCGCGTGGGACGGACGGCACGGGCCGGCCATACAGGAAAAGCCATCAGCTTTGCGGACGAAGACTGCTCATTTGTCATCCCTGAAATAGAGAAGTACATCAACCGACCACTGCCCATCACGCAGCTGGACACATCGGAGCTCCCCTTGCCGGAGAAGCAGGAGAAGGCCGCCGAACAGCCGGAAGGACGCCATGGTGGAGGCCGACGTCCCGATTCCGACCGGCGGTTCCGTCCGACAGGGGCGGGGCGGCGCAGCGGTGGTGGATTCCGTGGGCATCGCCCCATGTCAGGAGACCGGCCGAGAAGGACGCCGACGCGGTGAGATATGGACATTACGGTGCGACAGACAGACCGGCTTGAGCCGGAGGATTCGGGAACCATGCCGCTGGTTTTGGTTCTGGATCATCTGCGGAGCGCCTATAATGTGGGAAACCTGTTTCGAATTGCTGAGGCCACCCGTGTCTCTCGAATCATCGCATGCGGTTATACGGCGGCGCCGCCCCATGAAAAGCTGGCGAAGACCGCACGAGGCTGCGATGAACTGGTTCCCTGCAGCGTCGTGGAGCGTACGGAGGATGCAATAGTATCGTTGAAAGCGGAGGGTTATCGCATCTACGGCGTGGAGACAGTTGAGGGGGCGAAAGCCTACTGGGATACGAAATTTGTGTTTCCGTCTGTGTTAGTTCTTGGCAATGAGGCACTTGGAATATGCAAAGGCGCATTGGCGCTTTGCGATGAATTTGTCTGCCTGCCGGCCTTGGGGCGGAAGAACTCCATCAATGTGGGGAACTGTGGCGCTGTTGTGGTCTTTGAATGCCTACGGCAGCTTTTGGCGGGACGGCGGAGTTTGGAGGATGGCCATGAATCGTTATGACTATTTCATTCGACGGCTCCTTCTGGTCTTTCCCACCTTTCTTGGCATCACCTTTCTATGCTTCACGGTGATTCAGTTCGTCCCTGGCGGCCCCGTGGAGCAGGCGCTGATGCGCATGCGTGGAGGTGGCGCTGGAGGTGAGACTGGCGGGGACGCGACGGAGGCCGCGCAGGCGGTCTCCCCCGAGCAGCGGGAGGCGTTGCGGAAGCATTTCGGCTTTGACCGCCCCTTTTTGGTCCGTTATGCGGACTGGCTTTTCGTCAAGCGGCTTGGTATGCGGATGGAATCCTACAAATTCCCCAACAAGACCGCATGGCAGCTAATCCGCGAACGGTTCCCTGTGTCCTTAGTCTTTGGACTGACGGGATTTCTGCTGACATACATGGTGTGCATCCCCTTGGGCATGGCGAAGGCGCTGAAGCACGGGACAGCCTTTGATTTGGTATCCAGCGTCATCGTGTTCATCGGCTATGCGATGCCTGCCTTCGCCTTTGGCATGTTGCTGAAGATGCTGTTCTGCGGCACGGTGGAAGGAATGTGGAATATCTTGCCCTCCACAGGGTTCCATTCACAGGACTTTGCGGTGATGGGAGGTTGGGCGAAATTTGTGGATTTGGTTCGTCATATGTTCCTTCCAGTCTTGTGCTACATGATCGGCAGCTTTGCGGTGCTGACGCTGCTGATGAAGAATTCGCTGCTGGAGCAGATCAACAGCGACTATGTGCGCACGGTGGTCGCGAAGGGGGCGGGGACGCTGCGGGTTCTCGTGTGCCATGTGCTGCGCAATGCGCTCATTCCCATCGCGACAGGTTTCGGGGGCGTGCTGACGCTGATGTTCGCCGGCTCCGTTATCATTGAAAGGGTCTTCGAGATCCCCGGCATGGGGAGCCTCAGTATGGAGGCCATTGTGGGCAGGGACTATCCTGTGTTCATGGGCGTGTTGTCGTTGACGTCCATTCTCGGGCTTTTGGGCAATGTCCTTTCCGATTTCTGCTATGTGATGATCGATCCACGCATTACCTTTGACAGGAACTAGTCGGCGGGGCCGTTGGCGTCTCCCGTGACAATAGAGGAAGATAGCACAATGAACAGTAGTCAATCCAACGAGAGCGTGGCGAGCGTCCTGAAGGCGGGCATCGGCGCGAACAATCCCGTGTTGGTGCTAGTGCTGGGCATCTGCTCGGCATTGGCGGTGACGGGAACGATCACCACCACACTGGTCATGGGGGCCTCGCTGATGATTGTGACGGGGCTAAGCTGCCTGATGGTCTCCGCTTTGCGCCACACCATTCCCCACACGGTTCGTCTGATGGTGCAAATGATGGTCATTTCGGTATTTGTGATTTTGGTGAACCTGTATTTGCAGGCCTATCACTACGGCGTCAGCAAGGCGTTGGGGCCCTATGTGGGGCTAATCATCACCAATTGCATCGTTCTTGGTCGGACGGAGGGCTTTGCGCTGCGGCATGGGCCGTGGCTCTCCTTTATGGACGGCTTGGCCAACGGCGCGGGCTATGCGCTGGTGTTGCTGTGCATTTCAGTCATTCGCGAGTTTACGGGGGCGGGCTGTCTCATGGGACATCGGCTGATGCCAGATTGGTTTGAGCCGGCCATGTTCATGAGGACGGCTCCGGGGGCCTTCATCACTTTGGGCATTGTCATCTGGATCATCCGCGGCATCGCGCCTGCTAAAGAGGAAAGGGCGGACTGATGGGAACGAATTCCTTCATCATGATTTTCCTCGCCTCCATGTTCGCCAACAACATCTTGTTGGCGAAGTTCTTGGGCATGTGCTCCTTTATCGCCATTTCGCGAAACATGAAGACGGCCTTCGGCATGGGGGCCGCCGTGACGGCGGTGACTGTCTGCACCGCATTGCTGAACTATCTAGTCTACAGTGGCGTCCTCATGGTCGGCTCCCGCTTCTTTCCAGAGACCGATCTGACCTTTTTAAGCTTTTTGGTGTTCATTCTGGTCATCGCCGGCTTCGTGCAGCTTCTTGAAATGATCTTGGAACGCTTCCTTCCTGCCCTCTATTTCAGCTTCGGCATCTTCCTGCCACTGATCACGGTCAACTGCGCAATTCTGGGCGTCAACTTGTTCATGATTGAGCAGGGGCTGAAATATAGCTTCTGGCAGACCTCCGCCTTTGCGTTGGGTTCCGGCGGCGGTTACTGGCTGGCCATCTGCCTTATGGCGGGCATCCGAAAGAAACTGGAGGGAGCGGACATTCCGAAACCACTGCGCGGCGTGGGAATCGCCGTCATCATCACGGGACTTATCGCCATGGCGTTCATGGGTTTCACGGGAATGGCGGAGGGCTGAGCGATGATGGTGTACATTCAAGCCGTCGCGGTGATGGTCCTTTTGGGGGCTGGACTTGTGCTGCTGTTGTTGCTTGCAGGCAGATTTCTCTGCAACTACGGCACTTGCAATGTGACGATAAACGGACGGGAGCCGCTGAAGGTCAAAGGCGGCGGCAAGCTGCTGGACACGCTCTACGACAATCAGATTTTCATTCCATCCGCCTGCGGAGGACAGGGGACCTGTGGCTACTGCAAAGTCCGCGTGCTGTCTGGCGGGGGACCGCTGCTTCCCACGGAGTTGCCATATCTGACGGGTGACGAGCAGGCCAAACAGACCCGCCTGGCCTGCCAAGTGAAGATCCGCAATGACATCGAGCTGGAGGTGAAGCCGGAGTACCTGAATGTGAAGCGCTTCCGCGCCGTGCTGTCCTCCGCGACTCTTGTGACGGCGGACATCCGCGAGCTGCATTTCACCCTGTGCGACGGCGGGCAACTGGAGTTCCGCGCGGGCCAATACGTGCAGGTTTCGGTTCCCGCAAAAGGGGGGAGCGTGTTTCGCGCCTATTCGATTGCGTCGACGCCATCCCATCCAGAGGAGCTGGAGCTGTTGGTGCGGCGAATTCCCGGCGGCCTTGGCTCCGGCTATATGCATAAGCTGCAAGTTGGTGATGAAGCGGAATTTACGGGCCCGTATGGCGAATTTGAGCTGACGGCGGGCGACACAGAATTGGTTTGCATCGGCGGTGGCGTTGGCATGGCTCCCATGCGATCGTTGATTCGACATCTTGCGGAAGTGGAGCCGGAACGGTCCTGCTGGCTGTTCTTTGGGGCGCGGACAGAGGAGCAACTGCTTTATCAGAAGGAGTTTGAGGCACTTCGGAAGCGCATGCCGAATCTGCATGTGGTGTATGCGCTGTCTGAGCCGGAGAAGAGTCCCGGCTGGAATGGCGAGACGGGTTTCATCCATTTGGCAGCGGAACGACATCTGCAACCAGGAGTGAAGCGGCAGGCGTTTCTCTGTGGTCCTCCTCAAATGCTTTCGTCTGCGCGTGATATATTGCTAGGCAAGGAGTTAGATGATAAAGACATCTTTGCGGACGAGTTCTAGCCGCTGTGGTGCGATGAAGCTGGCTTCCTTGAGTGGATTTGGAAACAGGTGACATAGGTGATAATGCGATTTGAGATTAGTCAATGGAATGACGTGGCGGCGCTTTTCCGTCGGCTGTCGGGAATCTGGCGGCTGGAGGGGGAGGTTGACGCGGAGGGCCGCTATCTGGCGACGGCGGGGCTTGGCGCACTGCTGTGCCTTGGCTATGCATCTGCCGTGCAAGATGTTCGGATTTTGGCCGTGGCGGCGACCGCCGCTTTGGCAGGCGTCCTTGTGGAATGGATATTCAGCGAGATTCGGCGGAAGCCCATCACGGGTGGCGCGTTCATCCATGGGCTGCTTCTGTCATTGTTGCTGCCGGCGACGCTTCCCCTCTGGATGGCGGCACTTGGCGGGGCGTTTGGAGCGATCTTCGGTAAAGAGGTCTTCGGTGGGCCGCGCCATTGTCTGTTCAATCCGGTTCTTGTGGCGAAGGCCTTTATTCTATATAGCTATCCAGTCGCCAGTTCGGGAGTCTGCTTCGGCAATTTGGTGGGCGTGGACGGCAAGGTCTGGCAGGGTGCGGCGGTGCTTCTGCTGATTTGCGCGGCGATGCAGCTGCTGCAGCGGCCCTCAAACGGATGGATTTATCTGGGCATTGGAGCGGCAGCCTATGGCGTTGCATCATATGTTGTTCCCGTGGAGGCACTTCCATTTGATGGCGACCTGCGCCAGCTATTCAATGCCAATGGCTGGATGGTAATCGCCTGCCTGTTGAGTGTGGATCCTGCGGGTGCGCCGGAAAGGGGTTGGGCGAAACTGATCTTTGGGCTCATCGCAGGAGCGTTGTCCATCTTGATGCGCTGCTATTCCATGTATGTGGATGCCTTCCTTTCAGCATTGCTGATCGCCAACATCTTTGCGCCGACGCTGGATATGCTGTTTCGCGCCAAATGCGAGTCAAAGGAGGAGCCATGAAAGAGCATCCTCTATACATTATTCTATATACGGTAGTGCTCTGCGGCGTTTCGGCCCTGCTTCTGGCGGCGGCCCATGTGGCGTGGCAGGAGCGGATTGAGGCCAATCGCAGCTATGCACGTATTCACGCCATGGTGGACGCGGCCGGTCTGTGCGAGCCGACGACGGCGCGGGAGACCGTCATGGAGCTGTTCGCCAAACGCATTGAGGCGGCGAAGGAGGGAGAGATGGAGCTGTTCCGTGCGAAGGGGGACGACGGCCAACTGGTGGCCACGCTGGTGGAGCTCGAAGGGCAGGGCCGTTATGGCACCATCAAGGGGATTCTGGCCTTTGCGCCAGACCGCCAGCACATCAAGCGCCTTCGCGTCTATGAGCAGAATGAGACCCCGGGCCTTGGTGGCCGAGTGGGCACGTTGGAATGGCTCAGCCAGTTCGACGATCTGCCCATGGTGGTCAATGGACAGCCGGGCATCGGTATCAGCGCCAAAGTGTCCGCCCCCAACGAGGTGGCGGCGGTCACGGGAGCCTCGCAGACCATGTTCGCGTTGAGTCAAAGCATCAACACCATGATACACCGTTATTTAAGTGGTGGTGCCAAGATCTCTCCCCTGAATCTGGACGTGGGTCCCGATGCGGTCACGCGGGCGACTCCCGGCTATCCGAAGGGCTTCAAGCCGCCGCCGGGACTGCGGGAGGACAAGACGAAACGACCGGATTTCATGGTGCCGGAAGGCGTCCACATCATTTCGCTGAACAAGCCAGTGACCAGTATTTTGGAGGATGAGGAGCCCATGCGGGGTAGTTTGTCCCAAATTACGGATGGCAAGAAGTTTAGCAATGAGGACGACTATGTGGAGATGTTCCCCGGCGAGCTGCAGTGGGTTCAGATTGACCTGGAGGAGACCATGGAAATCTTCTGCATCTGCGTATGGCATTACTACAAGAACCCGATTGTCTACAAGGATGTGATTGTGCAAGTCTCTGATGACAAAGATTTTGAGAATGACGTCATTACGCTGTTCAACAACGACTACGACAACAGCGCGGGCTTTGGCAAAGGCGAGGATCCGCCATACCGCGCGGCGTGGTGGGGCGAGTTGGTGGATGCGCGATCGGAGGATCGGATGTCGGGCACTAGAGCCCGCTATGTGCGGGTCTACACGAACGGCGATGAGGCGGGAGATGACACACGCTTCGTGGAAATCGGCGTATATGGCCGTTGACGATGGAGTGGTCAACAGGGTTCCGTAAACGGATCTTGAAACTAATAATTTATATAAATCATTTATATAACAATATTTATGAGTTATGAGAAAGAAAAGGGGAATAGCATGAAAAAGCTGCAGACGGTAATGGTTGGAATGATGGTGGCGGGATTGCTGTGGGCACAGGAGGTGCCAGTGGCTCAAAAGCCGGATGATGCGGTGGAAAAGCCCAAACAGCCGACAGAGAACGAAATGTTTCTGAAGCCGAAACTGCCACGTCCGCTGTTCACGGGAACGCCGAAGGAGCTGAAGACCCCGAATCTGGAGCCCATGCTGAAGCCGGGCCAGAAGCGCCCTTTGCTGATCGTGCCGAAGGACGTGAAGAACCTGGCCGCCGGAAAGGAAGTGACCAGTTCGGACATGGAACCCGTGGTCGGCGAGCTGGAATGCATCACCGATGGCGACAAGGAAGGCGTGGAAGGCAGCTATGTGGAGCTGGGGCCTGGCACTCAATGGGTTCAGATTGATTTGGGCAAGAAGGCCAAGCTGTTTGCGGCGGTCATTTGGCACTACCATTCTCAGGCACGAGTCTACCGTGACATCATCGTGCAGACAGCCGATGACCCGGATTTCATCTCCAACGTCAAGACCCTCTTCAACAATGACCACGACAATTCGTCGAAGAAAGGCGTCGGCAAGGACAAGGACTACATCGAGACCTACGAAGGCCGCCAGATTCCGCTGAAGGGCACGGAGGCCCGCTATATCCGCTTCTACAGCTGCGGCAGCACCAGCGATGACATGAATCACTACACGGAAATCGAGGTCTACGGCAAGTAGACGGCAGGGGATAATCCATGGGGATGGCATCAGTCCGTGAGGGAGTCCATTTGATGAGTTATGCATAGGGTAATTGATGTCTAGGGAAACGACGTTAACGCTGGCCAAACGCGAATGCGCCAAATACGGCGTTGAAGCGGATTTTATCATGGACACCTCGCTGCCCTCCTATGAGGTGCGTGCCATGGCTGGCCGGCTCGTCATCGCCGCGCCAAATGACGTTGAATTGCTCTACGGCGTCTATGCCTGCGCGGAAACTTATGGAGGCTATACGTTCTTCGAGCCGGGCAGGGACATTTTCGCGCCTGAGCGTGTTATGAAGGAGTTGCCGAAGCAAAACGGGGTCTTGCTTCCCGCGCGCAGGCCTCTTCTAAAGATTCGCGGTTTCATTCAGGAGTTCCCCTTCGGAGACGACACCGCCATCATCTTCGACTGGATGGCGAAGAACGCCTTGAACTATCTCCTTGTCTGGATGAAATACTATGACCACCTTTCCGATGAGATGAAGGAGTACGCCCGTATCCGCGGCATCGAAATTGAAAGCGGCCACCATAATTTCAACTATTGGATCCCTGGTTCGAAATACGCCGCTCCACATCCGGATTTCTTCGCCATGATTGATGGCAAACGCATCAGCCCGAGTGGCAATGCCGAACTGCTCCTTAGCGAACAGCTCTGCACGACCAACCCTGAACTTCGTGCGGAAATCGTCCGGCGGATGCTTGAATATGGCGACGAACACCCAGAAATCCATACGATTTCCCTGACCCCAAATGATGGTTTCGGCTGGTGTGAATGCCCTGAATGCTCCAAATTCTACGACAGAAACTGCAAGGGCGATCTCTACAGCGTCTCGACCCATGTCTACAAGGCCGACAGAATCTATCATGATCTTGTGCGCGACATTGCCGCTCGCCTCCATGCGGCTCGTCCCTCTCTGAAACTGACATTCACTTCCTACGTCAACTATTGTCGGCCATCTAAGGGCATGACGCTCGAGCCTGGCATGGCGGTCCACATGGCGCCCTATTGGCATTGCATCAACCATGCGCTCGATGATGCCGACTGCCCCATTAACTCTCATTACGCCGCTGATCTGCTCGCCTGGAGCGGCGTCAAGCACGGCGGTGAAATCTACGTCTACGAGTACTACATGGGCGTCAATTTCTATCTGTCGTTGCCGATGGTCCATTTCCATGAGATGTTTCGCGAAATGCGTTGGTATGTGGCGCATGGCGTCGATGGCGTCAACACGCAGTTTCATGTCTCGCATTGGACGGTGTATGGCATGAACTACTACCTGATGGCCCGTGCGGCGCGTGGCGCTGACGAGGAGTCCACCATCACCGACATGTTCGTGCGGCTGTTCGGCAAGGACGCGGAGGTGGCGCGGGCGTTCTACCGCGCCGTCAAGAAGGTCGTCTTGTCCGTTGGCAAATGCCATATTCCGTATCCCCGCTCTCTGTTTTCACGCACAAAACTGGAGGACTACAAGTGCCTGTATACCAAGGCGAAAGACCTTCTCGCCCTCCAGCCCAGTGACGCCCTCCGCAAAGAAATTGCCCTTTGGATGGAGTTCATGTGCATGTTCAAGGCATTCTTCGATCTGAACCAACAGCACAAGGCGACGGAATCTGATGCACAGACCCTTCTTGACTGGATCCACAACCATCGTGATACGCGACTTTTTGTCCATGACCGCTTCGACATGTACTTCGACGAAGTGAAGACGCTCCTCCGCGAAGGTCGCCCCTGGATTCACTTTGGCATCGATTGGGAGGATGCCATCATCCTACGGGAAGAAAAGGAGTACTTTGGGAAATGACGTCTATCTGGATTGACTCCTGTGCGGTCAACTGAAGCAGACTCCTTCAGACGAACTATCGACGGATCAAAATCGGTACGTGTTGAGATTGCAACCCGTTATTGTTTTACTGTGCAAGTATACGTTCCAATTGTGTCTTGGCCTTCTTCAAGTCACTGTTTGTCAATAGCGGTATCAAGTGGTTGATTTCTTCTATGCTCCTGTCCCACCATTTGAACCGCAGCATCAGTTCAATCAACTCGTCATCAAATCTCTTGCGAAGTGTCCGGGCTGGATTTCCAACGACAATGGTATATGGTGCGACATTGCTGCCGACCACGCTATTTGCTCCGATGATTGCTCCGTCCCCAATGTGCACACCAGGGAGAATGACTGCATTTTGTCCAATCCAGACATCGTTTCCAATGATGGTATCTCCCTTGAATGGAAGGAGTTCCAAAGCTGGTGGTTTCATCTCCCAACCTTCTAGCGTGTAAAAAGGGAAGGTTGAAAGTGAATTCATCTGATGATTTGCGCCATTCATCACAAACTCGACTCCCGCAGCAATTTGACAGAACTTGCCGATGATGAGTTTGTCGCCCAACCATTCATAATGATGCGTTACATGGCTTTCAAACTCTGAATCGGCGATATAGGTGAAATCCCCCACGACAATGTTGGGATTCCGAATTGTCGGCTTGGCATAGATTTCCTTGTCATATCCGACAATGGGGTGGATGGCGTTTGGGTCAGGCTTCTTCATTTTTAGGGGAATTGAGACAAGGATTTTTAATCAGGGTTTCTCTTAATTTACAATTGTCAGTTTTCCATTACCACTGATGCCATAGGCCTGCGAGACATTGTCTTCAAGCTGAATGCACAGTTGCAGAGGGTGCAGTTCATGGCCCGTCTTCCACGAACAGAGCCTCTCCAGTTGAGGTCATGACCAGCACGGCCTCCTGCTGAAACTGCTCATGGTATTGTCTGGCGATGGCCATAACCTTGTCCTTGGCATCGGCAGGCGCGATGATGAGTAGTACACGGGAGTTCTCTCGTGTGGTGGTTGTGGCGCTGCCTTTCCAATAGCCTGTCGCCTCAAAGGATGTGTAGCCATCAGGGAATGCGGTGGTAACGTGCTCATCGCAGAAATCCTGCCAGTCTGCGTCGGTAACCTCGCCGTTCTTGAATGACATGCCGCAGAACACCTTGTATTCGCGCCAACCCGAATCCATGCGATGAACGCAGCCAGAGAGCGCAAGGCATGTGGTAAGCAGACACGGCAAGAGTAGACCTGCGACCAGTCCTCTGAGGGCTTTTCGCGGGTTCATTTGGGATTTTCTGTCGTTGAAAGGGACATCGCCATGTGAGATGGCAATCTGCTCGCTACTATGTTCCCACCCTGCCTTCATTTTCTCTAAATTCGTCATGGTCATTCAATTCTCTTTGAAATGGTTGATACTACCTGTCTTGTGTTGTTCCATCTTATTGAGCGCTTGTTTCAGAGGACAGTTGTCAGGGACATCGTTTCCTCTGCGGTAATCTGTCAATAGGGCAAGTGATGCCTGTGCAAGGTCACGCCGCACTTCGCGCCGTTTTCCCTTGACATGCGGGATGCAACGGTGGTCGTAGTCGGTGGTGTTGTGTCGCATCCACGCAATGACCGCTGCACGAGCCCGCTGTTCGATGGGAATGCGTTGTGTGCGGGCGACTGTGCCGCTGCCGACAGGTATGGTGAATGCCGTAACCGTCTTCGCAAGCCGCGCGGCCAGTTCGCCATACCGCTCGTGGAAGCAGAGAAAGTCAAGAATGGCCTTTTCAAAATCCTCCTTGTACTCCTCTTGTTTCTTTTCGCGTCGTCTGCGGTCTGCTTCCAGTTTCCTCTGATATTCAGGGGTCTCGCGTTCGGATTTGAGTTGTTTCGCAATGTCTGCCGAAAGTCCCATGGGGATGCAGAGTCCGACACCAAACTCCTTTCGGCCGAGTTTTCGCTTTACCACCCAATAGTCGGTAACGACAGCTTTGAGGCGACGTGTTAGCGCAGGGTCTCCCGAAGGCACAAATTCCCAGTCATCAGGAAGATCCACAAAATGTCCATCCTTGGAGTATTTCAAGACGCCCTTCAATGCATAGACGATGGTCTCTGCTGTGGTGCTCATTTTATCCACCATTCGGGAGTCAGTTCAGCCATCCGCATGGTTTTCATGGACTCAAGGTCAAGCATGATTTCAATCATCCCATAGTCCTTTGGCATTAGTTGCACCATTAGTTCCCTGCATGCCCCGCACGGCGCGCCGTTCTTGCCGTTGGGCATGATTGCAAGGACGCGGCGGATTTTGTGTTCGCCGTGGGTCAGCATGTTGAAGATGGCATTTCGTTCCGCGCAGATGCCCAGCGTGCAGGCTGTGTCCACGCATACTCCCGTGTAGATTTTTCCTGTTGAGGATTCCACGGCGGCAGCCACCTCGCCGGCTGTCACATAGTCCGATAGGCGATGGCTGCCCTGAACCGCCCTTGCGGCCTCAAACAGGCTCTTCCATATTTTCTGTTCATTGTTGTCCATTGTCATGGTTCCATGCTTTTGTTTCACGAGGTCAAGCACGTTTAAATCCCTGTTGCCGTATGTCTTATGACTTCTGTTTTCAGAATGTCACATCAGCGATCATGTGCATGTAACAGGGTGAATGTCAGTGACCCCAGATTAAGCGTTCGTTTAACCTGGGGTCACTAATGGATTTCGTTAAGGCCTTTGTATACGAATGCGCAATGCTAACTCCTTGCATTCCAATGCTATATGACTCAAATTCTCCTGCTGAATTGAATTCGGGGGATGGCCAACTTTAATTCTTGACGTTTTTGCGTATAATGTTTTTCAGTGCAATGCAACCTTCAAAAGCCGTCCGATCGACTGAAGCCTCTTCGGGGATGGTGATGCTTACCAATGCTGTGCAACGACCAAAAGCATTTTTACCGATTTTCGTGACATTTTCGGGGATGGTGATGTTTGTCAATCCCGTGCAGCGAAAGAAAGCGGAATCTCCGATTTCTGTGACACTGTTTGGAATGACGATGTCTGTCAGTCCATGGCAACGACAAAATGTGCAATCTTCGATTTTTGTGATGTTTTTTGGGAGGGTGATGCTTGTCAGCCCCTGGCAGAACAGAAATGCAGAATCTCCGATTTCCGTGACGCTGTTTGGGATGGAGATGTTTTTCAGGTTAATGCAGTCCTTAAAGCATTTTTCTCCGATGACTGTGACGCCTTCCGGGATGGTGACGTTAATCAATCCTGTGCCAGAAAAAGCAAAACTTACGATTTCCGTGACACTCTTTGGGATGGAGACGCTTTTCAGCGCAGAGCAACTGTCAAAAGCGAAACTTTTGATGATTGTGACTCCTTCAGGGATGGTGATGCTTCTCAATCCCGTGCACTGACTGAAAGCGGAATCTTCAATTTCTGTGACACTCTTTGGGATGGTGATGTTTTTCAGTCCTGTGCAGTGATCAAAGGCCAATCTTCCGATTTCCGTGACACTATTTGGGATGGTGATGCTTTTCAGTCCCGTGCATTCCTTAAAGCTTTCATTGCCGATTTTCGTGACGCCTTCCGGAATGATTATGTTTGTCAGCCCAGAGCAGCCATCAAAAGCGAAATTCTCGATTTCCTTAACACTCTTTGGGATGGTGATGCTTTTCAGTCCTGTACAGTCTTTAAAGCATTTTTTGTGAATTTTATCGATGCCTTCTGGGAGGGCAATGCTTGTCAGTTCAGTGCAGGATAAAAAAGCGGCATCTCCGATTTCCTTGACGCTGTTTGGAATTGTTATGCTTGTCAGATCCGTGCAGCGATAAAAAGCGGAATCACCAATGACCGAAACCCCTTCCGGGAGGGTTATGCTTTTCAGTCCCTTGCATTCACTAAAAGCGAAATCTCCGATAGTCGTGACTCTTCTTCCATAAATTTTGGGTTGAATTATCACATTCGCTGCATTTCCTTTGTACTTAATGATGATTGTTTCTGCTCTAGTGCCATGAATTTCGAAATTACTGTCAGGCACATATGCTTCGCAGATAAACGCTAAACCCATCGTAATACAGATAAAAAGCAGGAAACATCTTCTGATCATTGTCACGTCTCCTTTGTCCTACTGAAAAACAGTGATAGCCCTCTTGATAAAAAATGCAAAGCAGTGCTTCAGAATCCCACCCCATGTGAGATTCTTGCCCTATGATTAAGATAATATTGCAATGCCGTTCTGCCAAACGTCTCCGTCAAAAGTTTCAGAGGAAATGACTACAGGATAGTTGTCCTCTTGTCTGCAAAAATGGTGGCCAGGTGGGTTAAGTCATTGGTGTTTATAGGATAAACCCGTCTCCCAGATCCCAAATCTCACAATGAACTTGCATAGCCGAGATAAGAGGGTATTGTAATGTAGTTAGTTCAGTCAGTTCGTGTTTTCGTAGGACAGTGGTGGAATGAAGAAGGCATTGTTGTTTTTGTGCGCAGGGTTGTCAGCGGTGGCAGGCAATCTGATCATAAATGGAGGGTTTGCCGATGGGAAGAGCGACTGGGAGTTGCCTGAGAGCGCTGTCATCGACTCAACGACTTCCGTTCCGTCAGAGGACGGCAACAACAATTCTCTGAAGGTGGTTTCTGAGAGCCAATGGACAAGTTTCGTCCGTCGGGTGGAGGTTGTGCCAGACGCGGAATACGACTTAACCGTCTGGATAAAACTGAAGGACGCCAACGCCACCCATGTCAAAATCACGTGGGGAACACCGTCCAATGTCCTCATACCAGATTCCTTTCCTGTGCCAGGGATTCCAGTGAAAAATCAAGACTGGACCCAATATACTCAGCGGATACGGACGCCAAAGCATGCCAGAAGCGCTAATATAATGTTGATGGCTGGCAATTCGGGAGACGACAAGGAGGGAACCTCATGGTTTGATGAGATTTCTTTTGCACCGGTTGACCCAAAACGGCATGACAGCGAACTAAATCTCTTCAAACATGCTGGTAACATACATTCAATAAATGCGATGAAACCGACAGGAGAGGCAATTCTGCTCAACCATTTGACTCAATTTAAAATTGTGATTTCTGAGAATGCCGATGATCAAGATAAGTATGCCGCGAGCATTCTTTCGGAAGCGCTGAAGACTGCCTTCGGTAGTGATTTTGCCATTGTCAGTGATAATGAGAGGATTGACTCTCCATTTATCTCGTTGGGAGACACGGTGCAGGCAAAAGCGGCTGGAATCACGAAACATCCTGAATTGCAGGGATATAAGATTGCCGTCAAGAATGGCAATCTGTATTTACAAGGCAGCAGGAGCGGCTCATATTACGCTGTCCTCGCGCTTCTTCAAGAGGATTGGGGCTTCAGGTTCTACACTCCTGACGACAGAATCAGGGTTCCTCTTTTCCAGGTTGACACCTTAACGGTGACTCCAAGAGAGTATGCGCCTGTCTTTGAAATTCGTGAACCGATGTGTGGACAGTTCTGCGGAATGCATGCCTTCAATGCATTCAATCGCGTACAGGCACTCTCCTATTTCAAATCTGTTCCAGACTACATGGGCGGCGGCTTCTCCAACGTTGACTACTTTGTGCATACATACGACAAACTGATTCCCGCCGACAAATACTTCAAGAACCATCCAGAATACTTTCCGATGCACGGCGGCAAACGTGAACCATCGACACAGAACAGAGGACAACTTTGCTACACTAGTCAAGGCGTCGCGGACACAATCGTCAATACGCTCGAAAAAGCGATTGAACAACAGCCTGCCAGCCGCATCTACGCTGTCTCGCAGAACGACAATACAATGGTGGAATGCAAGTGCCCTGACTGCGAGGCGGTCAAGGATGGGGTTCCAGGCGCGGCGCTGTTGCTTGCCAATCGCGTTTCCGAAAGGCTTGCCGAGAAGGTGCCAGACATACGCATAACGACTCTTGCATACGTTGACACGCAGAAAGTGCCAACACACATTAAGCCGTCGCCAAACACGGTCATCGTCTATGCGCCTATTCGCGAAAGGGCTGGAAGCCTGATGAACACGCCATGGCAGGACGTGTCGAAGATCACGACTGAACTCAAAGGGTGGTCGGCAGTTGCGAAACGCGTCTATGTGTGGGACTACAACAACAGTCCTGACATGATGCCGTTCCTTGATTTGCAGGAGAAGAACATCGACTATTGGGCAGCCAACGGTGTGACGGGCGTTTTCACGGAGGACTGCGAATTTTACATCAATTCGCTTGAACAGCTTAAGAATTGGGTGTTCATGCAGAAGCTTTGGAATCCAAAATGGAAAGTTGACGCGCTTGTAGAGGACTTCATCACAGGATATTACGGCAAAGCGGCTGATGAGATGCGTGAGTATGTTGCGATTCAACGCAACCGCTGGCAAACATTCTACCGCACAAGAAAGCAGGGCGAGGGACTTATGTTCACGCTAGAGGATTATTCACGAATGAACGCTTTGCTTGAGGCTGCATACGCAAAGGAACCTACCGATGAACTCGCCGCAGAGATTCTTGCCTGCAACAGAATGCAACTCAAAGTCTGCCGAAAGAACAACGTCGATGCATACGAGATGAGACTGAAACGCAGTTTGGAACTAATAGACAAGCATGGACTCAGTTTCAGTAACAGGAACCAGAAAGTCCACGATGATCTTGTGGAGTCATGGAAAGATTCGCTTGCCGACGTGAAGGAGGGCGTGAGCTTCCCTGTGTATTGTGAGAACTCAGTCATATACAAGAAGAAGAACGTCGTGCCGCCATGCAAGTCGGTGGAGGGCACAGGCTCTTATATGCCAACAGCCGCCAGACACACGCGCAAGCTGGACTGGCATGTCCAGTGGAATGTGGATAAACTATTGCAGAGTGTTGATAACCAAAGTGTTATGGTGGCGAGAATGCGCGTCAAGCCAGTGCTAATGAAACAGTATCCTGCAGATATGAAGTTGTTCTCGCTGCATCTATGGCGGGCTGGATTGCCGATAGACGAAAAGAATGGACGTTATGTGAAGGCAGGGGAACTAAAAGGTGGAGACTGGCAGTATGTATACTTATTTAAGGTATATATGTACTCGCCATCGGTTACAGGATACTTCTACAACTGCATCGGTGACATCGCCGAGGACGAGGCAGTGCTCTATGACTACATAGAGTTCATACCACTTGAAGAGTTTAAAGAGAAAGAGATATCTGACAATCTGCCGACAATTGAGTTATAGAAGATAATCAAAGAAGAAGCAATGTACTGTGCTGCTGATGCGCTCCATCTCCTTCGGTGGAAATGGCAAAAACGGCTTCCTGTCCAAGAGAACCAAACGGTTTTCCTTCTGATGACTCATTTCATGGAGAATCTCGTTTGTCTTCATTGTCACAGTATTCTCCTTGGTATATAATAGGTGGTTGCTCTCCTACGAGTACGGAAGCGCAAAGAACTCTGGACACTATGGGGACGTAACTATGACTACTAGCTCTTGTCAGTTTCCAAAGTGTTATTGTAATTCTATGGATGTGGCCATTGACAGCGCATGTCTGGGACAGCGTTCGATGCAACGGTGGCAGTGAATGCAGTCTGGATTGCGGAACAAGTCGCCCTTTGCCTCATCAGGCGGGAAGAAGCTGAAGGGGCACGCTTTGGCGCAAAGTCCGCATTTCACGCAAGTGTCGGCGACACGGATGCCGCTCTTCAACGGCCACATTGTCTTGTATATCTTTCCCATCGGGCAGACGGAACACCAGAAGTAGCGGTTGAAAACCAGCCATCCAATGAGTCCGACTGTGGTGGTAATGGCAATCATGATATACAAAAGCATTCCCCAGGCGCGAAGCGATGACGGATGAAGCCATAGTGCCAGTCCAGCAAACATCACCACCATTACCACGATGGACGCCTTGCGCGCCAGAAGCCCAGCGGGAACTTTGCGCCCTGTATCCGGAAGCAGCGAATAGAATGCGCCGCGTGGGCAGAAGTTGCCGCAGCCATGCCGTCCGCCGTATCGCAGGGTGCCAACCAGCCCCACGGCAACATTGAGCAAAAGGCAGAACGCAAGATACGGATACCGCCAGCCAAGCGCCAGCACCGCCACGAACAGCAGCGCCTCGATGATGCGCTTCACAGATGAAAAGCAATGTTTCAATGTAATTAGCCTGAATAGTGCTTACTTCGCGACTTCCGCCGCCCAGGCCTTGAGTGTGTCGGCATCGACGAAGGCGTTGAAGCGACGGCCTGCGGTGACCTTCGCCTTTGGCGCAAGCGCCTGCAGGTTGGCAGTCGAGTCACCCATGCCGCTGCCACCAGATGTGGCGAACGGCACGATGGTCTTGCCTGCAAGTGTCTCGGCGTTGGATTCGACGAAGGTGTCGATGATGGATGGCTCACGGTACCACCAGATTGGAAAGCCCACGAACACTGTCTTGTAGTCCGCCAAGTTGGGAACAGCATTCGCGATGGCGGGACGGCTCTTGCGGTCGGCCATCTCAACGGAGCTGCGGCTCTTCTTGTCCCGCCAGTTCAGGTCAGCATCGGTATAAGGTTTAGCAGGGATGATTTCAACGAATTCCGCGCCAATTGCCGCCGCGAGACGCTGGGCGACGCCCTTGGTGGTTCCTGTGGCGGAGAAGCAGACGACGAGTGTCTTGTTGTCATTCATGGTGGTGACTCCTTTTTCTGTGTTCAATGTTGTGTTTCCCTTCGCGCAGCCGCAAAACGGCAGCAGCGTAGCTAGTGCCGAAACAAGTGTCAGCAATGTCATTTTCATGGTTGTGTTCTCCTATTTGTTTGGATCACAGGCTCTGGCGGAGGATTTCCAGCACATCCTCGCGTGTGAGCTTCTTGTAGCCACCATCGAGAATGAACGTCGCGTCTGCAATGGCGGGAAGCATCTCCTTTGTCGCGCCGAGTTCCGTGATGTTCATCGAGACGCCGATTTCGCGCATCCACGCCTCAAACGCCGCAAGTCCCTCGTTGGCAAGCCGCTCATCGGACTTGTCGTCTACCGCAATTCCCCAGACGTTTGTCGCAAACCGCGCGAATTTCTTCACGCCGTACGGCAGGATGAGACGGTAGTACGGCAGTGAGACGGCGGAGAGCGTCATGCCGTGCGTTGCGTCGGTGAGCGTTCCGACGGCGTGCCCGAGCATGTGGACCTCCCAGTCTGTCGTTTTGCCCATGGCGATGAGGGTGTTCAGCGCCCAGGTGGCTGTCCACACGATATTGGAGCGTGCCTCATAGTCCTCGGGATTCTTCACGGCAATGCGCGAGGAGTGGATGAGCGAATGCATCAGGCCTTCGGCGATGTAGTCGCTGGTGTTGTCGTCTTCTCCGCTGAAGTACTGCTCGAGGATGTGGCTCATGATGTCGAAGATGCCCGCCACCATCTGGCGCTTGGGGACGGTGAAGGTGAAGCGCGGGTTCAGGATGGTGAACTTCGGATAGACGTCTGGGCCGAAGACCTTTCCGACCTTGAGGTTCGCCTTGTGGTTGCTAATGACGCTGCCGCCGTTCATCTCACTGCCTGTGCCCGCCATTGTGAGGACGCTTCCCACGGGAATGATGCGGCAGGACGGCTCTTCAAAGCGCACGTAGTATTTCTCCCACGGGTCTTCGTCGCACCATGCCGAGACGCTGACGCCCTTCGCGTAGTCAATGGTCGAGCCGCCGCCCACGGCGAGAATGAGATCCACGTTGTTGGCCTTCGCCCGCGCCGCGCCCTCAAGCATCCTGTCGAGCGTCGGGTTCGGCATCACGCCGCCGTCGTCGATGACGGTCTTGCCCGCTTTTTTGAGGATGTCCATCACCTTGTCGTAGATGCCGTACTTCTTGACGGAGCCGCCGCCATACGAAAGTTGCACGGTCGGACCATAGTTCTTCAGCTCGTCCGCGAGGAAGTCAAGCGCGTTCTCCCCGAAGTGGAGCCTGGTAGGATTGTGATATTGGAAGTTGCCCAGCATTGTGTGTTCTCCTTGTTGTTTCTTTTTATGCTCTTAAAGGAGGCAATTGCAAAAAGTTTTGGAATTGCCTCAAATATCTGTCCATTTCATTTCGTGGCCTCGGCATAGGCCTTGTCATCGACGGCTTCAAGCCATTCGTTGGTCTGTTCCGTACCTGGCGCCTCCAGTGCGATGTGCTGAAACCAGCAGTCGGGGGCCGCGCCGTGCCAGTGCTTGACCCCTGCGGGGATGTTCACCGTGTCGCCCTTCACAATCCGCCGCGCAGGCTTCCCCCACTCCTGGTAGTAGCCCTCTCCAGCGGTGACGATGAGAATCTGCCCACCGCCAGTCTTGGCATGGTGGATGTGCCAGTTGTTGCGGCATCCAGGCTCGAAAGTGACGCCG
>JAEEYQ010000024.1 GCA_016288215.1 Lentisphaeria bacterium | reverse complement strand
TCCTCCACGTTCTCCCGCAGCGCGCCGTCCAGCTCCTCGCGGGTGTAGCCCAGCAGCGTGGCGAAGCGGGGGTCCATGGAGAGGTCCTTGAGGTGGTTGAGGCCGGAGAAGACCGACAGCCTCGTGAGCTTGGTCACGCCGGTCATCATGAGGAAGCGGATCTTCTCGGAGTTGCTCTTGAGCTTCTCGTAGAAGTCGTGGAGGACCGACCGCGCGCGGTGGAGCGTGGGGAGGTCGTCCAGGAACTTGGCCACCGGCTCGTCGTACTCGTCGATGAGCACCACGATCTGGCCGGTGGGCGACTTCTCCGCGGCCGCCTTGATGAACTCCTCGAAATTGGACGCCACGCCCATGGCGGCGTCATAAGGACACGTCACCTGCTCGCAGAGCGATTGCGTCAGTTTCGCCAGCGAGGTCTCGAACTCGTCGAAGGTCGTGCCGTTGGCGCTGGACATGGTGAAGCTGTAGACGGGATGGCGCCGCCTCTCGTCCCAGCACTCCCATGGCAATGTGTCGAGGGCAAGGCCCTTGAAAAGCTCGCGCCGCCCCTCGAACATCGCCTGAAACGTGCTGATCATCAAGGACTTGCCAAAGCGCCGCGGCCGCGAGATGAAATACTGCGCGTCCGTCTTGGGTATGGCCAGCTCGTAGAGCAGCGCCGTCTTGTCCACGTACTTTCCCTCCCCTTCAAGAATGAGCTTGGGAAAGTCGTTAGTCCCTGTGGTGAGCTGTTTTATGGCGGGCTTCTCGTCCATGTCGTGCCTCCTTGGCGTTGTCGGCCTATTGTCATATATCGACAATACTATAATGCAACATATTGAAACCTCCAGCGAGACAGCGGCGTCAGCAAGTCGGCGACGACCTACCCCCGCTGCAGGGCAGGACAAACAGAACAAAAGGAACCCAAAACATCTGTCCCATCCATCCCATTTCTCCCCTCGGCAGCCCTGAAACATATTGCATTTTTTGCAATATCCATGAAAATTTTGCCCCTGTGGAGGCCGTTTCACGACAAAGACGAAAATTCGCCGCCGCAAGCCGATTTTTGCCTTGTTTTTTCAGAACAATGGCCGTTACGGCCACTGGAGCGCGTTTTATGGCATGGTCTCCCTATTCAGGTATATTAATACCTAAAATGCATAATGCCCCTGCCAGGCCCATTTAAACGCGTTTCCGCATTCCCCTGTTTGGTGGAACCACGCCCATCTGGGAGCTTGCAACATTGCAAAGAATGCAACATTAGTGCATCTCGCGAAATGCAGGGCCCAGGACATGAAAGGCGATGACTCGATTAACACCAAATGGGGAGGCATCACAAAAAACGCAAAAATCGTCACAAATTTCCTTTTGTCCTCTTGCATTTCCCCTAAAACATTTGTATAATTATGATATGCCTTTTGGGTTTGCCTCCTTTCGTCGTTCCCCGAGTAAAAAATTCGGGGGGGTAAAATTTGAATGCAAAAATTGAAAGGAACTGAATCATGAAAAAACAATTCACGCTCATCGAACTGCTCGTCGTCATCGCCATCATCGCCATTCTCGCAGGCATGCTGCTGCCGGCTCTGGCCAAAGCCAAACAGAAGGCCATGGCCGTCAACTGCACATCCAATGTCCGCGGCTCCATGGAGTCCATGCTTCTGTATGCGGACGACTTCTCCGGCTGCATCATCCGAAACATGAACGTCCCGCGTGTCTATAATGGCGAAGTCTACTCCAACGGCGAGTTCTACGCCTCCTGGGCTTTCATTCTCATGACGACAGGCTACATCGAGCCCGACTCCCGCATCGTCACCTGCCCGCTCCACACCACCTACAAGGACATCACAACGAACCCCTGCGCCACCTATGGCTGCGTCGCCTGGTTTGAAGTCAAGAGCTCCGTGAACAAGGAAGTTCAAAATCCGCGCACCATTTATCTGGAGTCCTACAACTTCAAGAATCCCGCCAGCTTCATTCTCTACGGGGACACCTATTATGCAGTGAAAGCCTCTCCGTGGGTCAACGCCTGCCTGACGTCGGGCCAGAACTACCAGTACCAGATGGTCCACAACGAACGCTGCAACATCGCGTTCGCCGATGGCCATGTGGCCTCCTGCAACGGCAATGACCTGCTCGCCGCCGCCAAAAAGATGGAATTGAACACGGTCGCCAACGGCGTCTACTTCTACGACCAGGCCGCCTCCGTGGTGGTCAATTTCCGCTAAGCCTTGTAATACAAAGGGGTTGCACTTTTGAAAGGGAAGTGCAGCCCCTCTCTGTCCTATTTGGCACCCTCTATAGGGTGCATTTGCGTTTTTTCATAACTATTCATATGAACAGCTCTCCGCTGCCATGCGCTGACAGGGCGGAGGGCAACCAAGGAGTCAACATGAAAAAGAGCCTGCTTCTTCCCTGCATTCTGCTGGCCTCGTCCGCCCTCATGGCCCAAGAAGTCCTGACCATCGGCAACCGAAGAGAATGCTTCTTTGACAACTATCTGCTGGACAAGGGGATGACCAGCGCCGAGCTGCTGCTGCACCATCCTGTCTACCGGGGTTCCGTGCTGATCCACGACGCTCCATGGGAAGGCGCTGGCTGCAATTACCATAACCTCTTCTTCGACGACGCCTACAAGGGCATCGAGGGAAAGAACGAAAAGGGCACCTACCGCCTGTACTATCTCGGCTGGCAGACCAACAGCGGCGCCCCCAACGCCATGCCGGGTCACGGCATCGTGGCCTGCTACGCGGAAAGCCCCGACGGCATCAACTGGATCAAGCCGAACCTCGGCTACATCGAATACAACGGCAACAAGGACAACAACATCGTCCTGAAATCCAATTTCAACCACAAAGGCGACATCGACAATTTCATGGTCTTCCGGGACGACAATCCCGCCTGCCCTCCCGAGTCCCGCTACAAGGGCATCGGCGCGGGCGCCGGCGGCCTCCGCTGCTATAACAGCACGGACGGCATCCACTTCACCGAGGGGGACGTCATCACCAACAAAGGCGCCTTCGACTCTCTGAACGTGGTCTTCTGGGACGCCGTGGCCGGCCTCTACCGCGGTTACATCCGCGGCTTCCACAACACCTCCAACCCCCGCATCAAGAACCCCATCCGCGACATCTCCTACATCGAGTCCAAAGACTTCGTGACCTGGACCAACCCCAAACTGCTGTCCTTTGACGACGGCGAGGACATCCCGCAGTACACCAACGTGGTCTCCCCCTATTTCCGCGCACCTCACATCTACATCGGCTTTCCCTCCCGCTACATCGAGCGCTTCGGATGGAACGGCAGCTTCGAGGAGCTCGGCGGCAAACAGTTCCGCCAAAACCGCATGAAGCTCCACCCCCGCTTTGGGCTGACCATCACGGACTGCACCTTCATCGTCTCCCGCAATGGACAGAACTTCCACCGCTTCTGGAATGCCTTCATGCGACCTGAAATGGAGAACAACATGAACTGGGTCTACGGCGACTGCTATCCCGCCCGCGGATTCGCCATCACCCCCAACTCCTATCCGGGCTGCCCCGAAGAGCTGTCCATGTACGCGCCCACCAACCATTGGATGGACGCACCCGCCCAGCTGAGCCGCTACACCATCCGCATGGACGGCTTCGCCTCCATCCACGCCGGCGCCAAAGAGGCCATCGCCACCACGAAAGTCCTCAAATACGAAGGGGAAAACCTGTACATCAACTTCGAGACCTCCGCCATGGGCTATCTCTTCGTGACGCTCATCGACGCCGCCGGCAAGCGCTTCGCCTCCTGCGAGACCTTCGGCAACACCTTGGACCGCAAGGTGGTCTTCGACAATCCGGAGGCCGTCAAGGCAAACATCGGCAAGCCCGTCACCATCGAGTTCCGCATGCGGGACGCGGACGTCTATTCCATGCAGTTCCGATAATTCCCCCCAAAAACCGCGCCGACTTTCCTATCTAATTGCACTGCAATAATTTATAGATAAAATTAATTCAAGGAGACGCCATGAACCGAAATCTGCTTTTTCCCTGCATCCTGCTGGCCTCGTCGGCTCTGATGGCTCAGGCGGTGCTGCCCATCGGCAACCGACGGGAATGCTTCTTCGACACCTATCTTCTGGACATGGGCATGACCAACGCCGAGCTGCTGCTGCATCATCCCGTCTATCAGGGCAGCGTCCTTGTCCATGACGCGCCGTGGGAAGGCAGCGGCTGCAACTACCACAACCTCTTCTTCGACGACGCCTACAAGGGCGTCGACGGCACCAACGAAAAGGGCACCTACCGCCTATACTATCTCGGCTGGCAAGCCCCTCCCCACGGCCCCGGCCATAAGCCGTGGCACGGCATCGTGGCCTGCTACGCGGAAAGTCCCGACGGTCTCCATTGGATCAAACCCACCACAGGCATCGAATTCGGCGAGCACAAGGAGACCAACATCGTCCTGAAGACCGATGTCAACCACACCGGCGGCATCGACAATTTCATGGTCTTCCGCGATGACAATCCCGCCTGCCCTCCCGAGGCCCGCTACAAGGGCATCGGCGTCGGCAAGGGCGGTCTCCGTTGCCATAACAGCGCGGACGGCATCCACTTCACCGAAGGGGACGTCATCACCAACAAGGGCGCCTTCGACTCCCTCAACGTCATCTTCTGGGATCCTGCGATCAACAGCTACCGCGGCTATATCCGCGGCTTCCATGCCACCACCAACCCCCGCATCAAAAGCCCCGTCCGGGACATCTCCTACATTGAATCGAAGGATTTCAAAACCTGGTCCGACCCCAAGCTGCTGACCTTCGACGACGGCGAGGACATTCCGCAGTACACGAATCTCATCTCCCCCTATTTCCGCGCGCCTCACATCTACATCGGCTTCCCGACCCGCTATATCGAGCGGCTGGGCTGGAACGGCAGCTTTGAGGAGTTGGGCGGCAAGGAGCTGCGGCAGTTGCGCATGAAGAATCTGGAGCCTCGGGAAGGGCTGACCATCACGGACTGCACCTTCATCGTCTCCCGCAACGGACAGGACTTCCACCGCTATTGGAACGCCTTCCTCCGCCCCGAAATGGAAAACGGCGCCAACTGGGTCTATGGGGACTGCTACCCCTCCCGCGGATTCACCGTCACGCCAAACACCTATCCAGGCTGCCCTGATGAATTGTCCATGTATGTGCCCACCAACCATTTGATGCAGGAGCCGGCTCAATTGAGCCGCTACACACTCCGCATGGACGGATTCGCCTCCCTCCACGCCGGCGCACGGGAATCCTATGCCACCACGAAGGTTCTGACCTACGAGGGCGAAAACCTGTACATCAACTTCGAGACCTCTTCCATGGGCTACCTCTTCGTGACGCTCATCGACGCCTCAGGCAAGCGCTTCGCCTCCTGCGAAACCTTCGGCAACACCGTGGACCGCAAGGTCGTCTTCGACGATCCAGAGGCCGTCAAGGCCAATGCCGGCAAGCCTGTCTCCATCGAGTTCCGTATGCGGGACGCGGACGTCTATTCCATGCAGTTCCGCTAATCACCCAAGGGGGGAATACACCTATCTTCTTGTTCCACAATGACTTACATAAAAGGTACCTAAAAGGCAACATGAACAGGAACCTACTTTCCCCCTGCATTCTTCTGGTCTCGACGGCCCTGATGGCCCAGGCCGTGCTGCCCATCGGCAGCCGGCGGGAGTGTTTCTTCGACACCTATCTTCTCGACATGGGCATGACCAGCGCCGAGCTGATGCTGCACCATCCCACCTACCGCGGCAGCGTCCTGACCCACGACGCGCCGTGGGAGGGCAGCTGCTGCAACTACCACAACCTCTTCTTCGACGACGCCTACAAGGGCATCGACGGCACCAACGAGAAGGGCACCTACCGCCTGTACTATCTCGGCTGGCAGACTCCGCCCCACGGCCCCGGCCACAAGCCCATGCACGACCTCGTGGCCTGCTACGCGGAAAGCCCCGACGGCCTCCACTGGACCAAACCCGTCACGGGAATGCCCTTCGGCGACATCAAGGACACCAACATCGTTCTGGCCCCACATGTCAACCACACGGGCTACATCGACAATTTCATGGTCTTTCGCGACGACAACCCCGAATGCCCTCCCGAAGCCCGCTACAAGGGCATCGGCTGTGGAGAGGGCGGCCTCCGATGCCATAACAGCCCGGACGGCATCCACTTCACCGAAGGGGACGTCGTCACCAGCAATGGCGCCTTCGACTCCCTCAACGTCATCTTCTGGGATCCGGCGATCAACAGCTACCGCGGCTACATCCGCGGCGTCCATGCCACCAACAACCCCCGCATCAAGAGCCCTCTTGACGATATCCGCGACATTTTATACATTGAGTCAAAGGACTTCAAGACCTGGACCGACCCCAAGCTGCTGGCCTTCGACGACGGCGAGGACATCCCAATGTACACGAACCTCATCTCCCCCTATTTCCGCGCCCCCCACATCTACATCGGCTTCCCCACCCGCTACACCGAGCGGCCAAGCTGGAACGGCAGCTTCGAGGAGCTGGGCGGCAAGGAGCCGCGGCAGCTGCGCATGAAGAACATGGAGCCGCGGGCAGGGCTAGTCATCACGGACTGCGCCTTCATCGTCTCCCGCAACGGGCAGGACTTCCACCGCTTCTGGGACGCCTTCCTCCGCCCCGAAATGGAGAACGGCTCCAACTGGGTCTACGGCGACTGCTATCCCTCCCGCGGCTTCGCCATCACGCCAAACACCTATCCGGGCTGCCCTGACGAGTTGTCCATGTATGTGCCCACCAACCACTTGATGCAGGAGCCGGCCCAATTGAGCCGCTACACTCTCCGCATGGACGGCTTCGCCTCCCTCCACGCCGGCACACGGGAGTCCTACGCCACCACGAAGGTCCTGACCTACGAGGGCGAAAACCTGTACATCAACTTCGAGACATCCGCCATGGGCTATCTCTACGTGACGCTCATCGACGCCGCCGGAAAGCGCTTCGCCTCCTGCGAGACCTTCGGCAACACCGTGGACCGCAAGGTCGTCTTCGATGATCCGGAGGCCGTCAAGGCCAACGCCGGCAAGCCCGTCTCCATCGAGTTCCGCATGCGCGACGCCGACGTCTATTCCATGCAGTTCCGATAGCCAGTTCGAGACAGTGTGGAATTCGGCGGGGAAGGCAGACCTTCCGCAGCACCTGTCTCACTGAAAGAAAAATGAAATAAAGTGCAATTTTGTCAAAATCGCCAGAAATGGCCGTTTTTGGGCCTTTTGCCAAAGGAGGTATTAATACACAGGGTTGGCCCTCAGACGCAAGGAAGGGCATCGTGGGGCCTCGCAACGGCCCCATGTCCTAAAAACAGGGGCTACAAACGCTCCTCCGGACGCGATTTTCGCCACTTTTGCCTCCTCTCACGGTTACATTCTAGCATTCATTTATTGCAATTCATTTACGGCCGCTGATGGGGCATTAATGGGGTTCTGAATAGATGTCCTTTGACAATGCTTGCACCATAGCGGATTAGGAAAGGAATCCATGTTCTCTGCAATCTTTCATCGGCCGCTGATGGCATTTTGCGTCTTGTCTTTCATAACTCTTTGTGCATCAATGACTTATGCACAAGAAGAAAACCTGTGGCCTGACTCCGGCTTTGAGGAGCTTGGGGTGGCGGTCGCCAATCCCCACGGCGGCACGAAGGCCGGCCGCTTCTCCATTGCCCGCAAGAACGTGCGGGACACCTATGAGCAGCGCCAGCTGGACGTGGAGCCCTTCGCTGTCTACGAGGCGACGGCGTTCGTCCGCCGCGACCCCGCCAGCAGCGGCTATGTCCAGGCCCTTTACGCCCACGGGTGGGACTCCTTCGAATGGAGCTTCATTTCATGGGTCGATGTTCCCGTCACGGACCAATGGACTCCCGTCGCCACCCGCATCAGCGTGCCGGACAACTCGGTCACCTTCAACGCTCTGGTCATCGGAAAAGCCAGTGGAGACGAGGCCGTCACCGCCTACATCGACGACCTGAGAATTGTCAAAATTCTCTCCGGAGAGGAGCACCTCCGCCAGCTGAGGCAGAAGGCGGCCGCCGACCTGACTGTGTCCGAATGCGAGATGCTTTCCCGTTACTGGCTGAAGGAGAACAGGTTAGACGAAATGGACAAACTGCGGCTCGCCACGCCCCATGACCAAGCGCGGGCGGACATCGCCTGCCTGCTGGCCCAAAAGGCCACGGCCGACCCCGCCGTCCAAAGCCTCCTCGTGGCGGACATGGTCTGCCACGGGGCCCTGGACCTCGCCTATGGCGAAAAGCGGCTTCAGGAGTTCTTCGAAGGCCTCTCCTTCCACGACGGCGCCATGGTCTGCATCGCGGCTATCCGTCAGGGAGGGGATGCGGAGTACGTCCAGCAGGCCGTCCAACAGTATCAGCGGTATCTTGGTTCGCCGGACACCTTCGCCTCCGCCGTGGAAATACAGGAGGCCATCCAGGCTCTTGACGCCGCCAAAGGCACCTTGACGGAACCGCAGGCGGCCGTTGGCGAAGAGCTTCTGAACACCCTGACGGAAAACGCGAAGGCCCTCCATGACACGCTGTTGGCCCAGAAGGGCTCCCGCGTCGTCACCATCAGCGGCATTCCCCTCGCCGCCGACGGCACGGCCATCGTCCTGCCGCAGGAGCCGACTCCCTCGGAACGGCACGCCGCCAAAGAGCTTCGCCGCTATCTGCACGCGGTCACGGGCCTTGAACTTCCCATCGTGAACGAGACCGCCCCGCTGCCGCCTCACGTCATGCTCATCGGCCGCAGCGCCAATGCGGCGGACTACGGCTTCGACGTGGACTACGCGAAACTGGGTCTGGAGGGCATCCACATCGAAAGCGCCAACGGCAACCTCATGCTAGGCGGCAACAAACGCGGTGTCGTCTACGCCGTCTACCGCTTTTTGGAGGAGTATCTGGGCTGCCAATGGTTCATGGCGGACTGCGAACGGATCCCCAACAGTGGTCGCGCCGACTTGGGGGACTTCCGCAAGGTCTATGTGCCTCCATTGGAGTACCGCGACACGGACTATACCGTCTGTCGCCCCACAGCCTTTGGCGTGCGCAATCAGCTCAACGGTCCCTATTCGCAGGCCGACGAGGCATGGGGCGGCAACATCAGCTACGGCGGCGGCTTCGTCCACACCTTCGAGCTGCTGATCCCGCCGGAGAAGTACGGGATGGACCATCCGGAGTACTTTTCGGAAATCAACGGAAAGCGTCTGGTCAACGGCTCCCAGCTCTGCCTCACCAATCCGGACGTGAAACGCATCGCGACGGAAACGGTCCTCCAATGGATCCGCTCCAATCCGGAGGCCACCATCTTCAGCGTCTCGCAGAACGACTGTGAGAACTACTGCACCTGCCCCGAATGCAGCGCCCTTGCCGAGAAGGAGGGCAGCCAGGCGGGCCCGCTGCTCCATTTCGTCAACCACATCGCCGACGCCGTGCGGGAACAGTACCCCGACAAGATCATCGACACGCTGGCCTACACCTACACCCGCAAGCCGCCGAAATTCGTGAAGCCGGCCCCCAACGTGTGCGTCCGCCTCTGCAGCATCGAATGCTGCTTCTCCCATCCTCTCGACGAATGTCCATCCAACAAGAGCTTCGTGGAGGATGTCGTCGGCTGGTCCAAAATCTGCAGGCGCCTCCACATCTGGGACTACGTCATCAACTACGCCCACTGCATCCAGCCCTTCCCCAACCTCCGCGTGCTCAAGTCCAACATCAATTTCTTCATAAATCACGGTGTGACAGGTATTTACGAAGAAGCGAACTTTTTCGGCGAGGGCGGCGAGCTTGCCGAGCTGCGCTCCTACTTGCTGGCCAAGCTGCTGTGGGACCCCTCCACCGACGACAAAAAGGCCATCGTGGACTTCACGGAGGCCTACTACGGCCCCGCCGGCGTCCACATCCGCGACTATCTGGACGTCATCCACACCGTCTGCGACAAGGACCTCCATGTAGGCATCTACGATCCGCCGGAGCACTATCTTGCGGACACGGCCATGCGCCAAAAGGCTGACGCCTGCCTCGCGAGGGCGAAGGATGCCGTGAAGGACGACCCGACCCTGCTTCAGCAGGTGGAGCTGGCCTCCCTGCCCATGCTCTACACCAACCTCCAGCTGGGGACTAGTCAGCTTCACCGTAGCGGTAACACGTTGAAAATCAATGGTGTGTCCAATGGAAAGAATCTGGAGGACTTCATCCGCATCGCCAAACGGGCGGGGGTCACCCATGTCGCCGAAGGCACCAGACTCAATGCATGGCTCGCCCAAAAACAGGCCATCGGATACAAGGAGGCTCTTGACATCATCACGCTGGAGTCCCCTTTCATGACTGTGGAGCTGCTGCCGACATTGGGCGGCCGCGTCTGGCGGGCCGTCCACAAGGCCAGCGGCCATGAGATTCTGCGGGTCGTGGGCGACAACGACAAAGGCTACACTCCCGACAATGGCGGCTATGAGGAATACAACACCGATGAATACCGCGGCGGCGGCTTTGGAGAGGTCTTCCAGGTGGTGGAGGCCACGTCCGACTTCGCCGTCCTCCGTTGTCAGTTCAAGGACGGCTCCGTCGCCACCCGCACCGTCTTCCTCCTTTCCGACCAGCCCGGATTCACGGTTACCACCCAATACAACGGCGTCTCGTCGATGGAGGCCCGCTGCTGCCGCAATCATCCGGAGTTCAATGTGCCGAAGTCCTCCGCCATCCTGTTCGTCAAGAGGGCCGACGGTACCTCCCGCGTCGATTTGAGTCGGCAGAGCGAAATTTGGATGCAGGAGGATGCGCTTCCCGTCGGCGAATGGGGCGTCCAGTTCCCCCTCAACGGCAAGACCGCCACGCTGACCTGCCGCTTTGACCCCGCGAATGTCAAGACCTGCTATGTCTATGTGGCTCCCGAAAAGGACTTCATTACCATGGAGGAGTGGACGAAGGAGCTTCCTCTGACGCCCGCGTCCGGCCCGCGCCTCTCCAACACGTATCTCTTTACGGTGGAGTAAGTGGTTGATAATTAGAAATTAGGAATTAGAAATTAGAAATTAGAAATGTATCTATTCAGAACCTTGATGGACAAAGAGAGCAGTTGCCATGGTTCAATTCAGCCCCAACGGGGCTGTGTTCCGCCGTCCCTTCGGGACTGACGCGAAAAGCAGCCATGAGTTCACAGAATCGCGTCCAAGTGTTTATCGATGGCGGCCTACATCTCGTAGATCGCGTCCAGACAAGCCTGGCCGAGGCGATCAATGTCCTCTTCCGTGACGGGACGGACAACCGGCTTGTTGTTTTTGTCCAGAAGAGGCTTGAAGGTCGTGTTTTCCAACGTCTCGTTGTCCTTGGTGACAATGGTCGTCTTGACGGGAACGGTAATGGGGCGCGTGACACCAACCAAATTCTTCTTGATGATGGGCGCCATGTCCTTCCATTCCTCCATGGAAGGATTATTCTTCACAATCGCCGCGATTTCACGGCCAATGCACTGATCCAGGTTCTGATCCGAGTTGTGGGTCGCCGCCTTGCTGAGCATGAACTCCGTAAGCGCGGTGGTCTTCCCCTCGATGCAGGGGGCGGCGCTGCCCAGTTCAGTTAAGTAGCCCTCCAAGTCATCGCTCTGCTCCGATTCGAAGTAGAGATCCAAAGATGTGGTCACAAAGGCCTGCATGGCCCGCCGCAGATAGTCCGTAATCTGCGTATCTGGTTCCGTCAAATCATCCATACGGGCGATTTTGCCATTGCCAAGGATGTTCTCCTGAATATGGAAGAGCTGTCCGGTCTTTTCCTGAACATAGTTTGTGACCATGGCAATGCTGGTCAACGGCTTCTGAGAGTAACTGCCCTTTATGCGATTATTCATGACGAAGGGGACGTTTTTGTCGTTGTCGCTGTCTTTGTCACTTGAATCATATTCAAAGTTCGTTTCAATCAAAGTATCCAAATCTTCCTCCATGAAGGTCATAAGCTTTTCGACCGCATCGAAATGCTGAAGGGCCCTGTCTCGAAGGTAAATCTTTGTCGGCTCAAGATCCAGGGCGGTGATTTTGGCCTTCACGGCGGCCATCTTGACTTTGTAGGTCTCATAATTGTATTCGCTCTTGCCCACTAGGGCGGCCTTGGTGAGAATGGCATTGATGCGGCGTTGGGTCAAAGGCTTGCCGCTGGCCACCTTCCCGCTGCCGTTGATCCCGAAGTCACCGCTTTTGAGCACATCGCTTCCAAGAATCTTCTCCAGTTGGGCCATGAACTCTCGGGAGAAGGAGACCTTGTCCCCATCCTTTTTCATGCCGGAGATGTTGAACGCCTCGCCGAGCGACCGCAACAGAGCAGTGCGCACTTCGTTGTTGGCCCGCTTCTCGTCCTTGGAGCGAAAGAACACACGAATGTCTTTCTTGTAAATGCCGCCTGACTTCAGTCCATCGCCGTCAAGATTGGCAATGGTGTTCTCGTTGTTGAACTGCGCGTTGCGGAAGATGTCAAGAGCCTTTGGATTGAATTCCACTCCCATGATATTCTGTTTCCCTTTTTGTTTGCAATTAAACTATTATTAATTCATAAGATACTTATTATCAACAAGATATGAATAGAACCGTTATGAGGGCTTCATCTCAAGGGTCTCGATGACACAGGTGTGGCGTCGCTGTCCAGGAGGCGCGTTGCGGTCATAACTGATGCCAACCAGAACCAGCGCCCCGCCATAACCCTGAAGCGCCTGTGGATAATTCCGCGCTTTGATTTGGGTGATGGCACCCTCCGCTTCCTGATTCCACTTCAACTCGATGAGCAAAGCGGGCCAATCGGAGTACTTCTTCGGCAAATAGACAATGTCCGCGTAGCCGACGCCTGCGGGAAGCTCCTCGAACTGTAGGTAGTTGTCCTTATAGGTGTAATAGGCCAGTTTGATGACAGCCCGCAGGCTGGCCTCGCGGTTGTAGTGCAGCGGAGAGCACTCCTCCGCGTGAATCTTCTCAATCTGCGCGGCCACAGCCTCCGCGTTGCCAAGGGCGGTGTCCATGAAGAGCTTGTCGCTCTCCGCCACACGGCGAACAGTCTCCGCATGGGTGACGTGGTGGATGGCCTGCGCGAACTCCTCGCGAATCTCCTCGTTGGGAATGCGCACCGTACCTCGTTCCGCATTGTAAGTCAGGTATCCCAAATGAGTTAGGGCCGTAAGGACATCATCGCGATTGGTGTATTTCTTCATGTCGTTTCGAAAAGTCAGCGTGTTCACGGGAGTCTCAATGCCCGCCAACAACTCAGCAACTGTCTTGCCCAACCCGCCAAAATCCAAGCTGATGTAGTCGATGAGGACGCTGGCGGCCGAGGTTTGTGACCAGTAGGAGTGAAAACTGCCGCTCTCAATGGCATGCATCACAGAATTGGGATTATAGACTTCCATGCCGCCGGGTAGGGAATAGCCGTCATACCATTTCTTCATCTCCGAAAACGGCAAATCGTGCTTTTCGCAAAGGGCCTGCACCTCCGGCTCCAAAAAGCCCACATAGGGCGCAAAGGCGCCCGGCTCTAAAACGGTGTATTCACGGAAGTTGGACATGGCGGACTGGGTGCCGTCCCGTCGGATGGGCAAGATACCAGTCATGTAGGCTGCCGCGAAAATCCGCTCTGTCATGCCCGTGTTCTTGAAGAGGCTATGGAGAAACTCCAAGTAGTCGTGGACGGCCGCGTCGTCCTTGGCCTCCCGAATAGGCGCGTCCCATTCATCGATGATGATGACAAATTTAGCACCGGAAAGCTCCACCACCTTGGACAATGCAATGCAAAATTCTCCAATATCCTCTCCATCAGGAATTTGTAGATTTGACAGTTCATTCCGCAATTCCATGGTAACTGCTTTGAAAATGAACTGCGGCAGCTTGTCATAGCCACCCGCAAAGGTCTTCATCGCCGCCATGTCCAGCAGGATGACATGGTATTGGTTCAGGTGCTGGCGGTAAGTCGGGTCTTTGGCGAGCTCCAGCTTGTCAAAGATGGCGGAGGAATCACAGGAGCGGTCATAGTAGGCCGCCAGCATCTGGGCCGCCACGGACTTGCCAAAGCGGCGGGGGCGACTCACGCAGGACAGACGCAAGGGCGTGTCGATGGTACGGTTAACCACGGCCGCCAGCCCCGTCTTGTCCACATATTCATAGGCGACGAGCTCGCGGAAGGGAAGATTACCTGGATTGAGATAAATGCCCATACCGTCCTATTGCATTGCCGACTCATTCTGTCTTGCATCATAATATAATGCAAGATGGCGATTTGGCACGGCATCTGAACTGAGGCAGAGAAGGAAACCATGGTCCTGCGGAGCCCCATCAGTGAGTGGATATTACGCGGCCCTCCATGCCTTTTGTCTTCCTTAGAATACAGGGAATCGAACTGCCACTTCACACCATTTGCCAATTTCCTTCAGTTCATCCAAAGAGGCCCTGAAAGTTTTGGAGCACCTGCTGTGCCAGCGTCTCCGCCTTCATGTGGCGCAGCTCGGCCATGCATTCCAGCGTCTCGGCCACATGCCATGGAAGGGACGGTTCGACCTTGTGGGAAAACGATGGCAAATCTGGACAATCGGTTTCCACAAGTATCGAATCCGCAGGGACATAGACCGCTGCCTCTCGCGCCCGCCGCGCCTCCGGCCAGGTCAACTGGCCTCCAAAGGAAAGATGAAGGCCTGCGTCAAGAAGCCGCCGCGCCGTCTCCCGGCTGCCCGTGAAATTGTGGCAGTAGCCTTTCAGACTGGCGAGGCCAAGGGTCTTAAAAAGATCAAAGAACGTACTCCATGCCTTGCGGATGTGGAGGCAGACGGGAAGGGAATGGCGGACAGCCAGCCGCACTTGTGCCGCCATGACCTCCATCTGGAGCTTGCGGGACGGCGTCTCCACCACGAAATCCAACCCAATCTCGCCAATGGCAACCCACTTTTCAGATTTTGCAAGTATTTGATTATCAATAACTTGCAAATATTTCAAAGTTTCTTCCGCCGCATACCACGGATGGATGCCCACCGCGCCTTGCAGCGTGGGGACATCCTCCATCATCTTGCCGATGGTCTCCCAATCTGCCATTTGGGCGGCATTGACCACAACCCCGCCCATGCCCGCACAGCGCTGCAGCACCTGGGGCAGGCAGTCCGCCAGCCGTCCGTCGGCCAAATGCGCATGGCAGTCCGTCAGCAGGGCATCGGGAAGCATGGCAGGATCCTCTACTTTTCCGCCTCGTTTTTCTCTTCCGGCGGCGGTTTGGGCAGGTCCTTGAGCAGCTCGTCGAAGGTCTTTCCCACGTTGCTCAACGCATAGGTGCCCACCTCATAGGTCCACGGGCTGAACTGGACGTTCATGCGGGTGGCCTTCTCCTGATTCTCCTTGTTGGCCTTCTCGAACTCGGCGTCCAGCCGCGCCTTGTCCTCCGGACTTTCCCCTTCGGCCGGCTGGCGGGTCTCCTGCCCGCTCCAGCGGACGCTTTGGATGCGCAGATACTGCTTGCCATCCACGACCGCTCCCATCTGAAGCGTGTAGGTCAGCCCGTCGAAATCGGAGACCGTGAAGATTTTCGCCTTGTCCATGCCCAGGCTCTCCGCTGAGGCCTCCGGGTCGGCCACATCATTGAAACGGATCCATGAGAACGCGGATTTGATGCTGCTGAGCTTGCCGGCGTCCACCATCTTGCCCTCCGGGACCTCGCCGCCCTGCAGAGTCAGATCAGCGCTCTTGTTGTCCCGCGAGACGGTCCACAGGGTCTTGCCGTTTTCACTGAGGCTGCCCATCTTCATGTCGCTGATCTTGATGAAGTCCTTATCCAGCCAATTGGTGACGGGCTCATCGACCAACGCGAAGGTGTTGGCGGCGATGACGGCCTTGTCCCCCGGCAGCAGAATGTAGCGGCCCATGGAGTCCACATTGCCCATCATGCCATAGGGCCCCATGCTCTCCTGCGCCTCAGTCGCCTTCTCATGCTTTTTGCCAAAGACGATGGCGGCCATGACTTTGGCATCCGCATCCAAAAAGGCGACGCTGACGCCCTCCCCCTCCTTCAGCTTCAGATCCGCCAGCTGTTCGGCGGAAAGCATCAGCTCGCGGGCGACCTTTGTCTCCATAAGCGTGATGATGAAATCCTTCATCTCGGGAAGATTGGCAGGATAGTTGTAGCGTTCGCGGACTTTCCATCCATCCGCCGTCTTTTCCAAGGTGACGCTGCGCTCGCCTTCGCGAATGGTGACGGCAGCGACCTTGCCGCTGTCAAAGTCCTCCGAAAGCAAGGTTTGGTTCACGGAATTCTCTCCGCCTTCCCAACTGTCGTCCTCCGAATGGTTGACCATATAGGCGGCCAGCCCCAAGACGGCCACGACCACCAATAGGATGATGAACTGTTTCGGTTTCATTATCGACGCACTCTCCTTCCATGTTTGACAAGGGCCAGAACGATGCCGCCAAGGGCCACGAGGCAGGGAACCAGGGCGATGTTCGCCAGCATCAGATTGTTCTCCAATGCGTCGATGTCCTGCCGCAGTTTCTTGCGCTCCTCCTTCAGACTCTTCTTGGCCTCCGCCTCCCGCTTGCGGAACTGCTTGAGAAGCTCACGCTGCTCGCTGGAGAGCAGTTCCCGCTCTCCGGGGTCCCGCTTCCGCTGCAACGCGTTGATTTGCTGTTGGATATCCTGCACTTCGGCTTCCAGCTGCTTGATTTTCTCCTGGAAGCGGTCGTTGGCCGCCAGCTCCATGTCCCGCACGCGGGAGAAGGGCCGCTGGCTGCCGCTGCGGGAGCGAATGCTGAACAAGGCATTGTCACCGGCCATGAACTCCACCAGATTCTGCGCGAAGGCCAAATTGTGGTTGAAGGGCTGAATCAGCGTCTGTCCCATGAACTGGCGCTTCTGGACACAGAAGGGGTCATAGAGCATGTCCGCATCCGCCAGCAGGACCACTGCCCCTGGCTTCACGGACTCCTTCAGCCAGCCGCCTTCAGGGGCTTCGGGGGCCTTGGTCTCTTCGCCTTCCTTCGCTTCGGGGACGGGGGCGCCGTCCGGATAGGCGGTCTTGAAGGTTCCCGTCAGGCGGATGACCAGCTCCTTGGCCAGGCCATCGGCTTTGAACTCCTTGAGCAGGTCCTCGCCGCTGCGCTGCGCCATGTACTTCTCGATGGTCTCGGAGTCCGCTGTGGACTGGAGCAGCACGGTCTTCTCCAGGCCATCCGCCGGCGTGCCCGTGAAGCAGCCCGTATTGAAGAGCAACAGGGAGGAGATTTGGGTGGTGGTCGGATCGTCCGCCGACACATCCTCCTCGCCTAACGTGAGAACGGTGGCCATGGTCTCGCCTCCTTGGGCGCCGCGACGGATCGTGGTGGCGCGGGAGCGGTCCACGACCACCTTGTCCGCGTCAAATCCGATGTTCCACGCCTTCAGCAGAGTGGGAAGGGAGGAGGACGGCGGCGGCATGTACTGCATCTGCTGCGGGCGGTTGTTCATCTCCGTCATGTTCATGGCGTCCAGGAAGCCGATGAAATGGCCGCCCCGCAGAATGAACTGGTCGATGGCGAACTGCCCCGTCTCGCTGATGTTGGCGGGATGGATGGCCACCAGCACGGTGATGTCCTCCGGAATGGACGGGCTGTCCATGGGGACTTCCACCACCTCGTAGGTCTTCTTCAGCTCGCTGACGATGAGCCACGCGGGCTTCATGCCGCCCTGCCCCTGCATCATCATCTGCGGGTTGTCAATGCCGCCCATGACCTTCAGCGGACTCATGATGCCCAATTTGGCCTTGACGGGACTCGCCACGCTGATCAGCGCCCGCGTGATGTCATATTCCAGCAGGCTCTCTCGCTCCGGACTGAGGAACGGCAGCGTCTCCAGACGGCCCGCGCAGCTGATGGCGATGCCCAAATACACCTTGTCCTCCATGCCGAAGACGTCCAGTGGCTGCCCGCTGACGCCGTCCAAAGAGGCGGAGTCCTCCGCGTCCGAATCCGGCTTCGGATTCAGCTTGGTGATTTGGATGTACTTGCCCGCGTTGCGTTTATATTCGCCGAGCAGATCCTCCACCCGGCCGGCGTAGGTCTTCAGATACACAGGCATCTGCGCCACGTCCTTCGAATAGTAGAAGCGGATGCTGACCGGCTGGTCCAGTTTCTTCAGGGTCTCCAGCGTTCCGTTGGACAAGGTGTAGAGCTTGTCCTCCGTGCAGTCCAGACGGAGGTTGACGGGACGGAAGATCTGGTTGCAGATGACCAGCAGGGCCGCCAGGACCAAAATTCCTCCAATTGAATATAAGGTGTTCTCCAGATGTTTCTTCTGAATGCTCATGGTGTTGCCTCCTTTCCTAAGACCGATGGGTTTTCAGGATGATGTTCGTGGTGAACAGCGCAAACAGGATCAGGGTCACGAAATAGACCAGATCCCGAATGTCCACCACGCCTCGCTGCATGCTCTCGAAATGGAACATGACGCTGAGGTTGGCCGCGAATTCCACCAGTCGGTTGGAGGCCCCCCATTTCAACAGCAGATTGGTGATGGGCGGATAGCCCGCCAGCACCAAAAACATGCAGATGACCACGGAGGTGATGAAGCTGATGACCTGGTTTCGGGTCAGTGAGGAGGTCAATCCGCTGATGGCCAAATAGGCGCCCGCCATGAGGAAGCTGCCCAGATAGCCGGTGACCATGGGACCCAGATCCGGCTCGCCCAAATAGCACACCGTGATGGGCATGGGAAGGGTCAGCAGAATGGCAAAGCCCAAAAACAGCCAGCCGGCGATGTATTTGCCGAGTATCGCCTGCGTGGTGGTGATGGGCATGGTGAACAGTAGCTCAAGCGTGCGCATGCGCCGCTCCTCCGCCCACAGTCGCATGCCGACGGCCGGAACCAAAAGCATGTACAGCCAGGGATGCCAGATGAAGAAGGTCGTCAGGGCCGCCTCGTTGTATTGGAAGAAGCCTCCCATCATGAACGTGAAGAAGCCCATGAGGATCAGGAAGATAATCAAAAAAACATAGGCCACCGGCGAGTTGAAATAGCTGGCCAGCTCGCGTTTGGCAATGACGGCGATGTTCTTCATTTGTGCACCTCCTTCGCGCTGTCCGTGCTGGTGATGGTGTGGAACACGTCGTCCAGTCGGCCCTGATTCGTGTGCAGTTCATCGAAATTCCAATGCTTTCCATCCAAAAACGCCTTGAGGGAGGCGGCCAGGCCCGTGCGCCCTTTGTCGCCGGCCAGGCGGTAGAGCGCGCGACCGTTTTCCTCCGAAAGGAGAGTCACGGTTTTCACGCCGTCCACCTTCTCCAGCGCGGGAGTGGCCTCCGCTGCAGAGACGTTCAGAAGGCCCACGGTGACGCAGCCCGCCTCCGCCGAACGGGAACGCAGCTCCGCAGGTGTCCCATTGAACACGAGTTTGCCGCAGTCGATGATGATGGCGCGGGTGCAGATTGCCTCAACTTCCTCCAGAATGTGGGTGGAGACAATGATGGCCTTGGTCTTGCCCATGGTCTTGATGAGCTCCCGCATCTCATGCTTCTGATTGGGATCCAGACCGTCCGTGGGTTCGTCCAAAATCAGAATCGGCGGGTCGTGAAGAATCGCCTGCGCAAAGCAGGTGCGGTGAAAATAGCCCTTGGAAAGAGTATCAATGCTCTGGCGGCGTACCCCCTGCAAGTGGCAGGTGTCCAACGCCTTCTCCACGGCGTCCCGCCCCGCCTGGCCCCGCAGACCTCGAATGGAGGCGGTGAATTTCAGGAACCCCTCCACGCTCATGTCCGTGTAGGCGGGGGCGTTCTCCGGCAGATAGCCGAACAGCGCCTTCGCCTCCAACGGCTTCTCCTCAATGTCAAAGCCGCCAATTTCCACCTTGCCTCCGGACAAGGGGAGATAGCCCGTCAGCATCCGCATGGTCGTGGACTTGCCGGCGCCATTGGGGCCCAAAAAACCAAGCACCTCCCCTTGCTTGACCTGGAAGGACACATGGTCCACCGCAAGCATGGGGCCGTACCATTTCACAACATCCTGTACGTTAATCATGCCTTCTTTCCTGTTTCTATATAGTAGATAGTTGTATAGAGAAAACCATTGTCCGCGCCGTTCGGACGCCGACTCACAACGGTGTCAATTCTCCATTGACACGCCGATGGCCCGTTTGTTCCCCCGCTGGTCAAATTTTTCTAATTGCCAATTCTTTGTGCAAACGTTAAGGTTCGAATTCCAATGGAGCGGGTTCGCAGCACCTTCCAACTTTCCGCTTCCGACCATGGCAGTATCACGTCTGACCCATGCTCCAACGCCAAAATGCAATCTGGGGCAAGCCATTCCGCAAACTCCTTGTCCACAATGAGTTCCGCTGCGCCATATTCGCCGTCTTCGGGATGGTATGGCGGATCCGCAAGGACACGGGAGACCATTCCTCTGGCTTCGGGCAAGGTGCGGGACAAGTGGCGGACATCGCAGCCCAGGACTCGGGTTTCGCCGCAGGCGTCTCCCATGGCGTGGCGGACGGCTTCCAGATTCTCCTTGATGCAGGCTAGGTGACGCCGCTCTCGCTCCACCCACATGACGCTGGCCGCCTGTCGGCTCAACGCCTCCAGGCCCAATGCGCCTGTGCCGGCGAACAGATCCAGAACTCGATGCCCTCTCATGTCCCCCAAAATGGAAAACAAGGTCTCCTTGACCCGGTCCTCCGTCGGACGGCAGGCCCGGCCAGGGGGCGCATGGAGCCGAATGCTCCGCGCCAATCCGCTGATGACCCTCATAGCGCCCCCCGCTTTCCATGGGCCGCCATGCCATTGCTTTCAATCAGTGTGCCGCCGCAGGCGGGGCAGCGCAGGCCCGGATCATGTCGCGGGATGATGAAGGTGCTGTGGCAGGCCTGACAATGGCCCAGCCGCTGACGGGAATTCTCCCACGCGCGGCCGCGCTCCCGCAGCAGCATCACGATATATAGTCCTAACGTCCCGAGAACCAAAAGGATGCTGAACAACAGCATGCCATGTCGTATGGTGATTTCAATCATTTCGTGGGCGTTGCTCCTGACGCCGCCGTTTCTTTCGCCAACTGGCAACTGACCTGCAGGGTCATGTCCGCCCACGGCCGCCGCCCCGCCCATGACAAGCCGCCGGACGGGGCGTCCTTCTTCAGAAGGCAGGCCCGCAGCGCCGTCATGAGAATCTCGTCGATGTCACGATTGCCGCAGCTCTCCCGCACTAAAATTCGCGGTAACGCAAGTCCCGGCAGATAACTGACTTCGAACACACTGAGCCGTTTGGGTCTTTGGCGGTCATAGGCCTCCTGAAGCGCGGAAAGGGACACATCGGGCGGCTCCAGAAGCCGTTCCCCGCGGCTGTTGAACCAGAAGACGCCCCGCCGGCGAGGAAGCGGCGTCTCCGATGGCGCCTCCACCACCGTGTCCGTCGGCCATTCCTCCATAAGGACTTGCGCAATCGGCGGCATGGTGGACCCCAAAGTCAGCGGTGACTGCTCCCCAAACAAAACCGGCGTGGGCTGCCAGACGGGCGTCTCCATGGGGCTGTGGCCGTCGCGACTGCCATGGGGACGCATCTTCCCGTAGCCCAACGTGTCATTGGTGCGATAGAAGAAGGCGGGGTCCTCAATCAGAGTCCAATCGTAGAGCATCCGCTCCACGCCGCCTTGGTCGGAAGTCGGCGGCATCAGGCTGACCACAATGTTGTCCGGCCTCTGCTCCGTCTCCTGCACGTAAGTGGTTGGCTTCACCTTCACTAAGACGCCAAGGGAATAGAACGCCACGCTAATGGCCACCGCCAACAGCGTGTCCAGCCTCTGACGGCGCCCCATGGCTCCGCTCGGCTCCCCAATGTGTCCTGCCATGCGCATCTACTTCCCTGAAGGCTCCCCGGGGACCTGCGGCGCCCCCACCTCGAATTTCTCCACATCCGTGACCAAAAAGACCCCCAATTCCAGCGATCGCGCCAGCGACATGATCTCCATGATAGTCTCATAGGGGAGATTTCGGTCCGCCCGCAGCACCAGCATGGGCGAATGACCAGGCGTGGAGCCTTCGTCATCGCCACGGCGGTGCTCCGAGGCGATGTAGCTCTCCCGCAGACGCTCCCGAAGCTCCTTCTCCAACTCCTCCTTCTTCAGCGCCTTGTCGTTGAAATAGACTTGGTTGTTCTTCGTGATGGTCACAATGAGCTTGTCGGCCACCTGCATGGTCGCATGGGGATCCCGTGGCAGGCTCAGCGCCGGCTCCACCGGTGTGCCTGGCCAGAACACCACGCTGTTGCCCAGCATGAAGACCACCAGCAGGGTGAAGAACAAATCCAACAGCACCGTCAGCGGATACTTGCCCGGCGCATAGTCCATGGTTGACCGCCAGCGTTTCATGACTTCTCATCCACCTCTGGTTCAACCACTTCCGTCTCTTCGCCGGATTTCTCCATCCGCAGGGACAGCAGGAAGGAGATCATCTCGTTGGACCCCTTCTCCATCTCCTGGATGATCTTGTCAATCTTCTCCGACAGAATGAAATACGCCAACTCCACCAACAACGCCACCAATAGCCCTAACGCCGTGGTGATCAACGCGGTGCGAATGTCCGGAGCCAGCTGGAGCGCCTCCACGAAATGCCCCTCCTCCTCCATCTTCTTGAAGATGTTCATCAGACTCAGGAAGGTCCCCAATAGTCCCATGATGGGAGCCACTCGCCCCAGACAGGCCAGAAGTTTAATATGTCGTTCCAGCCGAGGAATTTCCGAAAGTGCCGTCTCCTCCACGGACTGGCGGATGGCCCCCTCGCTCTGGTCCGCATGGCTGACGGCCGCGCGGATCACGCGGGACACAGGCCCGGGAGTGTTGTCGCACAGCGCCATGGCCTCCGTCCGCTTATGGTTTCGAATCACGTTGAAGAGCCCCCGCAGCAGCTCGCTGGTGTCGATGGTGGCTCGATGGCAATAAAAGAAGCGCTCAAGGAAGATCATCGTCGCGATGACCAGAAAGCCCAGCAGGACATAGGCGATGGGACCACCTTCCTTCAACAGCTGCTGCATAAAATTGTTCGCGAAAAAATCCATAGGTGCTTTCCTGTACTTCTCATGTCCCTTGCACTGCCCCGCGGCAGCCATGCTACCATTAATGTAACATTATATTCCTAAGGTTCAATTCACGAACAGCATTCCCCAACGATTCTTATCGGTTATCCTGCTTGAAATTTGCACAAGGACAATCATAGTATGTCTATCTTGGACTCAAAAAGAGGATAATGCGCAAATGTGTTGATGGTTGAAGCCGAGAAAAGGTTGAGAGTAGATCATTGGTTATACGAGACCGGTGGCTGGATGTCAACAACTCATTGCAATTCTGAAAATTGCAACAGAATTTGGAATTCCCTTTTCATGTAAATCAACTTGACTTGCTCTCATCCATCCCCACTGATCAACATATTTGGCTCATTAACAAATAAGGAGATTCCATCATGAAACGCATGGTAGGCTTTGGAGATATGATGCTGCGGCTGGGGCCTCCGGGCTATCTTCGCTTCGGTCAGGGGAATTGCTTCATGTGCTACTACACAGGAGCCGAGGCGAATGTCTGCGCGTCTTTGGCGATTATGGGCGTGGAGACGGATTTTGTCACGCGGCTGCCGGACAATGCGATCGCACAATGCGCAATCGGTGAATTGCGACGGCTGAACGTGGGAACGCGGCATATTGTGTTTGGCGGGGACAGAATAGGCGTTTTTTATGTGGAAAAGGGAGCTTCGCAACGGCCAAGCAAGGTCATTTACGACCGAAAGCACACTGCGATTTCCACTTCCAGTCCGGAAGATTTCAACTGGAAGGCCATTTTTGACGGCGCGGGATATTTCCACTTCACAGGAATCACCCCTGCATTGAGCGAAGGGATGCCCGCTGTGGTTGAGGCCGCCTGCCGCGCGGCAAAGGAAGCGGGAGTCGTCATCAGTTGCGATCTCAATTATCGCAAAAATCTCTGGACGACGGAACAGGCGGGAAAAACCATGGGCAAGCTTCTTGAACTTGTGGACTACCTCATCGCCAACGAGGAGGATGCGGACAAGGTGCTCGGCATCCATGCGCCAGATTCAGACGTCATCGCCGGAAAACTGAGCCGCGATGGCTACACGCAGGTGGCCCGCAGGCTTGTCGAGCGTTTCCCGAACATCAGGGGAATCGGCATTACTCTGCGCCAGAGCATCAGCGCGTCGGACAACATCTGGGGAGCCATGTATTTCACGGAAGGCACAGCCTATTTCTCCAGAGAATACAATGTGCACATCGTGGATCGCGTTGGCGGGGGAGATTCCTTTGCGGCAGGGTTACTCTATGGCATCGGCACCGGCATGTCGCCCCAGGATACGGTCGAATACGCGGCGGCGGCTTCCTGTCTGAAACACTCCATTGAATTGGATGTGAATCTTTCCACGGTGGCGGAAATCCGTCAGCTGATGGCCGGCGATGGTTCGGGACGAGTTCAGAGATAGGTGGATTTATGGAAAAATCGATTCGCATTGAACGCAAGGCTCTGACAGAGTTCTGCGCAAAAGTCTTTGAGTGCGCTGGCATCGACTGGGAGGATGCGCTGCTTTCCTCCACCGTCCTCGTTGAAGCGGATGCGCGCGGCATTCCCTCCCATGGCGTGGCACGGATGATTCGCTACATCAGGGGCATCGAAACAGGTGTTATCATTCCCAATGCCAAAGAGACGATTCTACGCGAAACTCCCACTAGCCTGGCTGTGGATGCCAACGCGGGAATGGGCTTCCCTGTAAGCCGCCGCACCATGGAAACCGTCATCGAAAAGGCGGAAAACTGTGGAATGGCCTGGGGCGTCGTGCGCAACTCCAACCACTTTGGAATTGCAGGATACTACGCGATGATGGCACTTCCCCATGATATGATTGGCATATGCATGACAAACACTGCGGCTCTGGGAGTCCCCACGTTCGGACGCACCGTGATGTGTGGAACCAACCCAATTGCATTTGCCGCGCCGGCGGGCAAGGAACGACCATTCGTCCTGGACATGGCCACAACGACCGTTCCACGCGGAAAACTGGAGGTCTATGACCGCCTGAACAAACCACTGCCGGACGGATGGGCGGTCGATGCAACGGGTCATCCCGCCAGCGATGCACGACAGGTTCTGGACGATATGATGAATCGCCGTGGCGGCGGTCTGCTCCCCTTGGGAGGTTTCGGCGAACTCTTCAGCGGCCACAAGGGATATGGCCTAAGCATGATGGTGGACATCATGTGCGGAATGCTCTCCAACGGAAAGACAAGTCCTGACGTCTATGATTTTCCAGAGGCGGGCGGAATCGTGCACCACAGCTTTGGGGCATTCAAGCTGTCGGCGTTTTTGGAACCCGCAAAATTCAAGTCCGATATGGATGAACTCATCCGCAAGCTAAAGGAAACGCCCCGCGCAGAGGGTTGCGAGCGGGTCTTTGTCGCAGGTGAAAAGGAATTCGAGGCAGAGGATTTCAACAATTTACACGGCATCCCCGTGGATCAGAAATGCCACGACAATCTTGACAAACTGGCTGAAAAATACAGCATTCAAAGAGTGGCCGTGCTCTAGAAGCTGAGAGACCGTCCTTCCGAAAGCCTGCTTCGCCAGAAATTCCCAACAAATTCATTGGAATGCCAAAGCGTCAATCGCCAACGATTATGACATTTTCACACTTTTTGTAAAAAATTGCAATTTGTCAGGTTGACAGGCTTCAAAAGCGGCACTATGGTATGGCGAAAGCATGAAAACCATCTCGCGCGAACAACCGCAATCAGAACCCAATCAAACCCCAAAAGAAAGAAACGACCATGTTGAGCACTTTGAGAAAACGCCTCTGCCAGAGCATGTTGCTGCTGGCCACCGTTGTTCCCACCTTCGGAGCGGGATTCTCCATTCTAGAGCAGAGCACCGCCGGTCTCGGCCGCGCGTTGGGCGGCATGACCGCCGACGCCAATGAACCCGGCTCCATCTACTTCAACCCCGCCACCGCCGGTCTGGCCGAACAAGACCGTCTGACCATCGGCTCCCACTTTTTGGACACCCAATGCCATTTCAACGACCGCGGCAGCGTCAATGTCACGGGCGGCAACGGCGACAACATGGGCGGCTGGGCGGCCATCCCCAACTTCTATTGGGTCCATCCCATCAACGACAAGCTGTCCATGGGACTGGGCATGTCCGCCACGTCAGGCACGGCCATTTCCTACGCGAGCACCTGGAAGGGCCGCTATTCGTCACAGGACACGGAAATCGCCGTCCTCGATTTGAGCGCCACGCTGGCCTACAAGATCCGCGATGACCTGTCCATCGGCGCAGGACTTATCACAGAGCATGCGGATGTCTGTCTCTCCCAAATGATTCCGTATTCCTTCATGTCTGGCGGCTATCTGCAGGACTCCCAGCTGAAGCTGCAGGGAGACGGCGTGGCCTTCGGCTTCACCGCCGGTATCCTGTACCGTCCCATGACCGGCACGAGCATCGGTTTAGGCTATCGCTCCCGCATCAACCATGACTTGGATCTGGAAGCCCGTGTCCGCAAATCCCCCTTCACCGGCAAAAAAGTCCGTGACGACGCGGACGCCAAACTCCACCTGCCCAGCATGGTCAACTTCGGCGTCATTCAGGACGTGACCACCCAATGGCGCGTCATGGGCGACATCAGCTGGACGGAATGGAGCGTCATGGACGAGCTGAGCGTCTCCTTCGACCGTCGTGTGGCGGAGGCTCTCGGCGGAACCCGCTCTCAATCCACCAAGATGAACTGGAAGGACTGCTGGCGCTATGCCGTTGGCACGGAATATGATGTGAACGCCAAATGGACCCTCCGCACGGGTGTCGCCTTCGACGAGACGCCGGTCCGCAACGCCCGCAACCGCAACACCCATCTTCCGGATGAAAACCGCTTCTGGCTCTGCTTCGGCGCCAGCTACCACTGGACCGAAAATCTGCGCCTTGACCTGGCCTATACTCATATCTTCTTCGACAGCAAGAACATGCATGAGCCCATGCTGGACGGCAACGCCCAACTCAACGGCAAGGTGACCGCCAGCGCGGACCTCTACAGCATGTCCCTGACCTACTCCTTCTGACAAATGCCTTCGCCAAAAGGATTTATAAATACATAACTTGTTTATTATCAAATACTTATACATCCTGCAATGAAAGTCGTCATCGCCCCGGACTCCTTCAAACGCTCCCTCCGCTGCACGGAAGTCTGCCAAATCATCCGTTCCGCCTTTCTGGAGGTCTTTCCAGAAGGGGAGATTTTGACGCAGCCCCTGGGCGACGGCGGCGAAGGCACCATGGACGTCATGGAGCAGGTTCCGGGCGCCCGACGCTGCCAAACCACCGTGCAGGATCCTCTGGGCCGTCCTGTGGAGGCGTCCTATGTATGCCTCCCTGGAGACAGCGCCTATGTGGAGATGGCCGCCGCAAGTGGGCTGGAGCTCCTCCGTCCATCTGAATACAACCCATTGGTGACCAGCACCTTCGGAACAGGCGAACTCATCCTCCACGCCCTTGGGCAGGGGGTCCGGAGCCTGACCTTGGGCATCGGCGGAAGCGCCACGGTGGACGGCGGCGCAGGCATGATGCAGGCTCTCGGCGTCCGTCTGCTGGACGCGGACGGCCATGAGCTGCCCCATGGGGGCGGCGCGCTGCAGCGGCTGGCCCGCATCGACGCCAGTGGCATGGACCCCCGTTTGGTGCGCATCCAAATCCGCGTGGCCTGTGATGTGACCAATCCGCTGCTGGGCCCCCATGGCGCCGCCGCGGTCTTCGGCCCTCAAAAGGGCGCCACGCCCACCATGGTCGCGCAATTGGAGCAAGCTCTAAAGCATTGGTCAACAGCAGTTTGCAATGCCGGTTTCGCCAAATCCTGCGATGAGCCCGGAGACGGCGCCGCCGGCGGCATGGGCTTCGCCCTCCGCACGCTTCTGAAGGGCAAAAGCGGCTCCGGAGCCCGTCTCCTCTGCGATCTGGTCGAGCTGCCCCGCCAACTGCAAGGGGCCAACCTGGTCATCACGGGAGAAGGCTGTTCCGACTCACAGACCCTCCAGGGCAAGCTGCCCTCCATCGTCGCCGATTTGGCGCATGAGGCCAACGTGCCCTGCATTCTCCTCTCCGGTGCCTTCTCCGGAGACATCGAACCGCTTCGTCGCCATTTCACGGCCTGCTTCGCCAGTCTGCAGGAAGTTGGCTCCGTGGAAGCGGCCATGGGCAACGCCCGTCCCAATCTCCACGCGACCGCCTTGGCTATCGCATCCCTCTATCACTGCGCATGTTCCACAACCAAGGGAAAGGAGGTCCCCCATGGCGAAAATCGTAGATCATGAAGCCCGCAGAAAGAATATCCTCAAAAAGGCCATCACCCTCATCGGCCAGCAGGGTTACGATCAGGTCAGTTATCAGCAAATCGCCGAAGCCTGCGGCCTGACCCGAACCACCCTATATACATATTATAAGGATAAAAGGGAAATCTTCGACGTGGGCATCCTCTATCTGGTCAAGGAGATTGGCGAGGAGTTTCAGACCGCCGTCCACGGCAAGTTCGCGTCCATGGACTGCGAAAGCAAGCTGCTGCTGGTCTCCCGCAAAGTCATTCATGTCATGCTGAAAAGCCCCTCGCTGATGCAGAACATCATGGAATACCTTTTCAGCAAACGCCGTCAGGGGGAACTGTTGGACCGCCGAATCCTGCGCCATACCGTCGCCCTTCGCCGCACCCTGAAGAACCTACTGCGGGAGGGCATCCAAAAGGGCGAGTTCACTCCCGTGAATCTGGACGGCGGCACGGATTTCCTCTATGCCCTCTTTGAGGCCACGGCCCTGCGGGTCATGACCCGAGACCATTTGGACGAGGAGGCGCTTCTCATCCCCTTCCGCGCCACCATCGCCAGCCTGAAAACCCACCTCACCCCGTCCACCCAGTCATGAACACTCCACAGGATGCAACCTACATGCGGCGCGCGCTCCGGCTGGCCCGCAAGGCCTGGGGCCGCTGTTCCCCCAACCCCATGGTGGGGGCGCTCGTCGTCTCCCCAAGCGGGGAGGTCGTGGGGCAAGGCTACCATCATCAGGCCGGCTGCCCCCATGCGGAGCCTCTGGCTTTGGACGACGCAGGCCCCAAGGCCAACGGCGCCACCCTGTTCGTCACATTGGAACCCTGTTCCACATGGGGACGGACGCCTCCCTGCACGGAGCGCATCCTTGCCTCCGGCGTCCGCCGCGTCGTCATCGGCTGTCTAGACAGTAATCCCGCCCATGCAGGCGCGGCCGTCAAGCTCTTGCAGGACAAGGGAATAGAGGTTACTTCCGGCATTTTGGAAACGGAATGCCGCCAGCTCAATGAGGCCTTCTTCTGGTGGATCACCCACAAACGCCCCTTTGTCTGCCTCAAGATGGCCATGACCCTGGATGGACGCATTGCCACGGAAAACGGTGCATCCCAATGGATTACAGGCCCCGCTGCTCGCCGCCGCGTCCAAAAGCTGCGCCGTTGGTGCGACGCCATCATGGTCGGCGGCAACACCGCCTGTCTGGACAATCCCTCTCTTCTCGTGCGGGAACCCCGCCATTGGCCCCGCCAGCCCCAACGGCTAATCTGGACCTCCCGCCTCAACCTGCCATCCCATCTGGTCATGTGCTCCGATGGCGGCCCCACCCCCCGTTTGGTCAAACCCACCACCATAACCTCTTGGATGGACCTGCTTTGCAGTCTTGGACAGGAAAACGTCACCGCCCTCCTGCTGGAAGGCGGCGGTGAATTGGCGGCCAACGCCCTGCAATGCGGCATCGTCAACAAACTGGTCTTCTTCGTCGCCCCCAAAATCCTTTGCGGCCGCAACAGCCGTCCCGTGGTCGGCGGCCCTTCCCCCTTGAGCCTGGACAATGCCATTTCCGTCTCGAACCTGACGGCGACCCGCGTGGGCGACGACTGGATGATGACTGGCTATCCTAAATGCCATAAGTAATTGATAATTAACTATTTATAATTTAATTGGGACTCATGCTGTCCAGCGGTTATAAGACCGTGCGGCAACAGTGAAATCATGGCCATTCCAAAAGTAATTCCACATGTCTCGAAATCATCATAATATATTGATCTTCAATACGTTCCGTCTATTCATATTTTTGGCGGCCATCCTTTCATACCACGTTTCCGCAATGGACTGGAGCGGATGGACGGATTCCACAAAGGAGAGCGAAATCGTCTGGCAGACCGGCTATGAAGCCCAAGATGATTCCATACCCAAGATGGACTGCTATCGTCGAGAGCCGAAAGCCGGCATCAACGGCGGCGGTGCGCTGGTTTTCTCCCGCACCGATCCAGCGGAATACCGCTTTCTGCCGTTGGAACTGCCATGCCTGAAGGGAGGAAGAGTCTACCGTCTCCGGATGTGGGTGCGTGCGGAAGACATAAAGGGCTGCGATCCAGCAAAGAGCATGGAGTTTGGCGGCATGGAATTCTTCGGCAATGAAGCCTACCATTCCGGCTCCTATTTTTGGGGAGAGCCTGTCAGCGTCGGCGATTTCACGGAACATGTGAAGGAATTCACCGTTCCGGCGAACACCACCGCCTTCCTGTCCCTCTGCATGCAGCACAACGCCACAGGCAGACTCTACTACGACAATGTCACCATCGAGGGCACTGGCGAACAATATACATCCGTCTTGACATGGCCGCCGACACTCGCCGTCCGCCCAAGCACGCCGGACTTTCGCTTTCAAGTGGATCCGCAGGCACCGATGGGACTATCCATGCTGGTGACGGTGACGCAGGGCGTAAATTTCCATGAACAGTGGCTGGAACTGGATGCCGCCCATCAGGCCGTCGGTCACTGGCCCGCCACGCTTCTGCCAGGAAAGGCCACGTTGGACGTGGTGCTCGCAGATACCGCACGCCGCCGCATCGTGGGACGGGACAGCTATCCCATCCGTATTCTTCCCGATGACGCCCCTCTTCCAATGGACAAATCAGGGAGGCTAATCGTTGATGGAAAACCATTTATGCCAATCGGTGCCTACGCCGTCCCCTGCAATGACGACGATCTGCAGCGCACCGTCGACACAGGCTTCAACTGCATCATGAACTATGACATCTATGATCAATGGGACAGCACCAGCACAGACGTTTCCCTCATCCGCAAGCGTTTGGATTTGATTCAATCCCACGGCCTGCGCATCATCTTCTCCCTCAAGGATCTACTGCCTTGCGAAAAGGACGCCGACAAGCTCGCGAGCGTGCCCACGCTGGTCAATGGCGTAAAGCAGCATCCGTCCCTGTTGGCTTGGTATGTCAGCGACGAAGTCATCCGCGTCAACGTGCCGCAGATTCTCGCACTTCGCAACACAATCAGCCAGCTGGACGCCATTCATCCCACATGGACCGCAACCTGCCATGCCGCAGACTTCCCGTACTATGGAATTTCAGGAGACATCGTCGGAATCTCCTCCTATCCCATCGACCATCTTGGCGGCGACAATCAGCATATCAGCAGCGTCGCCATCGCCACGCAAGCCGCGTCAACCGCCGGTCTGCCCGTTTGGTTTGTGCCCCAAATGTTCAACTGGGGACGGCACAAGGAGCCAAAATGGGACAAGGACACATGGCAGCGCAGCCGCGCCCCCAATGCGGAGGAGCTTCGCGCCATGTCGCTTTTGGCGGCCATCCACGGCGCCAAGGGCTTTGTCTTCTTCGCCTATCTGGATTGGTACAACGCCGTCGAAGCACTTGTTCCCGGGGAAGGTGCGAAAAATCTGGAACGGATGAAACCGACGACCGCCATTTTGCATCGTCTTGCGCCGTACCTGCTTAGCGACCGCCAAACGCCAAAGACGCCCCTTGCCGAAGCCACGGAAAATGTCCATGCACGGGAATTTATGGATGAAAACGGCCATCATGCCGTCATCGTCGTCGCCACCGGCGGAAAGGCTCATGCGCGTCTTGAACTGGCCCCGCAGCTTCAATGGAAATCCACATTCGGAACTCTGCGGCAGCTTCGCCCCGGCTGTTTTGAACTTGATGCAGACTCCGTCGTTTCCGATGTGCTTTTTGCCGCGCCATAGGCCGTAGGGGAGGGTCGCAGTCCTCTGCGACTTCGCGCCCTACACGCCGTGCCCAAGCACGGCAAAAAAAGCTATTCCGCTAGCTCTTCTAGAAAGACTAGCAAATCTAGCACAGCTAGAGAAGCTAGAAGCTAATCAACTATCGCCTTATCAGGCAATTACGTGAATTCGGTGGCCGACGGCGAGACGCCGTCGCTTCCGTGGGTTTCGCTTTCCGCCTTCACGCTTTCGCGCTACGGCGCGACAAGTCGCTCCACCCACGGCTGGACTCCTGTCACTGCTACGCAGATCTAAATTTCTAATTTCTAATTTTGCCGACGGCGGAATGCCGTCGCTACATCCGTTTCGTTTGCTGTCATTCCTTCATCTGGAAGATTAGCAGTCGTCCGGCGTAGTCGGTGACATAGATCTTCCCGCCAGCGTATTTCGGGCTGCCCAGCAGGGGCGAGCCGACCTCAAAGGAATCTAGGCATGTGCCGGACTGCGGGTCAAAGAAGTACAGGAAGCCGTCGCAGGCAGCGGCCAGCAACTTGTCCCCCACCATGATTGGCGAGGCCTCAGCGGTCGTCATCTGCCCACGGTATTGTACAGTGCCCACCAGCGCCTTTCGGACATGATTCTTCGCATCCCACTTGCGTTCAAGAGTCGCCAAATCCACCGCCAGCACGCCGCAAAGGTCCGCCCCGCAGTAGGCCATCCCGTTGCAAACCAGTGGTGCCGAGGAGGTAAAGAGTCGTTCTGGCTTCTCCATCTGCTTCAGGATTTCACCCGTCATCGCATTGAATATGGTGAGACCGCGCTCGCCTTCGGCGCGCAGCACGTTTCCGTCCGGCAGGATGGAGAACGTGGGTTGGAAATGGAAGCCGCCGGTCTCCTGTGGTCGGGAATCCCACAGTTCTTTGCCGTCCTTTGCATTCAAGGCGAAGAGTCCGAAGCCCCAGTTGGCGTCGAAGAAGACTCGTCCATCGTGGTAAAGCGGCGCCTGGGTAGTGCCGAATTCCTCCATGCTCTTGCGGAAGGTCCAGACGGTCTCACCGGTCTGCTGGTCCACCGCCCGCAGCAGGGAACTGCAGCCAGTGAAGACCTTCCCCTCGCCAAGAGCAATTGAGTTATGGCAGGTCATCGCCAAGTCATCCGAGGGACATGGATTCCTCCAGACGAGCGCCCCGTCCACCGCATTCAATTTGTAGAGTGTGTTGTCCGCATCGACGAAATAGAGCATCCCGTGGTCGATTGCCACGGAGTTGCGCACGCTGAGACCTGTGGTGAATTTCCACAGGATTTCGCCGTCTTCGGCGTCCACCGCGCAGACGCCGCCGAGGCGTGAGTTGTCCTCATCGGCCAAGGCGACATAGACGCGTTTTCCCTCCACTGTCGGCGTGCCGAAAAGGGCCTTGTTGCCCGGCAGGCAGATTGCCTTCTCCAACTTCAGCAAAACCGATTCTGCTCGCGGCACACATTCCGTAGCAAGTTCCCTTGCCTCCAGACCGTGGTGGAAATGCGCAGCTATCTTGAACGGAGTTGTCGGCGCGGTATCGATGTCTGCCTTCCAGAGCCAGGTGTTGATACGCTTCAGCGAAAGTGCCTGTCCGTCCGCCACTTCAGCGGAAACCGCCTCGCAGAGCCCATCGGAATCGAAAGCGGTGACGGTGAGGCGGCCCGCACCGTCGCAGAGTGCATGAAGAACCGGTCCGTTGTGGCTTTCAGTCACCCCGCTCTCGACCAGTTCGGTGGTGATGTTCCCGTCGGCGTCCACATGGAAAAGCCGTGTTGCCCCCGGCATGTTCCCTCCGCCGCCACACCTGGACTGCCCGTCGTTGTAGAAGGGCACAGGGAGATCCGGAAGGCAAAGATAGTAATGCGTGTGGCCGTAGGCCATGCCACTGATTTTCCATGGCGAGAGGTCGAAGGCATAATCCGTGTCAGGCGCGAAGAAGGCTGTGCGGTCGAAATACGGATAGTAGTAGTGGGTGATGAAGAAGACAGGAGCGCCCTTCAGCCAACTGTCGAGCAGGCACCGTACATAACCCGCGATTTCCTCCAGAGAATAACTGGGCTGGGCGTCGCCGTACATCATCGGGAGCACGATGAAGAGGACATTTCCCTCCACGAAAGCGTAGCGTGTCGGCCCGAAAAGTTCCTCATAGACCGCCTCTCCGCGCTCGTGCTCCGGCACAAGATCGTGGTTGCCAAGGCTGATGTAGGCCGGCAGTCCCCCGAAGGTCTCGCGGGTGAACTCCTGCGCGGTGGTCCGCATGCCGGCCTCGCGGCAAATGTCGCCAGAAAAGACCACGAAGGCCGCGTCTTTCTGGGCCTGCATCAAATTACGGTATTGCTCGTAGATGTCCTTCAGGCTCCATTCACTTGTCTCCAAGTCGCTCATCTGCAGGAATGAGAAACTCTCGCGCTTCGGTCGCAAAGCCAGACGGAAGTCGTAGCCACCATTTCGTCCTGTCTCCACTGGAAGCCAGAAGGGTTCTGCCTGTCGCTCAGCGGGCACCACCACGGAGACCGTCGTCTGGCGAGCGTGGAGCGGCAGCGTGTATGTTCTGTTCCTCGCTGGTGAGAGCCACCGTGAAGCCGTCGCTCACGCGGACGCCCGCCAGTGGCTTTCCTGTCTCATCCGTGACCGTGCCCGAAAGCCCCGGCTTGACTTGCAATGCGTCGTCGATCACCTTCTGGACGGCTTCCACGGAGACGCCGGAGGCAAAACCAACAGCGAACAATAATATAGTATAAAAGGAAATGTGTTTCATGACGGTTTCAGTTCATCTGGAATTCTTGTAACTATTTCAGAATCTCACCCTCTATGAGTTTCTCAAGAGTTTCTTAAGATAATGGCGCAAACTTGTTTTGCCACCCGTTGTGGCTACATTGTCTGCCCTTGCGCCCTCCCGACCCAAACAAGCCGCATGAACAACGAAAGGAACCCAGTCGGGGACATGCGTAGCACAAATATCGCATGTTTAACATACTGAAGATGTGAATGTTATGTTTATAAACCATAAAGTGGCGTCCAAATCCGATTTTTGCTGTGACAAACATTTGTCATTCGTCCGCTCGGCGAATAGCAGATTTGCATAACCTATTTATATTTAGAATATTAGATATAATGGTGATGTTTTAGCTGAGTTTTTGGGCCAAAAGCGTCTCCTTCCAATCCTTCTCGCAAATCCACCCCGTTCATCGCTGAGGGCACCGAAAAAAAACCTCCGCGCCCATGAATTGGAAATTGTCCGCTTGCATTGGACTAATCCACGGTTATTTTTTACTGTTATCCATTTTATTGCATGACCCCATGCCGTCCGCCGACGGAATGGGTTCCTTTTGCGAGTTAAAATTTTTAACTATATAATAACAAAGGACTTATAAAAATGAGAAAATGCATTGGCCTTTACATGTTCACCTCTCTACTCTTTCTCTCTGGAAGCTGTGCACTGAAGGACAAGGGCGTCTCCGTGCCGCCGCCGGCTCCAACTCCCGTACAACTGGGCCGTCAGGAAGGTGAGAAGCTGCTCGTCGCCACCACGATAGACTTTCTGGACTACGCTTTTTTCGACAAGATCGGCTCCGAGAAATTCTATGACTTGGATAGTTACGAAAAACGCATCCGCGAGATGGCCGCCAGCGGCATCAAGCGCATCAATCTGCGCGTAAATGCTTGCGGTATAGCCAATTATCCATCCAAAGTCACCGTGATGTACGGAGAAGACGGGCGGCTCCACTGGAACCTTCTTGAGAACGCCAGGCGTTTCGCCGCCACGCTGCAGCGCTATGACCCCTGCGTGGAAACCATCCGCCTCGGCCACAAATATGGCATGGAGGTGTGGTGTTGGGAGAGCCTCCGCGACGAATGCGGCGGCCCATGCCTGCCCGCCGATGAGCCTGGCTACGAAGACAGCATCGCCCGCCACAGGGGCATGCCGCTCATGGAGCCGAACTATGAAGAGCATCCCGAATGGCAGGCCATGAGAAATCCCGCAAAGATCATCCCGCCGGAGAAAATTGCCGAAATCAACGCAGAAGCAAGGAAATATCCCATATCGAAAATCATCATACGGGACAAGGTCACCAAAGGGCAGGAAATCCGCATAAAGCCCTCGGAAGTGGAAATCTACACGTCCATGGACAACAAGACCTACACCCGCTACACCGCCCCCTTCCAATGCCGCCCCTATCAGGAGGAAGGCACTGGCTACATCTGCTATGAAATCTCCGGCCTGAACATTTCGGCGAACTACGTGAAACTGGCCCATCCCACCTATACGGACAAGAAGTGGGGCATCGCCGTCCGCGAGCGCCGCAATTGCTGCAGCGTCTACAACACGCACGGGGAGGAAATCAACGCTGTCTGGTGCAGCATCGTCCATGGAGACGTGCCGAAAGAGACCAGCTCCTTCAATTTCAACCGCTTTGAGTCAGCCGCGTGGGACTATGGCCATTACCAAGTAGGATTCATCGTCGGCGAACCCCTGGAAGACCAACTCTACTATGAGGGCGTCGTCGAATTCGCCGTGCCTGCCGCCATGGCATACAGGCTGAGGAAATTCAAGGAATTGGCCGACTATCCCTTCGACGGCTACATGATGAACCTCCGCACACACAGCCATACCATTGACGCCGATGATTACGGCTACAATCCGGAAGTCATCCAGGCCACCATCAAGCGCTGCGGCAAGAATCCCGTCACGGATGATTCTGCAAAGGAAGTCCTTCGGCAGATCCGCGCGGAGGCCATCGCAGACTATCTCAAAGGCTGCAAACAGCTCATCGGCGACCGCCCGCTCTACATCTCCGGCCTGCCCAACAAGCCGGAAAACAGGGAGAAGGCCATCCAGCACTACCAACGCGACTACGGCTCCATCAACTGGTTGTATAAACGCTATTTTGCCGACGGCTCCATCGACGGCGTCATCATGATGGGCTGCGACTTCCGCGACGAATTCACCCCCGACGTGCTGCAGGGCCGCAAAATCAAACTGGGCGTCTTCCGCGAAATGGGATTCCCGCCCAAAGGCTACGACTACAAGAGCGATCTGGAGAATCTGCGCAAGGACATGGGACTGAACGAAGTGGAACTTTATGAGACCATGATTCTCTCCTTCCATCCCGAAATGTTCGAGGAAATCAAAAAATAGGGCCATCACCTTGTCTTGAAGTTGCAAGACGTTGTCTTGCAATATGTTATATGAATAAACCGACAAAATCCAGAACCCACTCCTTCCTGGGCATCCATTTCGATTTCCATGCCATGCCCGGCGAAAAAGTCCCCTCCCTCTTCCAGCCAGAAGTCTATGAGGCCATGCTGGACGCGGTCAGGCCGGATTTTGTCCAATGTGACACGAAAGGCCACGCGGGGCTCTCCTCCTATCCGACCACCGCGGGGAACCGCGCCGACCTTGTGGACGGCATTGACATTCTGCGAACCATGCGGGACGCCACAGCCAAACGGGGCATCGCCCTCTACGGCCATCACTCCGGCATTTTCGACCAATGCTGCGCACAACGTCACCCCGAATGGGCCGTCGTCAATGCCGATGGCTCCACAAGCACGGATTTCATGTCCGTCTTCGGCCCCTACGTTGACCAGGTACTGATTCCGCAACTGCGGGAACTGGCAGGCATTTACAACTTGGACGGCGCATGGGTCGACGGTGAGAACTGGGCCGCTCAGGTGGACTATGGCCCATGGGCCGTCGCCGCCTACAAAGCCACCCACAACAATGCGGAGCCGCCCCGTCCAAAAGATGCCAACTATTTGGAATACAAGGAATTCTGCCGCGAAGGCTTCCGCGCCTACGTCCGCCGTTATGTGGAGGTCATTCACCGCGAGTTTCCCAATTTCCAGATCACCAGCAACTGGATCTTTTCAGGAACCATGCCGGAGAAGGTGGATGTGCCCGTGGACTTCCTCAGCGGCGACTACGCCCCCACCAATTCCGTGCTGAGTGCCCGCACCCATGGCCGTGTCATCGAGGGGCGGCACATGACATGGGATCTGATGGCATGGGGCCACAATGCCATCCCCTGCAGCTGGAAGACCCACAACCGCAGCACCAAAGAGCTTGCACAGTACTGTCAGGAGGCCGCCATGGTCATTGCCATGGGCGGCGCCTTCCAGTTCTTCAACATCCATTACGGACACGGCGGCATTCTCCAACGCTGGATGATTCCCACCTGGGGGAAGGTCGCCGAATTCTGCCGTCAGCGGCAGGCCTGCTTCAAATCCCGCATCCGCCCCGAACTGGGCGTCCTGCTTCCCATGGTGCGCAACGGCGCTGACAGAGGCGGTCTCTACGACTCCTGCTGTCTGGACGCTCTCAGCAGCTGGATGGATCTCCTCCAAGACTGCCAGTTCTCCACCAAAGTCCTCTTTGAAAGCCAGCTCTCCGAAGAGGATTTGAGCCGCTACAAGGTCATCGTCGTCCCCGCAATGGCGGCCACGGAATCTACTGTCATGGCGAAACTGGAGACCTTCGTACGCAACGGCGGAAGCTTGCTTGTGGACAGCCCAGCCGCCCCCCTCTTCGCGGGTTTTGCTGGCTTCCGCGGCGATGGCACGCCCGAAAGGCAATTGATCTTCGTGGAAGGCGATGGCGCGTTGGCCGCCGGCGAAACCATTTGCCGGAATCTGACTCCCAATGGGATTGCCCAACCTGTCGGCCAGCTCTTTGACGACAATTTCATGGAGTCGCCCCATCGGCCCGCCGCCATGGTCGCCGCCATCGGTCAAGGCAACGTCGCCGCTCTCGCCTTCGACATGGCCGTCTTCTATCGGGACAATCAATCCACTACCATCCGCAACGCCCTCCGCCGGCTCCTGAAGACCAATCTAGGCTACACCCCCACCGTGGAGGTGACCGGAAGCCGCTTTGCAGACGTGACCATCACGGAAAAGAACAATCGGCTCCTCATTAATCTCATCAATGTGGCGGGGGAACACAATGTCCAGCCCGTTCGCAGCTACGATGAAATTCCGTCCATCGGCCCGCTGACCGTCTCCATCGATCCGTCCATCCGCTTCCGGTCTGCCATGCTGCAGCCGGAAAATACGCCGATGGGCATCAAGACCGATGAGACGACAGGTCGCCACATCCTCACAGTCCCGTTTCTTAAGATCCACAGCTACATAGACTTGGAGCTTGAATCATAACCATCGTCGTCGTCTTCGCCGCAACCGCCCGCCCCAACGTACCGCAGGATACAACGTCATTCGGATTATCCATGAAAGCCTCTTCCCCTCAACAACTTGACATCAATTTCGATACGGACTCCCGACTGAAGAACGCCCTCCATGACGGCCATTTCATCTACAGTCTGGAGCTGAATCCTCCCGCCGGCGACCTGCCCCTTCCTGACGCCATCTCCCAAATGCAGGAGTTCATCAAGGCGGCGGACGCCCAGCCGGAGGTTGATGGATTCACCGTCACGGACCACCTGCATCAGGAGGACGCCCACGACCCGGTCAGCTATGCGGAGATGCTTCAGCGGCTGACGGACAAGATTCTTGTCATCACCCTTTCCGGCAAAGGCTCCTCCCTGGCCCGTCTGCGCGAGCTGGCCGCTGTCGCCCGTGGCAAACGGCTCCCCAACATCCTTGCGGTGACAGGCGACCTGTCCCGTCAGCATGTCATCACGGAGCCCCATCCCCCCTTCCCCCCCTATCCGCCTGGCTACTGCGACAGCGTGGAACTGCTGCAGGCCCTCTCCCGCATCAATCCCGACGGCTGTCTCGGCGCCACCGTCAACTGCTACAAATACACGCCAGAGGACCAATGCCTCCAATATGCGAAGATGATGCGGAAAATCAACTGCGGGGCCAGCTTCCTCATCTCACAGATTGGATGGGACATGAAAAAGGCGCAGGAGCTCCAATGGTATCTGCAGATGCGGGAACAGAACACGCCCGTCCTTGCGCGTATCGCCCTCTTCCCCCGCGAACAGGCGCTCCATCTGGATGAACGCCAGCTCCCCGGCATCCAGCTGCCCCTCCATCTCGGCGGACTCATCTCCCGCCGGGCCAAAGAGGGCGCCGCCCCCTACTACGATGACCAAATCGACCGCATCTCCATGCAGGTTGTCGGATACAACTACTTGGGATTCAGCGGTGTACAATTCTGCGGAATCCAGAGTGCCGCCATTCTGCAGCAGCTTTTCGGCCGAATTCAGGAGCGGCTACAGGAACTGAACAGCTACAACGCCTGGCTGGAAAAATGGACCAAGCTCTACAACGACCTGAACTTGGCCCCTATTCTGACCACCCACTACGGCGGCAGCCCCCATTACCTCTATCGGGACCTGATGATGCCAGACAAACCCATGTACATGGCGGAGACCGCCCTCACTTCCGGCAGCTCCATTGCCCCGCCAACCCCCGCCGACCGACTCAAACTGGCCCTCGCCGCCAAAGAACCCGCCTCTTTCCTCCCCAAACTCCTCCAAAAGACCCTGAAACAGGCGACGAAAACGGCGCAGGCCCACGGAGACTGCTTCGGGCTGGACAACGACGCCTGCCCCAAACACCTCCATCTGGGACCCTGCGGCGGCTCCCGGCCCGACGGCTGCTGCGAAGCCGGCGAATTCCCCTGCTTCTTCCATCGCGTGGCTCAGCTCGCCAACGCCACTAATGCCATTCAGCTTTTGGAAGATGCTCCACAACAGGAAGTTAGCAAATAATGGGCAGATTCGCAAATACCTCATCCTTTTCTCCGGAAGAACAAGACTTCTGGAGACGCTTCTGTGCTTTGATGGGAACGGAATTCACCACACGACGGGGGCTGAAATACACCTTCTCTGTACAGGGGAACGAGGTCTTCTTCAATCGGAAGGAGAAATCCGTCACCGTGGCCACCGTGATGCAAGCCTATCGCAAAGCCATGGAGCAGCTTCAGAAAGGCAAGTTCCTCAAGGGACCGAGTTGTCTTGGCGGATTTGGCGCCAGCTACCTGTTCCCCATCATCCTGCGTGTCCTCAAAGAAAGCCATCCGGAGGACATCCGGCTTTTAAGCTCCCCCACTCCGCAGAATCTGCCCTTTTTCGACCTGACATGACAGGTCATGCTGAGGCGTTACGTCAAATGAAGCAAGTGCACCTCTGAGGGCATCATGAATTTGCAATTTCAGCCAGAGGGACTACAGTAATCTTTTGTTTTCGGAGAGATGTCTGAGCGGTCTAAGGAAGCGGTCTTGAAAACCGCCGTAGGTCTATGCCTACCGTGGGTTCGAATCCCACTCTCTCCGCCATGCATAACTTATTGCGGCAGATGAAGTTATAAATATCATCTGCCGTTTTTTCTGCCGCAACCCCTCTTGCTTCCTCCACAACAATACTCCCATTAATGCGCTTGTCCACAATGACGGACCTCTCACAGCCGTCGGTCTCCAACTTCTCCCGTAGTCCACAATATGTCTAATCATCTGGAGGATGCGACAGCCAATGGGACAAGACATAGAGCAACGCAGATAAGTCACCCATTCCAAAAACTTGCATCCTTAGCAACATTAAATCCTCCGAACGGACGCCTTTTATCCAAAGAGAGGGGATTCAGAAACGCGTTTTAAGGGCCCTAGGAGGGGCCTTGTTTATTTTAGGTATTAATATACCCAAAAGCATGTCCGATGCGACAGAAGCGGCATACAGGCCCCCTAGCGGCCAACATCCTCTCAAAAAAGGGGTGAACGAAGCCCTGAAACGGCAAATTGCAGCCCCGATGGCAAAGGCCCCGCCTGCACATCGCAAAGCTCCATTGACATTGCAATAAATGCAACATTTGCCATCTGAACTCCAAAGCAGCATTCGCCATGGTGGGGACTTGATTCAACCATGGCTTTGGCGGCACGGATCTGCGTCTTCCTGTGTTCCGACTTTTTTTCACATGTTGATTTGCATTTTAGAAAAGAGCCATCATATTTGATATAAGTTTCAAAATCTGCTGTCGAAAACATAGATTATCCATGAATCCGAATTGTACAGTCAAAGCTCAGGCTTGGTGCTGGCGGAGGTCAATATGGCCACCGTCACGATACCTTGTGCTTTGATTTGACAGGGGGCATCCCCTGAAGAGACAACGGATTGAATAGAGACGGACTGGCCATGCCGGTCCGTCTTTTTTTGTGCCTGAATCTGACCATCCTTCGCATTTTCTATCCCCCATTGACCACCATTGACCACCGCACTGGAGAATTCCCATGATGAAGAAAACCGATTTTGAGAGATTCGAGAAGTTTGCCGAGAAGGGAGCCATCGTCCCCATCTTCCAGGAGCTTCCCGCTGACATGGAGACCCCGGTCTCCGTCCTTGAGCGATTTGCCGATGACGAAAACGTCTGTCTGATGGAAAGCGTCGAAAACAGCGAGAAATTCGGACGATACTCCTTCCTCGGCGTCAATCCCAAAGGGATGTTCGCGGTCATAGACAACGACCCCTACGTGATTGTGTCCGGTCAGAGACTGAAGCTGAAATACGACAAATTCCCCCTTGACGCGCTGCGTCCGCTCCTGTCCAGCCGAAAAATCGTGCACGATCCGCTTCTACCCCCGCTTCCCGGCGGCGCCATCGGCTATTGCAGCTACGAGGCGGCTGGCATGTTCGAGAAGCTTCCTCCACCAAAGCCGGGAGACGCCACGCCCCTCTGCGCCTTCATGCTAGCGGATGAAATCATCGCCTTTGACAACATGCGCCACACCATGATGGTCATTGTCAATGTCAACATCGACAACTACAGTAGCAAGCGCGCCGCCTTCAACGCAGGCGAAAAAGAACTTCGTGCGCTTGTCGAGCGCATCGAGACGCCAGTCAATAGCCACATCTCCGTCATGAAGGAGGAGGCCGTCGTCCTGAAACCGGAAATGACGCGGGAGAACTTCGAGAGCATGGTTGAGAAGGCCAAACAGTACATCACCGAAGGAGAGATAATACAAGTTGTTCCATCGCAATGCTTTACATCAGAAACAGCCATTCCTCCCTTCCTCATGTACCGTGCCTTGCGTCTCGTCAACCCCTCTCCATACATGTTTTTCCTCAAACTTGGCGATGAGACCCTTGTGGGCTCTTCGCCAGAAACGCTTGTGAAACTGGAGAACGGCCACAGCACGGTGCGCCCCATCGCAGGGACCCGACAACGCGGCGCTACGCCCGCAGACGACCGACATCTCATGGACGAACTGCTCCATGACGAGAAGGAGTGCGCAGAGCATCTGATGCTTGTGGACTTGGCGCGGAACGACGTGGGCAGAACCGCCGTCAATGGCAGTGTGCAGGTCAAATCCTTCATGAACGTCGAAAAGTACTCCCATGTCATGCATATCGTGAGCGATGTCGAAGGCATTCTCGACTCAAAATACGACGCCATTGACCTGCTCGCCACCGCCTTCCCCGCAGGCACCCTCTCCGGAGCCCCCAAAATCCGCGCGATGGAGATCATCAACGAACTTGAGCCCGCTCCACGGGGGGCATATGGCGGTTGCGTGGGCTACATCAGCTACGACGGCAACATGGACATGGCCATCACCATCCGCACCATCGAAGCCAGAAACGGGAAGATCCGCGTCCAGGCAGGAGCTGGAATCGTCTATGATTCCGTGCCTGCAAACGAATATCAGGAAACCATCAACAAGGCCGCAGCTCTATTCAAAAGCATTGAATTCGCAGGGAGGAACCTCAAATGATCTTTGTTCTTGACAACTACGACTCCTTTACCTACAATCTTGTGCACCTTCTGGGTTCCTTAGGAGTGGAACTCGTCGTGGAGCGCAACCGCGAGACCTCCGTGGCGGCGATCATGGCCATGCGTCCCGAAGGCATCCTGCTCTCGCCTGGCCCCAGCCGCCCTGAAAACGCAGGCTGCATGCTCGCGCTTATCGACGCCGCCGCAGGCAAGCTTCCCATGATGGGCGTATGCCTTGGCCATCAGGCAATTGGACAGGCCTTCGGTGCCAAGGTCGTCTCCGCCACACGCATCATGCACGGCAAGCTCTCCGCCATCACCCATGACGGCAAAGGGCTTTTCAAGGGGATTCCGCAGAATTTCAAAGCCGTCCGCTACCATTCGCTAGCGCTTGAGCAACAGTCCATTCCAGACTGTCTGGAAGTAACCGCCCGTTCCGAAGATGGTGAAATCATGGGCATTCGCCACAAATCCCTTCCAATTGAGGGAATTCAGTACCATCCTGAGTCCATCATGACAGAATTTGGACGTCAGCACCTCATGAACTTCCTTGAAATGTGCCGAGGAGAATGATTTTCACCTCTATTCAACAGGAGAAAACAACCATGAAAGAGCTATTGCAAAACATCATGAACGGAATTGACCTTACCGAGGAGGAAGCCGCCAGAATGCTGGACCTCATGGCATCAACCGACAACTTTGCGCAGGCAGGCGCCCTCCTCGGCGCCCTTGAGATGAAAGGGGAAAGCGTCTCGGAGCTCATCGGGGCCGCCCGCTACCTCAAGGCGCACGCCCACGCCATCCATGTCGGCAAACCCTGCGTCGACGTGGTGGGAACCGGCGGAGACGGCGGAGTCTCGTTCAACGTCTCCACCACCGCCGCCTTCGTTGCGGCAGGAGCTGGCGCAACAGTCGCAAAGCACGGCAACCGAGCAGTTTCCGGCAAAAGCGGCGCCGCTGATGTGCTGGCCGCCCTCGGATACAACCTTGACATGCCCCATGAGGCCGTCGCCAACACCATACGGGAGAATGGAATCGGCTTCCTCTTCGCGAAAACGCTCCATCCTGTCATGGGAAAGGTCGCTCCGCTTCGCAAGGCACTTGGTGTCCATACCATCTTCAACCTGCTGGGGCCCCTGTCGAATCCCGCCAACGCCGAAGGCATCGTCCTGGGTGTATGGGACGCCAAACTGCTCCCGCTCTTCGCGGAAGCCCTTCACGGCCTTGGCATGAAGCGCGCCATGGTCATCCACAGCCAAGACGGCATGGACGAAATCTCAGCGACCGCCTCCACCGACTGTGCCATCCTTGACCACGAAAGCATCCGCTACTCCATCATTGAGCCATTGGAATACCTCCCGCCCAACGAGACCATTGGAACCACCTCTGGCGGGACACCGGAGGAAAACGCCGTCATCCTCCGCCAGATTCTTGAGGGGCATGACATCAGCGCACGGCGCGGCATGGTCGTGCTTAACGCCGCCGCCACCTGCTTGGTCGCCGGCTTGGGCTCCAACCTGCACGATTGCGTCATTCTCGCCGAACGTTCCATTGATTCCGGCGCCGCGCTCCGCAAACTGGAGATTCTCCTGGAGGCAAGCCACGCATGAGCATTCTGAACGACATCGTTGACAAGCTCCGTCCACGCCTTGAGAACCGAAAACGCATGATTCCCATGGAACGGCTGCTGGAGCAGACACTTGTTCTTCCGCCTCGAAGAGATTTCAAGTCCGCCTTCCGTGGGAACGGAATTCACGTCATCGCGGAAATCAAGCGCGCCTCTCCCTCCAAAGGACTCATCCGCAAGGACATCGATGTGCCGTCTCTGGCCCTGGAACTTGAGGGCGCCGGCGCCGCCGCCCTATCCATCCTGACCGAGCCCCATTACTTTCTCGGCGATGAATCCAATCTGGAGCTGGCCGCCGCCGTCGTCTCCATTCCCCTGCTCCGAAAGGATTTCATCTTCGACGAATATCAAATCGTAGAGGCAAAACGATTCGGCGCCTCATGCATCCTGCTGATCGCCGCCATGCTTCCTGCCCGCCGTTTCATCCAGCTTCTGGAGTTCGCCCATTCCATAGGGCTTGACGTCCTTGGAGAGGCGCACACCGAAGAGGAGCTTGAAACCGCCATGGCAGCCGACCTTATCGGAGTCAACGCAAGGGACCTCCACACATTCAACACTTCTCTCGAACGTTCTGCCGCCCTCCTCAAGAGGATTCCCGCCAGCCACATTTCCATTGCTGAAAGCGCCGTCAAAACCCATGCCGATCTAAAAATGCTGCAAGACGCTGGCGCCCAAGGCTTTCTCATCGGTGAGACGCTCATGCGAGCCGAACATCCAGGGCACACGCTTAAGGAGCTTCTGCAATGCTGCTGAAAATCTGCGGAATCTCCCATGTGGACGATGCCATCGCCGCCGCTCAGGCAGGCGCTGACTTCATCGGCGTCATTCTGGTGCCATCGTCAAAACGACATGTCTCCCTTGAGCAGGCAGAGCGAATTTTCGCCATGTCGCCAGTTCGAAACGTGTTGGTGACGCGGGACATGCCGCTCGCGGAGCTGCAGTGCATCATTGACCGTCTACATCCCCATGCCGTGCAGTTGCATGGCGGAGAAAGCGCGGACTACGCCACCGCCATCCGACACACGAACGTCTGGAAGGCATTCAACCTCAACAGTCCCTTTGACCTGAACGCCGCCACGGCCTTTCCCGCCGAATTCATCGTCGCCGACTCCGGCGGCGGAACAGGCACCCCCTGCGACTGGCAGATGGCCGCCGCCTTGGCGCGACGCCGCAAAATCCTTCTTGCAGGGGGCATCGACGCCAAAAACGTTCAGGAGGCCATTGACGCTGTCCAGCCAGACGGAATCGACGTCTCCAGCGGCGTCGAAAGCGCTCCAGGCATCAAAGCCCCCATCAAGCTCAAGAACCTCGCGGAGGCCATCTCGCGCATGAATAGCCAAAAGCCCCAACGGCAACACTGAAGAAATGACAACAAAAGGAACATCATCCATGAATATGCATTACGGCATCTATGGGGGACAGTATGTCCCTGAAACCCTTACGGGAGCCCTTCGTGAGCTCGAACAGACATATCTGGAGGCAAAGGACGACCCCGCCTTCCACGGGGAGCTCGACGACCTTCTGAAGCATTACGTCGGACGGGAATCGCCGCTCTATTATGCAAAACGCCTCTCCGAACACCTTGGCGGCTCCCGCATCTATCTCAAACGCGAAGATTTGAACCACACAGGCGCCCACAAAGTCAACAACACCTTGGGACAGGCCCTGCTCGCTCGACGCATGGGCAAGAAACGCGTCATCGCGGAGACTGGCGCGGGCATGCACGGCGTCGCCACCGCCACTGTCGCCGCCCTATTCGGCATGGAGTGCGAGGTGTTCATGGGCGCCGTCGACGTGGCACGGCAGGCTCCGAACGTGGACCGGATGCACGCCCTAGGCGCCCACGTCCGTTCCATAACGGATGGCGGCGCCACGCTGAAGGACGCCATGAACGCGGCCCTCCGAGAATGGGCCTCCTGCAGCGACACAACGTTTTATGTCATAGGAACCGCCGCCGGCCCCTATCCCTACCCCATGCTAGTGAAGGACTTCCAGTCCGTCATTGGAAAGGAGACGCGACGGCAGTGCCTGGAGATGTGCGGACGCCTTCCTGACCAGGTTGTCGCCTGCGTCGGCGGCGGCTCCAACGCCATCGGCATGTTCGCCGGTTTTGAAGATACGCCGAACGTGCGACGCATCGGCGTCGAGGCCGGTGGCATGGGAATACAAACGGGACAGCATGCCGCATCCATCAACGGCGGCAAGGTGGGAATCCTCCATGGCATGAAGGCATATTTCCTTCAGGACACCGACGGACAGATGCGGGACACCTACTCCGTTTCCGCAGGCCTTGACTATCCAGGCGTCGGCCCCGAACACTGTCTTCTCGCCGACGAAGGACGCGCCTTCTACGAAGTCGCCAACGACGACGAGGCTGTCGCCGCCTTTGACATGCTGTGCCGCTATGAAGGCATCATTCCGGCTCTCGAAAGCTCTCATGCCCTGGCCTTTGCGATCCGCGAGGCGCCACGGCACGGCCACGACCACATCATCGTCGTCAATCTTTCAGGCCGTGGCGACAAAGACATGGAAAACATCAGACAATACAAGGAGAAACATGGACAGAATCGCTGACATTTTCGCGGCGCGAAAACCGCTTATCATCTTTACCAGCGTCGGATACCCAACCGAGAGTCGATGCGAGGACGCCGTCTGCGCCGCAATCGAAAAAGGCGCGGACATCATTGAGCTGGGCGTCCCCTTCTCCGACCCCATGGCGGATGGACCGGTCATTTCCGCCGCCTCACAGACCGCCATCGCCGCCGGCATGAACGTCCACAAGGTCATCGCCTTCGCCGCCAGAATCCGCTCGCGCCATCCCAAAACGGGACTCGTCCTTTTCAGCTACATGAATCCGCTTCTGCATCTCGGTTACGACCACACATGCACCCTGCTTGCAGAGGCTGGAGTGGATGCAATCCTGCCCGTCGACCTTCCATTAGAGGAGCGAGACGAGCTGCTTGAACCCGCCCGCTCCCACGGTCTCCACATCATCCCCCTTGTCTCTCCGCTCACTCCGGAAGAGCGTATCATCCGCATTGTCAAGGACATGAGCGGATTCGTCTACTACATCAACGTCGCAGGTGTGACAGGAGAACGCGCCGCCCTGCCCCCCAACATCGGGGAGCACATCGCCATCATCAAACGCCATACCGCTCTGCCTGTGGCAGCGGGATTTGGAATTGCCTCCGCAGAGGCGGCCCATGCCGCGGCGGAGGTCGCCGATGGCGTCATCTCCGGCAGTGGCTTCGTGAAGGCATGCTCCCAATCCACTGAAAGCGCCGCCGACTTCACGGCAGAGCTTCTGCGCGGCATGGGACGCTGACCACATGGCTCCTTTGGCCATGCCGGTCGTCCATCATTTCCACGACCGGATGGCCTCTTCGGCGCAGGCGGCGAGGAACTTGGCGTCAGCCTCTTCGATTTGGGGCGGAATGAACTTCACGTCCTTGGCCTTTTTGTTGAAGAGGAACATGTACCACACGCAGGCTTGGAGGTATTCGCCCCGCTTGTTGAGATGATTGCAGTCCACATGGAGCTTGTATTCGCCAGTCTCCGGATTCTTCCACCAAGAGGTCATGCCGACCACGTCGTTGGGGACGGGAGGCAGCGTGGGATAGGTGACGGCGACGGGCTCCTTGGGCACATCGGCCGCCGTATAGGGATTCGGAACCCGTTCACGGAAAATCTGGACGGCGTTGCCCACGGGAATGACGCGGAATCCATATTCCTTCTGCAAGGCCTTGAAGCACTTGACAATGCCGTTGTGCATCTCCAGCTGCGTCATGTTGAAGCTGCCTCCAGGCAGGATCGCCCCGCTGTCGGCGCGGTATGCCCACGTCTGATGGGCCACAATCTCCGCCTGCGGCTGATATTCGCGGACAATCGCGACAAGCCGCTTGGCATCCTCTCCATAGCTTTCCGGCCTCCAGCTGTCCCGCGAGGCCTGCTGGATGGAGACGATGTCATAGGTGTCCGCCTTCAGCCCCTCCTGCAGGCTGATCTTGTTCCCTTCAATGCCCTCCACAGGAAGGTTGGTGAGATAGGGGCGATGCTCTGGATTCTGCGCCGTGGTGTCATACTCCTTCAGATGCCGCTGGATGCTGCAGCCGCCGATGTACAGGTTGCGGATGATCAGCTTGACGGACGGATCCGCCGCCGCGATGGGCGGCAGGAAGGGCAACACACTCAAGGAGAAGCTGTTGCCAATCATCAGAACCCGCAGCGGTTTCACGGCAGGCGCCGCCTCTTGGGCAAAAGCCGCAGCGGAGAACAACAGAGTGGTGGCAAGGGCGAATTGCTTTTTCATGATTGAGGCCTTTCGGTTGCATGGCACGTTCACTCAACGGAATGAACCGTGCTATATATAATATATTGTATAAGAAAATGCGTTAGTATTTGCGGTAGAACTGCTCCAAAGGCGTCCAGAGGATTTCAGGGTTGTCCCGTTCCTCCAGATTCACGGACTCATGGTACATGCCGCCGTTGGCACCGAGGAAGCGGAAGAAGGCGGCCTGCTCCAGCAGCTCCTGGCTGGTATGGGTTCGCTTCTGGCCATAATCGTAAATCTGGGCCCAAAAATACAGCTTCTGCTCCGGACGGGCGGCCTGCGCAAAGGCGGCCTGCTGTATGCTCGCGAAAAACGGCCCCACATGGAACTGGCCGCTGACCACGCTGTCCACCCAGCCGTTTCGCAGATATTTTTTCACGTCCACGGGCATCTTGCCCCAATTGCCGGTCAAGCTGTCCGACAGTCCCCAGAAGCTGGTGCCGAACATAAGTTTCTGTCCCGCAGCATGAACCAAATCCGCCGCCTCCCGAATGAGCTGGTCGAGCCCCTCCGCCTTCAGCTCCCGCCACTTCTGGATGTCAAAGTCCTCCGTCAGGATGTCCACCCCATACCGTTCCTTGTACTGTTTCACGATGGTGGGATTGAAGCCATATTCATCGCCCTTGTCCTCTCCGAAGGAGAAGGAGTGGCTGCGGGTGCAGAGGTAGAGGCCGTCGGCTCCATAGGCGAGCAGTTCGCGGATGATGTCCAGCCGATACTTGCGGGCGGCTGGTTCACTGTAGCACATGGTGCCATACAGCGGTTCGCCTTTTCGATTGAGCTGGACGGTTTCAGGATGCTCCTTCTGGAACTGGCTGAAGTGGGTCATGCCGCGGCTCTGGTCGTTGTACGCCTCATCGGAAAGAGTCATCCAGATGTAGAGCTGCACTCCGTTTCGCTTCGCCTCGCGGATGGCGACGGCCAGCGGATCGAAGCGCTCCAGATTGCCCGCCATTCGCTTTTCTCCTTCTGTAAATTCTTGTCCATCAATGACTTGTGGAAATATCGTCCCCACCTTCGTCGGATAGACGAAATTGCCCAGGGCGGACACGCGCCACAACACGCCGGTCACATTCCGTCGTTTGCAGGTGGCGAAATAGGCGACGATGGCCGGCTCGTCGTAGTTCTCCAGGCCTAAGTTGCTGCAATACTCCACATTGTCCAGATAGTCCATGTTCAGCCACATCTCCATGTCAGGCAGCCGACGACCATCGTCCGCCAGAAACGAGGTCGGCGTCAAGGAGACGGCGGCGAATTCGGCGGCACCCCTTTCAACGGAGAAGGTCAGCTCCAGAGCGGCGGTGTCGGCGTTGGTGCAAAGGGGCATGACGACGTCCTGAACCGTCCCTTTGGAGAAACACGGACTTTTCCAATCCCGAATCCACCGCTTGTCCGACGTCCGCGCGACCACGGAAAAGGATGCCTCGCCGTCATCGGACAGCAGGCGGACCTTGGTGCGCAGCAAATAGGCGCTGTCCCCCGCCGCCGCGATGTTCGGCAGCACCGCCACAACCGTCGAGGAGGCATCGGTCTCCCGCGTCAGCGTCAGTCTGTCCTCTTGGCGAACCACCTTGCCGTGGCCGCCCACAAGGCGCAGGGCCTCCCAATTCAGGGGAAGGGGCTCAGCCGCATGGAGGCAAAGAGTGGCCAAGGCCGTGAAAAACCAAAACGAGGCAGCATGGTGTTCAGTTGCAATCATGAAAATCCCTCTATCCATCGCTTTCAACAAAATTTACCGTGATTTCACTATTTAATGTAGCATGATTCCCCCGCCTTGCATACTCATGAGGCTGAAAATCCACACTTGCTCCCTGCTTTCACCTTTCAACTTTCACTCCTGCCTCCTGCCATTCTCATGAGAACTTGACGTTTCCCAAAGACCATCCATATTAAAAAGCGCATGGATTTCCCCAAAACGGAAGGCATGGAAAGATGAATACGAACAAACCGGAACACATTGCCGTCTATTTGCGTCATAAGCATGTGCCATGCTGGAACTTCCAAGACAGGCACAAAAAACGGCTCATGGCATTGCTTCCCCAGACTCAAGTCACGGTCTGCGAAAACAAGGAGCAGTTTCTGGAGACGCTGCCGGAGGCGGACTGCGCCATGGTGTGGGTCTTCCAGCAGCTGTGGCTGGCGGAGGCCCCCAAGCTGCGCATTCTGTCCACCCCCGCCGCCGGAAAGGACTATTTTCAGCTGACGACGCCCCATGGGCTCCGCCTCATGTATGGCCAGTTCCACGGCACCATCATCGGCGAGACCGTGGTGGGCATGCTGCTGGGCATGAGCCGCGGCATTCTGCAGGCGGCGACCACCTATGCGTCCCTGCCCTGGCCACGGGAGGAGCTGGCCGCCGTGCAACGGCCCCTGCGGGGCAGCCATGTGGTCATTGTGGGCTTCGGACACATCGGCACGGCCATTGGCGCCATGCTGAAGCCTTTCGGCGTCCGAATAACCGGTGTGAAGCGAAATGTGGATATTCCTCTGCCTCAATGGTTTACAGAAGAAGACAGAATCCTGTCCACTGATGAGCTGGATGCCGTCCTGCCCGAGGCGGACCACGTGGTCCTCGCCCTCCCCCGCCTTCCGGAGACGGACGACTTCTTCAACGCCCATCGCATCAATCTGCTGAACCGCCACGCCACTCTCTGCAACATCGGACGAGGCAACGCCTTAGATGAAATGTCCCTCTGCGCCGCCCTCCGTGCCGGCCGCATCGCGGGAGCCTGTCTGGATGTCTTTCAGACCGAACCACTTCCCGATGACTCCTTCCTGCGCAAATGCCCCCGGCTCTGGCTGATGCCCCATGCATCCGCCATCGCGGAAAGCTATCTGGATCTCTATGTGGACGATTTTGCCCGCCAGCTGCAAGCCCCCCCGACAGCGGACTAACCCCCTACGGCATGGTTCTTTACAAGATTCAAAAAGAATAAAACTTCGCGTTCAGCCGCAGTAACGCGGCTGAACGTTTCTGTTTATTCTGTGGATTCTGTGGACTTTAGTCACTCCAACAAACCTGGGGCGTTCATGATTTCACGACGGATTGTGCTGATGTATTCAAACACGTCGAAGCAGGACTGCAGCCGCCGTTCATGCGCCTGCGCCCACTGATAGAGAAGCTCCGCCTTGGGAATGGCGGCCTGCTTCCCCTGCGTCCACAGCGTGACCAGCAGCTGCGCCAGCAGACGATTCCTCTCGATGTGCAGAGCCAGTTGTTCCCATGACTCCTTCCAGCAGGAGACAACGGAGGCCCTTCCGGCGGTCAGAGCGGGCTGCACGGCGGCGACCAGCGCCTCGAAGTCCTTCTGCAGAGTCTTAGCCGCCTGTTGACGCTCCGCCAGTGGCTTCTCCCCACGAAGTAACGCGATCTGGAAAAGGTTGGAGGTCCCCTCAAAATAGACCTGGGCGTCGTAGGCATCAAGCCCATAGGCGTCGCGGAAGAAGTCCTGCGCCACTTGCTCAAAGCTGAGTTTGGGGTTCCAGAGGGTTCTTGCCATGGCGTTCATGCCCAAGCCGTTGGGGAAGAACACACGCTGGTTTTGGCAGCTGATCATGCCCTGCATGTGGAGATTGGCCAGATTGCTGCAGTCCTGCTGGAGGATTTTGGCGATGTGATAATAGCCGGGGTCCGTCTGATGAGCCCACATGAAATGGTAGTCGAAGTCAAAGGACGGCCCGTCAAACTGCTCAAACCACTTTTCGAGGAAGGCCAGATTCTCCGCCGGATCCGTGGGCATGGTCAGCCGATTGCGCACATAGTCGGGAAGGGGCGTCTTCCACGGCTGTTCGGGAAGGAAGGGTTTGGAGTAGGTTCGGGTGATGGGCGCGAACATCAGAATGAAACGGGAGGACGGCTTCAGCCGTGACTGAAGCGGCTGCCACAGCAAATCCACATAGACCAAAAAGACGATGCGGACTGGAAGATTGGCCTTCGTCAGCTTTTCATCCAGCTCGTTGAGCATGTCCACGTACCAGTCGCTGGGACGCTTCTGTGCGCACAGAGAGCATTCGCAGTTGTTGTTCGTGCCGTCCGCCAGCCAGAAGTGGATGACGTCCACATCCGGATTCTCCTGCGCATATTTCACGATGGCGTCGGTCATGATGGCGCGGACTTCCGGGTTGCCGTAGCACAAACTCGTGTTCAGGGCAATGCCTCCCCACAGCTCCCGCTTGCCATTGACCTCGGCGAAGAATTTCGTGACCGACGGCGGCACAGGGTCCTTGTGCACGTACCATCCCTTGCCTTGGATGCCAAAGGGCTCGCAGGTCCAGCCATGGCCCACCATCTGCAGCTCCATGCCGCGGCGCTTCACCTCCTGCCGCACCGTCTGGGTGATGGCCTCCGCGTCGAAGCGCTCCTTCTCCAGCAGGGGATTGTCCGCGTGGGAGTACCAGCGGTCAAAGAAGGTGAAGGCGTCGCGGAACTGGATGAAATAGGCGTTCATGCCGTGGCGGCTCATCCATTCAACGGTGTCCAGCACATTCTCACGGGAGACGGCCCCCTCGATGCAGATGCCGCGGAAGGGATACCCCGCCTGCTCGGCCATGTGCACAGGTCGCAGCGCGGCCGCCTTCAGGCAGGGCACCAGTTCGCCGTCCTTTCCGGGCCGAATCCAGCGGAAGCCTAACGCCCGCAGCAGCGCATAGACGCCAAACAGCACGGAGCGCGGGTTGGTGCCCGTGACCCGATTGGAATGTCCAACCCATTCCACGTCAATATGATAGCCATCCGAAGCACCATTGTTGGCCGCCGCCTCGACAGCCAAGGTCAACGTGCTGGCCCCTGTGGAACGCACTTCTTCGCCGCAAGCCAGAGAAAGGCACTGCAGCAGTTCCGATTTCGCCAGCTGAACCGCCGAATGGTCGGATAACGCTAAAACGTCCAATTCCATAAGTCCCTCTTGCTTCCTTAATATATGCATTTATTGCATGATTGTGCATTCAAATATATTCTTTTTTTGCTATACGGGCGTGACAATCCGCAGCTCGGAGGAGAGCCGCATGGGCGTCACGGCCTCCCGAAAGACCGCCATATGCGGCGCGGCGAGATGGGCCTTGAGGGCCTCCAGGCTCTCCCAGCACTCCACGAAGACCAAGGTGTCCGCCGACAATTGGCTTTGGGCGGCCATGTCGGAGGGCATGTTTTCGTTCAGGACGTAGGAAATGCATCCCTTTTCGGCCAGCACGTTGGCATAGTTGGCCTTGGTCAGTTCAATGAATTTCTCTCGGCAGCCTGGTTTCAAAACAGATGTGGCGATGACGGTAATCATGTCTCTCCCTTTGGGTTGTGTGTCTCGTGAAATGGATGGCAGAAGCCATGCCGTTTAACGTAATCTCTCCATGAGACCATGCAAACCGCCATTGCGTTTTTTGGCGAGAATTGGCGCGGTCCGCATCCCATGAAAAGTGAAATGAGAGGAATGACGCGACATGTCAGCCGCGGAGGGAGCCCCGCCGTCGGCCCCAAAGGGAGAATTGGCGGGAAGACAACTTGTTTTCAGGCTAAAGCAATGTACGTTATTGACCATGCACATGGCAAAAAGCACTTCAACAACAAAGGAGCAATCATTATGGACAATGAAATCAAACACGTTGCGCAAATCAACGAATTCTTCACGCCAAGTTTCTGGCAGGCTCATCAACAGGACATCTTCCGGCTGGGCCGAATTCTGCTGCTGTGCCTTCTGGTGGTCATTTTGGCGAAATTGGCCGCCGTGGTGGCCCACAAGCTCATCATGAAGACCATTAAGAAGATTGACGGCATGGACGAGGCCATCGGCCATGTCATCTACACCATCGCCAAAACCATCATCTGGATCATCGCGGGACTCATCGCCCTGGATCTCTTCGGCTTCAACACCTCCAGCATCCTCACCATTTTGGGCGCGGCGGGACTGGCCATCGGCCTGGCCATGAAGGACTCCCTCAGCAACATCGCCGCCGGCATCATGCTGCTGATTCTACATCCTTACAAGGCAGGAGATTACATTGACTGCGGCTCCATCAGCGGAACCATCAAGGAACCCGGTCTGTTCACCACCACCCTGCAGACGGTGGACGGCCTGTTCGTCGCCGCCCCCAACAGCGTCCTCTTCGGCAACCCCGTCAAAAACTATTCCCGCAATCCCCTGCGTCGGGCGGACATCACCGTGGGCATCTCCTACACGGACAACCTGGCCGAGGGCATCAAGGTGCTGATGGAGCTGATGAACTCCAACCCCTTGATTATCAAGGACCCCGCGCCGACGGTGCTCGTGGCGGATTTGGCGGACAGCTCGGTCAACCTGACCCTCCGCTTCTGGTCCACGACGCAGGACTATTGGACGGTCTATTGGCAGATCAAGGGCCAGCTGAAGAATGCGCTGGAGAGCGCGGGCCTGAACATTCCGTTCCCGCAGCGGGTTGTCACCTTCGCCAACGGCCTGCCCGAAGGCAAATAACCCAGGACGGAAACAATTCAGAAGTTGTCCACAAAACACACAGAACGTGTTTATTCTGTGTAGGTTGTAGATTTTGCAGAGATTGAATAGGTACGGAGGACTTTCATGAAATGGTCCACGTGTTTTCAGTTTGCATTCAATAGTTGCATGTCCTGCCTGTGCATGGCCGCCACGGCCTACTTCGAGGGGGACGTGGTCACCCGCATGGAGCAGCTGGAGAGCTACCGCGGCATGGCGGCGGTCGACCACGTCGTCGGCGACCTGCGCAAAAAGGCGTATGTCTGCAACCATGAGCAGCTTGGGGTGAACTACGGCGACAACGTGGAGTTCCAGCTGCGGCGGGAGCAGGTCATCCTGACCCCCCAGACGCAGGCGTTCCTCTACGGGAGGGAAGGCGTCCCCGCGCCCCGCTACGCGAAGGGCAGCCGCCCCCGCCTGGAGCGGATCGTGGCGGAGCTGACGGAGGGGAAGGCGTCCGAACAGGAGAGGGCCCTCGCCATCATGCGCTTCTGCCGCGACCTGAAGAAGAAGGGCCTCCCCGGCCCCGGCCACAGGGACTGGTTCTACGGCGGCACGGAGGAGACGCTCATCGACAAGGGGGAGGACCTCTGCGAGACCCTTGGCCGCCTCTTCACCGCCCTCTGCGAGGTGGCCGGAATCCCCGCCCGCATCATCATGCACGACATCGGCGGACACATCACTGCGGAGGCCTTCACGGATGGCCATTGGGGCTACTGCGACCCCCGCTTCGGCGTCTATTTCCTTAAGGAGGACGGCCGCATGGCCTCCCTCTGGGAGCTGATGCAGAACCCCGACCTGACTTTGAACCAGCCGGAGACCGTCAAGGCGGACATCGGCGGTGTCTACACGTGGGAAGAGCGGGCCCAGCGCTGCCGCGAGAAGTTCTTCGCGCCGCAGGAAATTAACGGCTTCGAATACTATTCACTGGCGGACGCGGCCCGCTACCGCTACGGCACGGTGTCCGAGGCGCTGAGCGTGTCCGCCGGCCTGTATGTGGTCAACGCCGTCTACGGGGCTCTCATCACGGAGATCTTCGGGCTGGGGGAGAGCCATCTGGAGGACTATTTCTGGAAGCCATTGCCATTGAACAAGTTAGAACTTGCCTGGAGAAGCGATGGCTACACCCCATGGTGGGAGCTGAAGGAGGCGACTCCAGAAGTCCTTGAGCAAAAGCATATTACGCCTTTTGATGGCAGCGGGATGCAGTATCTGATCTGGGGCACGGGCCCCGGAAGCACCTTCACCCATAGAACCCAAGTCGGCGAACTGTTCGGCTATGCCGTCAAGGAGGAGCAGTGGAAGACGAAATTCACGCCCGGAGACAAAAACGTCCGTGACAACATCCAGCGCCTCATCGAGCAGGGGATTGACCCCATGGCCCTGATGGCGGAACTGGCTCATAAGCATAACCATAAGATCTTCAGCCGCTTGGAGATGAATCATGAATACGGGCCGGTGGACTCCGATTCGTGGATGTGGATCGGCTTCGTGGGCGAGCTCAACAAGCGGCATCCGGAATACCGCATCAAGGGCAATGCCAACCTGGACTTCTCCTTCAAAGAGGTGCGAGACTTCAAGCTGGCCATCCTGCGGGAGTTGGCCGCCTCCGGCGTGGATGGCATTTCCGTGGATTTGGCCGTCTATCCGCCGTATTTCACGGAACCGAATGCGGAAATCATGAACGGCTTCATACGAGATGTCCGTAAAATGCTGGATGAGGAGGGCGAAAAGCAGGGCAAACGTATCGCGCTGCAGGTGGCCATTCCCTCGCAGCATCAGGACAAGTACGGGCTGGACTGGCAGACCTGGCTGGCGGAGGGGCTCGTGGACGTGCTCGTGCCCACCGCCGTCCCCATCAATGAGAACCGCTACGAGTTCGACGTGCGGGTGGAGCCCTTCCTGCGGAAGCGCAAAAAAGGCGGCTGCAAGATCTACGGTGGCCTAGACCAAAGCCTCCGCATCTTCAATCGAGATGACGATCCGGACGGGATTCCCCGCTATTCAAGGGGCAAGAGCGAACACGAAATCAACGCGCAGGTGCTGATGTTCATGCGCTCCGGAGCGGACGGCGTGGTCTTCAATCAGGCGGTCAGCTCCTATTTCGTGAACCACAGGGACTTCTTCCTCAAGATTGGGGACCCCGCCAATGTGGAGTTCGCCCCGAAGAACTACATCGCAGGTCCCTTCCTCCCCTTGACCCCCATCGAGCCGAAGCGCTCCGCGGACTCCCATTTCTTCACGGAAACCCAGCTGACCCGGCTGCGCGTGGCGGACGACATCGCCGCCGCCAGACGCAAGTCCCTGGAGCCCAACGTGTCCCTGATATTGAACTTCCGCGCCCTCACCCCCCATGAGAAGCTGGAGGTGTATCTGAACGGACATCTTCTGGGCACCCATGTGGGGGACGCCGAAGGCGGTGACGCCACCTCCTCCTTCGGCCTGCCCAAACGGGAGACGGACCTGATGGTCCCCGACTGGTGGAAGAAGGGCATGCACACGCTGGCGGTGCCGCCGGATCTGCTGTGGCTGGGGGAGAACGTCATCCGCATGGTCTATTCCACGGACGCCCCCGCCGAGCAGGCTCCCCTCCACATCCTCTGGCCTGAAATCCAAATCCGCTACTGACGCGTCCTTCGCCTATGCAAAACTTGCATTTATTGCAATATCCATGAAGTGTTGTTGCCCCTGTGGCGGCCCTTGCGCGGCAACGGCAAGAACTCGCCGCCAACGACCTTCGTCCACCCCTTTTTCAAAGGGACAATGGCCGCCAGGGCCCCACATTTCGCCTCTGTCGCATTGGGCATGTCTATAGGTACATTAATATTCATACATTCAAAACAGAATTTACGTCTTATGAAAAAACTTTTGTTTCATTTGCTTTTGTTGATAGCAGTAGGCAATATCTTTTTTCAAGACGCACATTGCCAGACGAATCTTCGCACATTATCTGATGAACAATTGATTCAAATATTTGAAAAAGAGGATATTAGCACAAGTGTTTATTACAGCACCAACCATTATTCTGAATGGACCAGAGAGGATATGATTCGAATTTTGGGTGTCATTTATCTTGATGCCTATAACAAGGGTGAGGATTTAGGGGATATGCGTAACGAAGTAGTTATCAGCAAGCACCCTGGCAAGGCAGATGAATATAAGATTTGCAGTAACAGCCGACTTTCATCACTCAAATGGAAGAACATCCAGTATCTTGAGAATAACATTGCAAACACCCTGTTCTTTAGGACGAACACATGCTTCAATCCTGAGGACGATTTTACCAAGAAGGTCTATTTCAACTATGGTTTCATCGATTCATCTAAGTTTATGACATTGCCGAAAATCCATGATGTTGGATTTCCTGAAATCGCACTTGAGGATTTTCCATGGCTTGATGGATCGACCTCTACGAAGCCATTGCGAATCGCATTGGCGGCCACCATGTTCGAACTTCCATGCCAATGGAGTTGCAGAGTCGACGATAATATAGCCTTCCCACGAGTTTCCCTAAGAACCGACGCTGGAAGGCGTCGCAAATGGGCTACGGTGCTCATTAACAGCGAGAAGAATGGCATTGTTCAAAACAATCAGTCAATTGGCTCTTATGTCGAATTGACTAATGCTTTCAATAATCCAAGTGGTCCTTCGACATTGGTTATCAATGCCGTCCCACCAGACTTGACACACAAATACAATCCTGATTGGACAGTCATTCATCCAGAGTACTATGAATGGAAAATCATCGGATACGATGCATTGGTACCTCTTACAAATATCGGAAATCCATGCCAAAGTCTCACGATTGACGAAATTAAGAATATTTACCATGGAAAACTCTCGGTTTGGGATAACCTTACGGACAACAAAATGAAAGGCAAGATCATTCCGATTTGGCGAAATGCAAGTTCAGGAACCGGAATCCTCATGGCTGACAAGATATTCGGTGGAGTTCTGCCCAAACCAAAGAATGCAGAAAACAACGAGGTCATCATGTCAATGTTAGGTGTCATTGAAATGATGCGAAAGCCAAACGTCATTGGATTCTCATTTCATTTCTATGAACATCGCATCGCCCCCCGTATCTATGTCAAGCAAATCGCCGTCAATGGTGTAAGTGCCTCATACGAAACCATTGCAAACGGCAGTTATCCTTTGAGGGCTCCAATCTACGCGGTCATTCCCAAAAACACCCCGCCAGACGCCCCGACACGAATAATATATGATTTCCTAACAACCACAGCCGGGCAACTCATCGTTAAAGCATCTGGTTATGTACCTTTGACACAATAACCATTCCTGTTGTCTGGTCTCGCCAATCCTTAATGGAACGTAATGTTTTATAAACTTTCATGCGCACAGGACAAGACCATCATCGCTGAGACCCTTGGCTGGACAAGGATGTTTAAACTGAACCATTCTTTTTAGGGTTCCATATCCATTTTTTTGAACTCAAATAAGGGCATGTGACCTATCTTCAATACATCACATGCCTCTTATTTAGTATTCCGCCATCTGGCCGACACGCTATATTTAGTGTGCAGGACAGATGACCGAATATAAAATAAGTGGAGATTAGGGTCTCCCTAATTAGGTTGTCCCATCAGTTGTGCGTAAACAAGCATGGGATAGGTCACCCTAAAATGAATGGTTCAGACTAAAACTTATACAAATCGGTTCTGAATGGTTACGGTGGACTTTTCTTTTCACATTCTTGTCTCACGGCACAACTTCCTTTACTGTAGGCAGATATGATACAGGACATGGAACATGAAAACCTGAAACGTGACACGATATCTCCATTCCATCGCAGGGGATTATTGAAAAGCTACTGACTATGTCAGCTTTTTATGGCGAAGCGGCTTGACTTTCCCGTGTCCGATGGCATAATACATCCTGTCATGGTTGAATCCGCATTCCCTTCCCTCTGACAGGTCGGATTTGCCGTCAATTCAAGAAGATGCAAAAGAACGCGATGAAAGGCGAGGCATGAAGATTTCCACCAAAGGCCGTTATGGGCTGAGGATTTTGATCGATTTGGCGATGAACGAGTCCCCAAAACCCAGGCTGCTTCGGGACATTGCCATGTCCCAGCAGATTTCTGAAAAGTACATCAGCCGTCTGGTCATTGACTTACGACGAAAAGGACTAGTCCGTTCCATTCGGGGCGTCAATGGCGGATTCCATTTGGGCAAAAAGCCGCAGGATGTCACTTTGTTGGATATTCTGGAGGCCATGGAGGGGCCCATCTCCATCGTGGACTGCGTGACGGCGCCAAGCAAATGCAAACGCAACGCCCACTGCGCCGCCCGCGGAATCTGGCTGCAGCTGAACGAGGGCATTCGGGGGCTGATGGGCAAGATCACATTGGCGGACATCTTGGAAGCCTGCTACCGCCAGAACGCGAAGGACGGCATCTTTGACTATTGCATTTAAAGAATCAGGTATTTAGTTAGAAGTTAGAAGTGGTTGATAATTTGGAATTAGGAATTAGAAATTAGGAATTAGGAATTTAGTTAGCTGTTAGAAGTGGTTGATAATTAGGAATTAGAAATTTTCCTAGGGCTTCTAGGGCTAGCTAGCAGTTTGCGGGGGATTCGCGCGGCTCAACAGAGGAAATCTTGCAAAGAAAAGACCATGACCATGCCCTTGTCCTATGTCATCAAGACGCCGGAAGCGGAAGCGGAGTTTCGCTCCCTATGGCGGCTGAATCACGAGGTGTTTGCCGAAGAGTATCCGCAGCATCCGACCGCCCCCAACAGTCTTCTCATCGATAAGTTCCACGGCAAGAACATCTACCGCATTGCATGGGATGGCCACCATGTCTTGGGCATGCTCAGCGCCCATTGGCAGGCGCCCTTTTCCGCTGTGCAGAAATTCGGCGCCGTCATGGAGCCATACATCATTCCCCAAAAGACGGCGGAGATTCGGCTACTGGCACTGCGAAGAGAAAACCGCGGCGGTTCTCTGGCCGTCCGTCTGGGCATCGCCATCATGGAAGAGCTGTCACGGCAGGGCATGGAGCGGCTCCTCATCTCCGCCATAGATGCGCAAGTTGCTTTCTACAAGCATGTTGGATTTCGACTCATAGGCGCTCCCGTCATTGAGAACGGGCTCCTCTTCCACCCTATGGTCGGTGATTTGGCGGACATCCTGTCCCGCCACGAACCTCTTCGACACAGCATGAACATGGACGTGTGAAGAGCCGATGCTATATTAATTTCCATACAGGCAAGCTTGAACTTCTGTCTCCCATGACATAGGAAACACCATGGAAATCACAACACGTCGTCTTTCAAAGGATGAACTGGCACTCGTGCGTCAGGTCGCGGACGTGGTCTGGCCGGAAACCTTTCTGGAAATCCTTTCCCCTGAACAAGTTGCGTATATGATGGAGATGATGTACGCTCCAGCGGTCATGGCCAAGGAGTTCGATGAGGGCGTCGCGTTCCATGGAGTCTTCGACGCCGCCCGCCCCATCGGCTATTTCACCATGGGGCCCTATGCGGGCAAAGCTGAGACCATGAAACTGCACAAATGCTATCTGCTTTCGGAGTATCACGGCAAGGGCATTGGTAGCCGCATGCTGCAGGAGGCCATGGCGCTGGCGGCGACGGCAGGCTATAAACACCTGCGCCTCAACGTGAACCGCAACAACCACAAGGCCATCAAGGCCTATGTCCGCAATGGTTTTCAAACCGTGGAGACGGTGGACAACCCCATCGGCAACGGCTTCTACATGAACGACTATGTCATGGAGGTGGATGTGCCAAAATCCGTGTGACGCGGTCCCCGCCTCGCCGCCTCTTTAAACACAAATCATTATATTCCAAATATTTACGAGTTAGCCATGCCCCGCATCCTCTTCTGTCTGGACTTCTATCCTCCCCACATCGGCGGCGCGGAAATCCTTTTCCGCAACCTGGCCGAGGGGCTTGCCCGCGCGGGATGGGAGGTGGAGGTCATCACCCAAATGGTGAAAGATGCTCAGGCGGAAGAGGTTAGAAACAACGTTCACATCCGCCGCATTGCCACGGGGGGCATACGCCATCTGTTTCCCCTTCTGGTCCTGCCGACGCTTTTCAAGGCCGCCGGCCGCGCGGATCTGATTCACTGCACCACCTTCGCCTCCACATTGCCCTCCTGGCTCGTGGCCAAATGGCGGCGCAAGCCGCTGGCGCTGACCGTCCACGAAGTCTGGGTGGGCAAATGGTCGCTCTTCTCCGATGCGTCCCCGCTTGCCAACGGAATCAACGGACTCCTTGAGCGCATCATCTATCTATTTGATTACCAGAATTATATCACGGTCTCCCATGCCACGGAGCGAGCCCTGAAGGCCATCGGAACCCCCGCCGACCGCATCACCACCATCTACAATGGAATCGACAACTCCCACTGGAAGCCCGATGGTCAAATCCGTGACAAGCGACGCCAAGACCTCGGACTCCAAGACCATTTTGTCTTCTTCTTCAGTGGACGCCCCGGCCGTTCCAAAGGCCTTCCCACCCTGCTGCGCGCCTTCGCGGCGGTGGCCAAACGCCATCCGGAGGCGCGGCTATTGACGATACTCAGCAACAACGCCGCCGTCGCCAAAGGGCTGGCGGATGCACAGCGACTGATTCAGGAGCTGAACATCGCGGAGAAGGTGCTCATCCACCCGCCCGTTCCCTACGGCGACCTGCCTGGATATGTGATGTGCGCGGACACCGTGGTCGTCCCCTCCCTCTCCGAAGGCTTCGGCTTCGCCGCCGCGGAGGCCTGCGCTCTGGAGCGGCCCGTCATCGCCACGGACAACGCCTCCCTTCCGGAGGTCGTCTCCGGCAAGGTCCTGCTGGTGCCGCCTCGGGACGTGGACGCATTGGCCAACGCCATGGAGTCCGCGCTAGCCGGCCAGTTCACGATGGTTCCTCCAAAGCGCTTTCCAAACGAAGAGACCCTCGCCTCCCATATCCGCCTGTACCACCGCATTCTTGGCATTTCCAAGGACATGAAATGAATTTTTTTGATTGCATTTTATTGCACCCATATCTTCGCCTATACCATATATATTATATAGGCTTTTTATCCACAAAACACTCTGAATAAATTGCCAATTGAAAAAAAGATGCCTTTTTCCCTTCCAACCCAACATGCGCCGTTTGACCGACTCGCCTGCCACGGACTGGCCATCCTGTACCTTGTCCTGACGGTGTTTCCCGTGGCCCTTCCATGGCGGGCCAGTTTGAGCGACATTCTGCTTCCTTTCATGGCGGTGGCCCTGCTGTGGCGGTATCGACGCCTTGCGGACATGAAGGCGCTTCTCACAGGGCCCCTCCGTTGGCTTTTCGCCTTTTTGGCCCTTGGGCTCATCTGCACCCTGTTGCACGGAAGCCCCTTCGTTGGAGAGATTTACGAATGGAGCGTCTTTGTCTACATGGCCGTGCTGTTTTTGTTTTACCGCCAGCTCCAATGGAATGAACGGCATCTGGCATGGGGAGGACTGGTCCTTCTGGCCATGGTGATGGCGGCCTTCGTCTATGCCATGGCGGCGCCGGCCCTGCATCTCCCCCCTGCCTTCTGCTTCACGTCGCCGCAAATGGAGACCACTTCCATGTCCTTGCTGCAGAGGCGTTTCGCCTTCACCATGGGCAACCCCAATCTGTTTGGCGTCTTCTATCCCCTTCCCTTCGCCATGATGACCCCCTTCGTCTTTGGCCACGACTGGCGACGGCATCCCCTCTCCCGCCGTCTGCTCCTGCTGCCCGCCATGGGGGCCGCGCTGCTGCCGCTGGCCTCCAGTGCCAGCAAACACGGCCTGCTGACGTTGGCCATTCTGCTTAGCTGGCTCGCCTCCCTCCTCTCCCTGCCGAAGACACTCGCGCGACTCCTGCGAACCGCACCGCTGCTGGCCATCGCCGCCGTGTTTGAAATCACCGTGCTGTTCGTCACCTTCCCCCTGAAACGCGAGGCGCCGTACCTCAACACGGACTGCGGCATGTACCGCCTCCATCAGTCCACCTATGTCCGTATGCTCAAGGCCACTTCGACGGCATGGTTTTGGGGCATGGGCGTCCATGCCGCCGAGACAGCGTATCCTGCTCATGTTCAACAAGATGTGGTCAAAGGGACATTGGAGCAGTACAACGCCATGGCCAGCTACACGGACTTCATCACCTTCATGGACCCCCACAACGAATTTCTGAACCAGCTCGTGCTTTTCGGCCTTCCCGCCGCCCTGCTGCTGTTGTTGTTTTGGCTCAGCCTGCCCAACGCCTCCCCTCATCCTGCGGCCATGGCCTGCTTCGTCATCGCCCTGCTGTGCTGCTGCCTTTGGGACGACATCCTCTCCAAACGCGTCATTTGGGTGACCGCCGCGCTGCTTTGCCCGTCCCGTCAGTCGCCGTCATGAATTCTCTCTGCAATTGATATGTATACTTGTTTGGGTTGTGATTTATTGACATATAATGGGACTCATATAGCGCCGTGCCGCTCCGCTTTGCTGCGCGGCATGGCGCAAGGAAACTGGATTTACGCCTGTCCATGGGTTTCGCTTCGCTCCACCCACGGCTATGTTCTTATCGCCGCTATGCGGCTTCCCCGCAAGCTGCAATGTCAATTCGAAAAATCACAATCTTTCCTAATGCAATAGCGTGTCACTCTCCTCTTTTCACTCTTCACTTTTCACTCTTCACTTTTCACCTTTCACTTTTCACGCTTCACTTTTCACTCTTCACTTTTCACCTTTCACTTTTGACTCTCCTCTTTTCACGCTTCACTTTTCACCTTTCACTTTTCACGCTTCACTTTTCACCTTTCACTTTTCACTCTTCACTTTTCACCTTTCACTTTTCACCTTTCACTTTTCACCTTTCACTTTTCACGCTTCACTCTCCTCTTTTCACTCTTCACTTTTCACTTTTCCCTTTTCATGCTTCTCCTCCAGCTGTGAAATCTGAGGAGGCCGCGCTTTGTTTTCCGACATTTTGAGGCTATAGTAAAGCAAGTGCGCATGCAAGGTTGCGGCGGAAGACAAAGGACGGGTGGACACATGGTTGCGGAAACGGACAAGACAGCGCTGTTGAGAGCGATTCGGGAGAATCCTCTGGCGGCCCTCCGTGCCTATCACGCCGGAAGCATTCCCCCGCAGACCCTTCGAGACATGGCCGCCGAGACGGACGCCCCTGTCCGGCTCTTCCTTGCGGCGTATCCCGACACCCCAAGCCGCATTTTGGAGGAGCTTTCCGAATGCGAGGACCTGGACATCCTCTCCCGCCTTGCGGAAAACCCACGCACCCCAAAGCAGGTTCTGCTGCAGCTGGCCCGCCACGAGAACCCCGCCATCCGCGGCGTGGTGGCCCGCAGCAAGGGCATCAGCCCACAGACCGCGTTGGTTCTGGCGGACGACCCCGACCCCAACATCCGCGAAACCCTGGCGGGAAACGCCTTCATCACTCCCCGCGTTCAAGTCAAGCTCAGCGAGGACCCCGTGCCCTTTGTGCGCACGGCGCTGCTGAACATCAACCGACTGGATGACGAAGTCCGCCGCGCCTTGTTGGACGACTGTGACTTCTGCGTCCAAGCCTCCGTTCTGCTCAATGGCCGCACCTCCCCCGAAATCCTCATGAACGCGGCGGACAGCGACGAAGCCCTCGCCCAAGCCGTCATTCTCAAACGCAAAAACCTTCCAGAGGAGGTCCTCGGCTCCCTCAGCTTGAGCTCTCATCATTTCATACAAATGCAAGCCATTGAGCGAAAGGAACTTAAGGCAGACGAGCAGTTTGGCTTCGCCCAATCGGACGATCCCCTTGTCCGTCTTCGCGTCGCCCAACGCGCCAACCAGCCGGAAGTCCAGCTGCTGTTGGCGGACGATGCGGACAACGGCGTTCTGTTGGCTCTGGCCCAGAACCCCACCCTGTCGGCGGCGGCCATGACGCGGCTTCTTGCCCATGGACAGACCGCGTTGCAGGAGGCGTTGGCCCTCAACCCCGCGGCGACGGAAGACGTGCTGCTGGAACTGAGTCGGCTGGAAGACGCTCATCTGAACCGCATGATGGCCACGCGGGAGCAGTTGCCGGAAGCGGTGCTTTCCGCCATCATGGAACAGGGGGACGAATCCCTCCTGTATCTGCTGGCCAACCGTGGGCACATTGGCACCACGCCGCCGCCCGCCGTGCTGCACCGTCTGGCGGAGGCATCTCTGCCGTCGTTGCGCATGCTGGCGGTTCAGGCGACCAACCTCCCATTGATTCTGATGAACCGACTGCTGCGGGATCCGCTTCCCGCCATACGAATGGCTCTTGTGGCCCATCCGGACCTTCCCGAATCCCTGCTGAATCTGCTGTGTCTGGACGAAGAGCCGGCTGTCCAGCAGGCCGCGCGACAGCGGTTGGAGGCACGGCGGCAGGCGCCTCATCATTCTCCTGAAGGGCAAACGACGGATGATGACAATGCGCATCCCCCTGTCCCTGAGGAAGATAAGACAGAAGAGCAAGAGGAGACGCCCTCCCGCCGACAAGGGGGCATCCTGAAGCGGCTGCTCCGCAAAGTGACCCGATAAGACATCAAACCGCCGGAAAGGGCCTGACCCGCCGGCTTTTCATAGCAGAAAGGACAACACAACATGGCCAAGAACGGATTCCCGAACACTCCACTGAGTTTTGTGGAGATTGTCATGCGGGCGGATGCAGAGACCATCAAGGCGGCCTACGAGGCCCGCGTCAAGGTGGACGGTCTGCTCGCGGAGCGAGAGGCGGCCTACCGCCGCATCGCTGAACTGGAGACTCAGGTGGATGAGATTATGGGCGAACCCGGCGTCTTCATCTTCCCAGATCCCCCCTGCCCCGTGGCCGGCTTCAGCAAAGCCGCTCCCGTCGCCCCCAAAAAGCCCGCCGCGCCCAAACCGCAGCCCAAGAGCCTCGACGCCGAAGAGCCCAAACGCGCTGACGCCGCCAGCGACGGCGACAATTAGCCCCACCCCATCATCGTTTTCCATTCGTCCCGTTTTGCACATGGAACCCCGTCAGGACATCGCCATATTGGACCTGTTGCGACTCCGTGAGGAGGAATTTGTCCGCATCTGGTCCTGCGAAGAGGAGATACGCCATCTCCTCGGCCTGTCCGCGTACCCATTCCCCCCGCCACCCGACCTGCCCTCCCGCCATCGCATTCGCCGTAAGCCGTCTGCCGAGGCGGCCAAAGGGGAACCAGGTGCCGCGCCGCCTGAACTGCGACCGTTGCGCCCTCCGCAGGAGAACGCCTATCATGTTGTCTATCAACGAGATGGATTAGAGGAAGACAGCTTCTTGACGGACCCCGCCGTCATCGCCACCCTGATGACCCTGAACGCGCCGAATTTCGCCCTCCTGTCCGTCGAAACGGTCCAGTTCCGTTCGCCGGAGTCGTGGAAAGTAGTTGAAACCTTGTGGAACGCAGCCCCTTAGCCCTATTTTGAACAACCATGTCAACGACCAAAACAACGCCTACTGCTCGCCCCCGCCGCCGTTTTTTCAGCGGCGCATGGGACGCCCTTCTGCCATGGTTCCGCTTATTCCGGCCGACCAACTTGCTGACCGTGCCGGGGGACGCATGGGCGGGAGCCGTCTACAGCGCCCTGCTCACGGGAGCCACCCTGTCGGGAACCCGTCTCCTCTGCCTGACCCTCTGCCCTCTGCTCATGTACATCTTCGGCTGCGCGCAGAACGACTGGCATGACCTGCAGCAGGACCAGCGGCGGCATCCGGAGCGTCCTTTGGCCAAAGGGGACATCCATCCCATGCACGGTGCGCTGGCCGCCATCGTGGCCGCCGCCGCTGCGTTGGCCCTGAGCCTCTGTCTTGGCCGAACCGCCTTTCTCTGCGCCCTTTGTCAATTTCTGCTCATCAACGCCTACAATCTGCGGCTCCACGGCAAACCCGCCTCCGCCGCCGTCGCCTTGGGGCTGATTCAGGGGTTCAATTTCCTGTTGGGGGCCGTGTCCGTCCAGCTGACCGGCGCGGCGCTGCTGCCAATGGTGGCCGTCTCCATCTATGTGGGGTTCATCTTCTGGCTGCATTTCAACGCCTCCCGCACCCGCCTCTCTCAATCCTCCCTCTTCTCGACGATGATTCCCCTCTTCTTCGGCTGGCTGATCGGGCTGCTCTTCCTTCCGCTGAACGGCTATCTCGGCCTGGCCATGAGCGCCCTTCTCATGCTGATGCTCTGCGCCATTCTGTTCTTCACCGTCAACGGCTATGCGAACCGCTTCGTCTCCACAGGGGAGATGCAGAGCATGCTGGCGGCATGCATGCGCTGCCTGATGCCCTGGCAGGCCACGTGGCTTCTCGTCGCCTACGGGCAGCCCATCCATCCCCTTGTGCTTCCCCTGGCGCTTGGCCTCGTTATCCTTTGGCTCATCGGCATCTTTACGCGCATGATCTTCACGTTCAACTAGTAACGCCATGCCCGCAAAACGGAAAATCCTTTCCATCCAATGCGCGGGACTTGGCCATGAGCTTGCCAAAGAGCATCCCGTCATCGGACAAAGCTGCCGAATGACCTTTCAGGCCATCCGGCCCGTGTTCCCTGCGGTCACGGCCACAGTACAGGCCACCATGCGGACAGCGCTGCCCCCCGGCAGACACGGCATCGTCAGCAGCGGCTATTTTGACCGCCTGTCCTGCCAAGTCAACCTGGAGAATCCCTCCGCCCATTTGATTCAAGGCCCCCGCATTTGGGAAACCCTGCAGGCCAAGGGAGGAACCGTCGCCCTGCTGTTTCAGCAGCACAGCTTCGGCGAGCGGGCTGACATGATGTTGGCCCCTCTTCCCCTGCAGGCCAGCCGTGGCAAAATCGTCTACAGCCTGTGCGGACAGCCGGAGGACATCGAGCTGCTCATGGGACTGAAGCTCCAACGCCCCTTCCCCGGCGGCAACTATTGGGGCCCGCAGGCCAATCATGCCTCCTCCCAATGGATTGCGGAAGCCACCTTGGCCCTCATGCGGGACCGGGAGCCGGATTTTGTCATGACCTGCCTCCCCCACCTAGACTTCTGCCTGCAGCGCCACGGCCCCAACAACCACACCGCACTCTGCAGACAAACCGCTCTGCTGGGGAGCATGCTGGAACAGCTGACCACAGCCGCCGACCGCATGGGCTATGAGGTGCTGGTTTGGGGTGACCACGCCGTCACGGCGGTTCGTGGCGTCATCATGCCCAACCTGCTGCTGCGGGAGGCCAATCTCCTTAAGTGCCGCAAGACAGGGGACATCTGCCAGCCCGACCTCTTCGGCTCCCGTGCCTTCGCCGTCACCGACCACCAGATCGCCCACGTCTATGTGCCTTGCAAAGCAGACATCCCCTTGGTCTCCACCGTCCTCAACATCGCCAGCGACGGCCATTTCAGCGTCCATTCCCCCCAATCCCTCGACATGCAACATCCCTTCTGCGGAGACATCGTTTTGGCCGCCAAAAGCGGCTATTGGTTCGCCTATCCGTGGTGGAAAAACCGCCAGGAAGCTCCTAACTATTTGGGACACATAGATTTACAACATAAACTCGGCTCCGACCCCTGCGAACTGCTCTGGCAGCTCCCCCGCCTCAAAGTCTGTACGGACAGCTCCCGCCCCCAAGGCACCTTCGGACGGGCGGACAGCCCCGTGGCCCTTGGCACCACAGAAGGGCTGCGGGAGCTGCGAAAAGCCACCTCCCACCTCGAACTGGCAGAAGGCCTGCGGGATCTCCTATCAGAATCCCACGCCGACTGATTCAAAGCGAAATAGGATTCCCCCATGCTCATTCTTGGTATCGAAAGCAGCTGCGACGAAACCGCCGCCTCCCTGGTCAACGACGGCCATCAAGTCCGCTCCAGCGTCATCTCCTCCCAAATCGCCCTTCATGCAGGCTATGGCGGCGTGATTCCAGAACTTGCTGCACGCGAACATCTTAAGAATATTTCTCCAGTCATAGGGCAAGCTCTGGAGCAGGCCAACGCCACGTTGGAGGACATTGACGGAATCGCCGTCACCAACCGCCCCGGCCTCATTCCCGCCCTGCTTGTGGGCACCGCCTATGCCAAAGGACTGGCGGCCGCCCTGCAGAAGCCCCTCGTAGGCGTCAACCACTTTCTTGCCCACATCTACGGCGCCTTTCTGGAGCATCCAGAGTGCCTCAACGACCCCTCCTGCTTTCCCGTCCTCGCGCTGGTGGTCTCCGGCGGCCACACCGCCATCGTGTGGATTCCGGCGGACGGCCATGCCCGCATCCTCGGCAGCACATTGGACGACGCGGCGGGGGAGGCGTTGGACAAGGCGGCCAAAATTCTCGATTTGGGCTATCCGGGAGGGGCCATCATCGACCGTCTGGCCAAATCCGGCAACCCGAAAGCCTACGATTTTCCCCGCAGTCTCACAGGCGCGGCTGGCAAGCCGCTGAAGCCGGAGCACCGCTACGACTTCAGCTTCAGTGGCGTCAAAACCTCCTTGCTCTATGCCGTTAAAGACCGTCAGCTCAACGATCAGGAGCTGGCGGACGTGGTGGCCAGCTATCAGGCCGCCGTCATGGACGTGCTGGTCAACAAGGCCATGCAGGCCGCCGAAGCCACCCACGCCCCCACCCTTTGCCTCTGTGGCGGCGTCGCCTGCAACAGCTTGCTGCGCAGCATGTTGACCACACGGGCCGAAAAAAGCGGACGGCGTCTGCTGCTCGCGCCGCCAAAATACTGCACGGATAATGCGGCCATGGTCGGAGGGCTTGGCTGGCACTATCTGCGGCGAGGCCTTTCCGACGGTCTGGCCATGCCCGTCAACGCCAGGCTCAATCCCGAGCTGGGCATCCTTCCCTTCGCTCCAAACGTGGACAGGCGGCCTCTATGAACAAAGCAGAACTCTGCACCCTGCTCAATTCCCTTAACATCCACCCCAGCAGGAAATTAGGACAGAATTTCCTATTGGATCCCAACCTGCTGGACGCCATGGTGCGGGAGGCGGACATCCATCCCGGCCAGCGCATTTTGGAAATCGGCCCCGGCACTGGCGCCCTCACGCAACGCCTTCTGGCGGCGGGAGGGGACGTGACCGCCGTGGAGCTGGACCATCGGCTGGCCGCTTTCATCCGCAAAACCTATGAAACCCCTTCCACCCCCTTCCGCCTCATTCAGGGGGACGCCTGCAAACAGGACTACGACGCCCTGATGGGACCGGCCCCCTTCCGCTGCATCGCCAATCTGCCCTACTCCTGCAGCTCCCCTTTCCTTATACATATAATGGAAGGGGCCAATCCACCGCAGGATTTCCATGTGCTCCTGCAGAAAGAGATGGCCGACCGCCTCTCCGCCGCCACAGGAACCAAAGACTACGGCGTGCTGACTGTCCGGCTGGCCATGCGCTATCGAGCCACCATCGTCCGCGTCATCCCGCCAAACGTGTTCTTTCCGCCGCCGGAAGTCCATTCCGCCTATGTGCGGCTGGAGCCCATCTCCGACCCCGCCTCGCCGAACGAATATCGTCTGGCGTCCCGCATCGCGGCAGAGGCCTTCGCCCAACGGCGAAAGAAGACCTTCGGCCTTCTAAAACGCATATATTCAGAACATATTCTCCATCAAGCATTTACACAAATCGGCCTGGACGAGGGTCTGCGGGCTGAAAATCTGTCGCCTGGCCAATACAGGGCGCTGGCCACCTGCCTCGACCACCTTGCACAACACTAAATTCACCACAAAAAAACGCTGAAATTGGAGATTTGCCACATAATTTTCACCACAGGCCTTTTATTTATTGATTATTTGGCATTATATTGGCAAGACGACGTTTTCTCTCTATTGTCAAGGAGTTGCCATGAGCTTTCTTCAGATTGTGTTATATGCCTATGCCAAAAGTGATGCGGCAGGTCAGGCCGTCATTTGGGTCCTTGCCGTGTTCAGCTCCTGGGCCTGGAGCATCATGGGAAGCAAACTGCTGCAGATCATCCAGACGCGGGGCGGCAACAAAAAGTTCATGCGGGACTACAGCCGCATTTCCTCTCCCGTCATGATGGGCTCCCGGCTGGAGGACAACACAGGACCCCTGCAGGTCATCTGTCAGGACGGCATCAAACAGCTTCTCCGAATTTTGGACATCTCTCCGGAGCGGAAGGAGCTGTTCTTCCGTCAAGGCCAGCTACCCCGCCCCCTGACTCAGCCGGAGCTGGACAAGATTCGCAGCAGCATGGTCCGTGCCATGAACAAAGAGGCCCAAGTCCTTGAGAACAGCCTGAACGGGCTGGGCACCATCGTCTCGCTGGCCCCCTTCCTTGGCCTGTTCGGCACGGTGTGGGGCGTCATGGCCACCTTCATCGGCATTGCCCAGCAGGGACGGCCCGAACTTTCCGCCATCGCGCCTGGCATCAGTGGGGCCCTGCTCACCACCGTGGCCGGCCTCATTGTCGCCATCCCCTCCCTGATCGGCTGCAATTACATCAACACCAGCGTCCAGAGTCTATGCATTGAAATGGAGGACTTTACGGACGATTTCATCGCCAGTCTCCAACTGGAGGACACCGCGCCCCAACAGACAACGCAGAACCGCCTCCGCATCAATCCCGTTCAGCAGCAACCCATTGCCTATCCCCCTCAAAGCGGTGCCCAATCACCTTATATCCAATAACATAACCTACTGATAATCAATACGTTATATGCGTTATTCACGGGCAAGACGACAGGCCATCAAAAACTCCATCGACATTACGCCGTTGATGGACCTGACGTTTATGCTCCTGATCATATTCGTCATCACCGTCCCCGTTTTGGAATACAACACGGACATCCGTTCCGTCATCCCTGAAATGAACAACCCCAAGAAGCAGGAAATCAAAAAAGACAGCCTCTACACCGTCCAGCTGGACGAAGAGGGGAAAATCTATTTCCAAGACGGACTGACCTCGTTGGAAACCCTTCAGGACACCTTGGCCACCGTGCGCGATGTCCAGCCGGACATGACTTTGTGGATACGGGCGGACGCCAAACGCAGCTATGAGGAGGTCATCGCCATCATGCGGGTCGCCAAACACGCGGGCGTGCAGAACATCTCGCTGGTCACCCAAGCGGAGAGTGCCGCCCCCAAAGGAAAGGAGCCGTAGCCATGGAAGAAACCCCGCATCATCGTGGCTCCCTTGTCCTGACATGGATTTTCAGCCTTGCCGTGCACATGGCGGCCTTCTGGGCGCTTTCCGCCATTGCCGTGAATCCCGAAGTCCCTGAGGAAGAATACATTGACATAGACGACATAGTGGAGCTCGCGCCCGCTCCCGCGTCGGCGCCCGAGCCGGTGGTGTCTCCTCCGCAGCCGGAGCCGGAGCCCCCCAAACCGGAGCCGGAGCCCGAACCGCCTAAGCCAGAGCCGGAGCCAGAACCGCCAAAGCCAGAACCGGAGCCAGAGCCCGAACCGCCTAAGCCAGAGCCGGAGCCCGAGCCCGTTCCAGAGCCAGTTCCCGAGCCGGAGCCCCCTAAGCCGGAGCCCCCTAAGCCGGAGCCCCCTAAGCCGGAACCCCCTAAGCCGGAGCCGAAGGAGACTAAAATCAAGAGCCTTCAAGAACGGCTGAAGAACGCCAAGGTCATCAAAACCGAAACGCCAAAGCCTCAGCCGACGCCACCACCGAAGACGCCGACGCGCTCCGCCGCCGATCTGTCCAAACAGTTCACGAAAGGCATTCCCTCCGACAAACCCGCCAGCAGTAGCTCCTCACTGACCCGCTCCCGCCAACGGGATGCCGGCGACTATGCGGAGCGCTATGCCAAACCCGTCCTCTATGACCATTGGACGCCCCCTAACAAGGCGCAGCTCAATGGCCAGCGCCCCAGCTCCGTCGTCATCCGACTGACCGTCTCCGCTGACGGAAGAATCACCAACATCTCCATCAGCCAGACTTCCAATTCCGAACTCATGAACCGTTCCGTCCAGACTCTGATCGCCGCCATCCAACAGAATGGAATTCGTCTGGAACCTTTCAGCAAAGCCGGCGTGCAGGACACCTTCCTCACCCTCACGGTGACGATGAAACTGCAGGATTGAGCCGCGCAAGACCCGATTCAAGGAGAACACGAGATGCAAAAACCAAATCGCCCATGGCTGTCTCTGACAGCGCTCTTCCTTGTCGCCTGCTGCGCCTGTTCCCTCGCCGTGGAGGATCTGCCCAACGGCCAGTCCCTCCTCCGCAACGGTTTCTTCATCGAGCCGGAGAACCCGCTGGAGTTCTGGTCCCCTCGTGCCGGGGGCTTGGGGACCTTCGAGGTCGCGCCGCCGCCAGAACCCGGCTCCAGCGGCGTCCTGACCATCAAGGTCAACAGCGCCTCTCCCCGCCCTTGGAGCATGGAGCTCAATCAGCAGGTGGACGCCGTCATCGAAAAGGACGCCCACCTCTACATCAGCTTCGACTACAAGATGACCCCCGGCTACAGCTTCAACTTCTATTGGCAGCAGGAGGTCGCCCCATGGCCCAAGCTGCTTTCCCTCCATGTGACGGCTCCCGTGGACACATGGCACCGAATCCACATGCTGGCTCCCGTCCACGAAAGCTACAGCGCCCAGAACACCGCATTCTCCTTCCATCTGGCGGAGCGGACCGGCGTTCTCCAGCTGCGCAACATGTCCGCCATTCTGATTCCAAAGGGCACCCCCTGCGACAATTTGGTGGTCAACGTCAGCCCCGTCTTCGGCGGTGACTTCTACGACAATGACTGGCGCTCCCAGACCCTTGAACGGCTCAACCATCTCCGCAAAGTCCCCGTCAGCATCGAAGTGCTGAAGGACGGCAAGCCCATGAAAGGCGCCACGGCCACCTTGACCCAGAAGCGGCGCACCTGCCAGTTCGGCGTTGAGGCGAAAGCCGCCCTGTTTACCACAGAACTCATTGGGCAACAAGAACTTAGAGATACATTCCGGACCATTTTGCCCTATCGCCAAAGCCTGCCCGCCTATCGGGACATGGTTCTCCACTCCCCCATCACCGATTTCGTCACCTTCTCGGACGCCTTGGTCTGGAAGGAGAATTTCGCATGGGGCAAAAAGATCGACGAGGCCGCCGTGGCCGCCGTTCTGCAGGCCGGCAAGCAGGTTCACGGCTACGCCCTCTACATTCCCGCCTACATGTTCGCCCCGCCCATGTGCCGCAACATGGACAAGGACGCCCTTCGACAGGCCCTGCTGGAGCATGTGAGCACCATCGTCACCCGCCACAAGGACACCATCACCGAATGGGACGCCGTCCATGAAGCCCTTCTCTATAAGGAAATCTACAATTTCATTGGACTGGACAGCCTGACGGAGGTCTTCAAGACCGCCCGCGCCATCTCGCCCAACGCCACGTTGCTTTTAGGGGACACTCAAGCCCTGCGGGACATCTCCGAGGCGCCCATGGAAAGCTTCATCGAGCTGGTGGACTGGGTGCGGCGCAGCGGCGTTCAGGTGGATGGCGTCACCCTCTGCGCGGAGATGCGGCGTCTGGACGTGGCTCCCCAAAGCATGGAGAAGCGCCTCAACCGCATCAGCGCCGCCCTTCAGCTTCCCATCCACATCTCCTCTCTGGCCGTCAATGCGGAAGATTCCCATGTGCAGGCCGACATGCTGAAGGACTATCTCCTCCTGTTCTACTCCCACCCCGCCGTGGCCAGCGTCTGTCTCGCGGAGCAATGGGCTCCGGCTCAGATCAACGCCCTCCAGGCCTGCGTCAACGGAGACTTCTCCCCCAGGCCCGCCGCGAAAATGCTAACGCAACTCATTGGGGAAGAATGGCTTACAAAACGGTCCATGGATTTGGACGCGGAGGGGAAGGCCTTTTTCGGCGACATCTTCGCCGGCGACTATATCTTGAGTCTTGAACAGAACGGCGCCATTCGAAGCATCCCGTTCTTCCTGCCCCAACGGCCCGAAAAGCCTGTTGAGACCACGCAAGGCAATGTCCATCTGACTCTTACACCAGAAAACGGCATTCTGCGCATCACCCTCAACTAGCTTCCCGCTCGCTGTGTTCTGCCGCCTCTTCGAGGCTGACGGCAAGGTCACTTCGCCCAACCACGGCCTTGCCCCAATGCGATAAACTCCTATCCCTAAATTATTAATCCCATATACATATTCAAAAGAGCAGATTCTTCCCATGCCCCGCACTCAACTCCCCTACCGCCAAGTCCATCTGGATTTCCACACCTCCATGCACTGCCAGGACCTGGGCATCGACTTCTCCGAAGCGGAATTCGCCGAAACCCTGACCAAGGCCCACGTGCAGTCCATCAACATCTTCGCCTGCTGTCACCATGGCTGGTGCTACTATCCCAACGCCTGCCATGACCTGACCCATCCCAACCTCAAGACCGACCTTTTGGGCCGCATGATTGACGCCTGCCATGGGGCCGGAATCCGCGCCGTCGCCTATATCACCGTGGGCTGGAACAACTTGGCGGCAACGCGACATCCGGAATGGTGTGTCCGCACCGCCAATGGCGACTACATGGACTACCCAGGGGAAAAGCATCCGGACTCCCCCCGCCCTTGGGGTTGGAAGCGAATGTGCCTCAATACCGACTATCTCCAGCAAGTCCTTGATGTGACGCGAGATGTGTTGGAACACTATAAGCCCGACGGCTTCTTCTTCGACATCACGGGAGAGACCCTCTGCCACTGCCATAAGTGCCTTGCCGACATGCGGGCCATGGGACTTGATCCCGCCAACCCGGAGCACCACACCATGTTCTCCCTTAAGGTCTATAAGCGCTATCTCAAAGCCATTCAAGACCTTATCCATGGTTATGACCCGAATCTGACCATCTACCACAACGGTTCCTCCATTCGAACCCGACACGACATCTATCCCTACGACACCCACATCGAAATCGAGTCTCTGCCCACCGGCGGCTGGGGCTATGACCATTTTCCGCAGAACGCCCGCTATTTCAAGATGCTCAAGGACTGGCAGGTCATCGGCATGACCGGCAAATTCCACACCGAATGGGGCGAGTTCGGCGGCTTCAAGAACCCGGACGCCCTTCGCTATGAATGTGCCCAAGTCGCCAGCCTGGGCTGCCTGGTCAACGTGGGCGACCAGCTCCACCCCAATGGCCGCCTCGATCCAGAGACCTACCGCATCATCGGCACCGCCTTCAGCGACTTGGAAAAGCGGCAGGAATGGCTGGAGGACGCCGAGATTCTGGCGGACGTGGCCATTTTGGGCACCATGGAGATGTTCTCGTCCTCCTTGGGGACCCAGGCCCTGACCGGTGCCTCTAAGATCCTGATGGAAGCCCACATCCCCCATACCGTCATCGACGAGACCATGGACTTCTCCCCCTATCGCCTCATCGTCCTTCCCGACCAGGGGCGGCTGGACAACGGCGTCCGCGACAAGCTGAACCGCTTCCTCGCCTTTGGCGGCAGCCTGCTGCTCTCCTATGAAAGCGGCATCGCCAAGGACTCATGGGACTTTGCCTTGGACATGGGCGCCACCTGCAAAGGGCCGTCCCCTAACGATGTGGAATACATTGAGGCGGGAGACACCGTGGCCGCCAATCTGGTCCGTTCCCCCTTCTTGGCCTATGAAAGCGGCATCGTTTCGGAAGTTATTGATGCAGAAGAACTTGCATCAACATGGAAACCTATGTTCAACCGCACCTACGCCCATTTCACCTCCCATCGGAACACCCCGCCCCAATGCCGCGTCCCCTCGCCGGCCGCCATTCGGAAGGGTTCCATCGTCTATCTATCTCATCCTCTGTTCCGTCTCTACGACAGCAAGGGCATGAAGCTCCATCGCGATTTGGTTGTCAATTGCATCAACTTGCTTTACACCAATAAGTTAGCCACAGCAGAACTGCCCTCCTGCGGACGGCTGAACCTGACGCGGCAGCCCGCCAGGAACCGGATTCTCGTCCATCTGCTCTATGCGACTCCCATCAAACGGGGCTCCGTGGAAGTCATTGAGGACATCGTTCCCCTCCACGATGTTTCCGTCACGTTGGCGGCGCCAAGCAAACCGAAAACTGTCATGGCGGTGCCGGAACAGACCCCATTGCCCTACACCTACGAGGAGGGCCGCATCCGCTTCACCCTGCCCAAACTGACCATGGCCCAGATCATCGCCGTTGAACTGTAACCCCGGGCTTGGATAACCATCTTCTAGCTAGTTCTAGATGCTCTAGAAGCTCTAGAAAAATTCCTAATTATCAACGGTTTAAATGCATCTTCTCATCGCCCTGTACCGCTATTTTGACTGGGGAGGCCTCCAATTGGATGCGCGCCGCATCATGGACGAGGCCCTGCGTCGCGGGCATCAGGTGACGGTCTTCTGCACCCAATGGGACAATCCTCCGGAGGACATCCACGTGGAGAAGACGGCAGTGCGCGGCATGACCAACTGCGCCCGCATGCGGCATTTTGTCGAGGACTGGAAGCGGCGGCTGGAGGTCGGCGATGTCGATGTCAGCCTGGCCATGAATCGAGTGCCGGAGGCGGACTTCTTCTTCGCGGGGGACGTCTGCATGCGGGCCTTCTACAGGCGGCGGCGACTATGGCCCCTGCTCCGCCTGCTGCCCCGCTATCACGCCGTCATGGCGATGGAGCGGGAAACCATCACCTGTCCGAAGACGCAGATTCTCCACATCTCTCCCATGCAAAAAACGGACTACATCCGCGAATACGGCGTTGACGCGTCCCGTTTCCATCTGCTGCCGCCAGGCATGGACCCTGCCTGCCGCCGTCCGGACGAAGAAGCCACCGCCGCTTCCATCCGTCAGACTCTGCGGCGGCAATTGGGCCTGCAAGACGACCAGCTCCTGCTCATCCAAGTGGGCTCCGGCCTAAAGGCCAAGGGAATGGACCGCACTATCGCCGCCGTCGCCGCCCTGCCCCCACCATTACGAAACCGCTGCCGCCTCGCCATCGTGGGCAACGCCCCCGCCGCCAAATTGCGGGACATCGCAAAGGCGCACCATATGGAACACCAACTCATCCTGCCCGGCGCCCGCCATGACGTCCCCCAATGGCTCTTGGCAGCGGACGCCATGCTCCATCCCGCACGGGAGGAGGGCGCCGGCTCCGTTCTTGTGGAAGGCATCGCCGCGGGCATTCCCGTGCTGTGCAGCGCCGCCTGCGGCTTCGCCCCCTACGTCCAAGCGGCCGCCGGCTATGTGACGGATGAGCCTTTCCGACAGGAGGCCTTCAACGCCATGTCCGTGAAGCTGCTCCAAAATCTGTCAGAAGCCACCGCCCAAACCCGCGCCTACGCCAAAACGCAGGATTTCTGCCGCCGCGCCGCAGTCGTCGTCGATGTGCTTGAACGTAAACACTTGCAGGAGATGGAGTTATGAATATAGCCTTCTCCACGGCACTTCCCGCGCCCTTCAACGAGACCATCACGGGCCGTTGGCTGCGGGCGGACTCTGCCTACCTTCCCCTGCTGCAACAAGCCGCCGCCAACCATTTCCTTCAATGGCGGCAAGGCGTTTGCTTGAAGAACGATGGAAAGCGTTGCGTCTCCCGCGTCAACGCTAACGGCAAGTTCTTCATCATCAAGCATTTCACAAAGACGCCCATCTGCCCCCTTTTCAGTCATGCCCGGCGGACGTGGCGCTGCACGGATTTGATGGCAGGCTTCACGCCGCCCTGTCTGGCCGTCCTCCGCACCGCCCGCCATGGAGAGCTGGTCTGCTTCCCCGACTGCGGCGACAGCAATTTCTGGCGAGGAGACTATTTCCAGCGGCCCGACGTGGATCAGCTGGCGGCGGAGGCGGGCCGCCTCATGGCCGCCTTTCACAACAAAGGGCTGTATCATGGGGACGCCAAAGCCGCCAATTTCGTCGTCAACGCGCGTCTTCCCGAACTGCCCTTTTCCGTGCTGATTGTGGACTGCGACAAGGTCCGCCACTACCACAATGTTCCCATCTCATTGCAACTGAAGAATATAGCGCAATTCGTGGCCTTGACCGGCCGCATCCGCTCCCGCTCCCGCTGGCAGTCGTTGACCCATCATTTTCTCAACGCCTATGCCGCCGCCAGAAACCCGCTGCCGGTTCCGTCCGACTCCTTGGAGCAGGCCGTCATGGACACCATCCACCACAACCGCCGCGTGGAAAGCAACCTTCAGGAGCTGCAGGAGGACGACTGACTCCACATGACAGGCGCAATTTCACAATTTCAAGCTCTAACCCACTCATAGCCAATATGTTGAAAAATTCCTAATTTCTAATTCCTAATTTCCATAAGTTCTTGCACGAAAGGAAACACCATGAAATCCATTCTGCCTCTTCTGATTGCCATGGGCACGGCCACCATGGCCAGCGCCGCCCCACTGTATTCCTCCACCATCGACTTCCTTGACTATGTCTTCATGTACCAAGGAAAGGAGAACCACTTCCCGCTGGAGGTCTATGAAGCCGAACTCAAAAAGCTGGCCGACCACGGCATCAAAAAGGTTTATCTTCGCGTAAACGTTTGCGGGACAACACATTATCCATCATGCGTCTCAGCGCAGTATGGATGGGAGAACGCCTTCCATTGGAACGCCACCGAATCGTCCAAGCGCCTCATCGAGACCTACCGCTACTACAATCCCTGCCTGGAGACCATCCGGCTGGGCCACAAATACGGCATGGAGGTATGGGCATGGGAAAGCCTCTTCGACGATGCCGGCGTCAAATACGGCGAGACAGGTGTAACTCCCGAATACCAAGGTATTTATGATAAACTTGACGGCTGGGCCCTGCTGGATCCGTGGTACTTGGACAACATGGACGCCTTTGCCATGCGCGACCCCAAACGCCTCATCTCCGACGACGAAATCGCAGAGGCCAACCGGAAAGCCTCCCGCCTGCCCATCGCCTCCATCGTCCTGACCAATGCGGCCTATCGCGCCAACCGCCCGCCGTCCCGCATCAAATCCCCCGCCGACCTGGACATCATGACCAGCAAGGACAACCGCAGCTACGTCAAATACGAAGGCACCTTCACCATCCACAACTCCGTGACGGAAGACAATCGCAACCGCTTTGAAATCAGAGGGTTAAACATCACGGATCCCTATGTGCGCCTGATTCCGAAGAACATGCCGAAGGACGAGGGCTACACCCTCATTCTCAGCAAGGAACGCGGCCAGGGGGAAATCTACAACACGGAAGGGGAATTGGTCGACAGCGTCTGGGGCTACGCCGAACGGCCTGAGAACATGCTGAATTTCAGCTTCTCCACGCCGAGTCCCAGTTCCTCCGTGGCATGGGACTATGGCACCCGCAATGTGGGCTTCAAAGTCGGACTTATTCCTAACCGACTGATGGACAAGTACTACTACGGCGTCGCCGAATTCAATGTCCCCAAGGCCATGAAACACAAGGTGGACCGTTTCATCGAACTGGCCCGCTATAATTTCGATGGATTCATGTTCAACACCCGCTGCCACAGCGCCCGCAATCAGCCGGAGCAGTTCGGCTTCAATCCGGAGGTGCTGGCCAAGTTCCGCCAACGCTATGGCCATGATGTTCAGGATACCCCTGAAGACCTGGCCGGTCTCTTCCAGCTGCGGGCGGAGGCCATCGCCGAATTCTTCAAGAACTGCAAGGCCCAGTCCCATGGCCGCCCCATCTATCTCTCTGGCCCCATGCCACTTGAGAAAAAAGACCAGCCTGGCTACAACAACACCTTCGGCCCCCTGCCATGGCTCTACAAGCAGTATTTCAAGGACGGCTCCATCGACGGCGTCCTCATGATCGGCCCCAATTTCAACAACGCGCCGTTCTTCTCCGACTATTTCACGCCGGAAATCACTGGGGGAAAGGATATTAAGATTGGAGTCTTCCGCGAGATGCTCAACTGTCCCAAGGACTATGACATCAAGGCGGACATCGAGGCCAGCACCGCCGCGGGACTGGACGAGATGGAATTCTACGAGAGTCTGGTCTTGGGCATGACACCGTGGTTCGGCGACCTACTTAAGGGCAACATCACAGACTGGTCAATCGAAAAATACCACTTCGGTTGGTCTAAATGGTATTGACCATAAGTCGTTAACGCCGTTGGGCAGGGTTGGCAATCGCGGCTCCATGAGGGCCGAATTCAATGATTGCCATTGCAAAAGCCGCAGAGAGCTCTGCGGCTTCACTTACTTGCCACTTATTACAAATAATGCAACAAAATGCAATAATGACAAAAACCGCAAAAGGGGCCATTCTAGGCCCCATAGGGCAAGAGAGGTATTAATATACAGGGTTGAGCATAAAATGCGCCAGCGGGCCCGTTAGGGGCCATAGCGGGCATCATGCCCCAAAATCATGGTCATTTTTCGCCCTTTCGGACGCAATTTTCGCCATTTTTCCCTAGTGTCAGAGCAGGCTCTCATTATTCATAAAACGCATTCATTTCCATGCATTTTATGAATAACATCATCCTTTATGCTCCTTCGTCATGGCGCGACGACAGTGACCATGACCTTGCATCGACCGCCGGCGGCGGCGCAGTCGATGACCAGCGCGGTGTTTTCCGTCAGCTGAGTGCAATGGAAGTTGCCGTAGAGAGCCTCTTTGCCGTCGAAAAGCTGGCGGGGGAAGACCACCTGTTCGGTTTCGCGTTTCAGAACACCTTGGGACGGAATGGCTTCCGCCATATAAAGCGGAGAGCGGAACCGGAAGATCTTTGTGTTGCTGCCATCATCGCGGGTGTAGACCAGATAGACTTTGGAGCCGACGCGGATCCAATGCTGTTGCGTGGTGGACATGGTCAGCGGCGTGCCGTCCTCCCAATGCCAGAAGATCTTGTCGGACCAGGTGGTGCCGTCTTGTGAGCAGCAGACATAGCCTTTGTTGTCCTCCGCGCGGATGGTCAGGGCGAAGCCGCCCTCCGGCAGCGGGATGATGGAGGGTTCAATGGCCCCTCGTCCCACGGGATGGTCGATGTAGGGGCTCATGGAGATGAACTGCAGCTCCTCGCCCACCTGACGATAGCGGCCGACCACAATGCCGTAGCGGGCGCTGTCATAGCCGCCGAAGGTGGTCTTGTCCCGATCCAAATAGATGGGAATCAGCACCTCGTTGTTGCCGATGAAGGTGATTTGGGTGCAGGCGGTGCGGTAGTTGCCCTTGACCTCAGGCAGGGGGAGGACTTTCATGGGGGACCAGCCAGTCTCCGGCCGCCAAGTCACGTAAAGCCCCTGCTCCGGCGGGAAGTCTGGTTTCTCGCCCTTCTCCCACGACACGTTGCCTTTGGGGGAATAGAAGACCGTGCAGCCGAAGACGAAGGCCGTGCCGTCGTTGGGGGAGACGAAAGGCCGGATGTCCGCCACCGCAATCTGATAATTGGCGTCGCCCTCGAAGGGTTTGGCCTTGAATCCCTCAATCTCCTGCGGCGGAGTCCAGGTCAGCCCCTTGTCCTTGCTGAAGGCGAAGTGCGGGTTGCCGAAATGGTCATTGCCGCACACCTCCTGAACCGTCCCCAGCCAGCTTCCATCGGGAAGCACCGCCATGCCCGGATGGAACCACATCATGTCATTTCTTCCGAAGTTGTTGAACTCCAGCGGCACCAACATGGGGCTTTTGGGCACTTGAGCCTGACTTGCAGCGGCAAGACAACCCATGCCAAGACATAACAATTTCAGACAACTCATGACTTTCATCCCATGCAACTCCCTTATCCTCATTCTATGATAGACTTTGCAACGCCATGCCGACACCTTTGCCCACACAGCGTAAAACCCGCTATGCCTTAATCTTCCACAACCCTTCTATTCGAAGATGCTCATGAGGGCATCGGCGAAGATCTTCATGCCGTCTTTGTCAGGATGATTGATGGTGTTGGTCATCAAGGTGTTATAGGGAATGCCCTGCCGCCAGAGGCGGCCGTAGCGTTTGGCGGCGTCCGCCAGGGCGACCTTTTGTTCGGCGGTGAATTTGCGGATGAAGGCCACATAGGGGCGGGGATCCTGCTCAATGGCGGGGCCATTCTGGCTGGTCAGTCCCATCCAGTCGGGACGCACATAGTGGGGCGTCAGGATAATCCACTCCATCCCCTTCTCCTGGAACGCCTTAAATACAATGTTGAAACTGCGCTCCCATTCACTGGCGGGAAGGCCGGCGTCGTTCACAAATTCAGAGATGACCAAATCCGCGTTGGTGCCCAAAACCGTCTCCGCGAAATTGTATTGGGAACCGGCCGGCTCACCCAAAAACGCGGGAATGGTCCGGCCGCCCCATCCGTTGCTGATGAGCTCAATGTCCGCGTTGGGGAAGCGGGACCGCAGCCGACGGACGAACTGCTCCTGCCATTTGAACTCGTCTGGAATATAGCCGCACTCCGTCACGCTGTCCCCCCAGGCCAGAATCCGAATCTTTTCGCCATTCTGAAGCTTTTTCATGGTTTTGGGAATGAAGGCCTGCTGGGCGGAGGCAGACTCGCTGGGGCATTCGGTTTCCAGAATCGGGAAGATGTTCTCCCGCACCAACTTATCAGTCTGTGCATCGGTGAGGATATTGCAGATTCGCGTCTCCCCTTCGGCTAGCGCAGGGGCCTTCGGGCAGAAAGCAGCGGGGGTGCCACATTCCAGTCGCAGGCCCGTCTGGGGGTTGCGGATGACGCTGTCCAGCCGCATGGGCGTGTAGCGATAGGAGATCAGCACAGGAGTGTTCTGGCTGATGCGTCCCTTGTCGAACCGTCCCAAGGTGCCCCAGCGGTCGTTGTAGTCGTAGTCCTGCCCGCGCAGAAGCAGGGTGCCGTCTGTCATGCGGACAACCACCGAATAGCTGTCCAACGCCATGGGAAGGGAGCAGCCGGTGGCGGCCACGCCATTCAGGGCGATTCCATCGTTCCAGCCGCCGGCTTTTTGATAGAAGGGAAGGGTGTCATAGCGTTCGTCAACCACCCGAACTGTTTGCGGCACAGGGACTTCCATCTTGACGCCCTCGACTTCGATCTGCCAGGGGCCAATGATGCCGATGGTCGGATTTTCGTTCACCATGATGGTTTGCTGCGCATTGGCCGCTGATGCGGCAAGTGCCAGACAGAGTGACAGTTGGCAAAAAGATTTCATCATGTCCTTGCTCCTGAATGGATAATGAAGATTTATCGTGAAAGCCCTATCCGTTTCGTTTTCTTCCATTTGAACGCAATCTGTAAGATAATCTGATGATGACCACTTGGCAAATGGCCAGCCTGCAAAACTTGTCCATGGCCAGAAGAAAGGGGAATGGCCGTCATTTCAGGGCCTTGTGAAGCATATGCCATGGCAACGGGTTTCGCAGTCCATCAGGGAGCTGAACAATGCCCCAAAAAGCAAAAGGCACACTCAAAAGAATGTGCCTTCAAGGAGAATCCCAATGGTACCGGAGAAGGGATTTGAACCCCCACGACCTTGCGGTCACTGCGACCTGAACGCAGCGCGTCTGCCAATTCCGCCACTCCGGCAGTATGTTTTCGTTGACCGGCCATCATCCATGAACCCTGTTCAGGAGGTTGGTGATGGTACCGGAGAAGGGATTTGAACCCCCACGACCTTGCGATCACTGCGACCTGAACGCAGCGCGTCTGCCAATTCCGCCACTCCGGCATCGAAAACAATGAACTTAACTTAATCTACGTTTCGCAGATTACAAACCGCCAGACCATCTTTTTTCATAAAATGCAATTCTCCAGGTAATCCCTCAGCGATTGGCAGGGAAAGACGGGCTCCTGCGCATCCGTTGACATTGCCATCGTGCATGTTCATTTCACAGCGTCGGCCAGCTGCTCGAAGCGGGCGATGGTGTGGCCGTAGAACTGCTTCCAGCCGGTGCAAAGCCGAGACTTGCCATGGACGCCGCGGTTCCGCGGACAGTCCCCCATGCACAGGGGAAGCCAGCGGCAGGAACGGCAGTCCTCATGGACAGGAGCCTTCTGGCGGCCGAAGTCCACATAGGCCCTTTGCTGCTGCAGCGTGCGGAAATCATGCTCCATGACATTTCCAAGACAGGATTCCGTAGACACATGGAAATCGCAGGGGTAGACGGAGCCGTCCTGCTCCACGACGAAATAGTGACGGCAATCCCCTCCCATGGCGCAAAGCGAGGGGATTCCAGTGGCCAGACGACTGAGGATGGAATCGAACAGGCGGATATGAATCTCTCCGCGACCATGGATGTACCAGACATCGAAGAGGCGGCAGAGGAAGTCGCCCCACTGCTCCGCCGAAATGGCCCATGGCAGACGGTTTCCATCGCAAGACATGTCAGCGCATTCAATGTATTGTTGATGATGAAGGCCCAGTTCGCCAAAATGATGGAAAAGGGTCTCCGGCTCCTGGACATTGGCGGCGGAGACCACGGTCAAAACGTTGACCATGACCTGATGACGCAGGAGAGCCTTCACCCCAGCCAGAACCTGGGCGTGGCTGCCGCCTCCCGCCTCGGTCCGTCGGTACTGATCATGGAACGGCTCCGGCCCATCCAGGCTGACGCCCACCAAAAACCGCTTTTGCGCAAGCAGCTCCGCCCACTGGTCATCGATAAGCAACCCATTGGTTTGCAAGGAGTTGACTACATTCGAACTGACTGGGAAAAGCTGCCGTTGGAGACGGCAAACGGCCTCGAAGAAGTCCAGACCGGCCAAAGTGGGTTCGCCGCCCTGCCAGTCCATGCGGTGACAGGGCATTTTAGAGGCGGCAAAGCGCCGCAGCATGGCCTCCAGAACCGGAAGGTCCATCCGACGGGAGGCCTGGCCGAAGACGGCGCTTCGGGAAAGATAGAAGCAATAGCGGCAACGCAGATTGCAATGCCACGAAACCGGCTTGACAAGCAAAGAGAAGCCAGACTTCATTTGAATTGAGACACAGGGACTTCCAGACTCAATGCAATGAGCTTGTCCACCAATTCATCATAGCTGAGGCCGGAGAGCTGCATGAGGCGGGGGAACATGCTGATGCGAGTGAAGCCAGGGATGGTGTTCAGCTCGTTGAGGACCCAGGTCCCGCCAGGCTGCAGGAAGAAATCCACGCGGGCCATGCCGCGGCAGCCGAGGATGCGGAAGGCATCCACCGCCAGCTTCTGCACGGCGGCGGTCTCGTCTTCGGTCAAAGGGGCGGGAGCGCACAGGGTGGCGCCGTCTTCGTCTATGTATTTGGCCTCGTACGAGTAGAAATCCCGCTTGGGGATGATTTCTCCGGGCACGGCGGCAAAGGGGTTCAGGTTGCCCAGGACGGCGCATTCAATTTCCCGCCCCACGATGCGCCGTTCCACCAACACCTTGCTGTCGTATCGGAAGGCCTCTTCAATGGCGGCCTGCAGCTCCTCCAAACTGCCCGCCTTGGAGACGCCTACGGAAGATCCTGCACGAGAAGGCTTTACAAAAATAGGAAGCCCGTATTCATCAATCAGCTGCTGCAAATTGGGCAATGGCCGTGTGCGGTGCAGAACCTGGCCGGGGGCCACGCGGATGCCCTGGCAGGCGAGAAGCTGTTTGGCGATGTCCTTGTCCATGCAGGCGGCGGAGCTGAACATGTCACAGCCGACGCAGGGGCTGTTCAAAATCTGGCAAAGCCCCTGCATGGCACCGTCTTCGCCATTGGCGCCGTGCATGACCGGAAAGATGACATCAAAGGGATGGGTCTTTCCACTTTGAAGCTCCATCAGATAATTGCCTTTTGCCGAATGGACGGGAAACACATCCAACCCATTGGGGTTCAATGAGATGGCACTTGGGTCACCGCTGTTCAGACAGAAGTCGCCATCGGGATACAGTCGCCACAGCCCATCCTTGTCCACGCCCACGATCATGGGGGTGTAATGGCTGCGGTTGATGGCCGAAAAGACGTTGATGGCGGAGAGGAGAGACACCTCATGTTCCGTGGACTGGCCACCGCACAAGATGCAGACAATGGGAAGGGACATGGCAGACTCCGGGGGTTAGGGCGCCGCGGAAGGCCTGGCGGATGAGAGCCAAGGACGGCGCAATGGACATGGAGATGGATTGGAAACCGTGATTTTCAGACACAGAAGATGCTCTTGAGGTTCCTTTGGCGAAAGGGTCCCCAACGGAACCCGGAAGGACTCCGGATTTTCCGAAGTCTTTCCCCCGCAAGGTTTTCCGTCTAACCAAACTTGGCAGGACGCCGAGACATCATGAAAATTGAGGAAAAGTGGCGCGGGGTCGGCCAGCTCCGGCGGCGGAAGAAAAACCTGCACCAGCCAGAGCGTTTCCGGAGGTTCCAAATTCAAGTGACTGAACAGCACTGGCTTAACCCGATTGTCCTCCCGCCATTGGTCCAAGGTTCTGGCGGCAAGCTCGGAATTGAGGTCATCGTGTGTTCGAAGGCACAGCCAGCTGTCTGCCACGGGACGCAGGGCGGTGGCCTGCTCAAAGAGGAGACTCCATTGGATGCCAGCCGGATCCGGCTGGGGGCTTTCCCGCTCCCATGCGTCCATGACGGGAAGGAAGGGGTCAAGAGCCTGGCTGGCATGTTGGCGACAGGCATGGAGCAGACGGCTGGAGCGGATGCTTTGCCGCATGGCCGTCGGCGTGCTGTCCATATCCTTTTGGCCGGCGACAGCCTGGGTGAGCCGCATCATGCACTGATGTTGTAACATCCTTATTTCCAATTGTTTACGAATTTGCTCCGAGGCATTTGCCTTAAGTGCCTCCGTCAGAGCAACATCCAAAAAGATGCCGGATTCGGCAAAATGCTCCTCCGTGATTTTCCCAAACAGCGTGGCATGCTCCAAATCATTCTCCAGCAGGGCATTAGCCAATTTTCTCCAATAGGCCAGATAGTCAGCCAACGGTTTGGCGATCGCCACAGGCAACGCCTCATGATCGGCTGGCGGTTCCGCCGCTGGCTCCCCACCCTCCGGCTGAATGGTCACCGGCAATGGCAGGACGATGCGTCCTCCCGCTGTTTCAGGAAAGGCGACGGCAACGGACAACGCAGGCTTGGCGTCATTGCAAGTCATTGTCCTGCAACCCATTACAACTTCAAGGCAGGCCACGGCCAGCCCCATGATGACGGCAATCGAAACGATGTGTCGTGTCCTGTCGCCCCTTGGGTAGGCGTCATGGGATAGCCGCCATTGAGGGCCGGCGCCGTTCTGTCCGCATGTTGAGTTCACGTTAGCCATTCCGTTATCCATCGTGGATGCGACCTCCCTACCGCCATGGCGTGGGCAGAATCGTGAATCGCATTATATTGGACTCCAATGACTTCTGCCCATCGATAGTGCATTCCATCATCCAGTCGCCGCATTCCAGTCCCTCCGTGAAAAGAATCATTTCCACCGCTCCGACAGGAAGCGGCTGCGCTGGAAGAGCGATTTCACGGCCCGTGGCGGGGTGGCGGAGAACAGCGCGGAAGGCCAGCGCCGTCGCGCTGCCGGGCCGCGCCTCCATGTCAAAGCGGATGGACTGCCCGCTGGTGAAAAGGCGCGCAATGTTCGGCTGGACAAGCAGAGAGGGAGGGACGTCCACGACGGCGGCACCGTCGTCGGTGAACACGAGGCGGCCCCATTTGTCGGATTCATGAAAACTCGTGGCAAGGCGGGCCCAGCTCATGGGAGCCTCCTTTTCCGTGCGGTTCGTGTGCATTTCACGGCCGACATTGAACTCCCAGACGGTTCCCCCCATCGGTTGACGGTTCAGCCCGAAGTATTTCCATGGAATCAGCAGCTTGTTGACGGTGCCGCCTGACGCATTGAAGGGCCATTTGACATAGCTCTGGATGTCCTTCGCGGGAATGACGACGCCTGTGTTCAGGAAGACTTTGGCGCCGGCGGAGTTGTACATCAGGTGGCAGGCTTTGCCTTCCGGCAGATTGAAGAAGAATTCCCAGCTGTCGTCCTGCCACATGTCGCCGTCATCGTCCTTGCGTTCATAGCGGTAGGGCGACTGCGGCATCGCATGGTTGGCGGCGGTGCTGATGGCAAGGCCCTCCGGAAGGCTGGCCAGCCGCGCGACGGAGTAGCTCGGCGCGTTTTTGCTTCGGAACTCGTCTTCGCTGCTGCAGAAGGCACGGAGCTGCGCCTCGTATTCCGTCAGGTGGGTCAGCGGCCCGATGAGGTCGCCCCAGAACGGCTCCGTGGCGGCGGCCTCCTGCGTGATGGTTCCCTCCCGCTGGTTCTGAAGCTTCAGGACATAGTCGTTGTTGGGCAGCGCGGGCCGACTGGCCGGCTGCAGATGGATGGACGGCTGGCCAGCCGCAGCGGCGGCGGGAGCCGCCTCGCCCCTCGTCTTCAGCAAGGCGTCAATGGCGTTGAACACATGCCAGCGGCGCGCGTTCAGATTGGCGTCTGAAAAGAGGAAGGACTCATTTTGGGCGGTCGTGTGGTTGACGGAAAGATCACCGCTGACGTCCCGCAGCGCCGCCGCCGCCATCGCGGCCGACTTGGCATCCCCTTTGACGGCGGCTTCCTCCGCAAGCTGTTTCAGGTAGAGGCAGGCGGCATAGTCCACGCCGCCTTCATGCATTTTCTCCATGGTCAGCGAGGTGACGACCCCCGCTTCGGAGAGGCGGCTGTACTGCCACTGATAGTTGTCGGCGTCCCACAAATCAGCCCACTGATGATGACCGAGAGAACCGAGGCGGATTTGCACGAAGCCATTGGTGAAGCGCGTGCCGCTGTAGTTGAAGGAATAGACCTCCGCGCCGTCCCGCGCGGCGAGCGCCAGCGATTCATCCGTCCAGCTGTTGTACTGACGATGGCGGACGCCGTCCCTCAGGGCGTATTCCGTGGCGGTGGTGCGGCCCCAGCCGATGCCGTTGTCAATGACCAGGGCCTTTTCGGGGCAGACGCCCATGATGACGGGCATGAAGCTTTCATAGTTGTTGACCTTCAGCGGGAACTGATTTCCAAGTTCCTCATCCGCAAAGACAAGGAGCCTTGGCCACTGCTCCGTCTCCGCCTGTTTCAGAAGTAGCCGCAGCGCCTCCGCGTAGAGCTCCTTCGCCTTTTCCGAATAGGGATTCTTGTCATCGGGCTTCTCGTTGGCCATGGTGATGCCGATGTCCCCCTGCGGCGCCTGGCCGCCCAGTTCCTTCAGACGGATGGCGACGGCATTGCACCAATAGCCCACATCTCGCATGTCATAGGTGATGAGAGCGTTGGGGAGTCCGGCGGCCTTCATCGCCTGGGCGATGGCGGCGGCGTCCTCAAAATAGCCTGTGACCTTTCCATTGACAAAGCGGAGGTCCGGACGATTGTCGTAGAGGGAGACGGAATTGAAGCGGCGGGTTCTGTAGAAGCGGAAATAGCGGTTGAGGCTTTCACCTTTGGCGAAGTCCTTCTGGTTGCAGTTCCATGCGGAGCCCTCGCGGTAGAGGTTGCCGCACAGATAGAAGCCGAAGACGCCGACGTCGGGAAGAGTGAAGTCCGCCACGCGCAGTGCCAGATCGAGGGTGGCCGTCTGGCCGTCGGCCGTCACCGTGAGGGTGCCGTGATAGAGCCCGCCGCGGGCATCCTTCGGCACCTGCACCATCGTGACAATGCCCATCATGTCGCCTGCTTTTATATCTTCAAGTTCCGGATTCCAAAGGAGTTGCGCATATTGAAAACGCGGTGTGCTCCCATAGGGGGCAATCTGGAGGAAATGGACGTTCGACGCGGCGATGCGGCTGCCGTCGTTTGCGGAAAGCTCTGAGGCGGAGAGCGTTGCACGGGGAAGGTCGCGGCTGAAGAAGATGCCGAGGCAGCCTGTCGTGTATTCGCCGCGGGCGGTGATCAGCTCCATGCATGGCTCAAGCTGCGGCTGCCGCCAGACGAAGGCCTTCCGCCAGTTGCAGTTCATGTCGATGGCCGTCAGACGAAAGCCCCGGCTCTCCTCCTCTTGGGTCAACGGCGTGTAGGGAAAAGCCTGCGCCGCGTTCCACGTCATGCGCTCTTTGGGAAGGCCCTTCGCCTGCGTGTCCAGCACGTTCCAGACATCACCGGAGTCTAGGAGCGATGAAAACAGAGGAAGAGCCGTCAGCAGGAGGCCGATGACCACTCTTGCACAAAACCACGGAAACTTCATTCTTTATATCCTATTACATATATGCGACGCCTCTCGACCGAAGCGCCAACGAGAGCCGATGACCCGATGGTCACAGAATAATATAGCATCCTCCCGCCGTTTCCATATGCATGCATCGCATTTTTCATGGGAAAAAATGTTGAAATTGGCTAACAATATGGAGTTGTGCAGTTGACATGGAGGTATCGGCATTGTATAGTTGACTCTGTTCCGTCTCGCGTGAGGCGGCGAATAACAACCTGAGCTTGACAGGAGACATGACCATGGCAGCAAAATTCGAGCTGAAAGTGACCGCAAACAACAAGTACCTGTTCAATCTGAAGGCTGGAAATGGAGAAATCATCCTCACCAGCCAGCAGTACAAGGCGATTGCCTATGCAAAACGCGGCATCGCTTCCGTCAAGAAGAACGCGTTGGAGGACAAGCGCTTTGAAGTCCGCGAAGACGCCAAAGGCAAGCAGTACTTCGTGCTGAAAGCCGCCAATGCCCAGGTCATCGGCAAGAGCGAAACCTATCCGACGAAGGCCGCTTTGGAAAAGGGCATCGCCTCTGTCAAGAAGAATGCTCCGGAAGCCCCCATCGTTGAGGCGTAAGGTCTGAACGAAACAGCCGACTACGGGAAGCGAAAGGGGTCTATGGCCTTTTTCGCTTCCTTTTTTGTCTCTGGCCATCGTGTATGCAGAATTCCATGACCTGCAACTTTGTTTATGTAAGTATTTGCAATATATATACTTAGATATATTTCTGTTATTCAGAATAAACCTATTCACAAAAGCTTTATTCCATGCCCTCCGGAAGGGCAGGCCGGACCTTCAGCTTGCGCTCATGGTCGATGGACACCGTTCCTGCAGGCACCCCGCGAGGTTTGGAGACATGGCGGACTTGGGTGCAGGACACGGGACAAATTCCTCCAGAGCGCGCCTTGCTGTGCCATGCGGCGATGGCCGCCGCCCGCATCAGAAGCTCCTTGCTCGGCTCACATCCCTCCGGCCCCTGCAGGACCACATGACTGCCGGGCATTCCATGGACATGAAACCAAAAGTCAGCGGGACGAGCCGTCTGCAGGGACAGGATGTCATTGTCTTCATCCGTCTTTCCCGCCAACGCGATCCATCCGTCCCCCAAATCGTAACGCCAGCAGCGGGGCTCCGGAGCCGTTCTTTCTTTCATGGCCAATTCTCCTTTATGAAACATGTCCTCCACCCTCCTGTCATTCCAGCCATTCTACAAGTATAACAACTGGTTGGCCTCACATGGGGTGGAGTTCTGAATAGTTACATTTTTCGTTCGTTTTCGTGTCCCTCGGCCTGAATGCTACGGTTACCTCAGATGTTGCCTTCCAGGCGAATAAGGCAGTTATTCGATAATAATATTTGATTTCAAAGCGCCGTTCGCGTCAAGCGACGACCACTTCAATGAATTGATGACCTGTTTTCCGAGCGTGAATTGGACCATGTCTTTTGAACCATCCTTGAACAGGATTTCGAAGTTGTTGTCACCCAATGAGTTGATCTGCTTGACAGGCAGTTCTTCGCCTTTCTTGACAGGATACAACAGATATGGTTCGGCGAAGGTTCCTTTCGCCTTGCGGACAAAGGTCGGTGTCGCGACAGGGCGGCATGTGTAACCGCCTGCGGGAATCCAGCCTTGTACTTCCGGTTTCTCCTGCCCGCAGAGGTTCTGCGCATCCAACCCGTTGGGATTCAACGGCGCGATGAGCAAGTTGGCAGTATTTTCATCGGCGCTGATGTAGCCATTGAAGGCGTCCAGTTTCAGCGTCTGGTCTGTGTTGAAATGGAACCATGACGTGTATTCATGTTCCTTTTCATCTTCCGGCGACATGACATCGAACATCAGCCAGTAGTTCGGCTTGATGAACAGGATGGCGC
>JAEEYQ010000023.1 GCA_016288215.1 Lentisphaeria bacterium | reverse complement strand
TTGCGGTCGAAGTAGTTGATGTAGGTCTGCATCTGCCCAAGCTCGTCGTGTCCGACCTTTTTGAGCTTGAGGTCAATGACGAAAAACGACCGCGTGAACCGGTTGTAGAACGCAAGATCGGCGTAATAGCTGTGGTCGCCGATTACGCAGCGCACCTGACGCCCATGGAACGTGAACCCCTTGCCCATCTCCAGCATGAAGTCCTGGATGTGGTCGAAGATGCGGTCTTCCAATTCTCCTTCGGAATACTTGTCTGGCGTTCCGAGGAATTCCGTCACGACCGGATCTTTCAACGCCTCACCCGCAACTTCCACATCTGGCGCGGGGCGGTTCATCAGCGCGCGGACTTTCTCCTTGTCCTTTGAAATCTGAAGCCGCTCGAAGGTCGATGTGCGATACATTCGTTCCAGCCGCCGGAACGACCAATTCCCCTGCGTGGCTTCACGCTCATAAAATGCACGCTCCACAGGATCGGCAATGCGCATCAGCAACAGGTAGTGCGACCAGCTGAGGGTGAACTTTGGAATTGGGGAAACACTGTTTACCAAATTGTCATCGTCGGATTTCCACAACACTGTTGCGGATTTTCCACCGCCTAATTCCGCAAACACCGTTTGCGGAATCCCTTCAACACCGTTGAGAGAATCGTTGTCCACAGATTCCGTAAACACCGTTTGCGGAATTGGCGCGTATATGAGATAGAACTTCCGAATCGTTTCCAGGGAACGCATAGACCAACCGCGACCAAACCGAGCGGTAAGTTTTATAGACAGCTCTTCAACAACCTTTTCTCCATACTCCGCCCGACGCTTTCCGCCTTGCTCCTCTTCGACAATCTGCCGCCCGATCTCGTAATTGGTATAGACCTGCGCAATGTTGGCGACGGTGGCGACCTTCTGCCGCGCCTCCTCGATAAGCGCAACCACACGCGAAAAGAGGCTTGGCTTGCGCGTACGCGAAACAGCTTTATTCCCCTTGCCCTTCATCCCATCAGCTCCTTGAAGTTGGCGTCGATTTTCTCCGCCAGTTTCGCCGCCTCGGCGTTGAGCTGGCGCAGTTCCTCGTGGAGCGCCGCAAACTTCTCCGCAAAGTCCTCATCGCCGCTATCTGTCTCCGCCACACCGACATAGCGACCCGGCGTGAGCGACCAGTCGTTTGCCGCGATCTCCTCGCGAGTCACCACTTTGACCAGTCCTTCGACATTGCGGTATCTGGCATCTGGAAAGCGCTCCTCCAGCCACGCCGCCGCCTCCGTCTCACCGTTCTTTCTATAGTCCGCCAGCAGCTGTTTGTAGCGTTCCGTCTCACCGCGATAGAGCCAGACGATCGCCAGAAGGTTCTGCTCCTGTTCGGGCGAGAAGTCATTGATTTTGCGCGTCACTTTGCGATAAACGTTCCGCGCGTCGATCATCAACACCCTGTCCTTCTGCTCATCTGTCCTCTTCGCGCGGTTCAGGAACCAGAGGACGCACGGAACCGTCCGCGTGTAGAAGAAGTTGGAGCGGATGGAGACCATCACATCGACCGCTCCCGTCTCGATCAGCTTCCGCCGCACCAACGCATCGCCGCGCCCTGCCGACTCCGCGCCCGCCGCCATCACGAAACCGGCGCGGCCATGGTCGTTCAGGTAACTGTAGAAGTAGCTGATCCACACATAGTTGCCATTCGAGACCTTGCCCTTGTCATTCACACTCGGCAATCCAAAAGGAAGGCGAGGGTCGCTCTTGATTTTGTCGGCGTCAATCTCATCGACGTTGAACGGCGGATTCGCCATCACGAAATCGGCCTTGCCAATCAGTTCATGGGGGTCTTCATAATAGGTGATTGCCCTCTTGATGTCGCCTTCCAGCCCATGGACGGCGAGATTCATCTTCGCAAGACGGATGGTCGTGGCGTTCTTCTCCATGCCGTAGAATGTCAGCTTCTCCGATGGATTTTGGTTCTGTCGTTCCACAACGCGAGCGGACTGCACGAACATGCCGCCAGAGCCGCAGGCCGGATCCAATACGATTCCCGAATCCGTCTCAAGGACCTTGGCGATGAATGACACAAGCGAGACAGGTGTGAAGAACTCGCCGCCATCATGTGCCTTGGAGCCCGCGAACTGCGTCAGAAAATACTCATAGATGCGGCCAAAGACATCGCCCGACATCTTCTTGAGCTCCTCGGGGTTCAGCTTGCGCAGAAGCTGTCCGAGAATTTCATTGTCGAGTTCGTTGTATTCCTCCTTCGGCAAGATGCCCCGAAGTGATTCATAGTCAGCCTCAATGGACTCCATCGCCTTAATGATGGCCTCGGCGCGATTGGCGGAGTCAGGCAGGCTCACAAGATAGTCAAACTGCGCTTCGGGGCGGAGAAACACAGCACCCCTCGTCGAAAAGTCCTCTTTCGTGAGCGCACGGGTCTCTCCGCCACGAGATGGAAGGGACTTGACAACCTCATCCCGCACAGCCAGATAGCGGCTGTAGGCATGACGAAGGAAGATAAGTCCCATCACAGGCATGAAAAACTCGTTCGCGGCAAAATTGGAGTTTGCGCGCAGGGTGTCCGCCGCGCTCCAAAGCCGTTTCTCTATCGCTTCAATATGTTCGAGCTGTGCCATTTATGTATCCAAAACATGAAAACAGGTTGACCCTTGCCAAGAGTCAATTCACCGATATGAACCAAGACGGCATCATGAAATCAATTAATGTAACATGTCTTTCTCAATTGTTCAAAGACGACCTTCCTCCTACGTTAGTTGTTGACGGATGAGACATGGAAGAGACAATATATATGGTATATATAGAGCAATTTCCATGCCAAGTTCAAACCAAAGTCCGTCCCCTATGCCCCATCCGTCTCTTTCGTTCCATGAATTCGCGAACGGCGAATTGCCTATGGCGTTTCCAGGCTCCAGGTGTTGTTTTGGCGGCGAATTCGGATTTCGGTCTGGAAGACAAAGGACGGATCGCCACGGGACTCGATGGTCGCCTGAATGGTCTCGGCGTTGGGTTTCACCGTGATCTCTTGGGCGAAGTCATTGCCGATTTTGACGGTGATCGGGTTGTCGAGGTTTAGCATCTTGTTGTTCAGCAATATCTTAAGCCGCTCTGGCGCTTTGGGGAGGATGATGGCATTCGCCTTCCGGTCATAGGAGGCTTCGATGACTGGCGTGTCCGTCGCCTCCGGAGAAAGGCCATCCAAATCCAACCAATAGAATTGGGAGAAGGTCGCTTCCAATGCCTTGCCGTGGGCGATGCGGCTGGGAGCAATGTTCCTCAAATTCCATATCACCTTCTCGGGCACGGGATTACGAACCGCCTTCTCCAGGCAGCGCACTGCGTTGGTGTCCACATGGGCGTGGGGGAACAGCTCTTGGTCATAGCGCCAGCCACGGTAGTCCACCACCACCTCCTGCGGCACAGGCTGCGGCAGACGGTCAAGGAAACCGTGTCCCCTTCCCACATGGAGGAAAAGCTTATGGGGATAGTACCCCGGATGGAGGTTCGCCATGGCGTCCAACAGCATGGCGTAGTCGGCAGCCCACCGCGCACGGTCATAGGCGAAATCCCCCTGCCCCAACTGGATGATGAACAGCAGATTGGCCATGTTCAATACGCTGATTCGGTTGGGATGGCCGGCGGACATGTTGGCGCCGGCGAAGCGGTCGCTCATGCGGGAGGCGATTTGATAGACCCCGTCCCCTCCGGCCGAATAGCCCATGACATAAACACGGTTCGGGTTGACGTGGCGGAAGAGGATGAGATTCTCTATCATCCTGTCATACAAGGGGTAAGAGTCTGCGACACAATGCAGGTTCCAGGTGTTGGTGACGCCGCGGGGGGCCACATAGATGCCACAGGTGACGGAATCCCGATAGTACATTTTCATTTGCTCCCATTGGGAGTCGTTGATCTCCGGGGCCGTGCCGCCGCCGCCATGAAGGGCGATGAAAAGCGGATAGCCATCCTCTGGCTCATCGCCAATTTGGAACAGCCCGTATTTCATGACTGAGTCCCCATAGGGAATGGCGCTTTCCTCCATCTCCTTGATGCGTTGGGGGTCTTGGCGGAGTCGTTCCGCATACTGATTCCAAAGCTGGCGGCTCGTCTCGTCCGGAAGGTCGGCAAACGCCAGCGGCACCGCTGCCAGCAGTCCCATGCACATCCCTAACATCTTGCAGTTCAACATGTTTATAATTTTCTCCTGCTGTTCATTTTTGTTGGTTTCATTCAAAATAATTCTTTGACTCTCCATAGGCAATGACACAATTCTTGCCATAGGAACGGACACCTCGTTTGTGCGGCGGCACCTCCTCCTTCATGGGGACAACTCCCCGTCGTTTCCATGTAAATATCTGTCCAGGAATAAGTTCCAATTTAAATACGTATTTGCTGACGGATGGCAGCACGCCACTGAAGACAGCGGCGGAATGGTCGTCAAAGAATCGGAGGGTGCCCTTCCAGCCTTGGGGGCCACATGCCACGCGAAGCCAGCGCACACCCTTTCGATCCTTTCCCGCAGACACGGTCAATCCGCCGACGGCCGCCAGATTGTGGAAGGACACTTTCACGCCCAACGACGGCAACGGCACGGGAAACAGCTTCAGCTGGTTGCCATGGCTTTGCAGCAACGCCTCCATGACGCCGTAAAGCAGGGCGCCCGCGTTCTGGACCATGCTCATGGAGGCGGCGCGGCCGGCGGCGGTGTTTGTCTGTGCAAGCAATGTACTTGACTGCGCATCAGCAACTTCGTACTTTCTGCGCTTTTGGGCGATGGAGGTGAAGATGCCGCCGGGCATACTGCTGAACATGCCATTGGACTTGATGAAATCCTGAATCAGAACGCGGTGCAGAATCGTCTCCGCAAAAGCGGTGTCCCGCAGTTTGACGGCCACGTCGAACAGCCAGCCGCCGGTCAGGTCGCAGGCGACGCCGATCTTGCCGTTGAAGCTCTTGCGGTAGGTGTGGTCAAGATGTTCGCGCATAGTTTTGAGGGCGACGGTCGCCAGCGGGGAATCCGCGTCAATGTCCTCCGCCGGAACGACATTCGCAAGATAGCTTGGATGGCAGAGCAACGTGCGTCCCGTTTCGCTGGCGGAGCCGATGAATTCGCCGTCCTTCTGCGGATAGTCGGGAAAGGCGTCAAGCATCTCCTGCGCCTTTTTCGCCGTGTCGCTGAATTGTCCAAGTTCCTTGTTGAAAGCAACTACCGCCATGAAGAGCTCCTTGAAGAGCGCCAAATCGTTGCCGGTGTTCCACGCCGGAAACACCCCCTGCTCAGGAGCCCACGAGGGGCCAATCCACAGCTTGCCGTCCTTGCCCGGCTTGCAGTACAGGAAGTAGTAGCGGGCGGCCGACTCCAGAATAGGCAGGATCTTCTTCCGAAGGCGCTCCCTGTCAGGGTAGAACTGATGCCATTTGATGTAATGGTCCGCGTAGAAGCCCGTGGAGCAGCGCATGGCGCGGTAATGGCCGCGGGACATCTCGCGCCCTTCCGGCCCCATCGCCTGCGGGAAGCGCAGCTCGTCTACACCGAAGCGCTCCTTGGTCTCCGCGCGCATGTTGGGGAACCACGATTCAAGGGTCTTGAAAACGCATTCGAAGAGCTCCGGATGGTTCAATCCGAACAGCGGCCAGGCATACATGGCGAAATTGATGTTTCCATGATAGTCGCCGCTCCATGGAGCCGCCGCCTCCGCGTTCCAGAGGCCGAAGAGGCCGGGGGCGACGGCGCCGCGGGAGGTGCACGCCGTCAAATAGAGGTTGCAGTACCACAGTCCCTCTAGGGCGGGATTTTCAAGGGCAATGCCGCTCTTGTTCCAGAATTTCTTCCACCAGAGCAGGTTACGATTTCTGATGGCGGCAAAGCCCGCCGTTTTCGCCTGAGTCAGCTTTTGCCGTGCCAGCTCCAGCAGATTGCCTCGCTTGCCCTCCACATCCACAATCAAGGTATGGAAGACATCATATTTCAACTTTGGCGGCAGATCGTTGCGCATCTTGTCGCCGGCCTTCATGCTGTTCTGCAGAATCGCCAGTTCCGAAGCGTTGTAGTTCAGGGAGACGTCGATGGCCGCATGCCCCGGATCGCAGGATGGCGCGGCGGCGATGGGCACGCCATCCACGGTGAAGGCGGCGATGGCCTTGAGCTCTTCATGGAAGTCGAAAAGGATGTAGGCGATGCCGTCGTCGGTCACGCCATTTTCGAGCAGCCTTGCCTCCGGATCCTCAAGTCTATACAATTCAACACGTTGCTTATAGGGAAAATGACACTGCTCATGCACGAAGGTGTCCTCCAGATGGATGGCGGTGACATCATCGTCGGGGTCGGTCAGCGCAGTCCACGCCATGGCCTTGCCAGCCAGTTCGTAGCGGCCGCGGACTTCGCCTTTAGAGATGTCCATCTCCATGCGTTTGTCGAAGAGAGTGACGGCCGGCGGCAGGAACCATGTGTCCAAACCGATTTTCAGGCGGCCGCCAGGCTTGAAGCCGGGGCGCTCCGTGTCATGGAACTCCTTGTTGATCTCTTCGAGAAGCTTGTCCTTCCCCTGCGCCAACAGCGCGTTGAACTGCTCCAGCGGAATCCGTCCAGGCCCCACAAGATGCCGTTTCCACAGATCGAGCCGTGTGAAGGCGTATTCAAGAACCGTGTCCTCAGGCTGATAGACGAGTCCGCCGAACTGTCCGTTGCCCATGGCAAGGCCATTTGCCCAATGGGAAGGACTCGTGTTCATGTACAGCGTATGCGCCGCCGCGCGTCGATGGCCCTTGAATGGCATTTCATTTGACATGGTTATGAACTCCGGTTAACCAATCGTAATCTCAAAAGAACGGCTGTTTTCTGACGGCATTCGTCCCTGTCGTTGTATATAAAGATGTAATATACACTAGGTCAGCCGATCATGGGTGATATTGGCGAGAATGGACAAAAATGATGTGCGATAACAATCAGTCATTCGTGAAAACGATACATTTGCGGACGGCATCAGCCTGCTCTGTGGACAATAGGACAAAGGAATGCGGTTTAATTTCATCACCCAAAACCGACAGGATGGTATTTCCGTCTCCCATACGGCGAACATTTCTGATTGCAAAAGCAAATGCCTTGGGCTGCTTTTCATAATAGCGCAGATAGGAATCATGGTCAATACCGCTTGTTTCTGAAGTCCGTTGCCATATTTCTTCTGGCGTCCCTGACAAAATCTCGCCAATTTCAAACATTGCCAGCAATGTCTCTGGGGCATCGGAGCTGTATAATACGAGTTCGCTTCCAGTGTGTACCCATTCTGGACACCGCTTGCGGAATTCATATGTCTTTTCCCCAGATAGGATTCTGTCACAGTAGATTCGATGTATCGAAAGAAGGCATGTTGTCTTTTTGATGTTCATAATACCAAGACCAATGATAAAATCTGGTAATAATCGTTATCTCAAAAGAATGGCTGTTTTCTGACGGCATTCGGCTTGTTGTTGTATACAAAGATGTAATATACAAGAGAGGGTAACTATTCAGAAGGAGTCCACAGAACACACGGAAGGACACAGAAGACGCTGATGGCAGCCTCCCTTTTCGCAAAAGGTCCTAAAGGACCGCCGTCTCCGTGACATCCCCTCTGCGGAAATGACCCGCCGTTCTCATCAGGAGGGGAAAGTGGCATCTCTATTTCCGAAGAGGGGATGTCCTCTCGGAGACCCGCGCTGCCACAGCACGTTTTGCGAAAAGGGGCCTGATTGATTCGACTTGTCATTTCTGTTTATTCCGTGTATTCCGTGGACTTTGAAGGGGTTCTGAATAGATACAAGAGAGGTTCCTATTTGTCGTGGCGGGTCCTCAAAATGACTTTACCGAAACGGTCTGGATTCATGTAAAGCCCAAACGTCGGCGACCATGCGGAGTTCGGCTGATAGCGTCTGCTCATGGCCGCATTGAAAGTGCATTCGTCGACGAGCGACGGCGTCAGACTCGACCATGGGAACGCCGCCTCGAGAATCCAGTGGCTGGCGTGTCTCGTGGTTTTGATCACGGCGCCGCTACGCCAGTTGCGGTCCTGCCCCGCGACAAACACCATGTGTTGGCCGACATTGCCATTGGCGTTGATTCCCCAATGCGCCACCCTGCTGTTGTCGTCAAAGCCGAGGAAAAGTTCGAGAAGATCATCGTTGAAAATCGCAAAGTCATTGTCTTCAGTGACTTCCGCATTCAATGCAGTCATGTCCGGCTCATTCATCACCGCACCGACATAGAAGAACGCGTTGTCAAAAGCCAGTCTGATTTTCGGCGTGATGTTCATTGCGGTGCCGTTGGCGTTGTTGATGAGGGTGATTTCAGGCGCGTCCTTCCAGCCAGAGTCATCAAGTGCGCCATCAATGACAATTGGCGTGGAAACGGCCGTCAGCTCAAGTTTTGGCGGCGGAAGGTCAGGGATTTCAGGCAGCTTGAAGGACGGCTTGTAGTCCGCGTCGATCCGTTTCATGTCCAAGGCGTTGTTGCAGAGTCTCATCGCCTTGTAGTAATCGCGCCAAGTGCTTCCCTTGAAGAGCTTTGGACTTGTTCCCTCCGGATTGAGCTTGGCCTCCTCAAACGGATAGACCGTGTAGACCCACATGCCATGCGAATCCTCCGCCATGCGGTACAGATGCCCTGCGATGGTTTCGGCAGGAAACTTGAAGTTCCAGATGCCAGCGGCATACAACGCAGGATAGCCTTCTTGGGCAAGGCGTTCCGTGCGCTTTTTGATGGACGGCGTATAGCCGACGGAATATTCCATCTCGGACAGGAGCAACGTCGGCATTTCGGGCGTGCCTAGACCTCTCGTGCAGCCTGGAAACCATTCGAAGAAAGGGACATATGCAATGATGAAATCAGGATTGAGCTGGTGGATGGCGCGTTCGACCTTTCGGCATGTGTCGGTCATTTTCCATCTGCTGTAGTCGCAGTAGCGTTTGAATTGATTGTTGCTCTTGGTCCATTCAAGTCGCTCTTCAGCAGGTAGTTGCGGGGGCTTCTGCTTTGTCATGGACAGAAATTCGCCGAAGCAGGCGTCGCAGAAGCACGGGCCCGGGTAGTTGGAGCCATCTCGCACATACATCTCGAAATCCAGAACGGTGCCTGCCATCGCGGGGACTTCCAGACCGACCTTCGCGGAAATCAACGCACGGGACAGGATTTCCTTCTCCCAATAGTCCCAAACCGCAGGACAGACCTGACTGGCCGCCGTCTTGCCCGCGCCGTTATAGAATTTCCTGTATCCTCCGCTGCATTGGCTGAACTGGATGACGCTCAAACAGTCCAGATGGTGGTTGCGACAGCCAATGGCCCAGAAGCGCGCCCAGTCTTCCATGACATGCAGTTCGCCAGGGCCGTCTTTCCATGGCCCGAACAACGACATGACCATGTTGTAACCCTGTCTGGACAAGTCACCTAGGACTTCAAAGGAATACTTCGACGGATCAAAGCCCGTTTCCTGTATGGTCGGTTCGGACGGCGTGCGATATTGGCTCGGAACCGCGCCCCATGCGCCACGGATTTTGTGGTCGACATAGTATTGCAGGCGTGGATGAAGCTTCTCCGCAGGAAAGATCGGCATGACGTCAAACGGTGCCTCCGCCGTCAGCTCCTCCAGAAGTCGTTTCAGTTCCTTTGACGGCCACTGCGCATTTTGCAGATAGCGGCAGGCATCGTGGATGTTGTGCGCCTCGTATGCCAACTGCGCGGCGCCGTTCCATGCACCGCTCTTCACATGTGGCTTGGCTTCAGGATGTTCCGCCGCAGCAAGAAACAACTTTAGCGCCGCTTCCTTATCGCCGAGATGCGACTGTAAGACGGCCTCCTTCCAAAGCAACGCCGCCTCATTGCTCCCCGTGGGTTTTAGCTCTTCCCTTGTCTTTTGCAAAAATTCCGCGGCCTTGTCCCAATTGCCGAGGAGCGACTCCAAATCGAACATTTCCATCCCTGCATAGCAGCGTTGAGGACGGGGATATACGTCTGTGTCAAAGACGGTCAGATAATGGCTTTTGGCGTCATCGAACCGTTGCCGTCTCACCAGTTCCCTTGCGGTTTCAAGATGCGCCTCCGCTCCAGGCCAGCCGGTGTTTTTCAACTCAATGCTCCGTTCGAATGTTTCAAGAATTAAGTCATTGAGTTTCAACGACTTGCACTGCAAGCCAAGGGAATAAAGGAGGCTGCCTTTCTGGTCGTTGGACAATTCCGTGGCCTGCAGAATCATCTGGGTCAGCGTCCGGATTTCCTGCTCATTGGCACAGGAGGAGACTCGGTCCGCGAGTGCCTTCAACGTATCCTGTGCCGCGTTTGCGGCCAGCAGGCAGAAAGCGGCCATGCCAAGAACAGTGAAAAGGCGTCTCATGTGATTCTCCCATATGCAATAAAGTGATGTCTTCTACGGTCAATGCACGGACTTTGCCGCAAGGGGTGTTCATTTGGCCGTCATGGCGAAAATCTTGCCGGGGTTCATGATGTTGTTGGGATCCAAAGCCGCCTTGATGGCCCGCAGCACATCAATGAAGGCCTCGGAGACCACGCATGGCATGTATTTGAGCCGCTTGCAGCCGATGCCGTGCTCGCCGGAGATGCGGCCGCCGCGACGGGCCACCACGCCATAGAGCTCCTCCAGAAGCTTCGGCAGAGTCTGCTCCCATTGTTCGTCGCTCCATGAGTCTGGAGCGCTGACTCGACTGTGCAGATTGCCGTCCCCCGCATGGCCATAGCAGGGAATGGCAACGCCATACTTCTCCGCCAGCGTCTGAAACTCCTCCACCACGTCGGCGATGGCTGCGGGAGGCACCACCACATCCTCTCCGGACTGGCGGGGGAAATACAGGCTGAATGCCTCCGCCACGCTGCGGCGAATCTTCCAAATCCGCTCCGAATTGGCCTGCGTGTCCGCCACATACACATTGAAGGCCCCCTGCTTCTCCAAAAAATCCCCCAGAAGCTCGATGTCGTCCATCATCTGCTCGGGGTCATTGCCGTCCACGGAGACCAGCAGCATGGCGCCGCATTCATCATAGGGCAAGGTCTCGTTGAGGTAGCGGCAGGCGGCTTTGAAGGAGTCCGCGTCCATGTATTCTATGGATGTGGGCGTGATTCCGGAGCCGGTCAGGGTGGCCGGCACCGCGTTGATGGCCGTTCGGCTGTCTTTGAACAACGCCAGCAGATCAAATTGGTATTTGGGCCGCGGGATGACCTTGAGGATGATTTTCGTGAAGATGCCCAACGTGCCCTCCGAGCCGGTCAGCAGGGGAAGGAGATTGTATCCCGTCACGTCCTTAAGCAGCTTGCCGCCCACCTCCAAAATCTGCCCAGAAGGCATAACCACCTCCAGCCCAAGGACATAGCGACCTGTAACGCCATATTTGACCGCCTTGCCGCCGCCGGCGTTCTCCGCCACGTTGCCGCCGATGTAGCAGGTTTCCATGCTCATGGGATAGCCGGCGTAGAACAGCCCATGGGGTTTGAGGAACTCATTGATGTCGTTGGCCACCACACCCGGCTGGACCACAATCATCATGTTCTCCTTGTCCAGCTCCAGAATCTTGTTCATTCGGTCCGTGGCCACCACGATGCCGCCAAAGACAGGAACGGCGCCGCCGGAGAGTCCGGAGCCGGCCCCCCGCGGAGTCACGGGAATATGCCGTTCGTTGGCAAGGGCCACGATGCGGGAGACCTCCTCCGTGGTGGAGGGGCGAACCACGATCTCCGGCATGTGTCGATAGTGCTTTCCGGGTATCTCATCGTGGGAATAGGGCTCCAGCCGCTCCTCATCACGGAAAATGACATGGTTCGCGCCGCAGATTTCCTCCAGAAGCGCGGCGATTTCAGCGGTGACAGGGGAATAGGTATCCATTAGAGCTGACCTCCTCTGCGGACGGTTTCAATGAGTTTCGGAACCACATCATGCAAGCTCCCCACGATGGCCAAGTCCGCCAGCGAGAAGATTTGGGCTTCGCTGTCCGTGTTGACGGCGATGATGCGGGCGGCGGTCTGCATGCCGGCCAAATGCTGTATGGCTCCGGAGACGCCAAGCCCCAGATAGAGTTCGGGAGTCACGGTGCGGCCGGAAAGGCCAATCTGACAGCTGTACGGAAGCCATCCCCTGTCCACAATCTCCCGCGTGGCCCCCAAGGCGGCTCCCAGAAGGGAGGCCAGTTCACGGATCATGGGCAGATGCTCCGGCTTGCGGATGCCACGCCCCACCGCGACGATGCGTTTGGCGTTGGCAAGCTCCTGCCTTTCATCCAACGGCGTGCTCTGCATGAGGGAAAGCGCCGAATTGTCCCATTCCGACGGCGCGGCAATATGTCGTATAACTCCTTCTCTACCAGCAACTTCCATAGAAGGAGGCGTGGCATGGGGCCGGACGGTGGCCATTTGGGGCCGATGATGAGGCGTGCGGATGGTCGCCATGATGTTGCCGCCGATGGCGGGGCGGGTCTGCAAAAGCAGGCCGCTATCCGGCTCGATGGCCAGTTCAGTGCAGTCCGCCGTCAGTCCTGTCTGCATTTTCATGGCGGCGTAGGGCAGCCAGGTCCGTCCTGTCGTGGTGGCTCCACCGATAAGTATCTCCGGCTCAAGCTCTTTGACTGCCGCCAACAGCGCCTGGGCATAGGGCTCCGGACGGAAACGGCCAAGGAAGTCCCCCTCATAGGAAAGGACCACGTCCGCCCCCGCCGCCACCAGCCGATGAAGTTCGGAGTCGGACAGGCCGTCGGAGACCACAAGGGCGCCAATGTCCCCTGGAGCCAACGCCAGCGCACGTGTAAGCAGTTCAAAGGAAATGGGTTGGAGTCGATGATTCAATGCTTCGGCAATGATGCAGACTTTCATTGTGCTCCTCCTTTGACCATGGCGGCGATGGCGTCGGTGGCCTGTTGCAGCGTGGTTTCGTCCACCACGGTTATCCGTCTGCCTTTGCGTCCAATGGACGGATGGAAGATTTTGACGACCCGCGTGGGAGAGCCGTTCAGACCCACCTCTTCGGCGGCCAACCCCAGCTCCGCCACCGTCACCGTCGGAATCGGGCGGCGGCGGGCGGCCTTTTTGCCCGCCAGCGTGGGAAGACCGACTTCACCAATGGCCTTGGTGACGGAAATCACGGCGGGCAGATGCACAAGCCATTGCTCCACATCATTTTCCGTCTTCCGTTCCGCCTCAAGGCCCCCCTGCCCCGTCTTCACGGAACCAACGTAGGTGGCAAGACCGACGCCCAAGGCGGAGGCAATCTCCGGCCCCACCTGGCCCGTGTCTCCATCCGTGGCTCGCTCGCCTGTGAAAATGGCGTCAAAGGGACCGAATTTCCGCAAGGCGGCCGCCAGAATCTTGGAGGTGGCCATGGTGTCGCTGCCCGCCGCCACGCGGTCGCAGATGAGCAGGGCGTCGTCCGCCCCCAACGCAAGAGCCTCCCGCAACGCCTTTTCCGCGGCGGCGGGGCCCATGCTGATGACGGTGACGTTGGCGGCGGCGTCCTCCGTCTTCAGGGAAAGGGCGGCTTTGAGCGCATAAAGATCCAATGGATTGATGACGGCCTGACTGCCGTCCCTCACGACGGTTCCCGTCTTCTCGTCCATCCGCACCGTTCGTGTGTCTGGAACTTGCTTAATCAAAACGGCGTATCTCATGTTGTTTCCTGAAAGCTGTATACGTTCCTTTGTATATAATTGTCCATCAAAGCTTTAGCCACCAGATTATCTCCCAGAAGACCGGCTCCTTTTTCGGCTTTGGAGTCTTTTGGCCCTTTTTTGACTTTTTCGGCTTTGGGTCCTTTGGAGCCTTTGCGGGAGCGATGCGGCGCAGGCTCATGGTGTCATTCCGCCACGTCGACAGCTCCAGAACATCCCCAAAGGCATTGCTTTGGCGGGTGACCTGATCCGGCTCCTGTTCGGGGGACAGCCCTCCGCAAAGGGCCGCCGGCGGCTGTTCGGCAAAGCTGGCCCGAATCTCCAGCATGCCGTTGGGATGGCTGCTGAAGGCCAGCCAGCGAATAAGCCCCCGCGCGTTGCGGGCGTCTATCTCCGCATAGCCTTTGGATGCCAAGCCCCTGGACACAATCTCCAGTTCATGGGGCAGCATGCCCGCATTCACCAATGGCTCCATGCAACCATTGGTGCGCAGACAGATGGCAAGGGCCTGAGACGAAATTTCCCTAGGCGCCAAACTGCCCAAACTGGTTCCTGTTCGCACCGTCGGCACCATATAGCCAACGGGACGGGACGGCGGCTCCACAGTGGTGCAGGACACTACCAAAACCCCTGAAAGACACATCAACATTCTGCGTATCAATAACTTATCCATTTTATTCCCTCATGGTTTCCCATCCTCGTGCACCTCATCGCCGCAAACGCCGCGGCCACCGATTGCACAGGTAATCAAGGATTTATATAACTCATTTATTTTCAATAACTTAGGAGATTTTATCGTCACTTGAAGATAATTGTCCGACCATCCTGTGGACGGTTTTTCGCCCTCCACGAGCACCTCCAGGATCTTGCCGACCTGACTCTGCGCGAAGGCCTCCGCCTTCCGTCTGCCCAACGCCAGAAGCTCCTCGGAGCGCCGTTCGGCCACATGGTGCTCCGGCCGTTGGGGATAGGTGGCCGCATCCGTGTCCGGCCGCGGCGAGTAGACGAAGACATGCATGAGCCCCAACGGCAGAGCCTCAAGAAGGGCCTTGCATTGGGCGAACGTCTCATCCGTCTCTCCGGGAAACCCGACCATGACATCCGTGCCGATGCAGACTCCAGGAACCGTGGCGGCCGCCTCCTCCACCAGCTTCGCGTAGGCCGCCGCCGTGTAATGCCGCCGCATCGCCTTCAAAATGCGGTCTTCCCCATATTGGACAGGAAGATGCAAGAAGCGACACACCATAGGGTTAGATGCCATCAGCGGAATGACCCGCCGAATGGCCGCCCCCGGCTCTGCGGAACCGATGCGAAGTCGATAGCCCGTCCCCAAAGCCAGCAGCTTCTCCATGAGCGCAGCCAAATCCATGCCGCCGCTGGCGTATTGGGTCACATTGACACCTGTCAGCACCAGCTCCCGATGCCCCCGCTCCAACAGCGCTTCCGCCTCCCGAAGCACATCCTGCCAGTCTCTGGAACGGGCGGGGCCACGGGTCTGGGGCACGATACAGTAGGAACAGCGGAAGTTGCAGCCCTCCTGTATCTTAAGATTGGCGCGGGTCCGCTCCGTGAACAGCCCGACTCCCGGCTGGAGAAAATCCTCCGTCGGAGAGCCGGCCGCCAAACGGACGGTTGGGCCGCCCTGAGTCAAATCATGGGGAAGAAACTGGCTCAAAGGGCCCGGCTTCGGGTTGGGGAACAGCAGATCGGGAGCCCCAAGGCCGCTCCACTCCGTCTTGGGGGCGCTGGCCTCGCAGCCCATGAGCACCACAAAGGCCTTGGGAAAACGCCGTCGCGCCGCCCGCACCGCCTGCCGCGTCTTCTGGGAGGCGGTGGCCGTGACGGCGCAGCTGTTGATTACGATCACATCCGCTGGCGTCCCCCATGGCACCACCGTGAATCCATAGCGACACAAATCATCGGCGGCCAGCGCGGTATCCGCCTGGTTCAAACGGCAGCCCAATGTGAAAAACGCAACGGTTGGCATCGACGAGTCGCCTCAATTGGCCGGCTTCTTCTCCATGGCCTCCGTCAAAAGGGATATCATCGTTTCGGAGGAGTCCTTCAGCCGCTGCTTGAACTGCGCGAATTTCTTCTTGTTTTCGTCCGTGCCTTCCGGTTGGGTCTCCAACCATGCCTTCAGTTCCTCAGAAACCGTCTTTTCAACCTCCTGCGCCTTTTTGAAGGCATCCAGTTTGTCCGGAAGACGGCTCTGGATGATCCACAAGTCCATCTCTTTGTCCACCTTCTGGTCAAGCTCCACCGACTCCTCATTCAACTTTTCTATCTCCTGATTCAACTCCTCAAGCCGTTTCTTGTTCTCTTTCAAACGGTTAAGATTTGACTTCATCGCCGTCTTCTGCTCTTCGGGCATGGTGGCCGTCAACTGCTCGAAAACCGAAGGCACAAAGCGCAGAGGCTGGCGAATCCAGAAGATCAAGGACTCCGGCTTCCGGTCATCGGGAACCTCGATGTGGGCAATGACGTTTCCCTCCGCATCCACCAAAATCAGCGTGGGATAGCCCTCCACATCGTATTTCTCTGACAATGCGCGATTTCTGGCGCGGAAGGCCTCAGGCACTTTGGACTCGTCCTGCGGAAAGTCCAAATACCCCAACATCAGGTTCTCCTTTGCGAAGTCCTTCCACACCTCCTTGTCCAAAATGTCCGTGTCCAGCTTGGTGCACCAATGGCACCAGTCGGAACCTGTAAATAGCAGCAGCACAGGCATTTTCAGCTCTTTTGCCTGTTTCATGACCGCATCCAGGTCCATGGACCAGACTCCAGGGGCCGCCCCCTCTTTGATGACCTCCGGCTCCGCCATGACCTTCATCGACAAGCATGCGAACAACAGCAGTAATACAAAATTAGCCTTTTTCATTGTCGTGTCCTTCCTCTTCAATGATTTATTTTTTAACTATTTGACAATCAATATGTTATAGAAATTTCTCCGTTTTCAGGAACTCCTCCAGGGCCTCATGCCAATCCGGCATGGGCGGAAGCCCGTGGAGCCGCAGCCGCCGATTGTCCAGCCGGGAGTTCGCCGGCCGTGGAGCGGGACGGGGGAACTCGGCCGTGGTGCAGGGCTGCAGCGCCTGTCGCCGTCCAGCCAGCCGGAAGATTTCCGACGCGAACTCGAACCAGCTGGCCTCCCCCTCGCAGGTGGCGTGGAAGGTGCCACCCAGTTCCGGATGGGCCAAAAACACGACCAGCTGCCGCGCCACCGCCAGACAACTGGTGGGATTGCCCACCTGATCCGACACCACCTTCAGCACGGGACGGGAGCCATCCGCAAGAGACAGCATGGTATGGAGGAAACTGGGGCCGCCCTGCCCGTACAGCCAGGCGATCCGCACAATCAGATGGTTGGGACACAGCTCCCGAACCAGCTGCTCCCCCGCCCATTTGCTCTTCCCGTAGACCGTCCGCGGCGCCGGCGGGTCGAATTCATCGTAGGGCGACGGGCTGTCGCCGCCGAACACATAGTCCGTGGAGATGGCCACGAGCCGTGCTCCATGGCGATTGCAGGCCATGGCCACGTTGGCGCTGGCGGCCGCATTGAGCCGAAAGGCCCCCTCCGGATCGGTCTCGCAGGCGTCCACCTGCGTTTTGGCGGCGCAGTGGATGACCGCATCCGGTCGGACACGGGCCACCAACGCATCGACCGCCGCGGCGTCCGTCACATCATGCTCCGGCAAGTCCGCGATGTACAACTCATTGGAGACCAACACATTCTGCAATGTTCGGCCCAGCTGACCCTTGCCGCCGGTTATCATCACCTTCATTTGCCGTCTCCTTTCATCGACCTTGCCTCCGCGCACTTCGCAACGCCTGCCGCTTTCCGAAACCGCCCGTCCACGTTTCATGTTATAATGGTAAATATAAGCCTCCATGGAAATCATACAACTCTGTCGGGTTGCATAAAAGTGACTACGGCATTATAGTCATATCCAATCGCATTTTCCGTCCCCTTCAGGAGCTGCTTCAACCAGTCGTCCAATGCCCCTTCAACCACCATGACAGAATCCCCCCTTCACACCAACGATTCCATGAGCCTTGCCGGCAAACTTGCCCTCAGCCGCCAGTTTCATGCCATGGGGGCCAGCCGCACCCACTCATGGAAGTGGACAGAGGAGTCCTTCAAGCCTGCCTTTGAATGGCTTATGGCAAAGCCGGGGCGAGTGCGCTTGGGAGATTATCTGAGAGCCTCCGAATCAAAGGAGGTATGGCGAGTCTCCCTGCCGCAGAAATACGGTGGCTATCCCATTATCTATAAGGAGTTTCCGGGTCTGATGCATCCCTATCAGGGCCTGCTGCAGCACTCCCTCCCCGCACGGGAAGCCGCCAATTTCGCCACGCTGAAGACCCTCGGCTTCTCCATCTCCGATGTGCTCGCCTGCGGTGAACAGCGGCATTCGGGCGTGCTGGACAAGGCCTTCATCATCACACGATGCGTGGAGGATGCGGCGGACGGCGCCCTCCTCACCAGCGCCGGCGAGTGGGCCGACAAAACGCGGCTTCGCTTCAATTTCTGCCGCGTCTGTCTCGAACAGCTGGCCGTCGCCCACCGCTGCTTCTTCTTCCACCGCGCCCTCTACGCCCACAACCTGATGATCCAGAACAGCTCCATTGAAAAAAATGACGAAGCCCCTGCCCTCATCTGGATCAATGCCGCCCATTGCACGTTCCTCCCCTTCATCTCCCTGCGGCATGCCATTGCCGCCGATCTGGTCACCATCTTCATCGACTTGAGAATGCAGGCTCTCGAAATCAAGGAGCTGTGCGAAATCTATCTGGCCTGCAACCCCACAACTGGCTTCACCGTGGACACCCTCTGGGCCGAACTGTGCACTTTCGGCCGGAGATAATATCTCTAAGTAATTAGGAAATTGGAAATATGCATTGCATGATAAGCCAGCCCGATTTCCCCCTCCTCCAACTTCTAACCGCCAATTCCTATTTCCCAATTTTCAATTATTAATTTCTGATTCCCAACAACTTAAGGAGTTTTATATGGACATCACGATCATGGGTTCGGCCGCCGCGGAGGCTGTTCCCTCTCTTTGGTGCAACTGCGAATGCTGCAAAACGGCCATCAAAAACGGCGGCAAAGACATCCGCTGCCGCACGGCATACCTCATCGACGATGACACATGCGTCGATTGCGGGCCGGACATCTTCACCCAAAGCGTCCGCTACGGCATGAAATGGGAGAAGCTGGACCGTCTGCTGATAACCCATCCCCACTCGGACCACTGCGACGCCATCGAGATGAGCTGGCGCCGAAAAGGCTTCGCCAATTTTGTCCGGCCGTTGGAGATGGTGGGCTCCCCCAAAGTGAAGGACATGATCAAAAACGTTCTGATCGGCAATGAGGAGATGAACGGCAATCTCTTTGAGGAGACCCTGCACATCCATTTCGTGGAGGCCCAGCCAGGCGCCCCCATCCAGTCCGGCGACATGGAAATCCTGCCGCTTCGCGCCAACCACGGCGCATGGAAGGAGGCGGCCTGCCTGAACTACATCATCCGCCGCGGCAACCACGCCCTTCTCATCGCCAATGACACCGGCTTCTGGTCCGAAGAGACATGGCAGATCGCCGCCGGCGCCAACGTGGAACTGGCCATCATCGACTGCACCTGCGCCCTAGCCTACCCCGACAGCGTGGACGGACACATGGGCGCCAACATCGCCGTGAAATTCCGCGACCGTCTTCTGCAGGACAAAGTCCTTGCCCCCAACGGCCAGGCCATCGTCAACCATTTCTCCCACAATGGCAATTCCATCCACGAGCTGCTGGAGGCCTTCTTTGTGCCCAAAGGCATTCAAGTGGGCTATGACGGCATGCGCATCCAACTTTGATCGTTAAATTCGCAACTTACTTATTATAAATATGTTATAAAAAATTCAAGGAATTTCCGCGATGGAACTGCTCTTTCTCGGGACAGGCGCGGCGGACTGGCCAGATCCAGGCCCCCGCGTCGGCAAAGGACGGCGCTTCTCCTCTCTCCTGCTGAACCAAACTCTGCTGGTGGACTGCAATGCCATGACGCCCGCCGCCTGTGACGAGTTCGCCGTGGATGTCAATCGGCTGACGGACATCGTCATCGGCCATCCCCACGGCGACCACTACAGTCCGGACGGGCTGATGGCCGTGGCAAAACGGCGTCTGCCTTCCCTTCCGCCCCTGACTCTGCATCTCAACGCGCCCACGGTCGCCGAGTTGCTTGAACAACAGCCGGATTTTGCCTCCACTTTTTCTGTATCTCCTTATCTTCCAGGAGATTGCATATGCTGCAACGGCTTCCAAATCACTTCCTTTCTCGCCAACCACTTTGACGGCGTCAAAGCCGCCCAGCTCTTCATTGAGTCCGACTCCCATGAGACCCTGTTCTATGGCCTAGACGGCGCCTGGCTATTGCGGAAGACCTTCGAATTCCTTCGCACACGATCGATTGACGGCATCATCTGGGACTCGACCAGCGGCGACAATGATGACTGGAGGTTGTTTGAACACAATAACTTGGACATGATTCGCCTGATGACCAAAACCCTTCGGCTCGTCGGAACCCTGAAACCGACAACCCGTCAGTTCTGCACTCATCTGGCCCGCTCCCTTTGCCCTCCCCATGAGGAATTCGCCCCCAAACTGGCCACCGAAGGCTATGAACTGGCCTACGACGGCCTGAAAACCCTCTTGAACAATTAGCAGTTTCATAGGACGAAAGAGACGCATGGAGCAGTTCTTTTGTGAAACTTGGCATGAAAATTGCTCTATATATTCCATAATATATTGTCCCGCGTTCCACGTCCCGCGTCTCCCGTCCCATAAAACAATTCATCATGCACCATAAGCCATAGACCCAAAGGTTCCCCCCATGCGCTGCTTCCCCACCACTCTGTTCCCCTGCACCCTCACGCTAATGGCGTCCTTGTCCCTTGCGGTCACCCTGCAGTCCGCCACGCCGACCCAAATCCGTCTGGCAGACTTCTCCTCCCCCAACCGCCAGATCACCTTGGGCGGCGAATTCCCCGGTGCAAAGGGCCAACTCATTCAGCTGGAGGAAGATGGAAATGTCTTCAACCGACTGGATTTCGATCTGACCCAAGGGAACTACGTGGGCCATATCCTCCCTGTGGACATCGCGGAGGGCGCCACCCAACTCACCGTGTCCCTCCGCGCCACCTCCACCCATGCCGCCACCCTTCTTTTCCGTGCCCAAGACGCGACAGCTCAAGAACATCTGGTTGGCATCCCCATGAACACGGACGGCCAGTGGCATGACTATTCCATCTCCTTCAACGATTTCAAGAGCCATTGGGGCGGCGCCAAAGACGACACCATCCATTGGCCCATCCGCATCCTCATGGTCGGCATCGAAACAAAAAAGAGCGTCGGAGCACTGGACATTCGGGACGCCATCGTGACCACCACCTCAGTCAAACAGCCTTTGGACGACATCTCCTGCAAAACCGCCCGCATCGGCGCCTTCTTCTATCCGGACGAAACCATCCCCTATCACTTGAACATTCATGGCAACGCGTTGAACCGCAACGTGGAATACCATGCCGCCGTCACCGTGACCGACTGGCAGGACAAGCCTGTCCTGTCCCTCCGCATGGAGCACCTGAAGGCCGCCGTCCATCCCCTAGAGCTTACGGCAGAGCAGCTTAAGGGGCGTTTTGGGGCCTTCAAGCTCACGGTGGAAGTCCATGCGTCGGATCAGCCGGACCTTCCCCATCGCATCGAGACCTGGTTCGCGCGGCTGACCTCCGCCCCGAAGAAGCACTGCCCCTGGATTGGAACCGGCATCCACGCCGGCCACGGCTGGGTCACCTACGACTACCGCTTTTTGGATGTGCTGGACGCCATCGGCGTCGGCATCGTCCGCGACGACATGAGCTGGGCATCCTTCGAACACGAGAAGGGCGTCTATGAGGTGCCAGATGCCATGGAGGCCATGGTCAACGCCCTCAACGCCCACGGCATCCGCCTCAACGCCATTTTGAACTTCCCCAACAAAATTTACGACAACCCGTTGGATCCCAAGGCCTTCGCGGCGTGGGCCCGCTTCATGGCAGGGCATTTCAAGGGGCGCATCACCACGTTCGAGATCTGGAACGAACCCCATAACGTGTTCTTCATGAAGCACTACGGCGATTCCCTCTGGATAGGGAAATTCGTCGAGCTGTCCCGCATGGGGGCGGAGGCCATCCATGAGGCCGACCCCGAGGTGAACGTGGCCCTGACGGCGGAGGACTGCCCTCCCTTCCTGGAGAAAATGCTGCTTCAGGGCATCGCCACCGACCGCGACATGGTCTCCATCCACCCCTACTGCCACGGTCAGCCCCGCCCCGAACACGAATGGTTCTTCCGCGATGACGGCGAATTCCACAAGGGGCTGGCCCGCCGCAACGGCGGCTGCTCCCGCTTCTGCGTCACGGAGGCCGGCTGGACGACCTATCAGGGCGACATGAAGTACCTTGAAGTGGCCGGCGGCTATCCGCGTTCCTCCTATGTCCATCAGGCGCAATATATTACACGAATGTATGTCCTATCCCGCCAGCTGGGGCTGGACTACGCCTGCCAATACGATTTCATGAACGACGGCACCCGCGAAAACTACACGGAACACAATTTCGGCTTGGTCCACAACGATTTGACTCCCAAGCCCGCCGCCAGCGCCGTCGCCTTCCTCGCCCGCTTATTGGGCGATGCGGAGCCGTTGGGCGACCTCTCCTATGATCCGGAGAAATTCCGCCTCTACCATTTCCGTCAACCGGACGGTCAGAACGTCTTCTTTGCCTATGCGGTGCAGGACACCGTTGACGTCGCGCTGCCATCAGGCTGGGATCCCCGCCCCGTCCGCTGCCTCGACCTGCAGGGCAACCCGGCCCCTATCCCCTTGAAGGAGAACACCTTGACGCTTACGGAGCTGCCCGTCTACCTCACCGGCTGCGCCCCCGACTCATTCACCACCATCCCCCGCTTCGCCGTCTCCTTCTCGGACACGGCGGCGCTGATTGGCTCCCCCCTCCAGGTCTCCGTCGCGCGGACGCGGGAAGGCGGAGACGTCACGGTCCAATTCAAGACCAAAGACGGCCGTCCCCTCCTTTTGAAGACGCCGCCGCCCCGCCATCCGGAAGGCGCCCCGCTGACCGATGTCTTTGATTTCACGATGGAGCCGCAGATTCTCCGAGCCCTCGTCGGTCAGTCCATCCTCTGTGAAGCCACCCTGACCATAGACGGCATACACGCCACCAAGACCCGCTCTATCCCCTTGCAGGAGAGCATCTTCCTCAATGCGGGCGGCGTCCAGCTCCGTGACGGCAAGCCCATCGCCGTCATCCAGCTGGAGAACAATTCCGCAGACGCCCGCCAAGCCCACATCACCCTTTCCGCCCCCACCATGAAAACCCCGCTGACCAAGGAAATGCAGTTCAAGCCCCACGGCCGCCAGGTTCTTGAGCTGTCCATGGAACGCCTGCCCGCCGATGGCGAGGCCTTGGACGTGCAGGTCACCTTCGCGGACGGCGCCATGCCCTTCCAGCAGACCGTCCCCCTCTTCTCCGCCGTCATTCCGGCCCTCCACGCACCCGTCGACTTCCGCGGCAACTGGGACGACTGGAAGGACGCCCTCACGCTGGCGGTGAAACCCCTGGTCGTCTCCATTGCCAAACCGCCCATTGAAGGCGACGACGACTTGTCCGCCGTGGCCAAAGTCGCCTGCGACGACCAGGGCATCCGCGTCGCCATCCGCGTCACGGACGACCATTTCTTCCAGCCCTTCTCCACCAGCGACAACATCTGGGACGGCGACTCCATCCAGCTGTCCCTTGGCTCCATGGACTGCATGAACCGCCTGGAGCTCTGCATCGCCAGCCTGCCCCAAGGCACCAAAGTCGTCTGCTGCTCCAAATTCCCCGCGGTTTCCAACGAGGCCATGCAAGTTCCCGCCGCCTGCACTGCGCTCTCCGACACCTGCATGCTGTATGAGGTCCTCATCCCGTGGGAAACCCTGCCGGGCGTCCGTCCCATGGGCCAGGTCCGCCTGTCTCTTCTCGTCAACGACAACGACGGCAAGGGACGCCGCGGCTGGCTGGAGTTCCATTCGGGCATCGGCCACTCCAAAGACGCCACTCTCCATGGCATCTACTCCTTCTGACGCCCCTCTTGCACTTTTTTGCCCAAAATCGCACTTTTTACGGTTAGGCAAGTTGCAAAGCCGAAAAAGACAAGTATCTTTATAACTGTCATCAATGACCCGCGCGCATAGTTCAGTTGGTTAGAACGCTACTTTCACACGGTAGAGGTCACTGGTTCGAGTCCAGTTGCGCGCACCAACTATCCGCCTCTGTTTCAAGCATTTAGATGCCAAACAGAGGCTTTTTTGTTGCACCTTGTTGCAAAAATGCAGGAGGACGCAACAGGCTGAGCGCCCCCGTCTCCCGTCTCGCGTCCCACGTCCCCCATCCCGCTATTCACGTCTCGCGTCCCACATCAGGCTTCTACCACCGCTACGCGGTTCCAAAACTCTAACTTTCTCGTGCACCGTGGGCTACGCTTACGCCTACGGCGTTGCGCTTTCCCACGGCTAATATCCTGTCGCCGCCAAAGCGGCTCTTCTTTTTCAGCATGCCTCGCTTTCTGCCACCATAGTCATTTCCGTGGAAGAAAAAACCAACCGCTGTTTTTAGGTTTTATGGACAGGTTCTGAATAGTAACCTTCCATTTTGTTTGCCCTTTCATGGATTTGGGCTGTATATTAAGAGGAGTCAACGGCGTCGGCTCTACAGGCGGCCGTCTGAACCACCCCAAAATACCGAGGAGACACACATGCGGGTTTTCATGATAACGGACCTGGAAGGGCCCTGCGGCGTCAATGGCCGTTCGGACGGCATCGGCAACAAGATCCTCAACGAGGAGACCGCCAAACAGGCGTTGGTCAACGAAGTGAACGCCTGCATCGAAGGGCTGGTCCAGGCGGGAGCGGAAAGCGTCACCGTGGTGGACGCCCATGGCGGCAGCAACTCCATCGACATCTTCAAGCTCCATCCCGCCGCGGAACTGCTCCAGTACGGCGGCGTCTTCCACGGCGCCTTCCCCGATGACGGCAACTACGACGCGGCCGTGCAGATCGGTGTCCATGCCATGCAGAACAGCGGCGGCTACCTGTGCCATTCCTATAGCAGCCACGGCATCAGCGAGATGCGACTCAACGGCGAGCCCATCGGCGAAATCGGCATCTGCACGTTGGTCTGCGCCTGGTTTGGCATTCCCACCATTTTGGTCTCCGGCGACGAGGCCGCCTGCGCCGAAGCGCAGAATTTCATCGGCCCCATGGTGGAGACGGTGCCGACCAAGATCGCCCACAGCCGCTATTCAGTCCGAAACTATTCTCCCACAAAGGTTTATGCCGCCTTGAGGGAAAACTCCAAACGAGCTTTGGAGAAGCTGCCCCGCTTCACCGTGCCCCCCATTCCGAAAGACGTGGAATTGGTCTACGAGCTCATGTGCCCCAATCTGGCGGACGGCATGGAGAATCTGGGCGGGGAACGGCAGGACTTCCGCACCGTCCGCTACAAAGGCGATGATTTCATGCGAGTCTGGCTCGACACCCAACACAGCGACTCCTCCGTCACCGCCCATTACGCCCACCTGCTCTCCATGCGAAAACGCCAATAACTGCATATTTAGTCATAACTCATTGATAATCAATTAGCTATAGAATAATCAACTTTTTTCAACCGTCAACTAGGAGCAATAATGATGGAAAAGGCTTCTCCAGAACGCTTGCTGTCCACTTTACGGATTCTAACCCAAGACATCGGCATTCGGCTGAGTGGCTCGGCCAACGATGCCCGCGCCACGGATTTTCTCTACAGCGAATTCAAGAAGGTCAGCCCCCATGTCCGCTTCCATGAGTTTCCTGTCCGCGAGCGGCTCGTCCATTCGGAGGCGTTGGAAATCCACATCGACGGCGAATGGCGGAAATACCCCAGCTCCCTCTTCAGCAGCGTGCCGGGGACGGACGCCAAATGGCTGGAGGCCCCGCTGGTCTTCTTCAGCTCCATGACGGACTATCAGCGGCCGGACCTGTCCTATCTCCGCGGCAAGGCCGTGGTCCATTTGGGCTGCCATATCCCCAACCGCGAAAGCTATCGTCGGCTCATGGAGGCGGAACCCGCCTTCCTGCTGTTTGTGGACACCCGCCATCCGGGAGACGTTCCCCTGGCCGATGGCATGTTCCCTGCCTACACCGACGCCTTGGGCGCCCGCCCCGTGACCAATGTGGCCTTCGCTGACGCCTTTTCCTGGAAACTCCGCCATGCGGACGCCGCCCGCTTCTACGCCGACGCGGAACGCCCCCACAAAACCTCCCGCAACGTCATCTGCGATCTGCCGGGCAGCGATCCGGACGGCGACATCATCTATCTGACCTCCCATCATGACACTCAGGCGGGAACCGTCGGCGCGGATGACAATGGCAGCGGCACCACCATCATTTTGGAGATCGCCCGCCTCATGGCGTCACGGCCCCGCAAACGGACGCTCCGCTTCATCGCCTTCGGCGCGGAGGAGCAGCTCTCCGTGGGCAGCGCCTGCTACGCAAGGGAATTTCGGGAGGAGATCGCCAAGCGGGGCCGTCTGGTCCTCAACTATGACGGCGGCGGCGCCGCCCTCGGCTGGACCAACATCAGCGGCTGCGGCCCCAAGGCCATGTTCGACCTCATCCACGCGGAATGGAAGAAGCAGGACTCCTACTGCAACGTCTTTGACGAAGTCAGCCCCTATCTGGACCTGTTCCCCTTCGTCATGTGCGGCGTCCCCGGCGTCTGGATCTATCGTCCATGCTGCACCGACGGATGCGTCTGGCACCATCGCTTCGACGATGACCTGCGACACATCTCCGGCGACGAGCTGGCCATCCACGTCAACGCCTCCGTCTCCCTGTTGGACAATCTGGCCAACGCCGAGGTCTTCCCCTTCGGCAAGGACATCAGCGACGTCCAAAAGGAGGAGGCCAACACCCTCTGGACAAACCTGTACGGCGGCTGGTAGCCATAGCCGCCGGCGGCATCGTGCGGAACAGCGAGGGAAGCCGTTATGAAAAAGCATTTCATTGTGCATGCCATAATCGTCTTGACGATGATTGCCAAGGCCGCTGGTCTGCCGATGCCGCCCACCATAAGGCCAGTGGAGCTCGCCTCTGGTCAGGTTTCAGTCGTGGCGTTGAGCCCGACCTTGAAAGTGCTTCCAACAGAAAGCTTTACACAGGAATCGCTCAATCGGGAGTATAGGAGAATTTACCTCGCGGGCGCCCCTGGAGAGAGTGAACAGATTCAACTTGCCGTCAAGCCCGATCAGGAGCTGAGCCATGTTTCCCTCTCTTTTGACACGCTGAAAGGCGCTGAGGGCGAAATCCCTCCAAAGCAATGGAACTGTCGCCGTATTCACCATGTCCACATTCCCATGGCTGGCCGTTGGTACGGCATCATCGCCAGCCAGACTGGCATGATTCCTGACCCTGTCGTTGAAGAGGAGACCATGAGCTTTGCCGCCAACGAATACGGCTCCATGCTGCTCACGCTCAAGATTCCAAATACCATCCCATCAGGAAGTTATAGCGGATTTGTCACTTTGGACTCCGACCGCTTCAAACAGCGCATTCCCATCGAGCTTCAGGTGTGGGACTTCCGCTTCCCCGCCGAACACAAGCTGGACACAGTCGCCTGCGGGGTCTCCTTTGAGGACAATCCGGAACTCATGAAGCTGATGAAAGGCGTTGTCACCCATGTCAAATATGGCGTGAACTCCGGTTTGAAGGTTGACTACGACAAAACGTCAGACAAGCTCACCGTTGACGCCTCAGGCTATCTTGACGCCATTGAAAAATATGGCAAAGAGTACCATGTGAAATTCGCGCTTCCTCCAACTCTGCTCGGCGGCGGCAGCAAGCTGAACGATTACATGCATTCAGACAAGAAGGCCGGCGAACCTGGTTTCGAAGCGATTCATGGACAGTTTCTTGCCCAAATGCGGGAGCAGCTCAAAGCCCGCCATATGGAGCATGACATGTTCTACTATATTATGGATGAGTTTCCGGAGAAAAACTTTCCCGCGTTCAATATGGCGGCGGCGCAGAGCCGCAAGGTCTTCCCCGAACTGCCGGTCATGGTCCTGCCTGGAGAGCCCGCAAGCGATGAACTGCTACAGAACAGCAACATCTGGTGCGTCAATTGGCACTTTTTTATCACACGCGAAGAGCACACCGCCCGATGGAAAAAGCTGCAGAAGGAGAACGGCCTCATATTTTGGGCCTATATGAACAGCCTCTATCATATCAACGCCACATGGAATCCAAAGGGCATGCGCTTTTTCCCCATCGCTCTGGCGGGATACGGATACCGAGGCGCCCTGTGGTGGCATCTCTCCTTTCACGTAGACGACCCCGAAAGCAATGTCTGGACAGAGCCTGTTCCAACGCTCAGCCGGCCAAACAGTCCTGAGCGGCTCTACGGCAGTGGCTACCTTTTTTATCCGCCGCGCACGGAAAAAGAGCGCTGGTCAAGCTCCCTGCGTTGGGAAAACTATGTGCAGGGGACCGAAGACTATTCGCTGATGATGCTGCTCAAGGAACGTTGGGAAAACACACGCAAGACCTTGAACGTCAAGTCGGAGGATTTTGACGGTTATGCGGCGTTGGAGATGTTCTGGGCCATGCTCGGCTCCAGTTTTCGCGTGCAGAACTATTTTGCAGAGCCACTTTATATTGACCGATTCCGCCAGCTGCTCGCCCATGAAATCTCCGCCCACCATGAAAAACCGCTGGCGTTGGTGGATATTCAGCCGACGGATGCCCGCGCCGTGGAGGCGCTCCACGTTCGGTGTCTCGCCGAAAAAGGCTGCACGTTCAAAATCAACGGCGAAGTCCCCAACTGGATCGCGTCCGACGGCAGCGCATGCTCCACCGAAATCATGCTCCAGCCTGGATACAATCTGATAACCGTCCAGCTTACCGACCAAGATGGCAGAGTCAAAACCCACTACCGTGAGGTTCTGAAAAAATAGACCATTTTGTAAGGCTCTGTTCTCCAGTAAGATAGCCAAAACAACCATTCTGTTGCGCCCTTGCGGATGCAGAGGGACTTGGAGTGGCTTTTTCCGCAGGCTGCGCACCCTATCCGCCTTCTCCAAGGCTACGGCGGGACATGCGGAAAAAGAAGAGCCGCTATGGCGGCGGCAGGATAATAGCCGTGGGTAAGCGCAACGCCGTAGGCATAAGCGTAACCCACGGTATACGAGAAAGTTAGAGTTATAGAACCGCGAATCGGTGGCAGGAGCCTAATGTGGGTGAAGCGAAGCCCACGAACAGGCAGGAATCTGGCGCGGGACGCGAGACGCGAGACGCGAGACGAGAACCACGGGACGAGAGACGGGGGACTGGAGACGGGGGACTGGAGACGGGGGCACTTTTCACTCTTTGTCGTTGTAGATCAAAGAGCCGCTTTGTCGGCTTAAAATTCTCTCTACCACGCAATTCATGCAACACTCACCCGTTGTTTTTACATATACATAACATACTTATACAAAGTATATTATGAATAAAGAGCAGGTTTAACCGCGTTTTTAGGTTAACCTTTTCATTTCAGGCGGCAATGCCATTTCACGCTTTCCTGTTGGGAGGAGAGGAGCCGCAGAACCGCCACTCGCCCCTCCAGTTCCACAGGGGCCGTGGCAGTTTGGATCGTCCTGCCCTCCGGCAGAAGCAACGTCACCGTGCAGGGTTCCCCCGCCGCGACGCGCACCGTCCCGCCGATTTCCTCCGCCGAGACCGCCAATGCCTCCAGCTCATAGCCGCCCTGGGTAATGTGACGAGAGACGGAAATCACTGCCGGAACGTCATTTGTGACGGCAACCAGGCGAAGCACCACCGTGTCAAAGGCCGGAACGGAAAGCGGAATCGTCTCCGTGAAGACTCCCATGAACCGACGGTTCCAGAAGTCATAGACGGCATATTCGCCTTTTGGCAGGTTCAGCTCCTCCTTCAGACGGAGGCGGCGGTCGTGGTCCTTGTCCGTCAGATTGGAGACGGCGGCCACCATCCATTGTCCGAAGCGCCGCGCCACATTCAGGCGAATCAGCTGGAAGTCGCCGTCAATGGCTTTGGGCTCAAGCTCTCCGGGCCGGATGTCGATGACAGGCATGATGGTCTTCAGCATGGCCAGGCGGGGCTCGTCAAGATCACGGAAGGCATCGCCGATGGTGACGGGAAGGCCGGCGAGGCCATAGACGGAGACGCGGGTCCGCGCCTGCGCCACGCTGGAGAATTGCTCCCGCAGAATCAGATTGTCCGCATCGATGTAGAGTGCGGTGTTGTGCAGCGGATAGAAACGCAGGATGCGGCCGATTCCCTCTTTCAGGAACTCCTCCCACGTGAAGATGTCGCCGCCGATGCGGGCGCCGTCAAAGAAGTCCATGCCCCATTCGATGTCCATCTCCTGATAGCCGCAGCAGGACATCATGTACACATCGTCGCCAATGGCGGCACGGGCGGTGCGGGCGGTGTCCCGAAAAATCTGCGCAGGCGAGGTTCTGGGGTCGAAGCGCTTATCCGCATAATCCGCCAACATCTTGATAGTCAATGGGATGCAGTCCCATTTAATTGCCTCGTAGCCCCATGCCATGACCTGACGGAACAGACGTGGGATGACCGTGTCGCGCACCTTCGGATTGGACAAGTCGAACCAATATTGTCCGCACCAGCGGGCCGCTTGGCAGAGAATCCACTCCGGATGCTCCTCCATTATGGCGTTGGGGCGGCCGTCGTTCGTCGGCCCCACCCACAGAGCCGGCAAAAAGCCCATGGCCTTCAGTTTCTCCGCAACTGCCTCGAGTCCATTGGGATACACATCCTTTCGCGGCTGAAACATGGTGCAGCCATCCACGCCCAATCCCGTCAAGTCCCGATGGCACCACTCCCAATCCACCCACAGCACAGGCCGCGCCGCCAGATGGCCGCCGAAATGCCGCATGAACGCGGCGGCGTTTTCAAGGACGACGGCCTCCGAGGCGTCAAACTTCACCGCATACCATGTCATCCAGCCCACCGACGGGGTCTCAAAGCCTTTCCGCTTTCGAATCCCCCTGTAGGGCAGGTTGAAACGAGTTTTGCAGGCATCCTCCGTGACGCCGAAGTCCAGCTCGCTCACGGCCTTGCCGTCACTTTCGCAGGAAAAGCCATAACGCATTCTCCCCCAATCAAATGACGTGGAGAACGTCCCCGTGCAGGAATAGTCCAGAAGCAGGTCGCGCTGTCGGTCAAACAAAGCATTGTCCCCTGGAGCCGTGGCCGGCCCGGAGGAGGCGCAAAGCGTGGAGCTGGCCCGCCCAGTGTTCACGCTAAGTAGTTCATCATAAGGGATTTCTGGAAATAGATGCCCTTGCAGCACCAAACGGCAGCCACCACCAAATGAAAGTCGTAACTTCCTGTTGCCCAATATGATAGAGAATGATGCATGGCGGCTTGCAGGCGCCCCGTCATCCATGGTGCAGGACCAACAGACGCCGTCAATGTCCTCCTGCGTTTCGGTCTGGACATGGGACAGCGCGTCAAAGGGAAGCGGCGTCCCGTCGGCGTTCCGCAAGGCGAACGTGGCCTCCATCAGGAGGATGCCTTCGCCGTCAGGCGGGGTGTAGGTCGCCGTTAAGGCCTGCCGCTCCGCATCAATACGGACCTCTAACTGCTTGAATATCAGCGTCTTCATTGAAAAACTCGCCGTGGTTATGGTTTGCACTTGCCGATGGAGCCTCTTACAAAAGAGGCTTTTCATAAGATAATGTTCCGCGGTGGATTGTCAACGGAAGGCACGGGAAAGTGAAAAGTGAAGAGTGTACAAGTGACAGCCGCCCCACCTATCGGATTCCCTCAAGGCACGAGGGTGGACAAATGGAAGATGGCGAATTGAAATTCCCTCTATCCGCATTATAGTGTTCTTTTTCCTAAACGTATCCGTTTTCACCCATGGGAGTTGACAAATGGTTGAACTTGATTTCAACAAAAGCGCGGACGGTCTGATTCCCGCCATCGCGCAGGACTGGCAGACGGGCGAAGTCCTCATGCTCGCCTACATCAATAAGGAATCGTGGCAGAAGACGTTGGAGACTGGCGTGGCCACCTACTGGACCCGTTCCCGCAAGAAGCTGTGGGTCAAGGGAGAAAGCTCCGGCAACATCCAGAAGGTCAAGGAGATTCTGGTGGACTGCGATCTGGACACGGTCATCTTCAAGATCGAGCAGGTCGGCGGCTCCGCCTGCCACGAAGGCTACCGCAGCTGCTTCTTCCGCCGCGTGGAGGCGGACGGCACGCTGAAGGTCATTGGCGAGCGTGTCTTCAACCCTGAAGACGTCTACGGCAAGAAGTGAGCCGCATCCGTCCTATATATACCATATATATTATATACACCAATTGGAGGAGATTCCATGGCTGTTCTGCGTTTAGGCCTGCCCAAAGGCAGTTTAGAGGAAACCACGGTGGACATGTTCAGCCGCGCCGGCTACAAAATTGACATCCAGTCGCGCTCCTACTATCCGTCCATCAACGACAAAGAGATCGAATGCGTCCTCATCCGCGCACAGGAGATGGCCCGCTATGTGGGCGAAGGCCTTCTGGACTGCGGCCTGACCGGCTATGACTGGGTCATGGAAAGCGGCGCGGACGTGGAGGAGATCGCCGAATTGGTCTACGGCAAGGTTGGCCGCGCCCCGCTGCGGTGGGTCCTCGCCGTTCCAAATGATTCTAAGATTAACGGCCCCAAGGACTTAGAGGGAAAGCGCATTGCCACGGAGGCCGTCGGCATGACGCAGCGCTATCTGGACAAACACGGTGTCCACGCGTCCGTGGAGTTCAGCTGGGGTGCAACGGAAGTCAAGCCGCCCCATTTGGCGGACGCCATTGTGGAGATCACGGAGACCGGTTCCAGCCTCCGCGCCAACAACTTGCGTATTGTGGACACCCTTTGCGAGACCACGACTCGCTTCATCGCCAACAAACAGGCCGCCGCCGATCCCTTCAAGCGCGCGAAGATGGAGAAGATTGTCCTGCTGCTGAAGGCGGTTCTGGCCGCCGAGAGCCGGGTCGGCCTCATGATCAACGTCCACAAGGACAAGCTGCAGGACGTGCTGAGCATCCTGCCCGCCCTCAACAAACCCACTGTGGCCCACCTCTCCGACGAAAACTGGTTCTCCCTCACCACCGTCATTGACAAGGACGTGGCGCGGGACATCATTCCGGCCATCATCGCCGCCGGCGGTCAGGGGCTTGTGGAATACAGCCTGAACAAAGTCATCATGTAGCACCGCTTCATGGCCCCCATGTCCGACGTCATTCTGGAAACGACGAATCTGGCGAAGTCCTATTCGGGGGTGCCTGTGCTCACAGGCATCTCCATTCAGGTGCGCAAAGGCGTTGTCCTTGGAATCATCGGTGAAAACGGCGCCGGCAAGTCCACTTTCATCAAATGTCTCAACGGCATGACGGAGCCCAGTTCGGGGGAAATCCGCTTCATGGGCCAGGCGTGGGGGAACTGCAGCGTGGCCGGCGCCATTGCGGAGGGGCTGGTCACCATTCCACAGGAGTTCAATCTGGTCAACGACCTGAATGTCTACGAGAACCTCTTCCTTGGCCACGAACTCCGCACCCCGTTGGGCCTTCTGGACCGCCGTCGCATGCGGCGGCGGGCGGCGGAGCTGTTGGCCGAGCTGGAGGCGGACATCCCGCCAGACCAGCTAGTCGGCTCCCTTGGCGTCGCCGAAAAGCAGATGGTGGAAATCGCCAAGGCCCTCACGAGCCCCTGCCGACTGCTGATCATGGACGAACCGACCACCGTGCTCAACCAGAACGAGGTGGCCACCCTTTTCAAGGTCATGCGACGGCTGAAGGAAAGCGGCGTCTCCATCCTATATATTTCCCATAAGCTTAAGGAAGTCAAGACGATATGCGATGAGGTGGTGGTGCTGCGGGACGGTCAGTTCATCAGCCATGACCCCATCGATGCCCTAGACGAGGCGGAAATGGCCCGCCGCATGGTGGGACGGGAGCTCCATCAGATGTTCCCGCCGAAAGTCTCCCCTGCTCCGGACGCGCAAGTCGTTCTGGATGTGAGACATCTGACGGTTCCCGGCGTTTTGGAGGACGTGACCTTCTCCCTGCGGCAGGGGGAGATTTTGGGCTTTGCAGGGCTGGTGGGCTCTGGCCGCACCGAGCTGGCGGAGACCCTCTACGGCATCCGAAAGGCAACGGCGGGCACAGTGGAGTTCTTCGGCCGCCCCGGCCGCTTCTCCTCTCCGCAGGAGGCCCTGAAGGCCGGCCTCGCCTATCTTTCGGAGGACCGCCAAGGCACGGGCATCCTGACGGAATTCCCCCTTGCCGCCAATGTCACGCTGGCGTCGCTGAAGGCCTACTGCCACCCCTTCATCCGCAAAAAGGAGGAGGCCGCGAAGGCGGAGTCCTACATCGAGAAGTTCCGCATCAAGACGGACTCCCTCCAGACCCAGCTGAAGAACCTCAGCGGGGGCAATCAGCAGAAGGTCTCCATTGCCAAGAACTTGGACACATCTCCAAGGCTGTTCATTTTCGACGAACCCACCCGCGGCATCGACATCAACGCGAAGAGCGAAGTCTATGCCTTCATCCGCGAACTGGTGTCCACCGGCGTCTCCTGCATCTTGATTTCCTCCGACTTGGAGGAGGTTCTCGGCCTGTGCGAACGCATCGCCGTCATGCGCGGCGGCCGTCTGGCGGGCATTCTGGAGGGGGAGAAGCTGACGGATGAGGAAATCATGTATCTGGCCACGGGAGTCAAAGGCTAAACGATGAAAAACACCCCGCTTTCAGGCCGCCGTCGCGGCGTCATGGATTTGCTGAGCGAATACGGCCCCTACATCGCGCTGGCGCTGCTGCTGTTGGTATGCATGGTCTCCAGCCCCGCCTTCCGCAAGCCGCAGAATCTGCTTAACATCACCCGCCAGATCTCCTATTCGGGCATGATCGCCATTGGCATGACCTACGTGATCATTGGCGGCGGCATCGACCTGTCCGTGGGCTCCATGCTCGCCTTCAGCGGCTGCATCGGCATCTTCGCCATGAACCAAGTGGCCTCCCCGTGGGGCGGCGTTGCCGTCGCCTTCCTCGCCACGCTGCTTGTGGGCATCGCCGCCGGCGCACTGAACGGCCTTTTGGTCACGGCGGGCAAGATCCCGCCCTTCATCGTCACGTTGGGCACCCTGTCGATCTTCCGCTCGCTGAGCCTCTACATCGCCAACGCAGGCCTGGTCACCAGCAAGAACGCCTGCTATGCGCAAATCGGCGGCCTCGTCTGGCTGGGCGTCCCCCTGCCCGCCTGGACGCTGCTGCTCTTCACCGCCATCGGCACCCTCTTCCTGACCCAAACCCGCACGGGCCGCCACATCTGCGCCGTGGGCTCCAACGAGCGGGTGGCCAGATACGCCGCCATCCGCACCAACTGGGTCAAGTTCCAGACCTACGTCATCGCCGGCGCCCTGGCCGGCTTCAGCGCCTTCCTTTTGGGAGGCCGCCTCAACTCCCTCAGCTCCACCACCGCCGGCCTCAACTATGAGCTGGACGCCATCGCCGCCACCATTATCGGCGGCACCGCCATGTCCGGCGGCAAGGGCTCCATCGTCGGTACGTTGGCCGGCGCCCTGATTTTGGGCATCGTCTCCAACGTGCTGGACATGTGGGGCGTCTCCGTCAACCTGCAGGGCACCGTGAAGGGCATCGTCATCATCATAGCCGTCCTCATTCAACGGCAGAAATAGTCGAATGCATTGAAATCCAATCATTTAGAAAGGAAGTCATCATGAAAAAGCTCCTGACCGTCTCTCTGGCTCTTCTGACTGTCGCGCTGCTGGCCGTCTCCTGCGGCAAGAAGCAGGACGCCGCCAACGCCAAGTCCTTTGTCATCGGAATCTCCATCCCCAGCGCCGACCACGGCTGGACCGGCGGCATCGTCTGGTGGGCGGAACAGGCCAAGAAGCAGCTGGAGGAAAAGGGCTGCAAGGTCATCCTCTCCACCGCAAAAGACTCCGCAGAACAGGTGGACAAGGTGGAAAACCTTCTGGTTCAAGATCTTGACGCGCTGGTCATCCTGCCTCACGAGCCCTCGCCGCTGACCGCCATCTGCAAGAAAGTCGCCGAAAAGGGCATCTTCCTGACTGTCGTGGACCGCGGACTGGACGAACCCGTGCACAACCTCTACGTGGCGGGAGACAACGCGGGCTTCGGCCGCCTCAGCGCGGAGACCATGGTCAAGCAGCTCAACGGCAAAGGCCGCATCGTCGTCATGGAAGGCATCCCCTGCGCCGTCAACAGCGACCGCGTCAACGCCTTCAACGAGGTCATGAAGGCCAACCCGGGCATCGAGATTCTCGCCTCCCAGTCCGCCGACTGGAACACGGAAAAGGGCCTGAAGCTCATGGAGAACTATCTGCAGAAGTTCAAGGAAATCGACGGTGTCTGGACAGGCGACGACGATGTGCTCCTCGGCGCCCTCAAGGCCTATGAGGAGTCCGGACGCAAGGACATCAAATGCTTCATCGGCGGCGCCGGCAGCAAGGCCATCGTCAAGATGGTTCTTGACAAGAACCCGCTGGTCCCCAGCGACGTGACTTATCCGCCCCGCATGATTGAAAACGCCGTGCTGAACACCTACAACGCCCTCGCCGCTGGCCAACGTCCTGCGGGAGAGACCGTTATCGTCCCTGCCGAAGTCATCACCCCCGAAAACGCCGCTGACTTCTATTTCCCCGACTCTATGTACTAAGTCGCTCTGCGGCAGTAACTTATGGTTTTCGACCAAAATGCAATGCCTAAATGCCTGAAATAGAACATCTTATAGAAATAGTCGCCAAATTGAGGGATCCGGAGCACGGCTGCCCGTGGGACAGCCGCCAGACCCATCTCAGCCTCCGCCGCTTTCTGGTGGAGGAGTGCGGCGAGTTTTTGGACGCGATGGAGGAGGACCGGCCGGAAGCCATGTGTGAGGAGCTGGGGGACATTCTGCTGCAGATTGTCCTCCACGCCCGCATCGCCGAAGAGCAAGGCCGCTTCACCTTTGAGGACGTGGCCAAGTCAGAGTCCGACAAGATGATACGACGGCATCCACACATCTTCGGCAACCAGCCGGCCGCCAGCGAAGAGGAGATTCACCGCCGATGGGACGCCATCAAGGCGAAAGAGAAGGCCCACATCGCCTCCACGACGCCGCTGGACGTGCCCCGCTCCCTTCCCGCTTTGGCCCGCGCCCAAAAGTTTCTTTCGCGGCTGCGGCAGAAGGGAATTTCGTATCCTATTGCACAGGAACAACTTACAGAACTTGTTGCCGACCAGGAAGACAAATCGGCCTTTCGGGAGTCCATCGGCAATCTATTGTTGGACATCGCGGCCCTTTGTCAGGCCAACGACTGTCAGGCGGAGGAGATTCTTCAGGAGACTCTCCGCCAAAAACTGACGGAATACGCCTCCGCTCCTTCGGCTGGCCCCGCCACCTGAAGGCATTTCTATCCCATTGTCGTAGAAGAAGAAAGGAATTGCAATGTATACCGTTCATCTGGTGTTTCAGGCCCATCTGGATCCCATCTGGCTCTGGCCATGGCAGGCGGGACTGGACGAGGCGCTGGCCACCTGCCGCAGCGCCTGCGACCGTCTTGACGCCCATCCGGACATCTTCTTCACACAAGGCGAAGCATGGGTCTACCGCCAAATCCAGCTGCTGGACCCCGCCCTTTTCGAGCGGATCAAGGCCCATGTGGCCGCCGGCCGTTGGGAAATCGGCGGCGGATGGTGGACGCAACCAGACTGCAACGCCCCTGACTTCAATGGGTTAGAGCATCAGATCAGCATCGGGAAAGCCTATTTCAAGAAGAATTTCAATTTCTTCCCCGACTACGGCTTCAATCCGGACTCCTTCGGCCACAACGCCAGCCTGCCCGGCTTGATGACCGCCGCCGGCCAGCACAACTACATCTTCATGCGCCCGCAGGAGCATGAGCTGGAGCTTCCGGCTAACCTGTTCCGCTGGAGAGGCTTCGAGAATGGTCCAGCAGTCACCGCCTTCCGCATCGGCCAAAGCTATGGCCTGAACGACGAGGCCTTCTCCCACGAGCGCATGCTGAGTCGCCTGCAGGCCAACGTGACTCTCCTGCCGAAGGGAATCACCCATACCATGATCTTCGCGGGCATCGGCGACCATGGCGGCGGCCCCACGGAGCGTCTCATCAATCAGCTGAAGAAGGTCATGGGCGATTTCCCCGGCTTCAAAATCATCTTCTCCACGCCGTCGCGCTTCTTCAAGGCCATTGAGAAGAAGCTGGACAAGCTGCCAGTCGTCACCGGCGAGCTGCAGCACCATGCCATCGGCTGCTACACGGTTCATCGGGAAGGCAAGCTGGCACTGCAGAAAGCGACGCAGCGGATGACGCAGGCGGAAATCGCCCTCAAGTCCATGCCCAAGGAAGCCGGAGACGCAAAACAGCTGGAGGAGCATTGGCGAAACGTGGTCTTCCATCAGTTCCACGACACCCTCGGCGGAACCTGCATCCCCTCCGCCTACCGCCATGTCCGCAACCAATTGGGCGCCGGCGAAGCTTGGGCCGAAGAGAAGCTGCAGTATCTCCTGCGCAAGAAAATGGCGGCGCTTCCGGACGATGTCATGCAGCGCATGGTCTTCCTCAACGCCTCCGACCATCCCTTCGACGGATGGACCGCCGTGGAGCCGTGGCTGGAGGGCAAGCCGCCCAAAGCCTACCGCCTCATCGACGAAGACGGCAAGCCCATCCCCTATCAGCTCATCGCCCGCGAATGCCTCCTCAGCACCGCCCGCGACGATGCCTTCCTCCTGCGCATCTCCCTCGCTCCCAATGAGATGAAGGTCATCCGCCTGCAGCCCATGGAGACGGAGGCCACCGAAAGCCCCCTGGATGGCGATGGCTTCATGGGAGACGCCTATTCCATGGGCAACGCCAACGGCGCCGCCGTCGCCTTCTATCCGCCTGAACTCGTCGTCGGATCATGGATGCTCGCACTTCCGGAACCCATTCTCTACTCCGACCCCTCCGACACCTGGTCCCACAGCATCGACCGCTATTCGGAGACGCCCGACGCCCTGCCCTCCTGGAGCATGCCCGAACTAATCCACAACGGCGCGCATTTCAAGGAGATTCTCCGCAAAGGCCGCATCGGAGACAGCGAATTGCTCGAGACCTTCCGCCTTTATGCGGACAGCGGCGACGTGGAGCTTATCCTTCGCGTTAACTGGCTGGAGCACAACAAGATCCTGAAGCTCGTCATGCCCATCTCCGCCTTTGGGGATGATCGGCTGGACGCCATCCCCGGAGCCGGCCTGAAACGCAAGCTTGACGGAAAGGAACGCCCCATCCAAGGCTGGACAAAAGTCGATCTGGACGAAAGCGAATCCCTCGCGGTCCTCTGCCCCGATGTCTTCGCCATGGACGCCACGGCGGAGCGTCTCCGCTTCACCCTGCTGCGCTCCCCGCAGATGGCGCACCATGACCCCTGCCCCGGCGGCGCCATCGACCGCCCCTACAGCGACCGCGGCGAACATGTCTTCCGCTTCCGCTTCAAGGCAGGCTCCTTCACCACGGAGCAGCTCTACACGGAAACCCTCGCCATGCTCCGCCCGCTCATCTTCGCGGATCTGACTCGCGGCATGATCGGCTACCGCAATCAGCGCTAATGTCTGTGCAAGAGGAACTTGGGAATCCTACTCCCGTTCGGTCGGAGGAGCGATTCCCTCAACGGCGTCTTTCGAGACGCAGAAATGGGCTGCCCAGAACTTGATTCGTGGAAAGGGCAGCTTACATTATGGAGGAAGGGTTTCCCTTCGGTTCGCCAAACATGGCCTCACGCGGACAAAAGGACCAGCGGGGGCCACCGCATTCGTCAACGTCATTCTCCTCTCCTATACCTATATTATATATATGGTATAGAGGCGGTTTCTCTGGAGATGCCTTCATGCATGCCATTCGCCTTCTGTGTCCGTTCATCTCATTCCTTTTCGTTCTGGTCTCCTGCTCCACGGCCACGCCGCCGGACCGGCCACAACCGACCAAATATCGCCCCTTCATCCCTGTGGCGCCCCAATTCGACAACATCAGCGCCGCTCTTCCCGACCGGCCGAACAGCAACAACGTCAATTGGCTGGACTACAACAATGACAATCGGCCCGACCTTCTCGTCACCGGTGGCCGGCTCTTCCGCAACGACAGTCACGACGGCCAGGTGGTCTTTACGGAAGTCACGGCGGAAGCGGGTCTTACAGGAAGCGGCGATGCCCTCTGCTTCGACTACGACAATGACGGATGGACGGACATCTTCACCACCGCCGGCAAGGCCTGGAGAAACCAAGGGAACGGCACCTTTCAGGACATCTCCGAAGCCCTCGGTTTCAAGCCAAACCCCAAATCCATGACCATGGCCGCCGGCGATCTGGACCAAGACGGCTATGCGGATCTTGTCATCGGCATGTCGGAGGATTGGAACGACGGCAATCCAACCTATTATCCCACAGAACTTTGGAAAAACAAAAAAGGACTGCGTTTCGTGGAAAGCAGCGAAGCCGCCGGAATCCGCCAGAAGACTTACGTGCGCGGGCTGCTGATTGGGGACGTCAACGGAGACGGCCTTCAGGACATTTTCGTGGCCAACTACCGCCTGCAGCCGAATCTCCTCTGGATCAACGAAGGCAACGGCCATTTTCGGGAGGAGGCGAAATTGCGCGGCGTCCAGGGCCGTTTTGAGCCCAACCGTTTCTTCGACGCCAACAAAAACGCCAACTACGGCTACCGCTACGGCCATTGCATCGGAGCCTGCTGGACAGACTTCGACAATGACGGCAATCTGGATTTGTGGATCTCGAACCTGGTTCATAAGTATGTGGGAATCAGCAAGAACGGCAACAACTACGATATTCGGGGCTATCTCTGCGATGATTCCGCCATCCTCCATTACCGCCATGGCTTCTTCACGGACTGGCGGGACGCCACCGGCCCCGCCACCCTGCCCATCGGCGGAAGCGGCGTCTTCAAAGGGGATGAACTGTGGTCGGGCTGTGCCGCCGCCGACGCCAACAATGACGGCTATGAGGACATCTTCGTCCCCCAAGTCTACAACCTGAGCTACGCCCGAACCCGTCTGTTCATGAACTGCCAAGGGCGGCAATTCAGCGACGTGGCCCTCAAATCCGGCATTGTCCGTCTGGACACCTATGCAGGCGCCTGGGCAGACATTGACGACGACGGCCTCATGGATCTAATCACTGCGGGACGTCCTGAAAAGGACGCGCCGGCGACGCTGGCCCTCTTCCACAACAAAGGGGATGACGACGGAGCCCCGCGACAGTGGCTGAAGGTCAGGCTGCGCTCCAATCGCAACGGCACCTGTCTGGGCGCCGTGGTGCGGGCAAAGCTGCCCCGCCAAGGCACGCTGACGCGAATTCATGGAGCGGGAACCAGCACCTTGAGCCAGCAGAACGACCCGCTGCTGCATTTCGGTCTGGGCCATTTTCCGCCGGAGCGGGAAGTGAATCTGGAGATTCTGTGGCCCAACGGCGTCAAAACCTGGCATCGGGCTTTGCCCCGCCAAATCAACACCTACGACATGCCGCCCCGCACGGTGGCCGATTGAGGGAGGTTTCAGATGGACGCGCCATTTGACAAACGCCCTGTCCGAGTCGCCGTTTCAGGCCGAAATCTGGATGACCTGATGCCGCTTCTGAAGCCGTTTCCCGTGGCCATCGTGGAGGAGAAGCCGGATCTGGTCATTTCCCATGGCGGCGACGGCTGCCTTCTGGGAGCAGAACGTCAGTTCCCCGGCGTCCCCAAATGCCCCATCCGCGACCATCGCCAAAACCCAAAATGCCCCAAACATGCCGAAACCTCCACCCTGCAGCGGCTCTTTGACGGTCAGCTGAAGAAAACCCGCCTCATCAAGCTGAAGGCAGCGGCAAACAAACAGAACCTGTTGGGCATCAACGATATCGTCATCACAAAAACGCAGGCGCAAAGCGCCATCCGCTATCGAATTTGGGTCAACGACGAGCTGCTCTGCCCCCAAGTCGTGGCGGACAGCCTGGTCATCGCAACCCCCTTTGGCAGCACAGGCTATTTTCAAAGCATCACCCGTGGGCATCTGCTCTGCGGCCTCGGCCTGGCCTTCAACAACGCCATGGACCTGAGCAACTTCTCCGTCCTGCCCGAAGCCAGCGTCATCACCGTCCAGCTGCTGCGGGGCCCCGCCATCATGATCGCGGACAATGATCCCACGCAAATTTCCCTCCATCAAGACGACACCGCCACCATCCGCGTCGTCCCTGAAATGACAGACATCTATGGCATCGACGTCTTCCGATGCCCAGACTGCTATCACCTCCGCCAAAACGGATTGACTTGACCTCCCGTTTGGAAAGACTGACAGAAAGGACTCTAAACCATGATCTTAGTGCAACTTCTTGCCGGCGGCCTCTTTGTCCTCCTGGCCTCCTATCTTGCCGGCTCCCTCCCCTTTGGCTTTATCATCGGCAAACTCAACGGGATAGACATTCGGACCCATGGCAGCAAGAACATCGGCGCCACCAATGTGCTCCGTGTGCTGGGAAGAGATTGGGGCATCATCTGCTTCCTGCTGGATTTTCTCAAAGGGGCCCTTCCTGTCATCTTCATTGGCCAACACCTTGGGCAGCAATTGGTTATCGGCCCCGTCTGGGGCGAGCTCATCGCGGGCTGCGGCGCGGTGTTGGGACATTTGTTTCCCCTCTGGCTGAACTTCAAGGGCGGCAAAGGCGTCGCCACCAGCTTGGGCGTCGTGCTTGCGTTGGCCTTCTGGTCCGTCATCGTGGCCGCCATCGTCTGGCTCATCCTCTTCTACTCCACTCGAATCGTGTCCCTGGCCAGCATGGGAGCCGGCATCTGCATGGCCTTGAGCTCTTTGATCATGAACCTCTGCGGCTGGGGAAAGGCCACGTGGCCAGAATGCATCCTCCTCATCGTGCTGGCCGCCCTCATCATCTGGCGGCATAAGGAAAACCTCAAACGGCTCCGCAACGGCACCGAGCTGGCTTTTCGCAAGTAACTCTAATACAACAAGTTACAAATAATGCACCCCATGACGGCCATGACCATCCAAGAAAAGTCCCGAAATCTGAAGATCCTGACGGACGTTGACGTCGCCGTCGTCGGTGGCGGCATCGCCGGCGCCGCCGCCGCGTTGGCCGCCTCTCGGACTGGAGCGAAAGTCTGCCTGCTGGAGAAAAGCTGCCTGCTGGGCGGCCTCGCCACCGCCGGACTGGTCACCTGTTACCTTCCCCTCTGCGACGGCCGTGGCCGACAGGTCATCGGCGGCATCGGCGAAGAGCTGCTGAAACTCTCCGTGGATGACGAGGTGGCCCCTTCCACCGCCATGTGCATCGGCCGAATCCCCTCCTGCTGGCTTCCCGGAGGCAACGTGAATGACCGCGCGCAGCAACGCCACATGGTGGATTTCAATCCCGTCACCTACGCCTGCAAACTGGAGAAGCTGCTGCGGAAAAGCCATGTCACCCTCTATTACGACATGCGATTCTGCGATGTCCATGTGCAGGGAGACACCATCGACGCCCTGATTGTGGAAAGCAAAAGCGGCCGCACCGCCATCCGCTGCAAGACCGTGGTGGACGCCAGCGGCGACGCGGATGTGTGCGTGGCCGCCGGCGAACGCACCGTGGCCCCGGGCGGCAATGTCCGCTGCGGTTGGTACTACTACGCGGACGGCGATGGCAAAATGCACCGTCGCATACTGACTCAGCCCTTCTCCGCCACGAAGCGCTTTCCCGAAAATGGACGAACCTTCAAGGGCACCCGCGTGGAGGATGTGACCGCCATGTGCATTGCCTCCAGAGAGTTGATGCTGCAGGACATGGCCCGTCTGAAGGCAACGGAGAAGCAGGACATCTATCCGCTGGCCATGCCCTCCATCCCCTGCACACGCATGAGCCGACACCTTCAGGCCACCGTGACCCTGAAATCCAGCGACGCGCAACGGTGGTTTGAGGACGCCGTGGGCATGACTGGCGACTGGCGCAAGGCCGGTCCCGTCTACACCGTGCCTCTACGCGCCCTCGCCGCCCGAAAGACCGCCAATCTCATCACCGCCGGCCGCTGCATCTCCTGCTCTGGAGACACATGGGATGTCATGCGCGTCATCCCCACCTGCGCCGTCACGGGAGAGGCGGCAGGCACCGCCGCCGCCTTCCTCGCCAAGGACACGGAGGTCAGCCGATTCGCCAAACTGGACATCGCCGCCCTTCAACGGCATCTGAAACGCCATCGCGTCATTTTGGACAAGTCGTTGCTGAATCCCATCTTATAAAATCACTAAATACACAGATACAAACTGCCGCTTGCAACACAATGTTATTCTGTGAATTCTGTGGACTCCTTTTGAATCATCATCTCATATATCGCAAAGAAAGGAATAAAAATGAAACATTTTGCATTCATGACAACCACTCTCGCCATCGCGGTCTGCTGCGCCGTCAACGCCATGGACATCACGGCGATTGACGCAAACTTCAAGCAGGAGGAGTTTGACGGCCGCGCCATCCGCTTCGGAGACGTGAGAAAAGCCCCCTTCGTCGTCACGGGCTTCCCCTTCCGCACCTCGGAGGACGCGCCCCTGCTGCGGTTGCCGGCGGACATGACGGAGGCGGACGTCAATAATGGCGCCCTCCAGCTGGCGCGGTGCCACACCGGCGGCGCCGTCCTCTTCCGCACCAACTCGCCCTTCATCGCCATAAGAGCCTCTGCGCCAACGATGAGAGATATGTTCCACATGCCCTCCACCGGCGTCTCCGGCTATGACCTCTACGAACGCGGCTACAACGGCGGCGAACGCTTCATCAGCAATTCGATACCCAACGGCGGCACCGTCCTGTCCAAGGGCTGGATCCGCAACACCATGTGCGACTATATCCTCTATCTTCCCCTCTACGCGGGCACGGACACGCTGGAGATCGGCGTCGCTCCCGACGCCAAATTCGAGGAGCCCACGCCCCAGAAGCTCCAGAAGCCCATCGTCTTCTACGGCTCCTCCATCACCCAGGGCGGATGCGCCTCCCGCCCCGCCAACAACTACACCACCATGATCTGCCGCGCTTTGGACGCCCCGCAGGTCAACTTGGGCTTCTCCGGCAGCGGTCGTGGCGAGCCCGCCGTGGCCCGCGCCATCGCCCAAATCGACGCCAGCGTCTTCGTCTTCGACTACGACCACAACGCCCCCACGGCGGAGCATCTGCGGCAAACCCATGAGCCCTTCTTCAAGATCATCCGCGAGGCGCACCCCGACCTGCCCGTCATCTTCCTCTCCAGGCCGGACACGGACAATGGCGGCGAGCGCATGGAAATCATCCGCCAGACTTACGCAAATGCCGTCGCCGCCGGAGACAAGAACGTCTATTTCATCCCTGGCGACTCCCTTTTTGGCATCAATGGTCTAAACTGGTGCACCGTTGACGGCTGCCATCCCAATGACTTGGGCTTCTACCGCATGTACGAGAAGATCCTTCCCGTGGTCAAGCAGGCGTTGCACATGGACTAAGCCGTTGGCAACACGTCACAACCATTCGTCCCATTTGTTCCTTTCACTCCCCCAAAATAGACTGAACCACTCCCTAAACGGAGGACCGCATCCATGAACGCACCGCAAACCACACGACGGGACTTTCTAAAGGCGGGAGCCGCCTTTGCCGGCGTCAGCATTCTGCCGCAGGGCATTCTTGCGGCACAAGGCAGGCCAGGCGCCAACGACAAGATCAACCATGCGATCATCGGCGTAGGCGGCATGGGCTCAGGCCATGTGGGCATGGTGTTGGGCGACCCCCAGGCGAAATTGGTGGCCGTCTGCGACGTGCGCCGCTCCCGTCGAGAGGAGCAGGCCGCGCGGGCCGTTCAGGCGGGGCATCCCTGCAAGCCCTATCTGGATTTCATGGAAATGATTGACAATGAGGACATTGACGTGGTCCACGTCGTCACGCCGCCCCATTGGCATGCCCTGCAGAACATCTATGCGCTGAACGCAGGCTGTGACGTGTGGGGCGAGAAGCCCATGACCCGCACCATCGCGGAGGGAGAACGCGTGGCCGAGGCCGTCCATCGGAACGGAAGGGTCTTCCGGCTGAACACCTGGTTCCGCCTTTATGGCGAGTTCTATGGCCTTGGCACGACGGTGGATCCCGTGGCCCGCCTGGTCCGCAACGGCCTGCTCGGCTGGCCTCTGACCGTCCGCGTCAGCGCCCACACAGGCTTCGACTGGAAGACGAAAATGTGGATGGGAGCCATTGGCCTGCCGCCGGAACCCGTGCCAGAGGATTTGGACTACGACCGCTGGCTGGGCCCCGCGCCGTGGAAACCCTACACGGAACACCGCGCGTCGGGACATTTCCGTGGCTATTGGGACTATGACGGCGGTGGTCTGGCGGACATGGGGCAGCACTATCTGGACCCCGTCCAATACATTTTGAATAAAGACGACACCAGTCCCGTGGAAATTGAGGCCAACGCCCCCTGGCCGCAGCATCCGGACGCCGTGGGCCTCTGGGGCCAGGTTCACATGACCTATGCCGATGGCTGCAAAATCATTTTGGAATCCTGCGATTGGGGTGGCGAGGAGACCAAAGGCAAACCCTACATCGAAGGCCCTGAAGGCAAAATCTACCAAGGCTTCCGTACGGAGCCGGCCAGCTTGGCCACCGCCGTCAAGTTCCTGCCGGAGATGGAGCCCATGATTCGCGACTTCAACGTGTCAGTCCGCACCCGCAGGAAATTCGGCCTCAACGAGATGAACGGAAACCGCAGCAACCTTCTCGTGCATCTGGCCAACTGCGCCATCCGGCTGGGCAGAAAGCTGCATTTCGACCCCGTCGCGCTGCGTTTCATCAACGACCCGGAGGCCAACCGTCTGGCGGAGCAGCCCATGCGGGCGCCGTGGTGCCTCTTGTAAGCGTCTGAGAACAGGAAAGGAAGACATCATGAAACGATATATGCTCCTCTTCATCATGACGCTCGCCGTCAGTCCCCTTTTCGGCCAGCAGGCCATGGCGCTTGCGGAACAGCTGGAATGGGCCGCGCCCGCCGAGGGCAAACGCATCATCGCCACGCTGACGGAAGCCGGAGAACCTGCCGTCCATGAGCTGATCGCCGCCCTTTCGGAGGCAAACGACCGCAAGACCAACCTGGCCAGTTTCGCGTTGGACGGGCTGACCCGCCATGTCACCCGCCCCGGAGCGGAGGCGGAGCGCAAGGCTCTGGCTCACGCCCTCGCCACAGGACTGCCCCTGGCGGCAGACGATGTGGCCGCCAATGTGATTCTGCAGGAGCTGCAGTACTGCGGAACAGATGCGGAAATCCCTGCGCTGGAAGCACAACTGACATTGGAGAAACGCCGCCCCTACGCCATCCGCGCCATCACGGCCATCGGCACGCCCGCCGCCGTCACCGTCATTGTCAATGCCGTCGCCAAAGTGGACGCCGCCGCCCGGCTGGACTATGTGACCGCCGTCACCACCCTGCGGGCGAAAGCCGCCGCCCCTGCCCTGATGGAGACGCTGAAGGCGGTCCCGCCCCATCGGCGCCCTGCCGTCATGCATGCGTTGGCCGTCTGCGCCCACGAGCCAGCGGCGGAATTGCTGTTTGATGCGCTGAAATCCACTGTGAAAACCGAACGGGACGGAGCCCGCGCCGCCTTGGTCAATCTGGCTGTCAACCTGAAATCGGAAAAACCGGAGGCGGCCGCCCAGCTGGCCTATCGCCACCTTCAGGCGGAGTCTTCCGAGGCCGCTCTGCGGGCCGTCACCCTTTGCTGTTCGGAGACGGACGCCATCCCCCTGCTCACCAACACCATCCTGCCCGGCGACGCCGTTCTGCGGAACGCCGCCCTGAACCAGCTTCAGGAACTGCAAGGGGACAGGGCCACTCGAGCCGCCATCGTCTTGCTGAAGACGGGACGTGACAATTCCGACATGTTGACGGACGTCCTGGACATGCTCGGTCGCCGTGGCGACAAAGCCGCCTGGGCAGACATCGCGGCGTTGGCCGCCCATGAAAACGCCGACGTGCGCCTCCATGCCATCGGCGCCCTCGTCCAATTGGACGCCGCTCAGGCCATGCCTCTTCTGGTCGAAGCCATGAAACAGGCAGACGCCACCACCGCCAATGCTCTTATGAATTTGCTTAAATCATTGAATACCAATGTGTTACACAAACAGCTCGCCGACATCCTGCCCACCGCCACTCCCCATGGACAGGCGGCCATCTGCGAACTGTTCGCCTCCCGTAATGTCGCCGACGCCAATTCACTGATGCTGCCGCTGGTGACGGCAAAAGAGAGCGCCGTCCGGAAAGCGGCTTTGAAGGCGCTGGAAGTCACCGTCACACCGCAGGATCTGCCCGCGCTGCTGACCGTTCTGCCAAAGATGGAGAAGGCGGCGGATCAGCGGGGCATTCAGGCGGTGCTCACGGCGCTGGCGACGAAGGACGCCGAGGCCGCCGCCGTCCTGGTTGACGCCGTGAAGACACAGGACGGCGCCGCCCACCGCATCCTGCTGGCCCTCATGCCCCGCATCGGCACCGATGCCGCCTTCGACGCCTTGACGGCCGATTTGGACAACGCCGACGCGGATATGCGCACGGCGGCAGTCCGCTCCCTCGCCGACTGGCCGAACCAAAAGGCCACGCCGTTGCTGAAGACCTGGGCTGGGCGGCAGGACGAACCCGTCAACCGCGTCCTCGCCCTTCGTGGGCTTGTCCGCCTCGCCGCGCAGGACGACGGCCGCACGCTGCCGTCGCGGGCGGAGGCTCTAGCCGACGCCGCGGCCCTCTGCACGGAGCCGGATGAGCGAAAACTCGTTCTCGGCAGCCTGAACACCCTCCATGTGGACGCCGCGCTGGAGAAGCTCGTCCTTCCCGCGTTGGACGACGAGGAGCTGGTCCCCGAAGCCACTCAGGCCGCTTTGCAGATTGTGGCGCAGGACGGCACGGGACGGCTGCTGTGCACCAGTTCAACCGCCAGAACCACCCTCCGCAAGGTGCTGACCGTCTGCAAGGACGAGGCTCTCGCCGCCCAGGCCAAGTCCCTGTTGGAGCGGATGCCGCCCCACGGCATCAATCTGGCCATCGGCAAACCAGTCACCACCACCTGCGCCCATGAGGACAACCATACGCCTGACAAGGCGGTGGACGGCATCATCGACAAGGACAACAACGCCTGGTTCGGCGTCCCCTACCCCTGCTCCATCACCGTGGATTTGGAGCAGGAGGAGGACATCAGCGCCGTCCGCCCCATCTTCTATTGGGACGAAACGCGCTATTACGCCTACACAGTGGAAATCTCCACGGACGGCAAGACATGGACGCAAATTGTGGACGCCTCCGACAACACCGCCGTCGCCACGGAGGATGGCATCCGCCATCTTCTGATCCCCTCCGTCAGGGCCCGCCACGTCCGCCTGAACATCCTCAAGAACAGCGCCAACACGTCCGTCCATCTTGTGGAACTGGAAGTCTATTCGGAGACCGCCACCGCACGGCCCGCCCAAGGCCCCAATCTACTCCTCCGTCAGCCCGTCACCGCCGCCTCCCCACAGGAGCAGCATTTCTCTCCGGACAGGGTGACCGACGGCAAAATCGGCAAATGGGATGGATGGCACACGGACGTGTGTCCCACCTGGGTCAAGGTCGACATGCAGCAGACCGCCCTTATCGACACCATCCGCGTCATCTTCTTCTGGGACGAAACCCGCACCTATTCCTATAATATAGAGGTATCCGAAGACGACAAGAACTGGACGAAGGTCGCCGACGTCCCCGACAATCCCGACGTCTCCGAAGCCTACGGCTTCGTCCACACTTTCGATCCCGTCAAAGCCCGCTATGTGCGGCTGAACGTCACCAAAGGTGTCATGGGACGCTATGTCCATGTGGTTGAGCTGGAAGCCTATGCCGCCGGCAAGGCCCCCCAGGTCCTCCCCTCCGCCGAACCCCGCAAGGTGAATTTGCCGCCGCTTCCGGAAGCGGATGCGGACGGATTCCGCAACCTGTTTAACGGCAAGGATTTATATGGATGGGGAGGGAGCGTCAATGGCTATGGGGTCAAAGACGGCGGCATCATGTACTGCAACCCCAAAATCGGCGGCTACATCTACACGATATGGCAGTTTGCGGACTTTGTCCTTGACTTCGAATTCAAGCTGGACGAGGCCGCCAACAACGGGCTGGCCATCCGCGCCCCCACCGAAGGGGACGCCGCCTACGTGGGCATGGAGTTGCAAATCATTGACAATGAAGGCTACAAGGCACGGACCAACGGGGCTCTCGCTCCGTGGCAGCACCATGGCTCCGTCTACGGCGTCGTTCCCGCCAAGCAAGGCGCCCTGAAAAAGGCGGGGGAATGGAACCACCAGGTGGTGACGGCCATCGGCCCCCATGTCAAAGTCGTCCTAAACGATCAGGTCATCACCGACACGGATCTCTCCAAGATCACGGAAACCGCTGATGGAAAGGGACTTGACGTCCACAAGGGAATTCGTCGCCGTTTCGGTCACATCGGCTGGCTGGGCCATGGGGACTATGTGGAGTTCCGCAATATCCGCATCAAGGAGCTGGAGCCCTATGAGCAGGGGCCTTTCAACATCCCGCCGGAAGGATTCCATAACTTGTTTAATGGCAAAGACTTAGATGGATGGAAGGGACTCGTCGCCAATCCGGAGGTCCGCGCCCAGATGACGGCGGAACAGCTGGCCGAGGCCCAAAAGGCCGCTGACGCCGACATGCGCGCCCATTGGCACGTCGTCGACGGCATGCTGGAATTCGACGGAAAAGGCCAAGCCCTCTGCACCGCAAAGGATTACCGCAATTTCGAGCTGCTGGTGGACTGGAAGATCAGCGCCGGCGGCGACTCCGGCATCTACCTGCGGGGCAGCCCTCAAGTCCAGATTTGGGATGCCGTCCAATGGAAGATCGGCTCCGGCGGCCTCTACAACAACGAGAAGAACCCCAGCCAGCCCAGCTGGACCATGGACAATCCCGTGGGCAAGTGGAACCGCTTCAAAATCCGCATGGTGGATGACAAGGTCTCCGTCTGGCTGAACGGAACCCAAGTGGTGGACAATGTGGTCATGGAGAACTATTGGAACCGCGCCATTCCCATCTATCCCAAAGGCCAGATTGAGCTGCAGAACCACAATTCGCGGCTCTGGTTCCGCAACGTGTTCATCCGCGAGCTGGAGGATTGAGCGGACGCCATGCGCATTGGAGTGGGCATGTCAGGGGGCGTGGACAGCACCTACGCCGCCCTTCTGCTGAAGGAGCAGGGGCATGAGGTCATCGGTGTCACCATGGCGTTGCTGCCTGGGCAGGAAGCCACGGCGAAGGAGGCCGCCGCCGTGGCCGCCCGCCTGGGCATCGAACACCACGTCCTCCATCTGGAGGACGCCTTCGAACGCCATGTGCTGACTCCTTTCGCTGATGGCTATGCCAAGGGGCTAACTCCCTCTCCCTGTGTCATTTGCAACCGCTTTTTGAAATTCGGCGCCATGTTGGACACCCTGCGGGAATGGGGCTGCGAAAAGTTGGCCACGGGCCATTACGCCCGCCTGGAGGAACGCGACGGTCACTTCCATCTGCATCGCGGCGGCGACCCCGCCAAAGACCAGAGCTACTTTCTCGGCCAACTGTCCCAAGCTCAGCTGACATCTGCATATTTCCCTCTGGGAGAATCACTTAAAAAGGATATACAAGAGCAGGTCAAGGCGTTGGGGCTGGTTCCCCGCACCACAGCGGAAAGCCAAGACCTCTGTTTTCTGCCCCAAGGGGATTTTGCGCCATGGGTTCTGCGGCGGCATCCGGATTTGGGCCGTGAAGGCTGGATTGTGGACATGGACGGCAAACGGCTGGGACGCCACGGCGGCACCTTCCGCTTCACGCAAGGACAACGACGGGGCTTGGGTCTGGGCGGCGGCCCATGGTATGTGAACCATGTGGATCTTGCTCAGAATCAGGTAGTTGTCTGCCATGAAGATGGCCTCGGCGTCCGTTCCGTTTCACTTCAGGGCATGAACTGGCTCTGGCCGGTACCGCCTTGCGGCCAAAGTCTGGATGTCATGGCACAGGTCCGCTTCCGCATGACGGCGACGGCCGCCCGCCTCACCCCGCTGGAAAGCGATGCCGCTCGGCTGGAATTCCAGACGCCCATCGCCACTGCCCCGCCGGGACAGCTGGCCGCCGCCTACATCGGAGACGAACTGGTCGCCAGCGGCTGGATCATGCCATAACCCCTTCGCAAGGCAGATAAACTTTCAGGAAGATTTGATGGTGTTGTCGGAGGGATGGACTAAGGCATTCTTCGCCCCAAAAGCGAGAAATAAACCGAAATGCAATCCACATCACCAACCATTTCAAGAAAGCGGTCTATGGCAGAATCGTCAGGCTGACAATCGCTCTGCAAAAAATATGCAACGGCTTTCGCCACCTTTTGACGAATATGGCGAAGACGTTCCGAGTTCTCCAGATTAAAAACCCGTATCGTTTCCCTTGCACGTTTTTCATCTTCAGGAGCCATGCCTCTTTTAGGGAAAACATGGCCTAATTGGTCAAAAATGAAAAAGTCCTGAGGATGTTCCATGGACGGATCAACGATGTCTCTGACATCGAATCGTATCTTTTGATTATCCTTGTAGATTCCACATGAGTCATTGTGTCTGCAGCAAAAGAACAAATTGCTCCAGTCAAAGGCTCTTTGTGGAAAGTCACTTCGGCGTGCAAGGTGTTCGATGAATCCGTCTGTCTTTTGTTTAAGCCATGTTTCACAGTAGGCGCAATAATGATGCTGCCTTTCATACAAGGCATCGCCGATCAAACAGTGTTCATGGGATTTGCCAAAACGATCGTTCCAAGTGATGTAATGGCGTTTGACTTTTTGAAAATCAACGGGAGACAGCCCTCGTTCAAAATGATGCATGAGTTCTTCTCCTATTGTCATTTTCTGTTTGCAAACTCTTTATGTATCTGTATTTGCATTAATGGAGGATACATTTTTCCATAATGCTCAACCAAAAGGTCATAGAGGTGTTTCCCTTCCTCTGTGTCTGCAGATCCCTCTGCTTCCAGTCTGGCATAGCGATTTAACTTCTGGACATATTCATCGTCCTGAGGTGCAGGGTTCGTGCCGAAAATCTCCGCCAGAATATCCTGACTCTCAACGCCTTGGGTTTGCGTGTCAAACGGGATGATTTGTCCATCGCTGATTATTCTCACGCATTCCTTCGGCACGGAAGAAACGACTTGTGGACTGTGGGTGGTGACAATGAACTGGATTTGCGGGAAAATCTTCTGAAGGGTCGGCAGAATCTGCTGCTGCCAAGAGGGATGCAGATGGAGTTCAATTTCGTCGATCAGCACAATGCCGGGAGTTTTCTTCAATATCTCTATTCCCGCAAAGCGGTTTAGGACAGAAGCACGATGAACAAGGTCTCCGACGACGGCAAGAACAATTCGATTGCCTGCGCTTAATGAGTTGATGTTGGCCTTTTCTTTGGTTTTCGAATTCAACACATATAGCACTTTTTCTCCATTATCATAATCCAATTTATTCCATCCTGTCACTTCAAGAGCAACTTCAATGGAACGTGAAATCAGTTCATCTAAAATCTTATAATAGTTCAAGGCTTCTGCATTAAAGGACACTTTTTTGTTCATTTGTTTGATTTGCTGATCCATAAGAGAGCGCCATAGGTCAACATACCATTTGTAAAAGGATTTAAAATCGCCTTTTCTATTATTTGCCCCTGAGTACCCTAATGCGCGATCCTGATACAGAAGAGGTTTTGAATCTTCCTCTGTCAACTGTTCTGACAAAAGCCGATCATCACCATAGTATGCCAGCAAAGGAAGATAACACTCTTTCTCAAAACGAGAATCAAGGCAATGCATGGCATACTCTTCCAACGCCTTGCACTCTTTGACAGTGGTTCTCGCTCTGTGATTTTTATCCAAATAGCAGTCTCTTTGAATCACGATATCATTGGAGGATATGACAAAAGACGCTTTCAGAGAAGTGTAGCCATATGTCTCCATTTCCTTGAGGGCATTGACGTTTTTGCGGTCATCCCGATGGAAAACTGCCCCTTTTGCAAGAGGCATTTTTCGGAAATATGCTCCCCAGGCGATGTTGATGGCATCCAATATAGCCGTTTTGCCTTCGCCGTTCTTTGCCACAAGAACTGTCATTCCGCCATGATTGTCATCACCGGTGTTAAACGCTATCTTGAAATCGTCGAAACAGCGGAAATTCTTCAAATGCAGTTCTTTGATTTTCATAATGTCTCCTCTGGCCTGACAGCCTTTTGAAGAAGCAGATTCAAGCCCTTGTTGATGCTGACGTCATCCAAAACCGTTTCCTTGTCAAAGAGGACTTGATATTGAATAATCCCTCATGGAAGTCGTCATCGACCAAAGTTGAAATTCATGTTTCCATCCAATGGCGCCCCCAAAGAGAGCAAAGCCCCGGTCAGACCATCACAACTTCCTGTGGGTGAAGTGTTTACGACCTTCTGCATAGTCAGCCACGATTTGGCCGTGGCCTTTCAGTTTCCATTTGTAGATGGTCAGGCCTTCCAGACCGACAGGACCGCGGGCATGGAGCTTGTTGGTGCTGATGCCCACCTCCGCGCCAAGGCCGAAGCGGAAGCCGTCCGCAAAGCGGGTGCTGCAGTTCCAGAAGACGTCTCCGGAGTCCACTCGGTTCATAAACCGTTCAGCCCGAGCTTCATCCGCCGTCACGATGGCATCGGTGTGGCCGGAGCCGTGGCAATTGATGTGGTCAATGGCGGCATCCAGGCTGGGCACGATTCGGATGGAAAGGATGCGGTCAAGGTACTCCGTGTCCCAATCCGCCTCTGTGGCGGCCTCCATGTCTGGAATAATGCGCCGCGTCGCCTCGCAGCCCAAGAGGCGGACTTTCCGCTCCCGCAGAGCGGGAACGACCTTTTGAAGGAATGGAGCCGCCACGGCCTCGTGGATGAGCAAGGTCTCCATGGCGTTGCACACGGAGACATATTGGCATTTGGAGTCGCAGCAAACGGCCACCGCCATGTCCAGATCCGCCGCCTTGTCCACGAAGACGTGGCAGATGCCGTCCGCATGACCCATGACCGGAATCCGCGAGTGTTCCATGATGTATTTGACGAAGGCATTGGAGCCACGGGGGATGATGAGATCAATCCACTGATCCAGTTTCAGCATCTCATTCACGTCCTCCCGGGTCTCCAGCAGCGCCAGCCAGCCTGCGGGACATGTCGCGACGGTGGCCTTTTGGATGATGTCCGCCAAAACCCTGTTGGTGCGCAGAGCCTCTCGACCGCCCTTGAGCAGGACGGCGTTTCCGCTTTTCAGGCAAAGGGACGAAATCTGGACCAGCGCATCCGGACGGGACTCGAAAATCACGCCAATGACGCCAATGGGGCACGTGACCCGATAGAGGTCCAGTCCCGTGTCCAGCTCCGTATGGTCCAGTTGGCGGCCCACGGGATCAGGAAGGGCCATGAGGGAGCGGATACCCGAAATGACATCATTCAGCTTATGTCGGTCAAAGCCGAGGCGTTTCAGAAGCGGTTCTGCAAGTCCTTCCTGCGCAGCAAGTTGCAAATCCTCTTGATTCGCCGCGAAAATCTCGTCAGCGCGCTGCTCCAACGCCTCCGCCACCGCCGCCAGGGCCCCATTCTTCACGTCATGTCCCGCCGCCGCCAACGCGATGGATGCCTCGCGAGCCGTTGCCGCCAATTTCTGAATATTCATCATAACCCTTTCCACGACAACACGTTCTAGCGAACGATATCCACCACGTCAATCCATTCCACTTCGGGGTCGGCGCTTAGGCGGGCAATCTTCTCCTCATAGCCCGCCCACAGCTGCGCGTCATCCATCATCTCATAGCTATGTCCCCAGAAGTAGAAGACCCCACAGGGCTTGGCCGTCTCATAGGCCCCCCAAAAATTCGGATTGAGGAAATGGCAATTGGAGTGGAGGCGCAGCGGCTCCGCCACGGGAAGGACCTGGGGAACGTTGACGGTTGTGCGGCCGTAGGCGAAGCCCGCGTCCGCCAGAGCCTTGACCGTGGCATCCGTTGTCACGCCGCAGGGCCATGCGAAGCCAGGGGCCTCCTGTCCGAAAGTGTCCTCGATGAAATGGCGCGCGTCAACCGCCTCTTTCACAAACGCCTCCACCGTCCCCTTGTCCGCATTCATGTGGTGCATGGTGTGAGACGCCACCTGGAAGCCTTTGTAGACCTCCGGCATCTCCTTCAAGCTCAGTCCGCACACGTCAAACATGTCCCGAAAGCGCCATCCGGTCACCCGTTCGTCCGCCTTCCGCAAACCTGGATTGATGTTGAACGTGGCTTTGGCGTGGTACTTGCGGCAAATCTCCGCCACGCGAACGTCATTGACCACTCCATCATCCCAACACTGAGCAACGCGAATCATTTTCAACTCCTTTTCCATTTTCAAGACACAACACATGCTAAATCCTCTCTTAATATCGCAGGCCAAGAGGGAAATTCAATCCTTTGGCCCTTGATTTTTCCAAATGCCGCCCCTCTTCATGCAAACTATCCGCGTTTGGGGTGGAATTCTCACGATTCAGGCAATTTCAGGCAATTTATTCCAGCAAGAGTTTGCTTTTTTCCATTTCAGAAGCATTTTAATAGATTAATTCTTTAAGCTGGCTCAGGGCCGGCATGTTTCAATCTGTCTCTTCAGGAGGTCCGACATGGCGTTCTATTATGATGAACCGTCCCATACTTTCAGTGAATATCTTCTGATTCCAGGCTACACGGGACCGGACTGTCTTCCCTCCAACGTCTCCCTGAAGACGCCGCTGGTCAAGTTCGCCAAAGGGGAGAAACCCTCCCTGACGCTGAACATCCCGCTGGTCTCCGCCATCATGCAGGCAGTTTCGGGCGACCGGCTGGCCATCGCCCTGGCCCGCGAAGGCGGCCTCTCCTTCATCTACGGCAATCAGACCATCGAGAGCGAGGCGGCCATGGTCCGCGCGGTCAAGACCCATAAGGCAGGCTTCGTCTCGTCGGACTCCAACCTGACTCCAGACAACACCTTGGAGGACGTGCTGGAGCTGAAGGACCGCACCAAACACTCCACCGTGGCGATCACGGACGACGGCACCCCCAACGGGCTCCTGCTGGGCATGGTCACCAGCAGCGACTACAGCTTGGAGCGCATCGCCTCCGGCGCCAAGGTCTCCTCTTTCATGACCCCCATCTCCAAACTGGTCACCGCCCAAGAGGGCATCACCCTGCAGGAGGCCTACGACCGCATTTGGGAACACAAGCTCAACACCCTGCCCGTGGTGGACAAGGACGGCCATTTCGTCGCCTTCGTCTTCCGCAAGGACTATGACCAACACAAGGAGAATCCGCTGGAGCTTCTGGACGCCCAACACCGCTTCCTCGTGGGCGCGGGCATCAACACGAAGGACTACGAGGAGCGGATCCCCGCCTTGGTGGAAGCCGGCGCGGACATCCTTTGCATCGACTCCAGCGAGGGTTACACGGAATGGCAAAAGCGCACCATCGCCTTCGTCCGCGCCAAATACGGCGACTCCGTCAAAATCGGCGCGGGCAACGTGGTGGACAAAGACGGCTTCCTGTTCCTGGCGGAGGCAGGAGCGGACTTCGTGAAGATTGGCATCGGAGGCGGCTCCATCTGCATCACGCGGGAAACCAAAGGCATCGGCCGCGGCCAGGCCACCGCCGTCATCGAGATTGCCCAGGCCCGCGATGAATACTACAAGAAGACCGGAATCTACATTCCCATCTGCTCCGACGGCGGCATCGTCCACGACTACCATATCACGTTGGCGTTGGCCATGGGAGCCGATTTCTGCATGTTGGGACGCTATTTCGCACGCTTTGACGAGGCCCCCAGCGAAATCATCCAGATCAACGGCAGCTACATGAAGGAATATTGGGGCGAAGGCAGCGCACGGGCCCAAAATGTGGCCCGCTACGGGCAGAGCAGCAAGAAGAAACTGTCCTTTGTGGAAGGCGTGGACAGCTATGTCCCCTACGCCGGTCCACTGCATCACACGTTGGAAATCACGCTGGCGAAAATCCGCCACACCATGTGCAACTGCGGCGTGCTGACCATTCCCGACCTTCAGAAGAACGCCAAACTGACCTTGGTCTCCAGTGTCTCGTTGGTGGAAGGCGGCGCTCACGATGTTCTGGTCAAGGACAGCCTGAACCACCCCCAGACGATGTAGAAGAGAGCTAAAGAATTAGGAATTAGGAATTAGGAATTAGGAATTTTACTAGGGCTTCTAGGGGCTAGCTAGAAACGACATTTTCCAAATTCCTGATTCTCAGCGGATTAGCTCAACGGGTTGACTGCGCCGCAGCATGCCGTAGTGGGGATGGTAGGCTTCCAGCTGATAGACTCCAGGGGCGTCGCTGACGAAATGGCAGCGGAGGCCGTTGCCCTGCCGTCGGGACTTCACCGTTCCCGCCGTGCCGAAAGGCAGACCGTTCTTGAGGACGCGCAGTTTCAGACCATTGGCGGGAAGGCGTCCAAGGGAGGGGAACTCCACCCGCCATTCCACCATGCTGCCCGTTTTGAGGGCCGGCGGCTGAATCTCATCAAAGGGATTATTCTTATCTTCCTTATTATCAATGACTTGTGACTTTTTAACTGGTGGCCGTTCCACCGGTTTGCTCAACAGCATGAATTTCAGGGGCGGGCTGTGATGGGGCAACAGCTTCCCAGCCGGAAGGGAAGTCACCCCTTCATGAAGGGCGGGAAGGAAGCGGTCCGCGAAAGGCAGGCGGTGCTCAAAGCAGATGAATCCATCCGCCCCTGTCTTGCGGGCCAGCTCAATCTGCTCCGCCGTGACGGCGGGATTGGCCTGGAGCCATGTTCCTAACCCCGTGTACAGAGGGAGTTTACCTCCTGCGACCAAAAGCTGGCTGCGCAGCCATCCGGCCATCTCCTCCGCCTTGTCCGAATAGTTCATGGGACAGATGAAATCCAGCCATTGGTTTTCCACCCACGTTTGGGCGCATTGGGCAACCGTATGCTCAGCCTTCTTCCAGTCCCCATATACGGCGGCGGAGATTTTGATGTCCTCCCGCGCCGCCTTCAGAGTCTCATGCACTTGCTCCACCAATCGGTTGATGTTCCCCTGCCGCCAAGCTGTATATTCCTCATAGAGAACACCTTCCTCCAAACAGTCCGCTGGCCATTTCTCCACCGGCTTGCCCAAAACCTCTTCAAAGGCATGGCGGGCGCTTTCGCTGAAATCGCAATGCTCATTGGGGTAGCGGACATAGTCCAGATGAACGCCGTCCACCCGATATTTTTTCACAACTTCAAGAAGCGCAGCCACTTCCAAATCCAGATTCGCTTGGAGATGGGGGGCGAGAAACTCGGAGGGGGCGCCTTCATCCGTCACCTGAGTGCGGCCGGCGGCCGTCATTTCCCGCTTTTTGTCGGCGGGAGTCCGATGGCCCATGTTCCAGCAGACCTTCCACACATGGCATTCCACGCCATATTTGCGGCATGCCGCCAGACACAGTTCCAGCTGGTCCCCCCGCGTCTCCACATCCGGATGGACTGGGAGGACTTCGCTGCGGTATTCCGCCGCATACCCCCAAAGCATATTGGGGAATATGGCATTGAACCCATTCTCCGCCAACACTTTAACGGTTTTGTCCCATCCCCAGTCCCGAATGCCGTAGGCGGAATGGATCCAAACGCCACGCAACTCGCCTTTACGGCTGGAGCGGGTTTTCATGTAGGCCTGCAGCGCCTCCTCCGCCGCCGTCTCCACCCGTTCCATCGCCTGCACATTGTGCTTCAGCGACAGCTGGCGCGCCCCCTCCGCCACGTTCTTTTCCGCCGCAGCCAGAAGGGCGTCGGCCTCTTTGTGGTGCAGGGGCTCCAAAAGCGCCTTCAGCTCCTGCAGGTCTTTGGCGGAAGCCAGCTGGCCCACCTCCTCCATGCGATGACGGACAGCCGTCTCCCACAGCTTCGGCACGGAACGCCCCAACAAGGCCAGCAGCAGCCGACCCGTGCCCTCCTTATCCTGCTCCAACAGGACATGGGGAAAATAGAAGCCATTCGGATGCAGCATTAACCCACGTCGTTTCAACACCTTACCATTTTCGCCAACCACCTGGCCCACCGCCTTCGCCTTGCCCTTCGGGGCAGGATTCGCCTCCATGATGTTCCGCGTGCCATGGTTGACGATGAGCGGCGCTCCCTCCAGACCGCCTTGGGGAAACCGAAAGCCGGTCATCGTCCCCAAATCTTTGCCTCCCACGTAGGTCACGGAATCGATGTCCAGCAGCTTCAGCAACGGCCCATGGCTCACATAGAAGAGGCCCAATTGGCCGCCATTTTCAACAAAAGTTGCAAGTTCCTTCATTACAACAGGTTGTGGAGATTTATCCGAAGGCCACAGCACAAGACTGACCCCCTCAAGGGCCTTCGCCGTCAGCTCATCCTCCGTCATCAGCCGCTTCTCCAGGCCAAGCCGATCCAGATAGCGGCACAGCCGTTTGAGGCTGGTGTTGTGGTCGGCCTGGGCCTTGGGGTCATTCACGTGGAACTGAACGACAGCCAGCGGACTTTCCGCCGCGGCCAGTCCGATGCAGCACAGCAGAAGAAGGCACCATTTTCTTATTCCTATATTATATATATTGTATAGAGACATGGAACTCACCTCGCGGTCAACGCCAAAAGCAGCGTGTCCATCACCATCTGTTCATCCACATTGCTTTGAAGGCATTTCAGGGCATCGCCGACCTGGCGCACATCCTCCCCTGCCTCCCATGGGTCAATCGTCTCCGTCAGAAGCTCCTCATGGCCCGTCAGAATCTCCGGATGGGGAAGCAACTCCTTTTGGACGCCGGAAGCCAACAGCATCCGCTGCAGGAACCACGCCTGCATGCCATCCAACATGCCTTGGCGGAGACGGACATATTCCGCCTCCGTCCGTGCCAACTGCTCATCAGCCAACTGTTTACGCAGGGTCGGGTCTTCCACGTTGTCCCAACTATGGTCCCGATTCTGCTCTGCGGTCTCCTCCGCCATGTCGTGGAGACGGCCGAAGAGGGCACGGAGTTTGGCCGCCGTCCGCACGCCCACGGAGGCTCCAGCCCGCCGCCGCACCGGGGCCAAGATGTCAAAAAGCCCCTCCTGCATGGCCTTGGAATAGTCTTGACGATTGCGCATCAAGGAGATGCATTGACAGCGGGAGCGGATGGTCGGCAGCAGTCGGCGGGCATTGACCGTCAGCAGCAGCAGCATGGTGGAGGCGGGAGGCTCTTCCAGGGTCTTCAGGAAGGCGTTTTGGGCATCGTCGCCCATGTTTTCCGCCTCGGAGATGATGCCGATTTTGAGGCGGCCAGGGGGCACCGCCAGCGAGAGCGCGGCCTCAAACTGCCGCATGGCGTCCACCGTGATGATTCGCGATTTGGACTGAGGGCGAAGACGGATCAGCTCCGTGTAGAGGCCGCTTTCGACTTGACGGCAATTGGGGCAGACGCCGCAGGGCGCGCCGTCGTCGCCGCTGTCCGTGCAGGCGGCGGCCTGCGCCCACGCCATGGCAAATTCCTCCAAAAAGTCCGTGGAGTCCCCTTGAAAGAGGTAGGCCTGGCCCGTGCGCCCCTGCCGTTTCGCACGCTGCAGACTGGCGCAGACCCGTGGATGCAATGCCGCGAATTCAGCCCAACGCATGACGCACATCCTCCCAGATGGTCTCCGCGATCTGCTCCCGGCTGGCCATGCCATCAATGACACGAACCCGCTGGGGCTCCATTTCCGCAATGGTCAAAAAGCCCTTGCGCACCTTCTCGTGAAACGCACGCTTTTCCGCGGCGAAGCGGTCGGCGTCCGCCCCGTCCCGTTGGGTGGTTCTTCGGACGCTTTCCTCCACAGGAATGTCCAACACGAAGGTCCGGTCCGGCATTCGTTTCCCTAACGTCTTATCATTCAAGAACTTAATCACATCATGATCCATACCGCGAGCAAAGCCCTGATAGGCCATGGTGGAGTCGCAGAAGCGATCGCAGAGCACCACGCCCCCTTGGGCCAAGTGGGGAAGAATCCGCTTCTCCACATGCTGCGCCCTGCCGGCGGCGAAAAGAAGCAGCTCGCACAAGGGCGTTATTCCCTCTTCCGAGAAGGACATCAGCAGGCCGCGCAGATGTTCCGCCAACGGCGTGCCCCCCGGCTCGCGCGTCGTTAGGACCGAACACCCCGCATCTGTCAGATGTTGCTCCAGCAGATGTATTTGCGTGCTTTTTCCTGACCCTTCCGGTCCTTCGAATGTGATAAACAAACCGCCGTTGACCCTATGCATAGTCGAGTTATTGACAAAACGTGGAAATGGGACGATATTAAGGAAATGTCCATCCCCTCATCAGCGATGGACGGACTCTAGACATATTTTATCACATGGTTATAAATATGCAACGTTGGCGGGAACGATTTCAGCGGAATTTCAGTTGGCGGGATCCAGTCTGTCTAGCCAAATTGGCCTGGAGTCTGGTTCCCGTGGCTGCCGCATTGCTGCTTCTCCTCTATGTTCTGCGAACCCACGGCTCCCCGCAAGCGGAGGAGGCGCTGCGCCCCCTGCCCACGCAAGGGGTCAAAACCGCTCGCCATGAGCATTTTGACCTGCTCTTTCACATGGGAGAGACGGTCGGGGACTGTCTGCGGCTGGAGTTCACCGAATCCCCCCAAAAACAGTCCCGACTGCATTGGGACGCCAACGGTCTGGTCATCGCCCACACGCGCAAAGGGCGCCTTCAGGTGGTTGCCCGCCGTTCCGTCCCCCTGCCCGCCAATTTGGCCGGCGGCCGTCTGCGGCTTCGTCGCAAAGACGACGTGCTGGAGTTGATTCAGGACGGCCACCGCCACGCCCGCTTCCTGCTGGAAGACTTTGCGTCGGGAGACATCGCCGTGGGCATCGGCGATGGCTGTCTCGCCGTGAAGGACGTGGAGTATCAGCGGCTGGAGCCTTTTGTCTTCGGCGATGATTTCATGCGGACGGAAGAGGAGGCGAAGGACATGGGCCTCTGGCACCCCGTCTCCGGCCAATGGAAAATCTACTCCGTGATGGAGCACGTCCATGACATGGGGACCGCCAACATCCGCAAAGGCTATGAACCCGCCTCCGACCGCAGCCCCAACCCTTTCTGCCTCTCCGGCGATGCGGCGGAGGAGGGACAGGAGGCCCTCATCCAAACCGGCCATGCCTGGTGGAGTGACTACGAGGCGGCGGTCTCCGTCAAACCCTTTGGCACGGGCTTCGGCATGGGCGTCGCCGTGCAGGACGAGAACAACTTCTGGCACGTGCGCTGGCGTCCCCCCTCCCTCGGCGTTGCCGCCGCCCCCTTTGAGCTGCTCCATCGCGTCAACGGTGTTGACACGGTAGTGAAAAGCGTCCTTCTGGAAGGGCGCACCGCCAATTGGTGGCGTTTGGCCATCCAACTCCAAGGCAACCGCTTAGTGGTCCTTTTGGATGACGTTGAGCTCTTTCGGCACGAGACGGAGGACGGCACCGGCGGCGGCATTCTGCTCCGCACGGAGGGAAAAGGCGAAACCTATTTCGACGATGTGTCCGTCCGAAGCCTCCGCCGACTGGACGATCCTGACCTTCTTCTCACCGCCGGCAAACCGCTCCATGGCTCATGGAGCCTGGAAGAAGGCGTGCTCCGCTCCAAAGGCTCCGACGCCCTCTTCCAAGTCGGCTGGAACCATTGGGCGCCCCAACGCTTCACCGCCGTCTGCACGCCGGAGGAAGCCATCTCCTGCGGGCTGGTCTGCGGGCTCGGAGAGGACGGCAGGCCCTTCTGGAAAGCCGGCTGGTCCGCCCGAAATGGCGGCGTCATCGAGATTTGGAACGGAAATCATCTGCTGGAGGAGCTGCCGTGGCCATGGACAACGGAAAAGCCCATGAAAATCAGCCTGGACTGCACCACGCCCCATCATCTCGAACTGTGGATTGACGACCGACTCGCCCTCCGTCACGCCACGGAAGTGGATATCAGCGGCGCCTGCGGCCTCTTCGCCGACGGCCGGGCCTGCTTCCACGGCATCTGCGCCTTCGACACGCTCCAGCGGGATTGGGAGAAGCCGGTGGATATCTCCCGCTTCGCCAACGACCCCTTTATGCAGGGCTGGGTCTCCACCCGCTACGCATGGCTGACGAAACCCGACCAGGACAAGACGACTTTTCCGCAGCTCCGCACTTTCACGGGCGACCTCTACGGCGCCTTCGCCCTCAAGATTCCCCTGCAGGACCAGCTGGATGTGTTCTTTGGCTGCGACGACGCGGAATTGGGCGGCGGCAACGGCTACATGCTGCGCTGCCGCCTCAACGGCGTCGACGGCAGCGGCACAATCTCCCTCTCCCGCGACGGACAGCTCTGCCAAAGCGCCGAATTCAAGAACCGCAAACCCTCCATCCTGCCTGGACAGGAGATTGTGGACGAGAAGATCGGCCTCCGCCCCAAGACGCCTGACACGGAGACGTGGGGAACCGTGGAACTGCATCGAGACGGCCACGCCATCTGGGTCTGTTTGGACGGACGGGAGCTCTTCTGCCACCACGAGCCGACCCCCGCCGTCGGCCGCGGCATGGCCGTTTCCCTGCCCAAACCCATGGACATGATTCATCTTGAGCTGACTCGGGAGCATGTCAAAGACTATCTCTTCGAGCAGGCGGAGACCGACTGGACCAGCGTGGGTCGTTGGGAGGTCACCAACCGCTTCTCCTGCGACCCCAGATGGTCCCACATGACTGGAGAAAGCACCGGCGCCGCCGCCCTCTGGAGCAAATTCGACCTGAAGGGGGATTTCACCATCGAATGCTTCGCGGGCATGCGCATGTGGCAGGGGGAGTTCCGCAACGCGGCCCTCAGCGGTGAACCGCGGGTGGGAGACATCAACGTGGCCATGGCCGCCGACGGGCGAGAGCTGTTCTCCGGCTTCAATCTGATCATCCAGCAGTGGGATCCCAAATGGAGCGAAACCTGGACTAAATTGCTGTGGAAGAACACGTTGATTGACCAAACGGATCAGGAGCTCATCCCCCGAGGCCGCGCCACCCGCCCCACCGAGCGGGCCATTCCCGTGGATTGGGACCCCGGTGGCCGTCCCGTCCACGGCGCATGGTACGCCCTCAAAATCCGCAAGACCGACGATACGTTTGACATCTATTTTGACAACGCGTTGATCTTTCATGCCAAAGAGCCCGAACAAGCCCGTCAGGCCATGGGCAAACTCGCCCTTTGGACCCAAAGCAACAGCATCGTTCTGGCCCGTGTGAAAGTCAATTACACCACCATGGAACGGAAAGCCCCTCTTGCAGGAACAAATCATATAACATCCTCTGCCGCAACAACTTACAATTCATCTACAACAACCTCGCCATCAATGGCTTCCGACATTTCATTATCCTTATTGAATTATGGAGGCTATACGGCGGATTTTGAGGATGGTCTTCACGGCATCACCCCATGGAACGGCGACCAAAGCGCGGAGCTCAGCCGCGTGTCCCGCCCCGGCGGCGGCCACTGTCTGCAGGCTCGCAACGCGAATTCCGGCGGCGATTTCGGCTTCCGCATTCCCGCCGACAAGTGGCGGCTGGACAATGTGGAACGGCTGGAATTCGACGCCATGATTCCCGAAGGCAGCCATATTAACCTCTACTTCACCACGCAAGAGGCGCCGCTTGTCCTGTACAGCATCACCCTCAGTGGCCCCGACGCGGAATTTCAGAACTTCAAGGTGCTTGGCGCCTTCCACGGTCTTGTGCCTGGCCAATGGAGCCACGTCAGCGTGGATTTGGCCGCGCTTCTCCACAAGCACAATCCATGGCGGGAAAGCTGGACCGTCAGCAGCCTCATGTTCGGCATGCTCCACGAGGGCTATCTGAACGCGGGTCTGGAGGGCAATTCCGCCGGCGCGGTGTGGTTTATGGACAACCTGAACATCCTTCCCGCCTGCTCCATCGGCGACGCGGTGACTGGCACATGGAATATTCCTAACTCATTGAATCCAAAGGAGTTCCGAACATGGCTCAGCGTCTCTCCTGTGGGCGAGCCGCCCAACGACTGTCCGTCAAGCCAAAACCGGACGGGCACCTTCATTCCAGAGTCCGCCGGCCTCCACTATGTCCATGGCGAATGGTGTGACGAGTCGGACACTTGGCATCGGGTTCCCCCCTGCACCATCTCCGTCTTCTCGCCATCCGCCGTCATTCGGACGGAGCCGAAAGACAACGGCGCGTGGGACCTGGGACCCATGAAGCTGTGGTTCACTCCAAACATCCCCTGCTGGCCACGGCTTTCCGGCAGCCTGAAGGTCGGCGGCATCTCCCTCCCCCTCAGTCCGGAGACGGTGGAATGGGATGAGACGCAACGCTGCGCCACCATCGCCGTCCGTCTGCCCAATGCCGCCAGCCTGCTCTCCCATGGCAAACTGGAATGCAGCTTCCAGCAGGAGGGACGGCCGCCCCACACATGGTCCTGCACGTTGAATCCAAAGGATGACAAGACGCCCCCAGGGCCGGTCTTGGTGGCTGGAACTGCCGGAAGTCTTTGTGGCACAAGGAGTTGGGAGGATGAATGCGCCACCGACAAGGGCAAATACCCCTACTGCGAGCTGCAGCATTTCCTGCGGCAGGACGGCACGCCCGCCGTCAAGGTCATCAACGCCATCTGCGGCTCTCCTCACAGCGTCCATTTCAACCTGCCCAAATTCGACATCGCCCGCTTCCCCATCATGTTCTTCGACTACCGCCTGAATGAAGGCACGCGAATCGACCTCCAGCTGAGCATGGGCGGATGGGGAGGCATCGTCGGCCTCACCGATTTTGAGAAGTCCTCGCGATACAGGTATTTAGGTGATCTTCCCGAGTTCAGGGCGGACGGACAGTGGCACCGTGCGCGCGTGGACTTGCAGACTCTCCTGCTGCCCCAAGTCACCGATGTCTTCCGCCAAAATCTGAACACGCAGAAACTCGCCTTCGGCAATTGGAACTACAGCGGAGCCATCCCTGGCGACTCCTACGACCTGTCCAACGTCATGCTCGCAAAACGGGTTTCGCCGATGCACGAACCGTTGATTCTCACGTGGAGCGGCATGGACGCCGGCGGCCTCCGTGGCTATAGCTATCTCTGGAACAATCAAGAGGATACAGAGGCGGAGAAAGCCATCCGCACCACGGAAAACCGCCTCAAGTTCGCCCATTTGCAGGAAGGGCTGAACTTCTTCCACATCCGCGCCTGCGACATGGCCGGAAACTGGGGCCCCACAACCCATTACGCCTTTTTGGTGGACAACGCCCTGCCGGAGGTGGAACGCATTTCCCCCGCCAATCAGGAGCAGTCCGCTCCCGAGACCCTGGATTTCATCTTCACGCCTGAAAGCGTCGGCCGCCTCGACCTCAACGGCGCCCTGCTGGAGTTCAACGACCTCACCATTCCCGTCACGCGCAAAGTCGCCCAATGGACTCCCGAAACCCGCTGTCTGCGCTTCAATCTGCTCGCCCTCCCCCGCAAGGGAAAGCCCCTCAGCGACGGCCAGACCTTCCGCGCCAAACTCAGCGGTGTCCGCAATTTCGCGGGCATCGCCATGGCGACCGCCGACACGTCCTGGAGCCTCGACTATTCCAAAGACACCACGCCGCCCAAGGCCCCCCGCGCCACCGCCATGACAGGAGCCCTTGGCAGTAGCCCCGAGCAAACCGTGTCATGGCGTCCGCTCCCCCAGTACAGAGCCAACACCGACATTAGCAATGTCGGCAAATCGCCAGAGCATATCAACGTGACGGAATTCAAGGCAAGATCGTCAGCCCGTCCGGGCTTCGGCGGTGCAAAGGACATCACCACCCTCTGGAAAGAGCATCGCCGATGGATGCATTTTAGCTATAACCTCCCGCCCGACAGCAAGATAAATATGGGGCTCATGGTCAATGGCCAATGGTATCCCGTCCAGATTTCGGAGACGGCGGAGCCCAACAGCGTCTTCCATGTGACGGATTTCATCGCCGATGGCGAATGGCATGACCTTGCCATTAATCTGGAAACCATTGTCGCCCAAATTCAACCAAACGAAATGGAAAAGAAGGTCCAGCAGCTCTCCTTCTACTGTTCGTCCACGTCGGATGCGGCCCTCTGCATTGAAAAGCTTTATTTCATGGCGGCCAGCCCTCTGCCGATCACCACCCTCTCCAATTCGGATGCCACGGGCATCCACCACCATGAATACAAGATAAGCCGCAGTCCCACAACAACATGGGAGGAAGGCACGTTCCTTACCAGCGAACAGCCCAATCTGACGCAACTTCCCTGCGCGGACCGTGAAGGCCTCTGGTACGTCCATGCCCGCAGCGTGGATGGCGCGGGCAACGCGGGGGCCATCGGCACCTGGCCCTTCATCTGCCCCGATGGAATGGGCGCCGCGCCGCAAACGGGACCGGATGGCCTGGAGGTCTGTCACGCCATTGGCGGCCATGTCGCACCGGTCACCGCCAAAAGCGGCGCCAGAATCATGATGCGACAGGCTCAAACACCAAAAGGCAATCAACTGCTCGCCATCCGATACATCGATTTCGACGTCGCAAAGGACAAGGGCTTCCAGTACCTTGTCAACCCCAAAAAACTCATGGATCCACCGGACTGGAAGCAACCCTTCTCTTTGGACATGCTGACAATGGGCAAAAACGCCGGAGAGGTGCGCCTGGTCATCCACTACAAAAACGAAAAGGCGCCTGTGGTCTCGGAGCCAGTGGCGTTCAAGGGAGATTCTCCATGGCAGAAGATGACCTTCACGTTCCAGAAGACGCCGGTATTCCCCAAAAAACAGCCTCCCGTCACGTTCGGTCTCCTCTTCTCCTTCAACCTGCAGATGTCCAACCAAACCACCTTCTTGATTGACAATTTCAGACAGAAGGCGCTAGAAATTAGGAATTAGGAATTAGAAATTAGGAATTTTACTAGATAATATAGATAGTCTAGATAGTCTAGCTGCTCTAGCTGGAAAATATTCCGCCTCATGACCTCCCAAAGACAACAAGCGTAACATACTGAATACCAATATCTTATAATTATAATGACCACATCCACCTCCTATACCGCCACCTTGACATCGGAACAGATTTCCCTTCTCCATCATCTTCTGGAGGAGAAGGGCTGGAGCTTCGACCCCCTTCCCTACGCCCATTGGCGAGTCAAGCAGGGCAACACCACCGTGGTGGCCTATCAATCCGGCAAACTGACCGTGCAGGGACGAGGCACGGCGGACTTCGTCCAGTTCCTTCTGGAGCCGGAAGTTCTTCATGAAGCGCGTTTTGGCTACGAAGCAGAACTGGCCCAGGTGGAAAATCCTGACATGTTTCTCCCCCATGCAGGCATTGACGAAAGCGGCAAGGGCGACTATTTCGGGCCGCTGGTCATCGCCTGCGTCCACACCGAGGCATCTAGCGCAGAAGTGCTTCTAAAGGCGGGAGTTACGGATTCAAAAAGCATCAAGAGCGACACTAAAATCGCGGGGCTGGCCCGCTTGATTCGTCAAACCTGTCCAGAGCAGTACAGCGTGGTGGCCATCGGCCCCGAAAGCTACAACCGACTTTACGACTCCTTTGGCAATCTCAACCGACTGCTGGCCTGGGGCCATGCCAAAAGTCTGGAGAATCTTCTGCAGAAAGTCCCTTCCTGCCCCAAGGCCATCTCCGACCAGTTCGCCGCCAGCAAGGCTACCGTGGAAAAGGCTCTGGGGCAACTCGGCCGCACAATTCAGCTTGAACAGCACCCCAAGGCGGAGGCGGACATCGCCGTGGCGGCAGCCTCCATCCTGGCCCGCGACGAATTTGTGAGACGGCTGGAGCTGTTGGGCAAAACCGTGGGCAGGACGCTTCCCAAAGGCGCCGGCCCCATGGTCCTTGAATGTGCAAAGGCCCTCATGGCACAAGGCGGCGTTGACCTGCTTCGCACCATCGCCAAACTGCATTTCAAAACCACACAAGATGCTGCAATTCAGTAAGTTACAAGAATACTGCAAAAATCGGCCACTCATTCATCTTCTCAATCCGATGGCCTTCTGTGAATGGACCAATCCCGCAAAATCGATGCAATAACGGGCTGTCAAGTTGCAGAACGGGAGAATGCCTTTATCTTATAAGTTTGTGACTTTAATGGGTGACCCGCCAATGAAAGGCAATTTGCTTTTGTCGCCTCATTGGCATCAACGTAAATTAGGAGACGCTTAACCATGCGAACTGTTGGGACCCTTGTCCGTGGCATCCGCTGCCCAATTTTCCGAAGTGGTGACAATTTGGCCAGCCAAGTTGTAGACTCTTTGCTAACTAGTTGCCGTGAAGACAATTATGAACTCCGTGACAAAGACGTGGTCGGCATCACGGAATCCGTGGTGGCCCGAACGCAGGGCAACTACGTCACCATCGGGCAGATTGCGGCGGACATCCGTTCGAAGTTCCCCGGCGGCGAATTGGCCGTCGTCTTCCCCATCCTGAGCCGCAACCGCTTCTCCATCCTGCTCAAGGCCATCGCCATGGGCGCGGACAAAGTTCATCTGATGTTCAGCTATCCCTCCGACGAGGTGGGCAACCATCTCATGGACTTGGATGCGTTGGACGCCAGCGGCATCGACCCTCACACGGACGTGCTGGATGAGGCGCAGTACCGCCGCGTCTTCGGCGAGAAGGTGCTCCATCCCTTCACGGGAATGGACTATGTGGCGATGTACAAGGAGATTGTGGGGCCGGAGAAGGCCGTCATCCATTTCGCCAACGATGTCCGCGCCATTCTTCCGTTCACCAAACATGTGCTGATGGCGGACATCCATACCCGCCGCCGCAGCAAACGGCTGCTTCTCGCCGCCGGCGCCCAGACCGTCCTCGGGCTGGACGACATCTGCACCGCCCCTGTGGAGCCAGGCGCAGGCTACAACGAAACCTACGGACTGTTGGGCTCGAACAAATCCGACGATGACCGCGTGAAGCTGTTCCCCAGAGACTGCCAACGGCTGGTGGAGGACATTCAGGCACGTCTTCTCGCCGCCACTGGCAAGAAGGTGGAGGTCATGGTCTATGGCGACGGCGCCTTCAAAGATCCCGTCGGCAAGATTTGGGAACTGGCGGACCCCGTGGTCTCCCCCGGCTTCACCAGCGGGTTGAAAGGAACACCTAACGAACTGAAGCTCAAATACTTAGCTGATACCGCCCAAAAAGCCACATCAGACGACAAAACCGTCCGAGAGCAGATTTTGGAGCGCATCCGCGCCAAAGGCGGCAATCTGGTGGGCAAGGAGGAGTCCCTGGGCACGACGCCGCGCCAGCTGACGGATCTGTTGGGCAGCCTCTGCGATTTGACCAGCGGCTCCGGAGACAAAGGGACGCCCGTCGTCCTCATTCAGGGCTATTTCGACAACTACGCAAGCTAAACCATTGATAACGATCTGAGCAGTCAAAACGTTAACTTCAAAACGTTAACTTCAAACCGCTAACTGCTACCTAAATTCCTAATTCCCAATTCCTAATTCCCAATTCCTAACTCCTAACTCCCAATTCCCAATTCCTAACTCCTAATTCCTAATTCCTAATTCCTAATTCCCAATTCCTAATTCCTAATTCCTAACTCCTAATTTCTAATTTCTAATTCCTAATTACATAAAATGCGGATTCTGTTAATCGGTGACATTGTGGGAAAAGGCGGCCGCAACGCGGTCAATCTGCTGGTTCCGCGGCTGATGCGGGACTACGACTGCCAATTCTGCGTCGCCAACGGCGAGAACATGGCGGGAGGCAACGGCTTCACCCGCCAATGCCTTCTTGAGCTTTCCAATTCCAAAGTCGACGTCTTCACCTCCGGCGATCACGTTTGGGACCAAAAGGAATTCGAGAAGGAGATTCTCGCGTTTTCTAACGTCCTGCGGCCCGCCAATCTTCCCGACTGCCAGCCTGGCCGCGGCTACGGTTTCTTCGAGGCGGAAGACGGGGCGACCGTGGCCGTCGTCAGCCTGTTGGGGCGGACGTTCATGCACACGGCGGCGAACTGTCCCTTCGAGACCATCGAGCGGCTGCTTCCGGAGCTTCGAAAGCAGACCGCCATCATCGTGGTGGATTTCCATGCGGAGGCCACCAGCGAAAAGATTGCCATGGGGCGCTTTTTGGAAGGCAAGGTGAGCATCGTGGTGGGCACTCACACCCACGTGGCCACCGCCGACCAGCAGATTTTCTCCGGCGGCACCGCCTATCAGACAGATTTGGGCATGGTCGGCTCCCGTGACTCCATTCTCGGCAGGGACATTGCCTCCGTCGTCGGCCGCTTCCGCACGGGCATGCCTGCCCGTTTCGCCGTCAACGACAAGAACATCCGTCTATGCGGATGTGCGGTGACCGTGAACGACGAAGGCCGCGCCACCAGCATCGAACGCATCGCCATGGACATGTATTAGTTCTCACTTCCAATCCGAAATCGGTTATCGAATATGCGCTGCACGAAATGTTCATCTTTGGATGACAAGGTCATCGAAACGCGAATCTCCCGCGAAGGGGACTTCATCCGCCGCCGTCGTCAATGTCTGAACTGCGGACACCGCTTCACGACATATGAATCCATTGTTCCGGCGGACATCTATGTCGTCAAGCGGGATGGCCGCCGAGAGGAGTATCAGCCGAACAAACTGCGGGAGGGTATCCGTTCCGCCTGCTGGAAACGCTCCGTCAGCGAAGAGGACATCGATTCGCTGATTCAGACCATCGGCGAAAAGCTGGCCCAGACACCCAATGGCGAGATCTCCTCTCAGGCCATTGGGGAGCTGGTCATGGAGGCCCTCCGCAATCTGGACGAAGTCGCCTATGTCCGTTTCGCCTCCGTCTACCGCCATTTCAAAGATGCGGACGCCTTCATCGACGCCGTGCAGGATCTTCCCTCCAAACAGCCGGAAGCTGACGGCGCGGACGAAAAGCATCCTCTGCCCCCTCAGCCCGAAGAGCCCTGAATCCCCTTGGTTTTGGCCCATGCCATGATACACCTTCCCGATGCCAGTCTAATGATCAGTGGACCTAGCGGAATCTTGCAATCCTTTGACAGCGAAGGACTTAGAGCAACGCTATTTCAGGCCTTCTCCAGTCAGGGCATCCATGAGGACTGGATCATCGACCATTTTCTGCTAAGCATCGAAGAGAAGATCCGCCTCACCAACGCCCAGGGGAGAATCCACCTGAGCGAACAGGATATTCATGGGTTTGTCGACACTTTGCTCACCGCCTCCGGCTATTCGGATGTGGCCAGAGAATACATTCGGCTTTGCGGGATGGATCCCTTTGCCCGCTTTCGCCGCGACATGCAGCCGTGGACCCGCGACAGTCTGGAGGAGCAGTTCAAACGACAGCTTCCGCTGGCCGGCAAGGCCCTTGACGACCTCTGCGAAAAATGTGCCAACCTCCTGATGGAATGGGAGATACAGCAAGCCTCCCCCGCCTTCATCACCGAATTGGCCATCCATCTTCTGCAACGCCAAATGGAACGGAAATCCACGATTATGGCGTCCATGCTTCCGGATGCGCCCCCCGACGCGCCCCCTCCCCAAATTCAAAAGGAAGCGGAAGCTCCCGCCACCGTCCCCGCCGCTCCCGCCACCCCTTCCATGTGGCTGTTTCGGGCCGATTCGCTGCTGAAAACGCAGGCGGACGGCATGGAGAAGGCACTTCTGGAACGCCATGGCGTCACCCCCCTTCCCGTGTCCGCCCTGTTTCCCGCCTCGCGGCTTCTGGTCAATCCCCCTGTGGTCATGGACATTTTGGCCCCAAACGGCTGGCTTTCCGAAATGACGCTCCTGAAAACCTTTGACGAACTTGGCCCCTATCTGCGCAACATGCTGTTGCGACTCAGAGCTGAAATTCTTGCTCAAGTGCCTTCCCTGACGGAAGTTCCTGCCACCATCGCCTTCAATTCCATGACCTCCCTTCTGGATGACGCCATGCCCGGCCGCAGCCGCAAGGCCAAACTTTCCTTTTTCCACGAACTGCAGGCCCGCATGGAGCATCGCATCCGTCAGGGACTGCCTTTTCCCGTGCTCATCGCCTTCCGCTAGACGCCCATGGAACCCCGCCGCCCCGCAAACTCCGTCCCAAACTCCGCCCCAAGCTATGCCCTTGCCGTGGGCACCATCCTCGGCAGCATGGTGCTCTACGCATGCACCGCCAATATCGTCTTCGCGGCGCTGCTTCATGCAAGCGAAAGCTTTCATGCTGTCCCTGAACGCTTTGCGGCGGTCACGTCTGTGCAGTTCTCCGGCTATCTGCTGGCCTGTCTAATCGCGGGCATCGCCTCCGACCGGCTAGGCAAGAAACAGGTTCTGTGCGCAGGCTTCCTTCTGTCGCTGCTTGGCGTGTCCGGATGGGGTCTATCTCCTTCTCCCAAGCCACTTTATGCATTCTCCTTTGTCATGGGCATCGGCGGTGGCGTGCTGGAAAGCGTGGGCTCCGCCATGATTACGGACATTCATCCGGAGCGCAGCAAATACTACATGAACCTGACCCAGATTTTCTACTGCGGCGGCGCCGTCGGCCTGCCCTTCAGCATGGCCTTTCTGCTGCCGCCCGCGGTGCC
>JAEEYQ010000022.1 GCA_016288215.1 Lentisphaeria bacterium | reverse complement strand
GCGTTCATTATGGACATCGATAAACGAGAAGTCGTTGTTGGAGAAGAATTTCAATTGTCGAAAGTAGCGGAGTATGGCGTCCTTTGTGGCGTCTGGGTCTTTCTCAAAACGTCCAAAAGCCTTTTTCACCGTCGCCTCGTCGATATAGGTAACGGTCTCGCCAAGGAACTCGCGCATTCCAATCATATAAAGATACTGAAGACGATCTTGAAGGGAATAGGCGTCATCGTATGCAATTCCCTTCCAATAGAACTTAAGATCGGTTGCATTGCGCTTTTCATCAACCACCTTGGCAAGAAATAGATTCACAAGTTTGTCAAAGGCGTTTTCGTGTCCGCTGACATTGTGCTTGCGCAGGATAGTAGCAAATTCATGGTATTTCTTCTGCATCGAGACATGGTCGATTTCGCGCAAGTCGTTGGTGGAATACTTGTTTTTTCCTGGCTTGTATGGTGCGATTTCCTCCTCAAAAAGGCCACGCTGGGCGTATTCACATTTGTAGGTGTCATGCCAGACGGCAAAACGCTCTTTGACCGTACTTGCGTGAGAAAAGGTTTTAGGTTTTCTTAGCGTTTTCAGATAATCGTCGTTGTCTTGGACGTTGATTAGATGGTATTCACTCGCAATCTTGTCATCAATCAGGTCTGACGTGTAGAGACAGAGAAACTTGGTGGTTCCCTCTTGCTGAAAATAACTGAACAACTGGGCACCATCTTCCAAAGTATCGCGCCAAGCTCCATCGAACTCGCGCCCTGCAGTTTTGCATTCGATGATGAGCACAGAATCAACCCCGCCTCGTGGATTCTTGGTACGAATCCAGATGTCGGCGCGTCCTGACTTGTCGGTATGGCCAAGTTTCCAAGTAGGTTCCAGTTCTATATCCTTCGGCTTATACCCTTTTTCCAGCAGTCGGCAAACGCATTCGAATACGACGAAGTTCTCGTTTTGGGAGAAGTTGGCTGTAGTTGCACCTGTGACGGTTATTCCAGCGTCTTTGTAAAGAAAGCTCTCTGCTGCCGTATCAACTGCAAGAGTGACATTATCGAAGAATGTCCTGCGCCATACACTGCCAATCATATCTTTCTGGAATTGTAAGATATTAAGCAGTCTGTCAATATCATTTTTCGTTATCATATATTGGTAATTTAAATAGGTAGCCCCAAGCCTGCTTGGGGGCTTCAGAAGTTTGACTTTTACGCGTGGATGGCTTGAAGAGGTGACTTGTACATGAATGACAGCATCTTGTGAACAGCCCACTCAAAGCCAATCACAAAAGATGAACCAAGTCTGCACACAGTAGATAAATCTAGCACATACTACATTGAAATGCAAGTATTATTTAGTGTTTATTCCAAAATGTTGCAGAAGGAATTTATTCGGATTACTGAGAAAGAATCACCATTGTGTGTTTCATGAACTGGCATACCAGAAAGATAACTTCATGGAGGAGGGACTTTTGTTGTCGGATTATGTCCACATATTGACATTCATTTCCCCGAAATGCAAGGTCAGCGAGGTGTTTGGCTTCATCAAGGCAAAAGTGCGATCTGAATCGCAAGGTGCCGCGAAGACAGCTAGCGGAACTACACGAGTCAAGCATTCTGACTCAGGGGGATTATGTCAATGTGGTCAGTAGGAAAGAGGAACTAATCCATAAGTATATCAAAAAAAGCAAGAGCAGGACATGCATAACGAGACCAGCCAAACCAGCCTTTTCAGATACAGCTCCAACCCTTTGCCCGTTTCAGGATGGCTGACCGAAAACCCTTGGATATCAGCAAGATCCATGCGAGACGCACGAAGATGTTTACAGCAAAAGTAACTATTTTGCGGCAGCCTCATTGCGATCAATCTCCGCAATAATCTCCTTGAGGCGACGTTCAACGCGGGCGCACTCCCTTTTCAATATCGTGTCGTCAGGCGGAGGCGAGTTCAGGATGGTGTTGATGATGCGACGTCCCAATTCAGGAGGGAGGCCTCCCATACATGGTCTTCCGTAACGGATGGGTTTGTTATTGGATGGTTTTCCCATAGATGCGTCTCCCCTTCATCTTGTCAATGAATCGATTTCTATTGTACACTGACAAAAGATAGCACATCCTTCAGGCAAGTCAAACAGGGAAGTCTCATCTTTTTTCAATTTTATTCAATTTTTTGCAGTTATGATATATTCTCTATGGTACATCACGGCCCTCCTCATACCCAGTCAGTTGCAAAACCTCCTCTTTTACACTACTAATTTCTATTTGCTAATTATCAACGCGGCCAATGCCTCATATACCTCATGGAAAGACTGAGGACGGTCAGCGGGCTCTTGCCGCAGCATTTCCGTCAGGACAGCGGCGATGTCCGGCCGGATGGCCTGCATCTTGCTGGAGGAGGCGATCCGCAGTTTGCCCACATGCCGCCGCGCCAGTGCCTCCAGTTCTCCGGAGTCGTAGTAGGTGGCGCCGTTAAGCACATGGTAAAGGACCATGCCGAGGCTGTAGATTTCGCTGCAGACATCTTCTGGCTCACCCAGAAGTCGTTCTGGCGGAAGATAATAGGGGGAACCTTCCACAAATTCCGCAGAGGGGTTCAGAGCCTTTTCGCGACTGACGCAAAGGCCAAAGTCGATAAGCACCGCATGCCCCTGCGGAGTGATGATGACATTCTCCGGCTTCATGTCGCGGTACAGATAGCCATGATTATATATAAATTGTTCTGCTGCAATAAGATGCAATGCAAGCGGCAAGGCCTCCTCCGGAGGCAGTTTCCCCTCCCGCTCCAGCCGCTCATCCAGCCGTTCCCCCTGCACGAAGGGCATGACCGTGAAATATTCGTCATCTTCGTAACCGCCGTCAATGCAGGCGGCGACACCATCGCAGCCCGTCAGCCGAGAGCCGATGGTCACTTCGTTGAGCAGAGCATGGATGTTGCCCGGCGCCTCCCGTCCAATCCGCGCCAGAACCTTCACGGCCAGAAGACGTTGCGGATATTTTTCAGAGACCGCCTTATAGACGCTTCCCATGCCGCCGCCCCCCGCTGGCTCCACCAGCCAGTAGGCCCCGATGCGCTTCGGCGCAAAGAACGGCGCCCCGCAATGGGGACAACTATTCATCTCCAGTGGACGCAACGCCCCTAGCTCCACCATCTTGCCGCAAGACGGGCAGGGATGCAACCCCTTTTCCCACGATTTCTCCAATGACAATCCCATATAAATCCTTTATAATTCGCAATCAGGAATTAACTATTCGCAATTTTCCCAGAAGATTTGAGCTTCCAGAACTATGAAGAAAAAACGACTAACTGTGAATTTTTCGCAGACTGGCGGCAGGGATTCCCGCCTCTTCCCGATATTTGGCCACAGTCCGTCGTGCTATATTAAGTCCTTCTTTTGCAAGGAGTTCCACAATCTTCTGATCCGAATAGGGCTTATCAGAGGGTTCGCCGTTGACAATGGCCGTGATTTTCGCGATGACCGCGCGGCTGGACACATCGTCCCCCATGGCCGATTGATAGCCCGCCGCAAAGAAGTCCCGCAACGCCACCAGCCCATGGGGTGTGCGGGCGTATTTTCCAGCCACGGCACGGCTGATGGTCGTCTCATGGAGCTCCAAATCCTCCGCCACCTGCCGCATGGTCAGCGGATGCAGCGCCTCCGGACCCGCCTCCAAAAAGTCGCTCTGATACTCGATGATTTCATGGCCAAGCTTCTCTAACGTGCTCATGCGCACGGATATAGCGTTAATGAACGTGTTTCCGCTCGCGATTTGCTGCTTCAGGTACTTTCGGTCATCGGAGGACATGTCCGTCGATTTCAGCATGTCCGTGTACATCGTGGAGATGCCGAGCCGCGGAATCAGCTCGCGATTCAGCCGCACCGTCCATTCGCCCTGAGGATCCTTCTCGAAAATCAGATCGGGCTCCACAATGGCGGCGGTCTTTGGGGAGAGCAGTCGGCCTGGGCGGGGCTCCAGCCGTCGAATCCGCTCAACAGCCTCTTGAATCTCAGCAACTTCCGCATCCAGCTCCTTGGCGATTCTGGGGATGTGGTTTCGAGCCAGCTCATCCAGATGACGGTCCACGATGTCCCACGCCAAGCTGCCCTTTTCACGGCTGCGCTCCAGCTGAAGCAGGAGGCACTCCCGCAGATCTCGTGCTGCAAGTCCCGGTGGATCAAGGTGTTGAACGCATTTCACCGCCTCCTGCGCCACCTCCAGGGGGACGTTGGCCCCGGCCGCGATTTCCGCGTCGCTGGCCTTCAAATATCCCGTGTCGTCCAAATTGCCCAATACCGTCTCCGTCGCCTGCGCCAAATCCTCCCGTTCAGGAGGAATGACGTCCATAAGCTGTTCATGGAGACTGTCCAAGAAAGAGGGTTCCGTGCTGAGGGAGTCGAAGAAGTGGCGACGACGCTCCTCGCTGTCGCTGTCGAAGCGCTGTCCATCCGCCATGTCAGGCAGGACGCCGTCCTCCCAATCCTCCCGCACCTGATCGGTGAGGCTTTCGTCCTTCTCCACCATGCGGGCGGCGCTGTCCATGGAAGTGGAAGGATATTGGGCCTCTCCCATCAGGTCGCCCGCGCTGATTTCATGGCTGTTGCCCGTGATTTCCAAAACGGGATTCTGAACCAATTCCGCCTCAATTCGCTGCTGCAGCTCCAGAGCGGGTTCCTGCAGCACATGGAGGGACAGAATCTGCTGGGGACTCAAATTGAGCCCCATCGACATTTCCTGCTTCAGTTTCTGTTGTTGAGAGAGTCCGAGTTGCATGGTTTAGAAGGAGTCCTCGCGGATGGCCAAATCCAATCCTGTAAGATAATGGCCCTCCGGGAAATTTACAGCCAGCGGGTGGTCGGGAGCCTGAGAAAGCACGCCCATGACCCGTGCCAGACGGCCCGCGTCCTGAAACGCCTCCCCCACCACTTTGGCGAACAGCTCCGGGGTCATGGCTCCGGAGCAGGAGAAAGTCAGCAGTCGTCCACCAGGTCGTAAGAGTTTCGCCGCCAGCAGGTTAATGTCCTTATAACCGCGGCAGGCCTTTTCCAGCTGACGCTGCGTGTCCGCGAATTTCGGTGGATCCAACACGATGACATCGAAGGAGCGGCGACTGTCACGGCATTGACGAAGCCAATGGAACACATCGTCCCGAACATAGTCGAACATGCTGTCCGGCAAGCTGTTAAGTGATACATTCGCCTTTGCCAGCTCCAGCGCGTCTGCCGAGGCGTCCAGTTGAACCACATGAGCCGCGCCGCCCAACGCGGCCCGGATTCCGAAACCTCCGCTGTAGCTGAAGCAATTGAGGACCTCCAGGCCGCCGCAGTCCCACAGAAGGGCCCGATTGTCCCGCTGATCGAGGTAATAGCCGGTCTTGTGCCCCCGCTTCAAGTCAGCCCATAGGCGAAGTCCATGTTCCTGAACCTCAAAGCGTTCCGGAATTTCCTCCCCCGCCAGGACGCCGCAGCTTGGCTCAAGTCCCTCCCGCTGCCGCGAATCGCCGTCCGACCGTTCATAGACGCCACGCGTGCCCTCAAGTTCCATGAGACACGCCGCCATATCCTGCTTCCAGCGCTCCGCGCCCACGGTGCTGAACTGGCAGACGAAATAGGGGCCGTATTTGTCGACCACACAGCCGGGCAGGCCGTCCGCCTCTCCATGGACCAGCCGCCAGGCGTTGCTGCAGTCATCCATGGACAGACGACGCCGATAGGCGAGGCAGTCCGCCAGCCGTCGGCGGAAGAAATCACGGTCCACCGGCTCCGCCTCCCGCCATGTCCAGATGCGGGCGCGAATTTGGGACAGCGGCGAATAGGCCCCTCTGGCCAGCCATGTCCCTTCGCTGTCACGAATGTCCACGGTGTCTCCGGGTTGCGGGTCGCCGCTCACATGGTCCACGGAGCCGGAGAAGACCCACGGATGACGGCGAAGCAGCGACGCCTCCCGCCCCTTGCGAATGAAAAGCTCCCCGCCCATGGTCACTCCGTCCTCCATGCATGGAACGAAGCGTCCGACGGCATCTCCCAGTCCCCATGAGGCGAAAGGGAGATTTCCGATGCCTTGGGCCCGTCGGGTGAGGTGTTCCGTTTGAACTGCTGCGTAAAGAAGCGACGGACAAACAGAGACAGCGCCTGACGGATTTCCGCCGCATCATGGATGGACGCGAAGGCGTGCTCCGCCAGAGCCTGCAGCATGTCAGGCCCTTCGCCATACTTCACAAAATGGTACAGGAAGAAGTCATGAAGCTCGTAGCTGCCCAAAATCCGCTCCGTCTCCTGTGCGCCAGGCAGCAATTCGGGGGAGACAGGCGTGGACAGAATGTCCCGCAGGACAGGCGCGAGGGCCGGATGCGTCGCCGCATAGAACTCCACCATGGTCCGCATCAGCGTCTTGGGAATGCTTCCATTGACGCCGTACATGGCCATATGGTCGCCGTTGAAGGTGCACCATCCCAAGGCGATCTCCGAAAGATCTCCCGTGCCGACGACCAGTCCGTTCATCCCGTTGGCAATGTCCATGAGAATCTGCGTCCGTTCCCGCGCCTGGCTGTTTTCATAAACCACGTCGTGCTGCCCCGGATTATGGTTTATATCCTTAAAATGTTGCAGGACAGATGGTTGAATATCCACTGCACGGAATTCCACGCCCAATGCGGTCGCCAGACTCTCCGCATTGCCGCGGGTCCGGCTGGTTGTGCCGAAGCCCGGCATGGTGAGACAGCAGATTTTGCTGTGGGGCAGATTCAGCAGGTCGCAGCATTCCGCGCAGACCAGCAGAGCCAGCGTGGAGTCCAGTCCACCGGAGAAGCCCATGACCATTCGCTCCGCGCGGGCGGCTTCCATTCGACCTGCCAAGGCAGCGGCCTGGATGTTCAGTAGCTCACGGCACCAAACGGCGCTTGCATCCGGCTCCTCCGGCGCGTAGGGATGGGGCTTCACGGCAAAATGCGTCCAGTCGGGAGCCGTCGTCGGCGCCGCGAGACGAACTGGCTGCAACCGACAATAGGGCATGTCCTTCCAATGGGTTTGGGTTCTCCGCAGATGCCGCATCCAATCCGGCTTCACGTCCGCCAAAACAAGATGGCCGCTGCGGTGGAAACCGCTATCCTCCACGATGACATCTCCGGCTTGGGCCACGCAGACTTGGCCGCCATAGACGCCGCCGCCTGTGGATTCGTGCACACCGGCGCCGCAGGAGATCACCACGCCGCACAGCTGACGGCTATGGGCCGACACCGCGCTCCGCAGCGCCGCCATGCCACCCGCCACCGCCAGCTCCGCCGCGGGACGGAAGACCAATTCCGCGCCGTTCAGCGCCGCATTGGCCGCCGGCGGCAGCAACGCCTCCATATCCTGCCCAATCTCAATGGTGAAGGACACCTCGCCCGCCGCCAGCAACAGCCCCGGCCCGCAGGGCACGGTCTGGCAGCCAAGGGTCAGCGTCGTGCCCAGCTGCGCCGCGCTGAACCACCGCCGCTCCCGATGCCCCCGTGTCTCCGGAAGGACTGATTTGGTGACAATGGCCAAAATCCGGCCATTCTGAATCACCGCCACCCCGTTGTAGAGGCGCACGCCATCCGCGACGGGAAGGCCCACCATCATCACCGCCTGACTGCCGGCCGTGACGGCGGCAAGGGCCTGCAGCGCCGTCTCGCACGCCTCAAGAAGTCGCGGCTGCCCAAAGAGATCCCCACAACTGCAGCCGCTAAGCGCCAATTCGGGAAACAGGACGAAACCCGCCCCTTTGCCGAGGGCCGCCCGCCACAAATCGCCAATCCGCTCCGCATTGGTTTCGGGATCCGCAACGCGAAGCTCCGGAACCGCCGCCGCCAATCTGTACACACCGCCCATCTTCTTTCCTGCCCTTTCCATATCTATTCAGAACCGCATTAAGATCCACAGAATCAACAGAAAAGACAAGTCAAATCCCGCTAGACGCTTTAGCAAAAAGGGAGCAGACGTCAGGGGCTCTTGTGTCTTTCCATGTGCTCTTCTGTGGACTTCTTCTGAATTGTCACCTGTTTTCATGCAAAAAATCGCGCCTTCCGAGGCGGCGGGCGGGAACTTTCCGCCGTCGTCTCTGTCCAAAGAACTGTTTCTTATTCCTTATATAATATAAGCCCAAAACCGCGAAGTACTGCCCCATCTCCCCTATTGCCACCGATTTTCCATGAAACGGGTCATGCAATTCACAAAAGGCGAAAGGTAAACGGACTCGCGGATTTGTATATTGTCCACCGAGATTTACATTAATTTCCACAACAATTGTCCAGAGCAAACAACACCCCCATCGCCATGAAACATTTTCTTCTGGTCTGCTTTGCCATCTTTATCGCCTTGCCCGCCAACGCGTTCTGGCCTTTCACCTCCAAAAAGACCAAAACCTCGGCGGACAGCGACATCCCCACCTTTAACGAGGAGGACTCCCCCGCCCGTCGGCGTCAAAAGGAGACAACCCCCACGAAAAAGGAGGACAAGGTCTCCGTGGAGCATCTGGAGAAGCTCTCCAAGGCCGGCAACCCCAATGCGCAGCTAGCCTTGGGCAAAATGTACTTTGAGGGCATTGGCGGCGTCAAGCAGGATGTGAAGAAGGCCATTGAGCTGTTTCGTCAGGCGGCGGAAAAGGGCAGCGGCCCGGCCATGTTCAATTTGGGCGTCTGCTATGACGGCGGCATCGGCGTAACCCGAGACCTGGACAGCGCCATGCACTGGTACACGCAAGCGGCGGACAACGGCGTCGCGGAGGCCCAAGTCAAGGTGGCCATCATCGCGGAAGCCCAAGGGGACTACGAAATCACCATGAAATACCTCCGCATCCGCGCCGCCGCCGGAGACATCACCAGCAAGAGGAAAGTCGCCTTCATGATTTTGAATGGCCTGGGCCCCGCCGCCACCGCCAGCGAGGCCGTCGCCCTTCTCAAGGAGGCGGCGGAAGCCGGAGACACCCGCGCTCAAGTCCGTCTGGCCGACTGCTATCAACGGGGCCTCGGCGTGGAAGTCAATTACCCTGAGACCTTTAGCTGGTTGATTTTGGCGGCGCAGGATGGCGATCCGGAGGCGCAGGCCAAACTGGCCTACTGCTATCAGCATGGCATCGGAACCGCAAAGAACTCCGATCAGGCGGCCACGTGGTACGAAAACTCCGCCAAATCCGGCTACGCGCCAGCTCAAGTGGCCCTTGGCAGCTGCTACCGCGAAGGCGCAGGCGTGACGCTCAACCTGAAAAAAGCGGCGGCGTACTTCCGCGACGCGGCGGATCAAGGGGATTTTCTTGGGGAATACTGTCTGGGCATGGCCACTCTCAATGGCGAAGGGGTGGACGCCGATGACAAGGAGGCCTTCCGCTGGTTCAAACTGTCTGCGGAACAGGGCTATGGACCGGCCCAAGTCCAATTGGGCCTCTGCTATGAAAACGGCAGAGGAACCGAAACCAACGGCGCGGAGGCCTTCTTCTGGTACGGCAAAGCCGCCGCGCAGGAGGATCCAGAGGGCTGTCTGCACAAAGGGCTGTGCCTCTACCACGGTGTCGGCACCCCCATCAACAAGGAGAAGGCCAAGGAGGCCATCAGCCACGCCGTGGCCCTGGGAAGCGCCGCCGCCATCACCCAAATGGAGGAACTCTTTGAGAATTAGCAAATAGCAATTAAAGGAGTTAGGAATTAGGGGCGATTCGCCCTGCCAGTCCTATTCGTCAGAAGAGGGTTTTCCCTTCATTCAAGTTTCAAAATGTGTGTTGAAGCCATATATTAACCCGCATGCGAACTGTAGCGTGCGACATTCTTTCATTCAACGAATCCATAGAGGAGTACAACATGAAGTTTGCGAAAGTGATCGCGTTTGTTTCTCTGGCCTGCCTGATGGCCAGCGCACAGGAGAAGACCGCCTTTGTCAATATGGAGAAGATTTTCGAGGAATACTACAAGACCGTCAATGCCAACATCATCTTCGAACAGCAGAAACAGAATTTTGACGAACATCTGGAGCTGATACGGGACGAAGTGGACGCCGTGGCCAAAGAGGTGCAGAAATACGAGGCGGAAGCCCGCAACGACCTGGCCGGCGAGGCGACGCGGGAAGAGGCCAAACGCAAGTTTCAGGTCCGTCTGGAGCATTTCCGCAACAAACGGCAGGAGCTGGAGCGGTTCCGTCAGGAGGGCCTGCAGAGCCTGCAGCGCGAAAGGGGCAAGGCGGAGGACGAGTTGGTGGCTGACCTGCTGAACATCATCCGCAAATATGCGGCGGATCAGAAGATCGACATGCTCTACGAGGTCTCCGGCCGCACCTTGAACCGGGTTCCGCCACTGCTGGTGTATCCAGTTGAAAAGGAGATCACGAACACCATCATCGAATTGGTCAACAAAGGCCATGAGGCGGATTTGAAGGAGGCCAAGGAGCGCTACGAAGCCATCCGCAACCGCCGCAAGGCGGCCGAAGCGGATAAACCAGCCGCTTCCGATGAGCCATAACTCATTGCGAATTAGCATATTCGCTAGATTTACAGTAATCGTGACACAATAGAGGGAAATCAGCCATGCTCATAGAGAAGTCATGCAGCGAGCTCGCCGCTCTGGTCGGCGGAACGCTGAAGGGAAATTGCCCCCACGGCCTGACCGGCGTGGCCTCCCTGACGGAGGCGCTGGAGACGGACGTCTCCTTCCTCGGCAATGAGAAGTACATCGAGCAGGTTCTGCCCTCGCGGGCAGGCGTGGTGCTGGTTCCAGAGAGCTATGGAGAGCCGGTTCCCGATGGGCGGGCGTGGATTGTCTGCGCGGATCCGTCCAAGGCCTTCAGCAGCGTCGTCGCGCTGTTTACGCCTCCGCCAGTGACCTATCCGGCTGGCATCGACAAGACGGCGGTGGTCCATGAGACGGCGGTCATCGGCGAAGGGGTCCATGTGGGAGCCTGCGCGGTGATCGGCGCGGGAGCGGTTGTCGGCGCCCACAGCGTCATTGGAGCGGGCTGTTTCATCGGCGAAAAGGCCAAAATCGGCGAAGACTGTCTGCTGTATCCGCGCGTGGTCGTCCGCGAACGCTGCCTTTTGGGCAACCGCGTCATCCTCCATCCGGGCGTGGTCATTGGCGCGGATGGCTTTGGCTACAACTCCGGCCCCCAAGGCCATGAGAAGGTGCCGCAGGTCGGCATCGTGCAGCTGGACGACGATGTGGAAATCGGCGCCAATTCCTGCGTGGACCGCGCGCGCTTCGGACGCACATGGATTCAACGGGGCACCAAGGTCGACAATCTGGTCCAGATCGGCCACAATGTGCAGATTGGCGCATGCTCCCTCATCGTGGCCCAGGCCGGCATTTCGGGAAGCACCATTCTCGGCAACGGCGTCATTCTGGCGGGTCAGGCCGGCACGGCGGGACATCTGCGGCTGGGGGACGGTGCCATCGTCATGGCTCAGGCCGGCATCTCCAAAGACATCGCCCCAGGCAAGATCATGTTCGGCACTCCCGCCGTGGAGCGGAAGGAGTTTGCGAAGCAGATGCTGAACATCGCCCGCATCGAAAAGCTGAATACCACGGTAAAGACTCTGGTCAAGCAGGTTGCAGAACTGCAGGAGGCCCTTGCCAAAGCTCAGGAGGGCGGCACAGAAAACACCTGAATCCATAAATCGGGGAATGAATTTGCAATATAACGCAATTTTTTGCATGCGTTTTATTGCAATGCTTCACTTCCCGTTGTTTTGGCGGGCTCTGCGGAGACGGCGCCAGCCCTTGAAAAGGCAGCGCACCCGAGAGGACAGCTGGCGCTTCGCCTGACTTCCCGCAAGCCAGGTTCCCGCCGCCAGCATGAGCCACGACAGCCCGTATCCCCCCATGCCGATCCATTTCCATATGGCACCGCCCGAAGAGGCTCCCATGCAAACACTTAGAGCAATACAGGCGTAGCCGAAGGGGATGTTGACCACTAGCAGGAAGATGCCCAGTCTCATGGCGGGCGTGCGGCCAAGCTGACACAGCATGGCCCCCAGCTTGCCTAAAAGAGCGCAAACCGTTGGTTTTTGGAGAGTTGCAATTGTTGCGGGAGATGTCATGGAACGCTGCGTGTGAGTTTCGATGGACAGACGGACAAAAGTCTGCCTTTCAAGATAATTGTTATTGTCGTTTACGCAAATCAAATCGGTGAATTCCACATATGATGCGATTATACAAATTATGCGTCTCCAACGGGCTGGAATATGACAGCCTTGGGGACTTTGAGCTGAACCTGAAGAAAGGGGACCAGGTCATCGTCCGCTGTGAACGCTACATGGACTTCGCCTCCATCGTCAAGGCGGGGACGGAGGACATTGCGGACGCGGCCGCCTATGAACAGAAATGGCTGAAGGAGAACAAGGGACGGCACATTGAAGGGCAGAAGCTTCCCGTCATCGTGCGCCTTGCCACGGAAGAGGACAAGGCGGTGGCCAAGGAAAACGACGAAAAGGCCCGCAAGGCCCATCTGCAGACATTGGACCGAATCAAGGCCCACAATCTGGAGATGAAACTCATCCACACCCATTATGCCTTCGACAGCAAACTCATCATCTTCCAGTTCTCCGCAGAGGGGCGGGTGGATTTCCGCGAACTGCTGCGGGACCTGTCCGCCCTGTTCCGCATGCGGGTGGAGCTGCGGCAGATTGGAGTCCGCGACGAGACCGCCGTTCTAGGGGGCATCGGTACCTGTGGCCGTCCATTCTGCTGCGCCAGTTTTCTGCCCAGCTTCAGCAGTATCAACGTGAAGATGGCAAAACAGCAGGGGCTTTCCCTCAATCCGCAGAACATCTCCGGCTGCTGCGGCCGCCTGAAATGCTGTCTGCAATACGAGGCGGATGTCTATCAGCAGTTGGCGGAGGAGCGGAAGGCCCAGCAGACCGCCGCCACAACCGACGACACGGAGAGCCAAAGCGGCGACAACGAGCCGCAGACAACGGCAAACCGCCATGCCAACGGCGGCAACGGCGGCAACGGCGGCAACGGCAATGGGACACCGTCACGAAATGAGCCGCGCCTTGGGGCCTTTGCGTCCCATCAGCGACAGGCCAAAGCGGCCTCGGCCATGGGTAAGATGGCCCACCATGAGAACAATTCCAACGGTCAACAAAAGCCACACAAGAACAAGAACGACCGTCGCAACGAGGCAGGCGTGAACCGTGGGAAGGATGAACGTCCACAGCAGCGGCGGGAAGAACGGAATGAGGAGCCGAGGGGCCAGCGGCCAGAAGGTGGCGGACGCAAAGATCGCCGCCGCCAGGAAGGACGCCGTGGCGAAGCCGCCAATGGACAACACCATGACGATGCGCAGAATCCGCCCCCGCCCCCATCGTCGACGCCCCTTAGCCCGCAAATTCCCAATTCCTAATTTCCCTCGTCGCATTGTGAAAAAGGAAATGAAAACGCAGACCGCCATGCCGTCCGTCAGTCGGGCGGCCATCGTCTTGCGTATCTTCCTCTGTTTCATTGTCTTCCTTCTGCCCATAAAATTTGGCAGCCTCGCCATGGGAAAGGAACAGGCGCAGATGCCCATGACCTGGCTGGAATGGCTGCTGTTCGATGCGCACCCCAACTTCCTCCTTCCGGCCTTGTGCGGCATCGCCCTTCTGGCGACGCTGGCAATCCATCGTCAGCCGTTCCGCATGGACAAAAGTGCCGTCCCCGTCGCGGTCTGGAGTCTCCTTCTGCTCAGCGGATTTGCGGGTCTCGTTCACACGACAGAATGGGACTATGCGATTCAATGGCTGTGGCACATCGGCGGCCTCGTCTGCCTCCTGATGGCCATCTGGCGAAGCCATAAGGCTGATCCGTTGCTGTATCCAATTCTGACCCAAATACTTGCGGCAACCGCTCTGCTCTGCGCCCTCCATGGCGGCTATCAGCACTTTTGGGGACGAAAGGAAATGTTGGAGGCCGCCCGACAGGCGCTGGCGGACGGCTCCATCGTCGACAGCAGCGGCACGTTTTTGGCGAAGATGGAGCAGACCCGCGTCTCCGGAACTTTCATCGACCCCAATGTCTATGCCTCCCTTCTCTTGCTGTTGGCGCCGCTGACGCTCCTCCGTCTCCATGAATGGGGCAGCCATTTTGAGCCACGCAAGGTCAGCCGCATCCTCTTTGTGGCCTTCGGCGCGGCCGTCTTTGCGGGTGCCTTCTATTGGAGCGGCAGCCGCGGTGCCCTGGCCGGCGCGATGGGCGGCCTCTGCATCGGCATCCTCTGTCTGCCGGTTTTGAGACGATGGCGAGCTCCGCTTCTCATCGCGGCCGCCGTCTGCGCCGTGGCGCTCATCGCCATCGTCGCCAGCGGCAAAATCGGCCGTGGCACCGCCTCCGCCTCCGCCCGACTGGAATACTGCCGCGTCGCCGCGACGCTGTTCCACGACGCGCCCTTCTGCGGCGTGGGCCTGGGCGAATTCTTTCCGTGGTATCAGCGGTTGAAAGCCATTGGCGCAGAGGAAGTTCGAGACCCCCACTGCTTTCTGCTGTCCATTGCCTGCCAATGCGGTCTGGCCGGTGCCCTCGCCGCGCTGTGCGGCATCGCCCTGCCTTTTCTTCTCACAGGCGGCCTGTTCCGCGCCAACCACGAACGCAATCCGTGGCTCATGACGGCGCTCTGCATGGGAGCCACCGCTTGGGCGATCCATTCCTGCTTCCAGTTTTTGGAGATCATCCCCGGTAGCCTCTATGTCATGGGCATCGTCTGCCTTCTGGCCATGCCAGCCGAGCAAAAATCAGAAGTCATTGACACAGAACAATATACAACTTTATCTATAACCTGGTGGAAAAGCTGGGCACCTGCCGCAGCGGCGCTGGCCCTGCTGTGTCTCCTGTCATTGGCCCGTCTGCCAGGGGAGCTTCATTATGAACGCGTCAGCCGACAGCTAGACCAGCTGCGGACTCCTCATTCCGCCACTTTGCCCCGTCCCTCGCCCCCCTCGCCGCAAACGCTGTTTCAGGAACTGGAAGCCGTCTCCCGCCAGCTGCCCTTCTTCGTTTCGGCGGCACGCACGCGCTACGAGCTGGCGGAAAGCGTCGGCGACATGGCCGTCGCCCTGAACGCGGCGGACCAGCTCATCCGGCGGGCGCCCCACCGCGGCACCTTCTATCTGCGCCGTTCCAAAATCCTTCAGCTGGAAGGTAAATGGAAGGAGGCGGAGGAGGATCTCCACCTCGCCGAAACGTGGTACCCCGCCAACGCGGGACTGCAAATCGCCAAGGCCGTGCAGGTGCTCGCGCCGCGTATGGAGTCCATCGTGGAACGTAAGATCTTCGTGCGCCGTGCGTTAGCCTGTCCCGCACATATCCGGGAGGCTGACTCGCACATCAACGTCTTCCTGTATGAGGAGAACAGCCATCTGCCAAAGCCCGCCGGCGCCGCCCCTCTCGAAGACATCCTGAATCGAGCTGATCTGGACTATGGCGGCAAACCCATCCTATTTACAATAGAAGCTCCAGTTACAATAGAAGCTCCAGAAGGGAAACAGCCATGACGATTGGAACCGCCCTCCTCTTCTCCGGCCCCAGCGGCGTCGGCAAATCCACCGTGTGCGGCCTCCTGATGAAAAAATGCCCCAGCCTGCAATTCTCAGTGTCCTGCACCACGCGGGCTCCTCGACCAGGAGAGATTGATGACAAGGACTATCATTTTCTTGCAATAGATGAATTCATTCGCCGCAAGGAAGCCGGAGAGTTTCTGGAATGCGCGGAAGTCCACGGCAACTGGTACGGCACACTTCGCAGCGAAGTCACGCCGCGCATCCAGAACGGTCAGGACATCCTATTGGACATCGATGTGCAGGGCATGCGGCAGGCCCGTGCCGTCCTTCAGAACGACACCCTACTAGCCGCCTCCCTGCTGACGGTGTTCATCGCGCCGCCGTCCCGCGCGGAACTGGAGCGTCGTCTTCGGGGCCGCGGCACGGAGACGGAGGAGAGCATTCAGCGCCGCCTCGCCAATTCCATGCAGGAGCTTCAGGCCTGGCGGGAATACGACTATGTAGTCATCAACGATGTGGCGGAGACGGCAGCCGACGAGCTGTTCGCCATTCTGGCCGCCGCCCGCTGCCGAACGTCCGTCACGCCGAAACTGGAGGCGGAAAAATGAAAGCAACTTCTTCCCCATCAAAGACTTCTGTCATTGCTCTTGGGGTAACCGGCTCCATCGCCGCCTACAAGGCCGCTGACCTGACCAGCCGATTGGTGAAGGCAGGGGTGGAGGTCCATGTCATCATGACGGCCGCCGCCCAGAAGCTTGTCTGCCCGCATACCTTCCTCACGCTGTCCCGCCAACCCGTCATCACGGATTTGTGGAACGTTCCCGACTGGCGCCCCGGCCATGTGGAGTTGGCTCATCAGGCGCAGCTTTTGGTCATTGCCCCCGCCACCGCCAACTGCCTCGCAAAAATGGCCCATGGCATTGCGGACGACGCGCTGTCCACCTGCTATTTGGCCCACCGCGGCCCCGTCATGGTCGCCCCCGCCATGAACCCCAACATGTGGATGCATCCCGCTGTGCAGGAGAACTGCGACATTCTGCGGAAACGCGGCGTCCTCTTCGTGGGGCCCGAAACCGGTCATGTGGCCTGCGGACAGGATGGAGCCGGTCGCATGGCCGCGCCAGAGGACATCTATCATGCTGTGTTGCAGGCTCTTGAAATGGAACGGGCCTGAGCCATGGATGAAACGCGGACCGCATCTTGGCAGCTGGAGCATGCCATCACTTCCCTGCGCGACCTGGAGCGCTGGCTGAATCTTCCACCGCACACATTCCACGACCATGACGCCTGCGAACAGCGTTATCCCATGTTCGCCACGCCCTATTATCTCGGCCTCGCCCGTTCGCCGCAACTTTCCGATCCCATTCTACGGCAATGCGTTCCATCTTGCGAAGAGCTTTTGGACGCAGAGACGGCGCTGCCCGATCCCCTTGGCGAAGGCGCCTATGCCCACGTGCCACGGCTCGTGCACCGCTATCCAGACCGCGCACTTTTCCTCTGCTGCAGCGCCTGCGCCGTTCGCTGCCGCCATTGCATGCGGAAACGCCATTGGGCGGATGCCCTGCCGCCGCCCACGTCCACGGAACTGGAGGAGGCCTGCGGCTATATCCGCCATCATCCGCAAATTCGCGAGCTGCTGATCTCCGGCGGTGACCCTTTCATGCTTCCCGACGACACGCTTCTGAACCTGCTGAACCGATTCGCCGCCCTTCCGCAAATCGAAGTGCTTCGCATCGGCTCCCGCGTTCCCGTCACCCTACCCCAACGGCTGACGCCTGAATTCTGCGGGAAACTTGGCCATGTCCCCTGCACCATCTGGCTCGCAACCCATTTCAACCATCCATGGGAAGTGACGGAAACCGCCGCCGTCGGCATCCGCAACCTGCTACGGGAAGGAATTCCCGTGGTCAATCAAAGCGTGCTGCTGAAAGGCGTCAACGATGATGCGGACACCCTACGCACCCTTTTCACGTCCCTCTTGAAAATCAAAGTCAAGCCCTATTACCTCTTCCACGGCGACCCCGTGCAGGGCACCACCCACTTTCGCACAGGCTTGAAACGTGGCCTGGAACTCATGGACGCCCTGCGCTGTCGCGTCAGCGGACTGGCCTTGCCCACCTTTGCCTTTGATTTGCCTGAAGCCGGCGGAAAAATCCGTTTGGAGCCACAAACTGTTCTGTCCCAAATTGATGGATGCCCCGCCGTCTTTCAAAACTTCGAAGGCAAAGCCATCGCCTATGATGCCATTGGGCAAAATCCAAATTCCAAAACTTCCAATTCCTAATTGCTTATTGCTAATTTTCCAAGGACGTGCTATGTTATTTTCATAGTGATTTCGTCACTCAACCCAAGGAAAATCCATGACACAGAAAAGCGCCTTCCCCAATGTCAAAAACGTGAAACTGCTTCCAGGTTTTTGGCAGCGTCTCCAAAAGCTTAACCGCGACATCACGCTTCCCACGGAATACGAACAGTGCAAAAACACCGGCCGGCTGGACGCATGGAAGCTGGAATGGAAGCCCGGCATGCCCAATCCGCCCCACATCTTTTGGGACTCCGATGTGGCGAAATGGATTGAGGCCGTCGGCTACAGCCTGGCCCTCTATCCAGATCCGAAGCTGGAGGCGAAGACGGACGAAGTCATCTCATGGATGGCCGCCGCTCAACAGCCGGACGGCTATCTGAACACGCACTTCATCTCCGTGGAGCCGGACAAACGGTGGACCAACCTGCGGGACTGGCATGAGCTGTACTGCGCCGGCCATCTCATCGAGGCGGCCGTCGCCTACTACAAAGGCACGGGAAAACGGACGCTTCTGGATGTGATGTGCCGCTACGCGGACTACATCGGCAAGGTCTTCGGGCCAGGCAAGAACCAAAAGCACGGCTACCCCGGCCATGAGGAGATCGAGCTGGCGTTGGTCAAACTGGCCGATGTGACCGGCAAGGACGCCTACCTCAAATTGGCCAGCTATTTCATCGACGAGCGCGGCAAGCAGCCATACTACTTCTCGCAAGAGGCCGTGAAGCGTGGCGAAAAGGAGCATGTCCCCGCCTGGATGAACTCCCCCGCCAACATCCTCCCCTACGCCATCTTCCAGGCCCATCTGCCCGTTCGGGAGCAGAAGACCGCCGAAGGCCATGCGGTGCGGGCCTGCTATCTGTACGCAGGCATGGCAGGAGTCGCCAAACACACGGGAGACCAAACGCTGATCGACGCCTGCAAGACCCTGTGGGAGAACGTGACGACCCGCCGCATGTACATCACCGGCGGCATCGGATCCTCCCGCTTCGGCGAACGCTTCTCCTTCGACTACGATCTGCCCAACGAGGAGGCCTATGCGGAAACCTGCGCCTCCATCGCCCTCGTCTTCTTCGCTCACAACATGTTGGAGCTGGATGTGGACTCCCGCTATGCGGACGTCATGGAGCGGGCTCTCTACAACGGCATCATCAGCGGTCTCTCCAAAGACGGCAAACGCTTCTTCTATGACAACATTCTGGCCTCCACGCCGCCCTATTACAAATTCAGCCAGCAGAAGAGCCCCGAACGGCAGGCCTGGTTCGGCTGCGCCTGCTGCCCGCCCAACATCGCCCGCCTTCTGGCCTCCATCAGCAGCTATCTATTCAGCTCCAATGACGACTGCCTCTGGGCCCATCTGTACACCAGCTGCAACGGCGAATTCACCCTCAAGGGCTCAACGGTGAAGGTGACCGAGCGGACATCCTATCCATGGGACGGCGCCATTTCCTTCGCCTTCAAACTCGACAGTCCCGTCCGCTTCTCCTTTGCGGTGCGGATCCCCGGCTGGTGCACCAACGCCACACTGTCCGTGAATGGCAAGCCCGTCAGTCTAGCCAAGCGGATTCGCAAAGGCTATGCCGTCATCACGCGGACCTGGGCCACGGGAGACAAACTGGAGCTCAACTTGCCCATCCAACCCCAGCGGGTCTATGCGCATCCTGCTGTGCGGCAAGATGATGGGAAAGTCGCCCTGCAGGCCGGCCCCGTGGTCTACTGTCTGGAGGAGGCGGACAACGGTCCCCAGCTGGGCGCCATCCGTCTGCCGCAGGACAGCAAACTGGCATTGGTCAAAGGGCCTGCTGCATTGGGCGGCATCCCTGTGATTCAGGCCAAGGCGCTGCGTCAGTGCCGCAAAGAGTGGGATGCAGACAAGTTGCTCTATTCCAACGAGAAGCCACGTTTTGACTCCATCACGCTCAAAGCCGTCCCCTATTTCCTGTGGGCCAATCGGAAGCCAGGGGAAATGGAAGTGTGGATTTGGGAATAATTCGCCCTTAGCAATTTGAGACAAAATACACGCAGACAGACACTTATGCAACTGTCTGCGTTCAGTTTATTTCGTGTGTTCTGTGGACTCTTAATTCTATTTATTCCGTATGCCTTCTGTTATGTAACTAACTACCTATTATCTATTTAAAACATTTCCACGCAGACAGCCGCTGGTGGCTGTCTGCGTTCTGTGTATTCTGTGGACTCTCTTTAGTTTCCTGGACGTGGCGGCATGCCGCCGCCTGGGCCACCAAAGCCAGGTCCGCCTCCAAAACCAGGCCCGCCACCGAAGCCAGGTCCACCACCGAAGCCAAAGCCGCCGCCGAAACCGCCTCCCATGGATGTCATGTCGATGATGTTCTTGATTTCCGCCGCCGCCTTCGTGGAATTCTTCCCCAACGTGGAGGCGTATTGGTCAATCAGAATATCCCGTACTTCAGATGTCATTGACATCATCTCAAGGCCATTCTGCATCATCTCGCGGAAATCCACGTTGTTGCCAGCCATCATGTCTTCACGGAATTTCTGCAGATTGGCCACAAGTCCCTGATACCGTTCGAAGACCTCCGCCTTGTCTGCCGGCAGCTTGGAGGTGTCGTAGTCCGCGAAGAACTCCGTCCGTTTTTGCTGAAGTTCTTCCATTCGTTTACGTTCCGCCTGCATGCGCTCAAAGCGTTCTGGATCGTTCTCCCGCATCCGCTCCATGCGTTCCTCCATGTTGCCGCCGCGGCCACGCCCCCTGCCAGGTCCCCTGCCAGGCCCCCTGCCCTCCGCGTTGCGGTTGCGGAGCTGGGCGATCTCCTCGTCCTTGCGGGCCAGTTCCGCCAACAGCTTCTCCTTGTCTTCGCCGTTGTTTTCGGAGGCCATGGTCGTCAGTTGGGTCTGAAGCTGCTTATTGGCCTTCTCCAACGTCGCCGTCGCGTCCAAGGCCTCCCCATAATCGGTCTCCAGATTTTTGTAAAGCGCCTTTGTCCGCGTGTTGTCTCCATAGAGATAGACCGCCGCCGCCGCAAGCAAGGCATTCAGAATCAATGAGATGACAAGACCCGTCTTGTTATTCATAAAACCTCCGTGAAATTGGTGTGTTTGCTTCAATGTCGCCATTCCAAAACATGTCACACATGAAACGGATTACACGGAAAATATTGTGGCCCCCCCAACGATTCTCAAGTCTCTTCCAAATTTGCAGCTTAAAGCACGGCGGTGCCTGAAAAGTGAAACGCGAAACGCCAATCTGCAACACCGCCTATTTTCTCTTTGCCAATTCAGGCTATATTACAGAACATGCAATATGCCAATGGAAACAATCAGGCGACGGAAAGATGTCGGATTTTTTAAAATTGCAGGATAAGACCATTCTTCTCATGGGAGTGGCGAACCGGAGAAGCGTGGCATGGGCCATTGCACGTGTCTTGGCGGAGGCCGGGGCACGTATTATCTATGTCTTTAAGAATCAAGAGCTTATGGATAAAAATCGAAGTCTGGTCGGTGCCGATGCAGCCGCCCTTGTCTGCGATGTAGAGGATGACAGGGACATCGCCGCGTTGCGAGCGCGCGTGGCGTCGTTCACGGATCGTCTGGACGGCCTGGTCCATTCCATCGCCTTCGCCAATTTCTCCGATGGCCTTAAACCCTTCCACGAGACCGCCAAGGCGGATTTTCTGCAGGCGATGGACATCTCCTGCTTCTCCCTTGTCCAAGTCTGCCGCGAGCTGCAGAGCCTGTTCAGCGACCACGCGTCCATCGTCACCATGAGCATCTCCTGCACGCGCATGGCGTCGGAGAACTACGGCTACATGGGTCCCATCAAGGCGGCGTTGGATTCCAGCGTGGCCTTTTTGGCCAAGTCCCTCAGCCAGAGCGTCTCCCCTCGCATCCGTGTCAACGCCGTGGGCGCCAGTCTGCTGAAGACCTCCGCCTCCGCCGGCATCCCCGGTTACATCGACGCCTATCTCTACGCGGAACGCCTCATGCCGCGCCATGAGGCCCTGCAGACGGAGGAGCCGGCTCAGGTGGTGGCATTCCTGCTCAGCGAACGCTCCAGCGGCATCAACGCCCAGACCTTGGTTGTAGATGCCGGCATGAGCATCAACTACTTCGACCGCGACATCATTCAAAAGGCCACCCATTGAGCATTTCAAGGTAGAATTCTCATAACATATTGGCATACAGGAGGTTATATGTCTTATACATCCGATGAGCTTCTGCAGATGCAGGAAAAGCATGTCATGCACACCTACAATCGAGACCTGCTGCTGGTCCGCGGCAATGGCTCCTATGTATGGGATGACAAGGGCAACCGCTATCTGGATTTCACCATGGGCATCAGCGTGTGCAACTTGGGCCACTGCCATCCACGGGTGACCCAGGCCATCTGCGAACAGGCGGCCAAACTGGTCCATGTCTCCAACCTTTTCTACAACGAAAATCAGCCCCTCTTGGCTAACTATTTGGCGTCCATGAGCTTCGGCGGAAAACTCTTTTTCTGCAACAGTGGAGCGGAAGCCAATGAGGGCATGATCAAGTTCGCCCGCCGCTGGGGCAACGCCCATGGGGGGCGCAACCAGATTATCTGCATGGACAACTCCTTCCATGGCAGAACGTTAGCCACATTGGCCGCCACCGGCCGCAGCAAATACCGCAAGGGCTTTGAGCCGGATGTGGAGGGCTTCGTCTTCGCCACGTTCAACGATTTGGCCTCCGTGGAGGCGCTGATTGGCCCCCAGACGGCCGCCGTCATGCTGGAGCCGGTGCAGGGCGAAGGGGGCATCCTGCCCGCCTCCCCTGAATTCATACAGGGAGTCAGGGCGCTTTGTGACAAGCATAACCTGTTGATGCTGTGTGATGAAGTCCAATGCGGCATGGGACGGACTGGCCGCTATTTCGCCTATCAGCACTATGACATTGAGCCGGACGCCATGAGCATGGCCAAGGCCTTGGGCAACGGCCTCCCGCTGGCGGCCTTCGAAGTTCGTCAGCAGTATGGGGACGTGCTGACGCCCGGCACCCACGCCAGCACCTTCGGCGGCACCCCGCTGGCCTGCGCGGCCGGCATCGCCGTCTGCCAGACCATGATGGAAGAGAAGGTCATGGACCAGGTGGCTCGCTCCAGCAGCTACATCTTCGGCAAGCTGAAGGAACTGCAGGAACGCCACCCCGCCATCCGCGAGGTGCGCGGCAAGGGGCTCATGATTGGCATCGACTTGGGAGACAAGGTGAAGGAGGTTTTCGCGGCCTGCCGTCAGAACCGCTTCTTGGTGCTGACCGCCGGCGAGACCGTCCTGCGGCTCATGCCATCCCTTTTGGTCAATCAAGCCGAGATGGATGAAGCTCTGGCCATTTTGGACAAGGTCATTCCGTAGCCATGTCGCTGCAGCAGCTTTTAGACGACGGCATTCGAAACCGACGCACCCCCTGCGCCGTGCTGTCCGTCTGCCGTTCGTCCGGCCCCCTGCTCCGACTGGTCTCCGGCCACTATCTGTATACAGAATCTCCTGCAGTGCAGGAAGATAGCCTATTCGACATGGCATCGGTGACCAAAGTCGTGGTCACCACCTCTCTGGCCATGCAGCTCCATGAGGCGGGGCTTCTGGATTTGGACGCCCCTGTCTCCACCTATCTACCTGAATTTCTGGAAGTTCCGCAAGACAGTCCATTCGCCGACGACCGCCGCCGCGTCACCATCCGCCATTTGTTGGCCCATTGTTCGGGGCTGCCTCCCTTTATACCTTATTATAATATAGGAGACACCGCCCCCCAATCCGCCGACGACCGCCGCCGCCTTCTGGCCGCCGTCCCGCTCCAAAATCCGCCTGGCCAATGCACCGTGTATTCGGACATCAGCATGATTCTCATGGGAGAAATCCTCTCCGCTTTGGACGGGCGGTCGTTGGCCGTCATGGCACAGGAGCGACTCTTCGGCCCTTTGGGCATGGCGGACAGCGGTTTCAATCCCCCGCCCGAAAAGCGCCCCCGCTGCGTCCCCACGGAATGCCGTCTTGTGGGGGGGACCCATTCGGGGGAGCCATGGCAGGGCATCGTCCATGACGAAAACGCCCGCTGGCTCGGCGGCGTGGCTGGTCACGCAGGACTCTTCTCCACGGCTCCCGACCTGGAGCGCTTCGCCCGCATGTTGCTCAATGGCGGCGAGTTAGATGGTGTCCGTTTCTTCCGGCCAGAGACACTTCGGCAGTTCACGCGCCGCGCCAATCTGGTGGTAAACAGCTCCCGCTGTCTCGGATGGGACAGCCCCTCCGGCGAGAGCTCCGGCGGTGCGCGAATCCATCCCAACAGCTTCGGCCACACGGGTTTCACGGGCATCTCCTTTTGGATTAACCCCGAAGACGACATTGCGGTCTGTCTGCTGACCAACGCCGTCCATCCCACGCGGCAATGCAAGGGCCAAGGCTATTTCCCTTGGGCAAGGCGCGTTCACACTGAAGTCTACAACACCCTCCTGCCATGACGCACATTTGCATCCCCTATGGTCGACGGCATTTGGAAGCGGACATCCCAACTTCCTTATGCAACGGCATTTATGAAGCCCCTGCCCCACTTCCTGCTTCCGATGAGCAGGCCGAGGTCCAACGGGCCCTTGACCACCCCATCGGCTCATTGCCGCTGGAGGACCTGGCGGCGGGCAAACGGACAGCCACCGTCATCATCAGCGACCACACTCGCCCCGTCCCCACCCGCATTCTGCTGCCGCCGCTGCTGGCTCGCCTCCGCCAAGGGGCTCCAAACCTATCCATCACCCTGCTGGTGGCCACGGGCTGCCATCGGGCAACCACTCCTCAGGAGCTTAACGCCATGGTGGGAGAGGAGTTGGCGGCCACGGAACGGATCATCATCCATGACGCGGACAACCCGCACACGCTGCGCCAAATCGGCAAACTGCCCTCCGGCGGCGACCTCATTCTCAACACCGTCGCGTTGGACTGTGATCTGCTCATCGGCACTGGCTTCATCGAGCCCCACTTCTTCGCGGGCTTCTCCGGCGGTAGAAAATGCATTCTGCCCGGCATCGCCTCCCGCAAGACCGTCATGGCCAACCACTGCTCTGCCTTCATCCAAAGCCCTTCTGCCAGAACAGGATGCCTTGAAGGCAACCCCATCCATCAGGACATGGTCTCCGCCGCCCGACAGGCCAAGCTGGCCTTCATTCTCAACGTGGTCATCAACTCCGACAAGAAGATTCTCAAGGCCGTCGCCGGCTCTCCGGAGGCCGCCCACAAGGCCGGCTGTGATTTCATTAACTCCTTCTGCCGCATTAAGATACCAAAATCCGACATCGTTATCACCTCCAACGGCGGCTATCCTCTGGACCAGAACGTCTACCAGTCCGTCAAGGGCATGACCGCCGGCGAGGCAGCCTGTCGGGACGGCGGCGTCATCATCATCGCCGCCTCCTGCAGCGACGGCCACGGCGGCGAGGCGTTCCGCCATGTTCTTGCCGCCTCATCCAGCCCCGACCAGCTTCTGGAGCGGCTCGCCCACATTCCCGCTGACGAGACAACGCCGGATCAATGGCAATATCAAATCCTTGCGCGAATCCAGTCCCGTCATACCGTCATCGTCGTCACCACGGACTGCCCTCACGAGCTGCTCCGTAGCATGCATTTGGAGGCCGCCTCCACCTTGCAGGAAGCGTTGGACATGGCCATGGAACGTGTGGGGCATCAGCCCCGCATCGCCGTAATTCCTGATGGCGTCTCCGTGGTCGTCTCTTCTGAATAATTCATAAATCATTTTATATCAACATCTTATAAAACAATGGCGAAACCTGACGCCAATCAACGGGACATCATCGCCGCCGCCCTGAAAGTGGCCGAATCCCTTCGTCTTGCCGCCCCTCTCCACACCGATGGCTACAATGGCCGTCTCACCGGACGGGGAGCCGGAAACGCCTTGGAATTCGCGGAATACAGAGAATACCGCCCCGGAGACGACCTGCGGCGTCTGGATTGGTTCGTCCATGCCCGCACCGAACAATGGATGGTGCGGCAATTCAGCGAGGAGATTGAACCCCGCTGCGATATCCTGCTGGACGAATCCGCCTCCATGGGCATCTCTCCTCTGAAGACCGCCGCCGCCTGGGGCCTGGCCGCCCTCTTGGCCAAAGCGGCGGACAATGGCGGCTTCACCCTACGCGTTTGGCATCTGGGCGCCTTGTGGCAGCGGGAAACACGTCCGCTGGAGCCGCTGGAATGGGACTGCGTTTTTCAGGCGCCCGTGAGTCCCGGCCAAACAGTCTCCGGCTTTCCCAACAGCCTGCAAAAACGTGGTATTCGCTTGGTCATCAGTGATTTGCTTTGGCCGGAAGCCCCGGAGGCGTTTCTCCACACGCTGTGCCAAGACAGCCGACGCGTCTGTCTCCTCCAGCTGCGCTCCGCCGAAGACGCCCCGCCTCATCCCCAAAAAGGGCTTTGGACTCTCATCGATGCGGAAAACGGCGAAAAGCGGAACCTTTCCCTTGATTCGGCCACCTGCGCTGCCGTCGCCCAACGTCTGAAACGCCACGATGACCAATGGGACGCCGCCTGCCGCACCCACGGCGCCATCCTGCTGTCCCTCTCCGCCGAAAACCTGGCCGCCAACTGGGATCTTTTGCCATTGGCAAAAGCGAAAATCATTTAGAATCAGCAAGTTATATAAAAAAAATAGGGAAAGATTTCCAACATGAAAACTTTGAGAAATCTAAAGTTAACTTTAGAAAACTCAAAGATTTCTTTTTCAAAACCATGAAAAGCTGCGACCATATCCATTCTCCATGACCGAGACAGAGAAGGTCACGCCATTCATCGTCGGCTATCCGGAGGCGCTGGCCGTCGGTGTCCCTCCACGCAAGCGGTAACAGGAACCAGATGGAACCTGAGAAGTCTCCATGAGGTTTGGTGTCATGGCGCGGCGTTGAGTTTGACGTCCACCATAAGATCTTGAAGCACAACACGTTCTGCATCATGGCGAAGTCTGACATGACGCCAGCGGGAGATGCCGTGTCCTTCATTGGCCAGCGAGCCGAAAATCAGGCTGCGGTCATCCATGCCAGGCAGGACGTAGGCCATGCCAGAGAGCTTCGCCTGTGACGAATCGGCGGACATGACAGCCTCGGCCTCCAGAAGTGGCATCCCATCGGCCTCCAGACTGACCTTGCCATTGTCCATGCGGAGGCGGTAGCGATGGAAATGCGTTGTGTCATAGGAGACTGACTTCTGAGCGAAATGGAAGCCGATGCAGCCAGGCTGGAAGGTGACGATCTCCACTTTGCCGCCACCCGCCACGCGCACCATCGCGCCCAGCGGGTCGCTAGCCATCTCGACCATTGCCTCAAAAGTTACGTCAATGTGCTGCGAGACGGCCGCATCCAACGGATATACGAGATTTGGAGAGCCTACGCCTGTGTCGCGGATGCGGTAGGCGCCATCTACGATACTCTCGTTGTCCGCGTTGTCGGCTGGCGTGGGAAAGAGGCGCCGCCATGGCGGCTGGATGTCGCCTAACAGCAACACGTCACCCGACATGATCTCCGTCTCCGCAGTGTCTCCTGATTTGGCCTTGGAGGAGAAGGTGATTTCGTTGACACCTGGCTTAAGCGCCTCCGGCGGAATCACATAGCGATGTTGTTCACCTTGACTGCTCACATATTTCCATTCCACGCCCTTGGAGGAGATTCCGACCAGGTCTGGGGCACCATCGGCGATGAGCATGGCTTCGAGACGGACGGACACCCCGTCATGCAGCAGTGCCGCCAAGTCATCGCCAAATTCCAGTTTGAAGGCAAGTTTGCGGCCTGGCCTGAGGGTGGAATAGCGGCCATAGTAGAGTTCGGGGAGGAGATTGAAGTCATTGCCAATGGCAAGATTGTTGTTGGGCGTCCAATGACAGATGGGCGAAACGTAATAGCGCTTGTCCTTCATGCGGAGGGCCTCGGCGTTGGGCGGCATGGCCTCCTTGACGATGAACTCGTCAAACATGTTGTAGTAGAAGAGTCCGTCTGCACCAGCCTGATAGGCGGCGGCCTCGCGCGCCCAATAGGAGGGCCAGCTCAGACGCTGCTTGATATAGGGATGCTGACGGAAGGCAGGCATATCAATGGAGGGATAGCACTTGACGCCATACTTGTGGCACAGGGCGATGCTGTTGCCCCATGGCTCAAAGTGGTTATTGCCGGCGGGAAAGACAATATCGAAGACGCCCTCCGCCATGAGCTTTTCCCAGTCAAAGCCGATGGCGTGGCAGTAGCGCACGGAATCGGGGCAGCGGATGGCCAGCAGAACGGGCCGCCCGCGATGCCGACCGATGGTCTCCGTCGCCATGCGGATCTGGCGGAACATCACGCTGAGCATTTCGGTCTCTTCTGCGGAGGCAGTTCCACCCCATGCCACCGATTTGAAGATGCCCAGCCATCTGTAGAGGTCAATGAAGATGCCGTCCACTTCATATTTTCCGACGACTTCTGTGACCAGAGCCGTGAACTTGTCGCGTATCTCCTTGTGGGTGAAGTCGTAGGAACTCCATGTGGCGTAGGGTGGCTGGTGCTCGTAGGTTCCCATGAGAAACTCCGGGTGCTCCCGCTTGAAGCGCGGGAAGTAGGGGCACGGCTTCTCCGGCCTGTCGCAGGCGTCGTGCGTGTCGTTGAAGCGGAACTCCGCGAAGAATTCAATGCCGTGGGCCCGCGCGTAGTCCAACTCCATCTGGAGGATGTCAAGCTTGCGCTCCACCAGCCACGTGACCGCGTTGATGTTCTGCCCCTTGTTGTCCGGCCCCTTCTCGTCGTCGGGCCAGACACAGTCGAAAAGCTCACCGTTTTCAGTAGGCATCTTCATCTGGAACGTGGAGCCATTGACGCAATAGACCATCGTGTTGACGGGGTATTTGCACAGCCATGTGGTGCGTTTGGCCAACAACGCCTCCACGGTCGGCTCGCCGCGGTGGTAGTTCACGTCATCGCCGTCGTTGTCGTAGATGACAGTACGCGGCCGCTCCAGCGCCATCTTCTTCATGAGTGCCCATTCGGCGTCGGTGAGGTTGGCGGCGGTAAGCGAGATCGCGGAAACCACCATGGCGGCCAACCAGATTACGGCTCTTTTCGTCATAGCGTAATTCTCCAAACGTTATTCAGACAAAAAACGGTTCGTGATTCAAAACGAAGCAACGCCTTTTACTCAATATCCATACTCATAATATACCCTTTTCTTTCACACACGGCCAACCCGTTTTTCACACCATGAAAAAATAAGAATGTTCAGAATTACGCGACAGCTCGCCCCGTCTGGGCCATCGGCCTGAACTTCGATCGACAGACGCGGCAGCTGACGGACGCCAAAACAGAAAAGCTTGCTTGAACCCGACAGAGTCTTCTGCATTTTTGGCATGGCGATCGCATTCGTGAAGATGTTTCCGCCCGAATGGAGCAATTTGCAATTTGCGGAGGCATCGTCATTTGATTTTTGCGGAAATGGCGGCACATTAAAGGATTGTCATGTTTTCCATACAACATCCAAATCAGGAGCGCCTCAATGACAAAACCCATCCATGGAAGTGTATGCCTCAATCATCCGGACACGGCGGCAGTTGCCCGCTGCGCCACATGCAGCAAGCCCATCTGCGGCGAATGCGTCAAAGTGTTTGATGGCGTAACCTACTGTTCCAAGCTTTGTTATGAAAATGCCCTGCGGACGGGCATGCTGACGGAAAAGGTGTATTCCCAAAAGGCCACGGGCGACCGCCGTCGTTCCATAATGGCCGCCATCAAGTTCCTGATTCTCATTGCGGTGCTTGCCGGCGCTTTCCTTTTCTACAGAAGCCACAAGCGGGAGATCGACCGCAAGGCCAACGAGCTCAAATACAAGACGGAGCGCAAGCTGCAGGAAGGCAAGAACGTCATTGACAAGAACCTGATCAAGGACTCCAAATACAAGAAGGATCGGGAACGGATGGTCAACGAATAGGGGATGCCCAACGGGAATGGCGGCCACGCCACGGCGGTATCTTCTCTAGAGCTTCATGAGCCTCTTGAAGCTTTAGAAAACCGCCAAATTGCCAATTCCTAATTGATAATTGTAAATCGCGTTTCCCCGCCTCCCATGTCCGTTTCCCTTCAACGTCCTCCGCTTCGGCTACGGCTCCTGCTCTGCTGCGGAACTCTGCTGTATTTCTTCATGAATTTCCAGCGGGCGGTGGTCCCCGGCCCTTTGTTCAACGAGCTTCAGGCGGCGTTGCAGGCCCCCGCCTCGTCGATTACCGCCTTAAGCTCCTCATTCATGTATGTTTATGCATTCTGCCACCTGATCACGGGCCTGATGGCCGACCGCTATGGCGGCTTTCGGGTGCTGAAGGTGTGCGGCTTCATCTTCTGTCTTGGCTCCCTCCTGTTTCCCTACTCCCGTTCCCTTGCCACGATGTTCACCTGCCGCTTTCTGATCGGTCTTGGGGCAAGCGGAATCTATTTGAGTTTGGTGAAGGAAATCTCCCGCCTCTACCCCAACACCCTTGCCGGCATTTTAGGCGTGGTGATTTTCATTGGCTACATCGGCTGCATCGCCGCCAACAGCCCCTTCCAAGCGCTGACCCACTATCTCTCGTGGCAGACGGGACTTAAGCTCGTCGCCATGGCATCCTTTGGGGTTTTGGCCGTCACAATCGCCCTGCTTCGCGGCATCCCTCAAACGAAGAATCCGGACGTGCCGCTGAACCTAAGCCCCTTTGTCCAGCTTCTTCACAACTCCCACAACCGCAAGGTGTTGACTTTCTTCAGCCTGACGTTCAGCATCTATTTCGTCATGCAGACCATTCTGGGGAAGAAATTTCTTCAGGATTTCTACGGCATGAGTCCCGTAGCCGCCGGCTGGATTCTCACCCTCATGAGCGTCCTGGCCACATTGGCCAACCTGTTCACGCCTGGACTCCGCGCCCATTTCGGCCATCGAAGCCGCTTCATCATCCGATGGGCGGGCGCCTTGTGCATCATTTCCGTTGTAAGTCTTTCCATATCAGTATGTTACAACATTCGTAACGCGGCGTTTGGCGGCTGTCTGCTCACCATGTCCCTAGCCGCCGGCATTTCCCCTATCATCGCCGTCGTCTTTCGGGACACCAATCCGCCACAGCTTTTCAGCACCATCATCAGCTTCCTGAATTTCCTCTGCTTCTTTTTGGTTGCCCTCATGGGCAATCTTCTGGGCTTCCTCATGGATCAATGGGCACCGAAACGGCAGGGGGAGCTCCTCATCTATGGACGCTCCTCCTATCTTGCGGTGCTGATAGTTCTTATCCTATTGGCAATCATTGCGTTATGGCATTGCCTCCACATCCGTGAACCCCTTGCTGATGACGGCAAAGCCGACGGCGCCACCCACTAAACTCGACTCCCCACGCCTCCCATGAACTCCTCCGCCCCCCAATCCGCCGAAATCCGCAACAAACTCCTCTTCGTCTTCGGAACCCTGCTCTATTTCTTCGCGAATTTTCAGCGGGTCGTGATCCCCGGGGCCATCTTCAATGAACTGCAGTCGGAACTCTCCGCCTCGGCGCCCGCCATCACGGGGTTGGGCTCCGCCTTCATGTACACCTATGCTGTCAGCCAGCTCGTCGTGGGGCTTCTCATCACGCGCTATGGCGGCAAGCGCGTCATCGCATGGGGAACGGTGCTGATCTGCCTCGGCAGCCTCATGTTCCCCTGTTCACACGGCCTCTTCATGATGTACGTCAGCCGCGTCGTCGTCAGCATGGGCTGCAGCACCATCTATCTGAGCATGGTCGCGGAAACCGTGGCCATCGCCCCCATCAGCTATCCGATTGTCCTTGGCGTCGTGTATCTTGTGGGCTACCTGGGAAGCTGCATGGCGAACGCCCCCGTCACCGCCTGCCTGAACTATACGGACTGGCGCACACTTCTCAAATTCGTCGCCCTTGCCTGTGGTGTCATCTCTCTATGTTTCTGGGCAACTTACATCACCTTGCCCAAACGCATGACTCAAAAGGCATCCTTTGACATATCCCTGCTCTTCAGCTTCATCAAGCGCCGTCAGAACCGAGTCGTCCTAGGCATCTCCTGCCTCGTCTTTTCCATCTACTATGTGATGCAGGCCATTCTGGGCAAGAAATTTCTTCAGGACTTCTATCAGATCGATTCCCTCCACGCCAGCTGGGTGCTGACGGCCATGAGCGTCGTCGCCGCCGTCACGAACATTTCCTGCGCCGTCCTCAGCCGCTGTTGCGGCAACCGACGCAAGGTCTTCATGGTCTTCGCAGGGACCTGCGTGGTGGTCTCCACACTGCTGCTGACCAGTTCCATCGCCTTCGGCTGGCTCTCGCCATGGTTCTCCATCTGCTTCCTCACGATCACCGTAAGCGCCTCATTCTCAACGATTACCATTGCACTCATCAAGGAGTTCAACCCGCCGGAGCTCCTCTCCATCGCCACCAGCTTCAACAATTTCTCCGCCTACATGGCCGTCGCCATCCTTGGAAACCTCTCCGGCCATCTTATGAATCTTTTCCCGCCGAGACAGGAGGGAGATCTTCTCATCTATGGCCGAAACTCCTATCTAGCCGTCCTTTCCGTCATGCTGTTCATCAGCCTCATCGTTCTGGTCAACAGCCTTCGCCTCCGCGAAACCTATGGCAAGGACTGCTCCAACCAGACCGATTGATGACGGAACATTGTGCCTCCGCCTCCATAAGGCAATGCAATAAAATGCAACAAATGAAAGAATGGCTAGAATCAACCCAGAGGCCCATTCTCGGACCTTTACTCAAAACAGGTATTAACATACAGGGTCACACCCAAAACGTGACAGGGGGCCATTTCAGCGGCCTTACGGGCATTTTTCGAAAAATCGGAGGCTTTTTTTGCCCCTTTGGACACGATTTTCGCCAATTTCACCGCCTCTTGCCATGAGACTTTTGGCATGCATTTAATGCATGCAATATACAATATTTTGCATTCAATTATATTCCTTAACCAAGGACTCCTCCAAAGGAGCATCGGTCTTTTCTATTCGGCAAGAGCTGATATAGTAAGAGGAAAAGCATTTCACGCCATCCGTCGGACGATGTTTCATGAATGAAGTCGAACAGTTGCCATGAGATTCACACGAAAATGCCTTTGGGCCTCCTTTCAGGCCTCCCTTCCCGTGTTGTTGGGCTATCTGGCCATGGGATTCGCGGCGGGCGTGCTGCTGACCAGCCGGACCGGTTTGGGCTGCCTTTGGGGCTTTCTCACCTCCGCCACGTCCATCTCCGGTGCGCTCCAGTTCATTCTTGTGGACCTGTTCTGCAACCAGACTCCGCTGTTCACCGTGGCCCTTGTCACCCTCAGCCTGAATCTGCGATATGCGGTCTACGGGCTGCCTCTTCTGGAGAGATGGAAAGGGCTGCCGCTTCCCCTGAAGCTGTACATGATTCTGACGTTGACGGACGAGACCTTCGCTCTGGAAGTGGCCAATCAGGTTCCGGAGGGAGAGGACAGCCTGACCTACTGCTTCCAGATCGCCGCCCTCGACCATCTGTATTGGATCATGGGCGTCGTTTCAGGCTGTGCGGCGGGGGCGGTCCTTCCCTTCAATTCAAAAGGCATTGACTTTGCCATGACCGCTCTCTTCATCGTGATTCTTCAGGATCAGATGAAGGTGCGGCTGAACCGCCTTCCGGCGCTGCTGGGCGGCGTCAGCGGACTGATCGGACTGGCACTGTATCCACAGAACATGCTGATTCCCGCCATCGCCATCCTGCTGACCGCTCTGTTTGCCCTTCGCCACAGTCTGGAGGAGGCCACCCATGAATGACTCCCTTTACCTTCTTCTTGCCACCGCCGTCATGTTCGGCGTCACCTACACCCTCCGTGGCTTCTCATTCATGGCCTTTGGAAACGGCAGAAAGACGCCGGAAGCCATCTTGTACGTGGGGCGCGTCATCAGTCCGGCCGTCATCGCCGTCATGATCGTCTACTGTCTGAAAGGCACATCCTTCCATGCTCCTCTGTACGGCGGAGCCGAAGCGGCCGCCATCGGCGTCTGCATCCTGCTCCACCGTCTGTTCCACAATCCTTTGCTCAGCATCGCCACCTCCACCGCCGTCTATATGGTGATGGTGCAGAATTGGGGCTCCTTGCCATAAAAGCCCAGCATCCATCAAAAATTTCTTGAAAAATCTGCCATCAACTCAAATCTTCAGGGGGTCACTTTTTGGACTTTTCGCTTTTATGTGCTATAGTTCAAAGGATTTTGTCTTTCATTTCGTAATTTGAACTTCAATCCTGCGCAGAGGGAAACCTTCCATGGGAAATACAAGCACGCGGCCCCGAAATCTTTGTTGGGCCATCTCCATCATCGGGCTGATTCTGTTCTGCCTTTCCATTTTCATCATGAAATCCGGCAACTGCTCCGCCATGGTGCCGACGGCCGCCGCAACCCTGACCACCGTCCTGCTTGGACTGCTGGGAGCCGGTCGGGCCGTGTTCAGCCGGCGGCAGGCCCTGGAAGAACAGGCCGCTGAAGAGTACCGCCGCGAACATGGCAACACCGAGCTCTTTGACGACGCGGACGAGGCCGTCCGCATGGCAACTCGCGCCAACGTCCAGTACATCAAGTACTTCGTCCCCATCTTCACCATCGTCCTTGGCCTTGTCCTTGGCATCTGCTGCATCGTCACATGGCGGGCCTGGAACGGCACCCCGGCCTTCCCCGTGGCCCCTAACCCCATGCCATTGGCCATTTTAGCCATCTGCTGCTGCATCGCCATCTTGGTGTCCGGCAGCTTCTTCGTCGGCGCCAGCCGCGAACCGGGCTGCCGTTGGCTCCGCCCCGCCGGCGCATGGCTGTTCTTCAGCGGACTCCTCTTCCTGGGCGCCAGCATCTCCCTCTTCTTGGAGTATTTCAAGAAGGCCGTGGCGGAGGCGGACATCACGACCGCCCGCATCGGCCTGATTATGCTAGCCATTCTCGCCGTGGAACTTATCCTCAGTTTCGTCATTGAATTCTATCGGCCGCGGATGCCTGGCGAAGAGGAACGGCCCCTTCCGGAGAGCCGCATTCTCGCCCTCTTCACAGAACCCGGTGGCGTGGCCCGCAACGTGGCCGCCTCGTTGGACTACCAGTTCGGCTTCCAGGTGTCCGAAGTCTGGTTCTACCGTTTTCTGGAACGCACTGTGGTGCCGTTGCTGGTCCTGATGGTCATCGCCCTTTGGCTCCAGACCTGCCTGATTGTCGTCAGCACGGAGGAAAATGGCCTTTTGGAGCGCTTTGGCAAAGTCGTGTCCCAAGAACCGCTGAAACCGGGGCTCTACATAAAGTTGCCGTGGCCCTTCTCCCGCATTAACCGTTTCCCTGTGGAGCATGTGCAGGAGCTGACCATTGGCGAAGAGCACCAAGAGGCCCCTGTCAAGAAGGAGAAGCCGGTGGACGATGGCCATGGCCACCATCAGCAGGAAGAGGAAGAGGAGGAGCATGACGAACGGCTGGTGCTCTGGGCGTCCGCCCATGCGGATGAAGAGAACAATTTCATCGTGGCCACGACGCCGGAGAAGACGACAACCCCGCGGGAGGAGAACTCCCTTCAGGGACCGCCGTTGAGCGTAGGCCTGCTGGCCGCCCACATCCCCCTGTATTTCAAGGTAAAGAACCTCTACAATTACGCCTATCTTCACAAAGACCCTAGCTTAACTCTTAAGAACTTGGCTACCAGAGAGTTACTGCGTTATCTAACTGGCGTGGACCTCATGGAGGTCCTTGGCCCCAAGCGCTCCGAGGCACGGGAGATTCTACGGGAACGCATCCAAGCCTCAGCCGATGCCATCAATCTGGGCATTGAAGTCGTCTTCATCGGGCTCGCGGGACTGCATCCGCCAGTGACCGTGGGCGGTGCATTCGATAATTTTGTGGCGTCCCGCGAAGCACAATATGAATTGGAGCTGAAGGCGCAAGCCTATGCGGTGAGCTGCACGCCGACGGCGGAGGGCCTCAGCGAGACCATGCTGAACAACGCGAGAGCCTACAAGGAGGAGCGGGTTCAGGTCTCTCAGGCAGAGGCGGAGCGGTTCCTCCGTCAGCTGAAGAGTTTCCAGGCCTCCCCCGAACTCTTCAAGCTCAACAGCTTCCTGGAGGTGCTCAACACCCAAGGCGCCAGCGCCCGCAAATATGTGCTCACAAGCAAGTCAGACCGCGAAGTGCTTATCTTCAACTTGGAAAAGAAGATACGTTCCAGCCTGCTGGACCTGAACGTGGATTCCGAGCCATCGGCCCCTGCGCAATAGTCGCCATTCCACTACATATAGCATATACATTATATAGAATACAAGGAGTTCAAAAGACATGAACGAACAACACAGCATCTATCAGCACTGGCCAGTTGCCGTCCTCGCCCTGTTGGTCTTCGTCATTTTCACGATTGCCACCATCACCTTTCAGGTCAAGGAGACGGAATACGCCATCATCAAGACTTCCGGAAAGGCGAAAGTGGACGCCAATGGCGAAATCATTCAATACGCCCCCGGTCTCCATTTCAAATGGCCGTTCATCGACCAGGTTTGGCGGCATGACAAGCGGCTTCAATGTTATGAGCTGACCAAAGGGCAGGAGGAGCAGATCATCACGAAGGATGAATTCCAGATTGTCATCTCCACCTATGTGCTGTGGCGCATCGGCGATCCGGGCCTCTTCCTCAAGCGCCTGAAATCCACCGAAGAGGCGGAGGAGACGTTGGACGCCGTGGTCCGCAACTGCCGCAACAGCATTCTTCCGCAGCACAACTTCTCCGAGTTGGTCAATGTGAACAGCGGGGCCAGCAAGATGCAAGAGATTGAGAAAGAAATGCTTGCAACTATCCGTAAGAGTACGATGGAGGAATTCGGCATTGAGGTCACCCGCGTCGGCTTCCGCAAAATCGGCTTCCCTGAAATGGTCACCACCAAGGTCTTTGACCGCATGCGGGCGGAGCGGGAAAGCAAATCGGCACGCCATATGGCCGAAGGCATGAGCGAAGCGCAACGCATCCGTTCAGAAGCCGACCGCAAGTCAAAGGAAATCATCGCCAAAGCGGAAGCGGACTCCAAACGCATCCGCGGCGAAGGTGACGAGGCCGCCGCCAAATACTATGCCGTCTTCTCAAAGGATCCGGAGCTGGCCGTGTTCCTCCGCAATCTGGAAGCCCTCCGCATCAGCCTGAACGACAAAGACACGCTGATTCTTGACACGGATACGCCGCCGTTCACCCTGCTGAAGCCCGGCGCCATGGAACTGCATGCCCCTGCAGACGCAAAACCTTGATGCCGAAGCCAGGAGACAACTAACATGGACGAAAAACAACCTCTTCAAAACCCCGCCCCGCAGGGGACGGTCCATGCGGAAGGAAACGAGGCGCCAAACGGCATCCAGTCCCTTATCCGAATGCTCCGCATCCTCTTCCTCGGGCTGCGACTGCTCATCATTCTCATCTTCGTCTATCTCCTTTTCAGCGGCATGTTCCGCGTGGACGACCAGAACGAAGCCATGCTGTTCCGCTTCGGCAAGCTGCAGACTCGCATTGTCGACGCAGAACGCGGCGAGTCCCCCATCCTCACCAGCGGCCGCTGGTATTGGGCATGGCCCTATCCCATCGACTGGGTCAAGGAGATTCCCGCCCAAAAGTCCGTCACCATCTCCACTGAACAGGTTTTCGAGCCATGGCTCAGCGCCCAGGTTATCCAAAACAACAAGATGGTCGCCAACAATTTCCTCCGGCCTGGCATCGACGGATATCTGATCACGGGCGACACCAATATCGTCCACTCCAAATGGGACGTCAATTACCGCGTCATCAACGCAGAGAAATACTATTTGGATTTCTATGACGACGATGAGGTGCGGGATGACGTGCCCAACAACAAGGGCAAGGAACAGCCCAAGTCCCCCACTGGCGAACCCATGAAACGCCTTCGCGGCACCGAGGCCATTATCCGCAACCTGCTCTGCAATGCCGTGTTGGCGGAGACCGCCGGCTGGCGCATCGAGGACATCATCGCCACCACGCGCACCCTGCCCGACGGACAAGTGGAGAACATCAAGGACAACGTGGAGAAGCGGCTCATCCAGCTGCTGGACGAGGTGGGCCTCGGCGTCCAGGTCCAGTCTGTCAATCTAGTGGACTTGCAGACTCCCACCGCCACCATGGAGGCCTTCCATAAGGTCAACGAGGCGTCGGAAACCGCCCGCGCCCTCATCCTCAAGGCCAGAACCTATGCGGACAACGTGGTCCTCGCCGCCCAAGGGCAGGCTTATCAGATCGTGGATGACGCCAAAAGCTACCGCACCACAATCGTGGAATCCATCAAGGCGGACAGCTCCTATTTTGAAACCGTCCTCGCAGAGTACAAACGGAATCCGGAGACCATGCTGACCACCCTCTACACGGACGCGGTCAGCCAGGCCCTCAGCAAAGCCGCCAACAAATACGTTCTCCATACGACGCCCAACGGGTCGCAGGAACTCCGCCTGCAGATCGGCCAAGTGCCTGAAAAGGACAAGAACGCCGCTCCCGTTCCCATGGAAGGCCAACCGCAGGGCGCACCGCCCGCGCAGCCCTGACTTGCGTTCAACTCAGTTCTTCAATTAGGATAGACCTCAATGAGTGCAACGGAAACAACACAGACCGCCCCCCGCAAACATGAGAGCAAAATCTCACGAGCGGACATGATACGGCTGGGCATTGCCCTGACAGGCGGCATTCTGGTTCTGAATTCGTATCTGGCCAAGCTCTTCCTCAGCTCCGCCGTCGACCCCTACGCCCGAAACGTCAGCGCCTTCTTCGGCGCGTTGATGCTCAGCCTGCCCATCTTCTGGGAGGCTATCTGCGACTTGATCAAAGGCAAGATTCACATGAACGAGCTGGTGGCATTGGCCCTTCTGGCCGCCTTCGCCAGCGAGGACTACCGCACCGCCGGCGCCGTGGCCTTCTTCATGCTGATCACCATCACCATCGAAAAGCGCACCGCCATCGGGGCGGAGGCCGCCATCGAGGCGGTTGTCCGCCTGACGCCCCGCCAGGCTCGCCGCATCCGTGACGGACAGGAGGAAGAGGTGGATGCCTTCATTGATCTGAAGGCCGGCGATGTCTGCCGCGTCCGCCCCGGCGAGAATTTCCCTGCGGATGGCGTCATCCTCCAAGGCAACAGCACCGTCAATCAGGCCTCCATCACCGGCGAATCCCTTCCTGCGGACAAGGCGGCTGGCGACGAGGTCTACGCCGGCACCCAGAACCTGACCGGTTTGGTGGAATTCAAGGTCACCCGCATCGGCACTGACACCACGTTGGGCAAAGTCCGTAACCTGATTGCGGATGCTGAGCGCTCCAAACTGCCCATCATGCGCATGATTGACAACTACGTGGGCTACTACACCCCGACGATTCTCATGATCGCCGGCCTGGCCTGGTTCATCACCGAAAACATCGCCCGCGTCATCGCGGTTCTGGTCATGTCCGTGCCGGCGGCGCTGGTCATTGCCACGCCGTCCGCCGTCATCGCCGCCATCGCGGCCGCCTCTCGTCTGGGCATCCTGATCAAGGACGTGTCCCACATCGAGCTGGCCGCCCGCATCCGCGCCGTGGTCTTCGACAAGACCGGAACCCTGACCGAAGGAAAGCTGGAAGTGGCACGTCTCCAGCCGGCGGAGGGCGTCGCTCTGGCCGACCTGCTTCTGGTGGCGACCACGGCGGAGCACCACAGCAACCACCCCACGGCAGAAGCCATGCGCATTCTGGCCAAGGAGGCAGGCGTGAAATGGGAGGCCCCCGAAGACTACAAGGAAGTCACCGGAAAGGGTGTCCAAGCCGTCTTTGGGGGACATCAAACTCTCGTGGGCCGTGCCAGCTGGCTGGCCAGCGAAGGCGTGAATCTTTCGGAAGTGGAGGAGTCTCTTCAGGCCGCCCAACAGGAAGGCATGAGTATCGTCTGCGTGGCCCAAGATGGCAAGTGCTTGGGCTGGATAGGGTTGCGTGATGCCATCAGACCCATCAGCGCAGAAGCCATCAGCATGCTGAAGGAGCTGGGCGTGACTCAGTGCTGCATGGTCACCGGTGACAATGAGCAGGTTGCCCAAAGCGTCGCCGCGCAGATTGGGGTGACGGAGGTCCAGTCCGGCTGTCTGCCCGAACAGAAGGAACAGTATGTGCGCAATCTGAAGACCGCCGGCTACACGGTGGCGGTGGTCGGCGATGGCGTCAACGACGCGCCTGCTCTGGCGGCGGGAGACATCGGCATCGCCATGGGGGCCTTCGGCAGCGACGTGGCCGTCCAAAGTGCATCTGTGGCCTTGATGAACAACGACTTGCGGCGAATTCCGTTCCTGATTGGTCTGGCTCGGAAGACCCATATGCTCATGAACCAAAACCTGGCCATTGGCCTGGGCTTCATCGTCATCGGCGTCTATTTCGCCACATTGGGCCATGTGACTCCCATTGGCGCGGCGCTGTTGCACAGTGTCAGTTCCCTCTTCGTCATCTTCAACAGCGCACGCCTGGTCCGCTCCGGCGAGGCCATGCAGCAAGAAGGCTGATTTTCTCTTACATCCTTAACTACAAGGATTTCTATCCATGGCAGAACAACAAGCAAACAACATCGTCATTGAAGCCACTGGCCTCACGAAAATCTTCAAGGATTTCTGGGGACGCCCCAAGGCCCGTGCCGTCAACGGCATTGACTTCACCATCAAGCAGGGTCAGGTCTTCGGCCTACTGGGCCCCAACGGCTCTGGCAAGTCCACGACCGTGAAAATGATTCTCGGTCTCCTCTACCCCTCCCGAGGCGTGCTGAAGGTCTTCGGCGAGGAGCCGCAGAACGTGGACATGAAGAGCCGAATCGGCTATCTTCCTGAAGAGACGTATCTCTATCGCTATCTTACTGCAATGGAGACACTTGATTTCTTCGGCGCCCTCTTTGGCCAAAGCCCGGAGATGCGTAAGGAGCGCAGTGAGCAGCTGCTGAACATGGTCGGCCTTTCCCACGCGTACAACCGTCCCGTCGGCGAATTCTCCAAAGGCATGGCGCGACGCATCGGCTTGGCGCAGGCTCTGGTCAATGACCCGGACCTCATCATTCTTGACGAACCCACCAGCGGATTGGACCCCATCGGCTGCCGTGAAGTGAAGGATGTGATTCGCCTGCTCGCCAGCCGCGGCAAGACCGTCATCCTCTGCAGCCATCTGCTGGCGGACGTGCAGGATGTCTGCGATGAGCTGATTGTGCTCTACGGCGGCAAAATCCGCGCTTCCGGTGCCCTAAAGGACATCCTCAGCGTCAAAGACCAAACCCGCATGATCTGCCCCTCGCTGGATGAGAAGACGGTGGAGGACTTGAAGAAATGGCTTGAATCCCGTGGCGTCAAAGCGGATGAGAACTTGAGCATCGACCATCCCATTCGCGACTTGGAGGACTTCTTCCTAGAGGTCGTCAATCAGGCCCGAGCCCAAAGCGTGGCCACGGCAGGCGCCCAGGCCGGCGGCGAGGTTCCCGAATATCTGGCCGACAAGAGCAATGCGGTTCTGGATGCCCTTCGTCAGGCAGCTCCTTCAAAAGAGCAGCCTAAAGAAGAGGAAAAGCCGGCGGCACCTGTCATCGACCAAGCCAAGCTGGAGAAACTGGAAACCGTCAAGGAGCAGAAACCCGTTGAGCCGCAACAGCCTACAGAGGACGAGGCGCGGAAGGCGGAGCGGGAGCGGGCCAACAACGCCCTTAACAATCTACTTAACAAGAAATAAGGGCGGCTCCCGTCCAAAGGCAGGACATCTTCTTGATAAAGGCGGACATCCTTTCATGGACATCCGCCTTTTTTGCCAATGCCCATATGCATTATGTTTGCCGACGTATTTTCAGATAAGGAGTTTATCCGAAAGCTCTGCCGCCTGACCTTTCCCATCGCGCTGCAGAGTCTGATGCTCGCTCTGGTGGCCGCGGCAGATGCCATCATGCTCGGCAGAGTGGATCAGGACTCCATGGCCGCCGTCTCGCTGGCCACCCAGATTCAGTTCGTCCAGGCCATGCTTTTCTACACCATTGTCTCCGGCGTCACCATTCTCGGAGCGCAGTATTGGGGGAAGCGGGACATGGGATCGCTGGCGGACATCTTCTGCATCAGCCTCCGGCTGTCCTGCGCCCTCTCCGTCCTGTTCTTCATCGGCTGCGCCTTCTATCCCAAAAACCTGATGCGCCTTTTCGCCAGCGATCCCCATTTGATCGACATCGGCGCAAGCTATCTGAAAATTGCCAGCTGGTCCTATCTGATTGTGGGCATAAGCCAATGCTATCTAGCCACGATGAAAGTCAGCGAGCAGGCTGATCAGGCGGCATGGATCAGTTCGGGCACTGTCATTCTGAACATCATCCTCAATGCCATCTTCATCTTCGGCTTTCACCGGGTGCCCGCCATGGGAGCAAACGGCGCGGCGCTGGCCACAACCCTCTCCCGCATCGTGGAGCTCGTGTGGTGCATCGGAGCATCATTCCGAAAGGATGGCATACCGCTGGAGCCGCGCCGTCTGTTCCATTGGCGACGCGAACTGTCCAGGGACTTCTGCAAATGCATCCTGCCGATTTTGGGCGGTGCCAGTGCCTGGGGCGTCGGTTTTGCGTCCTACACTGCCATCATGGGTCATCTGGGCAGCGATGCGGCGGCGGCCAACTCCAGCGCGGCGGTGGTTCGTGACCTGATGTGCTGCCTCTGCAACGGCGTGGGCACCGCTGGCGGCATCATCATCGGCCACGAGTTGGGGGCCGGCAACCTCATGCGGGGCCGCCTCTACGGCGATCGCCTGATGATTGTCTCCTACATCATCGGCGTGTTTTCCACGGTAATCGTTCTGGCCACCATCCCCTTGGCCCTGCATTACATGAAGCTGACTCCAGTCGCAAAAAGCTATCTGGTTGGCATGTATGTCATCATGGCCATCTACATGATCGGCCGTTGCGTCAACACCGTGGTCATCAATGGCATCTTCGCCGCCGGAGGAGACACCCTCTTTGACATGTACAGCCTGCTCGTCGCCATGTGGGGGTTGGCGATCCCTCTGTCTCTGGCCGGCGCCTTCTGGTTCCATTTCCCTGTGCTGGTGGTCTATGGCTGCACCTGCTTGGACGAGGTCGGCAAAATCCCGTGGGTCATGCAGCACTATTGGAAGTACAAGTGGGTTAAAAATCTCACAAGAGATTGATTATGAATAATTGTTTTAGTTGATTGGGCTTCCCTATCCCATGACAATTGGACTCTATACCATATATACTATATATAGAACGTTGACAACAACAGGAGACTGACGATGACCATGCAAGGGTGGATTTCCGACACGACACGCAGATTTTTCCCTAAAAGCCCCGTCGAAAACAAACGGACACTTTCGGGAGACATGGCCCGCAATGAGCGTTTCAGCTTTCAGGTTCTGCTGCGACAAGATGGCGATCCCCTGCCCGTGAACATCAGCGCACAGGCGGAAGACGGCTGGAACGTCCACATTCGACGCATTGGCTATGTCCCTGTGCGCCATGCCAATACACCTATCATGAACAGTCCGGAGGACGGCGACTATGGCGACGGGCTTCCCGGCTACGTTCCCGACCCCCTGTTCGATGAAACCTCCCTCCTCCTGCCCGCAAATGAAACTCATGGCTTCTGGATTACGGTGACCCCGCCGACGATAGTGGCCCCCGGCACCCACCTTATTCAGGTCAAGGCTGATGCAAAAGAGCATAAGTCTCTGGTATTCAATTATAAGGCAATTCTTCACGATGTCACGTTGAAGCCCCGCGAAGACTTCCACATCACCCACTGGTTCTATGCGGACGCTTTTGTGGCCCGCTATGGGGTGAAGGCGTTTTCGGAGGAGTTTTGGAGCATCTGCGAAGGGTACATGCGCGACTACGCCGAACATGGCTGCGACACCCTGTATGTCCCCGCGTTCACGCCGCCTCTGGACGGCGTGAAGCTTCCCACCCAGCTGCTGAAAATCGAACGCAGGGGCAAGAAGCTTGTCTTCGACTGGACTCAGGTGCTTCGTTGGCTGAAGACTGCGCAAAAATGTGGCATCACGCACTTTGAGTGGGTTCACCCCTTCACCCAATGGGGGTGTTCGTCGGCCATTCGCATCTACATCGGCCAGCAGGAAGAGGAAAACTTGCTGTTTCCGAACGACACCGCCGCCACCTCCCCCGAATACAGCCAGTTCCTCTCCCAGTTCTTCAATGAGTTGCACACCCTGCTGAAAAAGGAGAAGCTCCTGACCAAATCCTTTTTCCATGTGTCCGACGAACCCCATGAGAACCACAAGCAGAACTATCAGAACGCCAGACAGATGCTGAAGGACATCGCACCGTGGGTGAAGACCATGGATGCGCTGACGGACATTGTCTACGGCCGCGAAAAGCTGACTGACATGCCCGTCCCCTCCATAACCCGCGCGGTTGACTTCGTGAAAGAGGGCATTCCCTGCTGGTGCTACTACTGTTGCGGCCCTCGGGGACCTTGGCTGAATCGTCTGCTGGACACCCCGCTGCCCAAGATTTGGATGCATGGCATCCTGTTCTACCGCTGGCCTTTCAAAGGCTTCCTGCATTGGGGCTACAACTACTGGTTCAAAAACGCAACTCGCGAAATTGCAGATATTTATGCAGAACAAGACGGTCTCGCGTGGCCCAGTTGGGCCTATGGAGACCCCTGCCAGGTGTATCCAGGGGCCGATGGAAAACCCGTGGACTCCATCCGTTGGGAGGTCTTCAGCGAGTCCCTTCAGGACTACCAACTGCTTCAGACCCTTGGCGTTTCACGGGATGACCCACGGCTGGCATCCGTCAAAGGCTTTGCGGATTTCCCCAAAAACGCCTCCTGGCGGCTGGCCTTACGCAAAAAGCTGTTGACGGCAAAATGACGGCAATGCCTAATGGCAACCTTCGCCACAAAGCGGCCTATTTATCAATGTAAATTTATAACATATTTATTACCAATAGGTTATAGAAATGAGCATTTTGGAATCCATTCATGAATTGAAGGAAAGCCGTCACGCCATCATCCTGGCCCACAATTACACGGAAGGTCCTGTGCAGGACGTGGCGGATTTCGTCGGTGACTCCCTTGAGCTGTCCCGAAAAGCCGCCGCCTGCCAGGCCCCCGTCATTGTCTTCTGCGGCGTGCGGTTCATGGCGGAAACCGCCAAAATCCTCTCCCCCAACTCCATCGTCCTTCATCCCGCTCCCGATTCGGGGTGCCTCATGGCGGACATGGTGAACGCCGCCGCCATCAACGCCTATCGCCAAAAACATCCGAATACCATCGTCGTCGCCTACATCAACACCACTGCCGAAACCAAAACCGCCGTGGACATCTGCTGCACCTCCGGCAACGCGGAAAAGGTCATCGCCTCCATTCCAGCGGACAAGTCCATTCTGTTCCTGCCGGACGGAAATCTGGGCCGGAACATCGCTGCCAAGTTGAATCGCCCCATGGAGTTCTGGCCGGGTTGCTGCCCCATCCATGACGGGGTGACAACGGAGACTATCCACCAAGCGAAGTTGCAACATCCTGATGCAGAGATTATTGTGCATCCGGAATGCCGTCCCGAAGTCGTGGCGATGGCCGACACCGCCTTGAGCACCGGCGGCATGTTGACCCATGTGAAAGAATCTGGCTGCTCGGAGTTCATCATCGGCACGGAGGCCGGAATCCTGCACCGCATGCGGCAGGAGAATCCTCAAAAGCAGTTTTATCCCCTGTCGCCGACACCAATCTGCCATGACATGAAGAAGGTCACGTTGGAGTCCATCCTCTCCTGCCTCCAAAATCTGGAGCCCCGCGTGGAATTGGACGAAGAGACCATCCGGCTGGCCCGTCGCCCCATTGACGCCATGCTGCAAATTTGAGGACCGTTCTATCCCATGACACAGACAATGGATTTCCTCAAACGCCATCGGGACTGGATTGTGGTCGGCGTCATGGCCGTGCTGCTGACCGTCAGTGGCATATGGACAGGGCAGGCCTTTCTGCGCATGCTCCCCCTGTACGTCTCTTTGGTCATTGCCATGCTGCAGGCTCAAGTGAATCGCCTGGCCAGCCTGCTGGTCAGTCTGAACGCCTTCCTGTATGCCGCCGCCTTTGTGCACTACGGTCTCTATGCCTCCGCCGCCTATGCGGTCTTCATCTCCAGCCCACTGCAGTTCATGACCTATTTGCAGTGGAAGAAGCATGCCTACCGCCAGGCGACGGTCTTCCGCCGCCTGACTGACCGTCAGCGGATTGGCGTGGTGGTCGGTCTACTGCTCTGCGGAATCCTGCTACAGCAGGTTCTGCGGCTCATGGACTCCCAATACCGCTTTTTGGACAACGCCATCACCCTGCTGGGTATCCTCACCACCTTCCTCGCCATGGCAGCCTACATCGAATACACGGGGCTGATGATTGTCATGTGTCTGATCAGCACTTACCTCTATGGATATATGATGAAGAAGTCCCCCGAACAGCTGCCCTATCTGATCTACACGCTCTACAATCTAGTCTGCTCCATCGTCGCCTATTTCCGCGCCATGGCTCTGTACAAAGAACAGCAACAGGCACTTCAGAATAAAGATGCCACGACATAAGGCTCTCCGTTCCATGGCACGATGATGCTGTCAATGCCGATAGAACATGGCATGGCACCGTCATTTTGGCAATATGACAGATTTTTGAGGCAAATCCATGATAAAAAAGGGCAAAATGCGACGGAGAGGCTTGCATATTTGCAAACAAGCTGTATTTTAATTGAGTAATTCGACAGCGTACCTGTAGCTCAGTTGGATAGAGCGTCTGGCTACGGACCAGAAGGTCGGGGGTTCGAACCCCTCCAGGTACGCCATTTCCAGTCATTTGTGTGGCGGGGTAGCTCAGCTGGTAGAGCAGAGGACTGAAAATCCTTGTGTCACCGGTCCGATCCCGGTCCTTGCCACCACTTGTACGTAGTACCGGAATTGAGACACTTTTTCGTGGAAAGTCTCAATTCCGGTATTTTTTATTCCCGCTTGAATTGGCTGCATTTCATCCACGGATAACGGTTCCGTGGAGGTTTCAGCGATTGTCTGATATGGGAATGAGACACCATTTCATGGAATCTGAAGACGGCGTGTCACTCCAGTT
>JAEEYQ010000021.1 GCA_016288215.1 Lentisphaeria bacterium | reverse complement strand
TCATTGTAACCATATCCGGCGTATTTGGTTGTGTAGCTTTGCGTATAGCCGCCGGCGTCAGGGCATTGATAAAGTTTGGAGTTGCTGGCGTCTTCGCCGCCACCAAGGCCGATGGCCAGAATGCCCGGTTCGGACATGTTCCAGTTGCTGTCATAGCAGGCGTCCCATCCGCCATAGTAGAGGACAAGGGGGCAGAACTGGTCATCAAAGGTGCTGGCGTACATGATCTGCATCATGCCAATTTGCCGTAAGTTGTTGCTGCAGTAGATTTGTCGGGCTTTTGCCTTCGCTTTTTGCAAGGCGGGAAGCAGCATGCCGGACAAAATGGCAATGATGGCGATGACGACGAGCAGCTCGATCAAGGTAAAGCTACGCCGCCGCCGCGGGAAGGCCTCAGCCACGCCCGCGGACGGGAACACTGGAATTTTCATGTTACCTCTCTTTGTGTGACGCGCACAAAAATTGCTCCAGGCAAGCCTGGCAAGGTTGTTCTTCGGCACGGGATCCGACTATACGGTTGCGCGACAGCCACGGAATTTCACCATGATTCACCGTTGACGCCGAAGACGGAATAAAAACATATTTACTATAATGGCTGAACCTGCGAAATCAATCGACGGGGGGACGGGGGACGGAAAGGCATGGGACGAGAGACGGGGGACGGGAGACGGGAGACGGAAAGGCCCCATGGGGACACGAAATAACCGCCTTATGGGGCCGTAAAACAATTTAAGTTATTGATTACCAATTACTTGCGTTTCGTGTGAGCAATATGGCCTTGAGAGCCCGCGTCATGGAGGTCCAAAAGATCCTTGTGGTTTTCCACCACCTTGAGAACGGCGTCGGCGTATTTGTCAATGCGTTTGGGCTCCATGTGCTTGAACCACGGCTCGTGGATGACCTTGGCGTTGATGCCCTCTGAGACGGGAAGGGAGCCGGTCAGTGCGCGCAGATCCGTGCCTTCAGGCAGATAGAGGGAGGCGGTGGGGCGGCCGTGGCCGAAGATGTCCGTCTCATAGAAGAGGGAGGAGCGATGCAGGGGGAAATTGCAGCCTGCGCTGAAGAAGTCGCCGCCCAATTCGGCGTTCACCGCCTTGACGAAGGTGACGTTGGAGATGCCATCGAAGGCCTCCGGATCATAATGGAAGGCGGAGGCGTACCAGCCGGACTTGTCGGAGTTCTCCCATGTAGGATAGATCCAGCGGATGCCGGGGAGGTCGTGGCCCAGCCGCTTCCAGAAGTACTTCAGAGCGGCGTCAATCTCCGCCCGCTCCGCGTCCTGCTTCTTGAGCTGCTCGATGCCGATGGCAGCGGAAACCTGATGCATGCGGAATTTCTGTCCGCCCACGGGCAACTGGAGGGTGTCCGCGTATTCCTCTGGCTTGTAGCAACTTCCGATGCGGTCATAGTGGCCGAAGCGGATGGCGCGGCGGTAGATTTCTTCATCATCGGTGACCAGCATGCCGCCTTCGCCGACGGCGAAGGACTTGCCGCTCATGAGGGACATGGCGGCCACATCGCCGAAGTTGCCCAGGCGGCGGCCTTTGTAAGTTCCTCCCTGAGCGTGAGATACGTCTTCGATGACCTTGAGTCCGTGGCGTTTGGCGATGGCCATGATGGCATCCATATCCGCCGGATGGGCCAGATAGTGGACCACCATGATGGCCTTGGTCTGTGGGGTGATGCGGGCTTCCACGCTGGCGGGATCCAGCTGGAGATTCTCCGGATCGATGTCGCAGAAGACCACGGCGGCGCCCAACGTGAGGGCGGCGGTGCAGCTGGCCCAATAGGTCACGGAGGGGCAGATCATCTCATCGCCTGGCCCGAGGCCGATGCCGTACATGGCGGCCCACAGCGCATTGGTGCCGGTGTTGTGGGTCAATGCATGGCGGGTGCCCTGCCAGGCGGCAAACTGCTTCTCAAATTCGATGGAAATGTTTGTGCCGGACATATTTCCGTCATTGAGGACATCCAGCTGCGCCTTTCGCATGGCGTCGTTGACGATGGGCCAATGGAACAGGTCCGCATCCACTTGGGGCGTGTTGGCCGCAATGGGAGTTCCACCGAGAAGCGCCAATTTACTCATGATTCATCGCCTTTTTGTAAGTTATTGATTATCAATATGTTAGAAAACAAATTTGGTTATGCGGCTGGCTTCAAGCTCCCCTGCCCTATTGGCGTCTGCGCAGGATAAGTGTCACGCTGATGACCGTCCAGATGACGAACATCAGTGCGGAGAGGAGGAGCACTTTCATCCAGCCGATGGTGAACACCAGAGTCAGCGCGAGGGCGGTGCAGATGCCGCCGCCGAGGAAGGGTTCGTGGAACAGCTGCTTGTAGCCGAAATTGGTGGCCGCCGGCGTCTTGTTCTCCGGATCGACGGTGCGCAGCAGCATGAGGCCCGTGGCGGTGACGCCGAGAGCCTGGCCGAATTCCGCGATGGCGCATTCGAACCAGGCGTTGGGCAGCAGTCTCGGCGCCACGAAAACCACCATGAAGACGCCCCACGCCAGTCCCGCCACGCTCAGGATGAGCAAGGGCATCCAGTTCTCCAACACGACGGAGAGCTTGATGGTGGCCACCGCGGAGACGATGAGAAAGTCCAGCGACGCGCCGGAGAGGCGCTGCATCTGGCCATGGTCAATGAGGCGGTTGACCCGCAGCTTCTGGGAGACCAGCTGGATCAGGGAGCCGCCAATCATGCAGAGGGGAAACAGGGGGAAGCCGTTGAAGATCCGCGTCGTCGCCTTGGGGAAGAGCCAGATTTCCAAATGGGACAGGCCGCAAAGCATGCCGTAGCCGATCAGGACGGCCAGTCCCAAGACGGAGATGTGCCACGCCAAGGAGTCGATGGAGTCGCACAGCACCGTCTGTCGGCCGGCGCTGGGGGCGTTATCGGCCCGATAGATGCCCAGCCGTTCATGGCGTGACCGCTGGTCAAAGGAGCGGACGCAGGTGATGTGGGCGTTCTTCAGTGCCCAGTTGATGAGGGCCATGCCCACCACAATGCCCAAAATCATGCCGATGGTGGCCATGGTGTAGCCCAACGCGATGCCATTCTCCCAATCGAAGGTGCGGAAGGTCTCCGCCATGCCGCCCACGGTGCCGTGGCCGCCCTCGAAGCCAATCTCCAGCAGATTGCCAAAGGCCGGCGGCGTCCCGAAGAGGGGCATGAACACAAATCCGGCCAGAGACAGCCCGATGACATACTGCCCCCACGCCATCAGCTGTCCCATGCACAACTGCGGCAACGCCATGCGGAAAACCTCTTTCAGCTTTGGCGTCACCGTGCCCAAAAACAGGGTGGCGAAGATGATGTTGATGAGAAAGCCCGGCAGCCGCCCCATAATCTTCAGCCACTCCGCCGGAATCCGCTCCTTGAAAATCGTGAGAAAGACCAGTCCGATGAGTCCGCCCACTACGGAGCTGGGCAGATACAGCCGCTGCAGCAGCGGTATCCACACGCGGACGACTTTGCCCACAAACAGGAGCAGACACAGTATGCAGAAGATGATGATGGCAGGCATAAAGAATTAGAAATTAGAAATTAGAAATTAGGAATTTGTCTAGAGGAGCTAGAGGGAGCTAGAAGAGCTAGAAGTGCTAGAGGAGTCAGAAACTCTAGATAAGCTGTATGTTACTGATTACTAGCCAATTACAACTTCGCGTCCCGTTTTGGCGGACTCATAGACGGCGGCCAGAATCTTGATCATGTCCACGCCCTGCTGAGGGATGAAGCAGGGTTTGGCGGTGCCGTCGAGAACGTCAATGAAATGGCGCAGGTTCCGCGCATGGCCATCGTCCCGAAGGCCGCCGGCGAGGGAGAGGTCCGTCAGTTGTCCATGGTCGTCGGAATAAATCTCCAAACTATTGCCGTTCAACCACTTCATGCCGGCCTTGGTGCCGCGCAACTCGACGAAGCGCCGCTCCTCCTTCACGTTGGAGGCCCAACTGAATTCAATCTGCAGGACCGCGCCGTTGTCAAAGCGGATCATGCCCATGGCCAAGTCCTCCACGTCGAAGGTGCCGTTGGCCATGGCGTCGCCGAATTTGCTGTTTTCGGAGTCGGACTCCTCCGTGGCGGCGAATTTGCAGAAGGTGGCTCCGGAGACGGCCACCGGCGTGGGATTGCCCATGAGCCACACCGCCAAATCAATCATGTGGACGCCCAAATCGATAAGCGGGCCGCCGCCAGACTGGGCCTTGGTGGTGAACCAGCCACCCTTGCCCGGAATGCCGCGACGGCGCTGCCACGCCGCCCGCCCTGCGTAGATTTCCCCCATCTTGCCATCCATGATGTACTGTTTCATGTAGGTGGAGGCGTCCGCAAAGCGGTTGTTGCGCATGACCATGAGGACTTTGCCGGCCTTTTCGGAGGCGTCTTTCATGGCCTGCGCCTTTTCGGGGCTAACGGCGTCCGGCTTCTCGCTGAAGACATGCTTTCCGTTGGCGAAGGCCTCGACGGCAATTTCGGAGTGGAGGTAGTTCGGGGTGCAGATGTCGACGAAATCGATGTCTGGCCGCTTGAGCATCTCATGGTAGTCGAGATAGATGTCGGCCTGAGGGTTCAGTTGTTGGGCGACCTCCTCCGCCCGCCCGCGGATGAGATCGCAGGCGGCAACCAGTTTCACGCGCTTCTCGTTCTTGTAGAAGGGGGTATGGGCCCAGCGCTGAATGCCGCCGCAGCCGACGATGGCCATATTGTAGGTTTTCATGGCGTTCCTTTCAATTCACAGACATTGACCGTTATGACGGGATGGCGGACCCTACGGACGCACCATCCGATTCCAATAATATATACACGCAACGCAATTCGCAAATTGGCATCATGGGGAATTCGGCGCGGCGACGGCGGCGGCGCATTTTTGGTTCAGCCGCCGGAACTCGCGGGCGGCGATGCAACCAGCCACCGCCACTGCCACCACATCCCCCAGCGGCATGCTCCACCAAATGCCCGGAATGCGGTAGTAGTACGACATCACCAACATGAGGGGAATCAGACATAAAACCTGTCGTGACAGAGAGATGAAGATGGAGAGGCCAGCGCGTCCCGTGGCTTGGAAATAGTTGCCCATGGTGATGGTGACGCCAATGACAGGAAAGACCAAAAAGATGATGCGGGTGGCGTGGACCCCCATGGTCACCATTCCCGGGTCCCGATTGAACGCCATGATGAGCAGCCGTGCCCCCGCCATGACCAGTGCCCAGCAGGCCACCCCCATGGTGAAAGCGATTTTGAGGGCAAGAAGCAGGGTCTCCCGCACACGGTCGAACTGGCCGGACCCCGTGTTGAACCCCACAATAGGCTGCATGCCCTGCGTCAGACCGATGACGGGCATCAGGGTGATCATGAGAATGCTGCCCACGTTGCCCCATGTCGCGATGGCGTCGGAGGCCTGCTCCACGGAGTCCGCATAGTGGTTGAAGCAGTTGTTGACGACGATGTTGATGGCGCTGCCCGCAAACTGCATCAGACAAGGTGCGATGCCAATGCTCAGAATTCGGACAATGATGTGGGGTCGCGGCAGAATGTTCCGCCAATGAAACCGCAGCACGCCCTGCCCTTTGATGAAATGCCACAGCGCCCGCGACGAGCTGATGCACATGGACAGCACCGTGGCATAGGCCGCCCCCGCGATGCCCAGCTTGAAGCCGAAGATGAAAATCGGGTCCAAAATGATGTTCGACACGGCCCCCAACACGATGACCGACATGGCCTTCTTGCTGTTTCCTTCCGCGCGGATTTGGGCGCTCAGGCTAAAGCTCAAATGCTGGAAGACGTTGCCCCACAATACGATAGACAAATATTCATGCGCATAGGGAATGGTGACCGCATTGCCGCCAAACAGCACCAACGTCTTGTCCAGCAGCGCAAGAGCCAAAAACTGCACGGTGATGATGAAGAAGAGGCAAAGGAAAAGAAGCTGCCCCAAAACCCGCTCCGCCTCATCCCGACGGCGTTCCCCAAGATACATGGAGATGAGCGCGCCGGAGCCGGCTCCGAACATCATGCCGAAGGCCCCCAAAATGATCATGTAGGGGGTCGTCAGGACCAGTCCCGCAATGGCCTCCTTGCCCACGCCGTTTCCAATGTAAAGGCGGTCGACGATGTTGTACAGCATGTTGACCGTGGTGGAGATGACGGCGGGAATGGACAGACGCCACAGCAGCTTGCGGATGGGCTCCGTGCCAAGAAATTCAGATGTGCTCTGAGAGCCGGACATAAACGACTGGAAATTAGGAATTTGAAATTTGAAATTAGAAATTAGAAATTTCTTTTTCTAGGGCTTCTAGGGCTAGCTACCATTCCTTGCCCAAAAGCCTTTCCACATTGCGGTAGAGGATGTTCCGCTTGTCATCGTCCGTGATTTCGGCGGAGAGGACGCCGCCGATGCCCTGAAATTCATCAAACCACGGCATGTCCGTGCCGAAGAGAATCCGTTCAGAGCCGACGTCCTTCACCAACCGCTCGATGTAGCCATAGTCTCCAGGGATGGCGGTCAGCTCCAGCCAGACATTGCCCGCCGTCTCGGTCACGACGCGACGCGAATACTCCGTGTCGCGATAGATGGAATGGCCCATGAAGAACTTGACGTTTGGATACTTTTGGGCGACTTCGAGCATCAGCGGGCCGCCATCGTACTTCGAGCCTCCCCATGTATGGTTCAGAATGGGAATGCCCCTCTCGTTGGCGAAGTCCAAAGCATAGGCTAATTCAGGGGCCGTGACAGGCACCTGATAGTAGTCGCAGAGGAACTTGAGGCCCACCGCCCATGGACGCCATTGCTCGAACCGCGCCAAATCCTCACGAATCCGGTCAGGGTAATGCGGATTGATTCCCACGTACATGCGAAGATGCTCCGGAAAGGCGCGGCAGATGTCCACCACCTTCTCGTTGCGCATGTTGCCGAACAGGACGTGGTGATGGCTGAACACCAAATGCTTGACGCCGCAGCGCTTCAGATGGGCGACCACATCGGCGGGCTCGCAGCGCTTGAAATAGATGGCGTTGTGCGCGCCCATGTGCCCATGCATGTCGTACACAGGGCAGTCCGGAACGATTCCGTTTGTCCAAAACGCGTTGGCCAGGCTGCCTTTCTCTTCCCAAAACGATGTCGTGGTCATTATTCCGCCTCCTTCAGAATCCGTTCCATGTTTCCGCCGGCGATTTTGGCGATGTCCTCTGGCTCAAGTCCCGAATGCTTCAGCTGGAGCATCTGGTTGCCGTGGTTGAAGACAGGAAAGCCGCTGGCATAGAGAAGCCGGTCGGCACCGTAGAGCTCCACCAAGTCGCGGATGCCTTCCGGCACCCAATAGCCACTCAGGGCGAAATGGAAGCCGACGTAGTTCTCCAGCAGCGGTCGGATCTGACGATCGATTCCCCACTTCCCCCATCTCGAGCGAAAAATAAACGTGTTTTTCGGGAATTCGGCCACGAAGGCGTAGAGCTCCGGCCAAAGGTTGTCAAAGCAGTCCAACAGCACAGGCACCTTGCGTTCGGCCGCCGCATCCATGAAATGTCCAAGTGTCAGCCGGCAAGCGACATAGCGGTGCTCGGTGGGATTCAGCGTCAAGGCGGCGATGCCCTTTGACCGCATGATGTCGAAGAGCTGATCGGGCGGCGGAATCTCCGGACACTGCTGAGGCAGCAAGCACCATGCGCCGACCAGACGGTCAGGCGCCGTCGCCACCTCATTGGCAATCATTTCGTTGGAGAGCTGCGGCATCGTGGCGACGCCCGCATGCACCACCAGCGCCTTCTCCACGCCTGCTCGATCCATCTCCTGCAACAACTTCCGCGCGTCCGGGCCAGGTCCCTGCATGGTGTCGCCAATCACACACCCCGCGTCAAAAAACGTCAGCCCCTTCATTCCATCACCTCCGATATCCATGAAATCTGCCGTTTGTCCACCAAGGTCGCCCTTGCGCAGACTCGCACTATTTCAGACAAAACACGACAATTCCTATTAACGTATTCCCAAAATCCATTTATTCCAATCGAAAAGCCCCACATCCCGTTGACTGAAGACGCGGGACGCGGGGCGTGGAATATGGGACATGGGATGATTTATTCTTTATCCAGCCAGGTCACTTTGCCATTGTCATCAATGGCGATAAATTTGTATTTTTTCATGGCCTTGATGATCTTTGCCGTTTCATCTTCAGGCTTTTTCAGGTTTTTCATCAGCCAATTTTCTAACGTGCTCACCCGCTTGCATTTATGTTTCCTCAAGTCAGCCACGATGGCCAGAAAATCCATTTTTAGCTTCGATGACGCCGCAGGAGCAGGCGCCGGTGGAGCCAGTGGAGCCGATGGCGCCGATGGCGCCGATGGAGCCGATGGAGCTGGTGGCGGAAGTGGCGGTGGTTGTGGAGCCGGTGGTGGAGTAGGAAGTGGCTGTGGAGGAGGTGTCTCTTGAACGTCAAGTTCGAAGAATTGCGTGCAGGCATTTCGGAAACTGACTAGAGCCCGTTGGTCTCCCATCCCATAGACCATGCAGTCCGCATTCCGCAACCGTTGAGCCAAAAGGGTGAAATCGCTGTCGCTGGACACGATGACAAACCCGTCGTATCTGCCGCTGGCCAAAAAGTCCATCGCATCAATGACAAGGGCAAAATCCGCGGTGTTCTTCCGGTCGATGTTGTTGATTTGCGGACGCGCCTCAAGGGCATGCTGGCGGACGGCCTCCTTCCAGCTTGCCGTGCCTGTGAACGCCGTCACATTGCCGTAGGCTCGACGGGTGATGGGTTCCCCAAGCCGCTCCACAATGGCAAAAATCTCCTGGGCACACGATGAGCTGATGTTGTCGGCATCAATCAAAACCGCTAGTTTCATGGGATGTCCTCCATGAGATGTCACACGTGAGGTCTCTAATACAATATACATAATATAGCACAGGTGGGTCCTGTCGCCCCCTTTGAATGGCGGCTATTCGACCCTGTAGATTAGAGGTTTATCTAATATATTGCGCTTCAAGAACTTAATAAACGTTTTTCAAATATAAATCATGCAATTATGGAACATTTTTCCAATGGAAAGTACTGCATTTTGGAACATTTTTCCAATAAAAAGTGCCTCATTTTGGAATATTTTTCCAACGAAGACCCCTTGTCTCGCGTCTCGCGTCCCGTAACCTCCCGTCCCCCGTCTCCCGTCTCTCGTCCTATTACCTCCCGTCCCTCGTCTCCCGTCTCCTGTCCCGCAGAAAGAAACGAGCCGCCCCCAGAATGGCGGCTATTCGACCTTGTAGATTAGCGGTTTGTCTAACCTATTGCGTTGCAATAACATAAGAAAATAGACCGGCAGATGGACGATGGCTCCCTGCTGCGAGACCTCACCCTTTCCGCTGAGAACCCATGCCTTCGGAATGGCGAAGGACGGCTCGGACATCAGGTTGTCCAAGGCGGCATGGGCGGTGACGTTCTTTCCGCTCTTCACCTCAATCGGCAGGACGGTGCCCTCCGTCTCCACAAGAAAATCCACTTCTCCACGCCGCTTTGAGTTATAGTAGTAGAGAGTCTCATAGCCGTGAGCCGTAAGTTCCTGCGCCACAAAGTTTTCATAAACGGCTCCAAAATTGATGTCCATTTCGCCGTTGAGGATTTTCAGTTGAATGCCGTCCATATAGAACGAGCAAAGCAGCCCCACATCGTTCATGAACAGCTTGAAGAGATTAGCCTTCCGCGCCAGCTCCAGAGGGATTTTCGGCTCATCCACATTGAACACGGGAATCGCGACTCCCGCTTCCCTCAGCCAAACAAAATCATCCTCCATGCGGTCAAAACGCCCCCGTCCCGTCGTATTTTTGAGATAAAACCGCTTGTTGTGACGGTTCAGCTCCGACGGAATGAGCGAATAGATGGTCTTGAGCTTCATGTGCAGACGTTCATCGTATTTGGTGACATCGCGCTGATACTCCTTGACGATGGTCAGCTGCTCTCGGGTCACCTGCTGAAGATCGTTGGTGTCCAAATACCGTTGAACGACAGCAGGCATTCCGCCGGTGATCAGATACAGAGCATGGTAGCGCATCATCCGCCGATGGATGACGGCATCTGGACTACGCAGGTTCGCGGCACATTCCCCTAGATGCCCCATCACGTCATCCCCAATCCCATTGGCTCGCACAAATTCCTCAAAATCAAGGGGAAACATCTGTGCCTCATCCATGTAGCCCACGGGCACGGAACGGATGTTCTTCAGCTCCACCCCCAATAGGGAACCGCTCAGGATGTAGCGGTAGCTTCCCTCTTCCACAAGAAATTTCACAAATGTGACCGCTTCCGGACAGACCTGCACCTCGTCAAAGAAGATCAGTGTGCGGCCAGGGACAAGACGTTTCTCTGCCAACGCGGAAATCCGCAGAAGCACATCCTTCACATCCTCTGCATTGGCGAAGATGGCACGCGCCTCCGCATTCTGAATGAGGTTGAACTCAATGAACACCTCATAGTGAGATTCTCCAAATTCGCGGACGCTGAATGTCTTGCCCACCTGTCGTGCCCCCGTCAGCAGCAGGGCTTTTCGCGCAGGATCTGTATGGAACCGTTCTAGAACTGAATTGATCTTTCGTCTTAACATCTTGACAATTCCTTATCTATGCCATAATACTCTAGCATGTTTGGAACATTTTTCAAATGCAAATCATGTCATTTTGGAACATTTTTTCCAATGGAAAGCACCGCATTTTGGAACATTTTTCCGATATGAATCATGTCATTTTGGAACATTTTTTCAATGAGAGCCCTTGTCTCCCGTCTCCCGTCTCTCGTCCCACTCTTCCTGTGACGGGAGACGGGGGGACGGGAGGTAACGTGGCAAAAGCCATGGGAGAGGCTATATTAAAGGGTTGACAATCCGAAGGAGGGGCACGGAATCCGACGACACGCGTGCAGTCGGTCTCCGTCACAGGAAATTCCACAGAGTGCGCGCTGATTTGCATGATCCCATGGGCAAAAACTGTTTTTCAAGTCGCATCGGCTATGTCTTGGCGGCCGCCGGTTCCGCCGTTGGCCTTGGCAACATCTGGCGTTTCCCCTATCTGACCGCAAAATACGGCGGGGGCATCTTCCTTCTTACCTATCTCATTCTTATTCTGACCTTTGGCTATTCCCTTCTGATTGCGGAGAATTGCCTTGGCCGCATGACCGGCAAAGGCCCCATCGGAGCATTCCGCGACCTCTGCGCGGGGAAGGATTCATTTTTAGGCAAGGTCAGCATCGGCGGCTGGCTGAACTCCATCGCGCCGGTCATCATTGTGCCGTACTATTGCGTCATCGGCGGATGGGTCACCAAATACTGCGTCGCCATGTTCACCACCCCCATCAGCCAATTCCACAAGGACGCCACCATCATGGTGGACGGCGTGCTCAAGGACGCCTCCACCACCTACTTCACCCAATTCATCACCTCCACCTGGGAGCCCATCCTTTATTTTCTGCTTTTCGCCGCCATTCTGATCGCTGTGGTCGCCATGGGGGTTGAGAAAGGCATTGAGCGCTTCAACAAGATTCTGATGCCGCTTCTGGTGGTGATGTGCGTCGGCATCTGCATCTACTGCTGCTTCCTGCCCAACGCGGGGGAAGGTCTCCGCTACTATCTCCTGCCCGACAAAAGCCAGTTCAGCTACATGACCGTGGTGGCGGCCATGGGGCAGCTGTTCTTCTCCCTTTCCATCGCCATGGGCATCATGGTCACCTACGGCTCCTATATGCGGAAGGAGGACAATCTGGTGGGGAACGTCAATCACGTGGAGATCTTTGACACCGGCGTCGCCTTTTTGGCAGGGCTGATGATTATTCCCGCCGTCGTGTCCTTCGGAGGCAGAGAGGCGGCGGAGTCCGCTGGCCCTGGACTGGTCTTCTGCACCATGCCCAAGGTCTTCGCCTCCTTCCCCGCGGGGCGTCTGGTCGCCATCCTCTTCTTCCTGCTGGTGCTGTTCGCGGCGGCCACCTCCGCCATCTCCCTGCTGGAGACCAACGTCCAGACCATTGGACAGGAGCTGAAGATGAGCCGCAACCGTGCCATCGTCATCAGCTTTGCGGAGATTCTGGTCCTCGGCGTCATCACCATTCTCGGCTACAGCGTCCTGTCCAATGTGCATCCCCTCGCCTTCATCGAACGCTACAAGGGCATGGACATTCTGGACAGCACGGACTTTGTGGCCAACAACGTCATCATGCCTCTGGGAGCCATCTTCACCACGATTCTTGTCACGGCAGTCGTCGGTTTGGAGCGTTTCTGCAAGGAGGTCGACACCACAGGCACCCAATGGAAACGCCGCGGCATCTTCCAGTTCTGCATGTGCGTCATCGTCATCCCCTGCCTGCTGATTGTGCTTCTGAACTCCATCGGCATCCTGAAATAGCACGGAATTGACAAGAAGCGTAAAGGACGTCACGGAGGCGACTTATGGAAGCAAAGAAGGTTCTTGTCTTTTTGGGGGCGAAGACGCCATCCGATTCCACCTACACCCAAGCGGTGATTCAGTTTGGGGAGGGACTGGCTCAGCGCGGGATGCCATTGGTCTACGGCGGCACCACTGAAGGCACCATGGCCATTCTGGCGGACGCGGTGTTGCAACATGGCGGCACCGCCATCGGCGTCTTCCCCAAGACCCTGCATCCGAATCTCCTCTATAAGGGACTGACGCAGACTTTCATCACCGAAAATCTGGAGGAGCGCAAGGCGGAAATGTTCCGTTTGGCGGACGCCATTGTGGCGTTGCCCGGCAGCATCGGCACATGGGACGAGCTGTTCAACACCTTGGTGCGCGTGAAAAGCGACAAAGCGCACCGCCGTCCCGTCAAACCCGTCGCCGTCTTGAACCTCAACGGCTTCTACGACGGCATCGCGGAACTGCTCCAACGCTCTGTGCAGGAGGGCTACACCGCCCCGCGCTTCGCCCGCCTGTTGTTCATGGCTCCCTCGGTGCCCAAGCTATTCGAGTGGCTGGATGCCCAATTCGCGACGACGGATGTCCCTGCAGGCCAGTGACATCCGTATCTTTTGGCCATTGAAGCCCTATTTCAGGGCCTTCTGGCCAATGTCACGACGGAATTGCACGCCGTCCCAATGGATTTTGTCCACGGCGGCATAGGCATGGTCAATGGCTTCGCGGATGGTGTCGCCCAAGGCGGTGACGCCAAGGACACGGCCGCCGTGGGTGACGAAATGGCCGTCCTTCATCGCCGTTCCCGCATGGAAGACGACGGCTCCCGTGGCGGCGGCATCCTCCAAGCCGGAGATGATGCATCCCTTTTCGTAAGCTCCTGGATAGCCGTGAGATGCCATGACCACGCAGACGGCGGCCTTGGGGGACCAACGCAATGTCACGTCGGCCAGACGACCGTCCGCCGTGGCGGCGAGGGCCTCGAAGAGATCGCTGTCCAGCCGCGCCAGTATGGCCTGGGTTTCGGGATCGCCGAAGCGGACGTTGAACTCCAGAACCTTCGGTCCCTCCGCCGTCATCATCAGCCCTGCGTAGATGATGCCGCGGAAATCCAATTTCTCCTCCTGACAGCCCTTGAGGAAGGGCTGCAGCACGGTTTGATTGATGACTTTCCACTGTTCGTCGGTCACCACAGGCGCCGGCGAATAGGCACCCATGCCGCCTGTGTTGGGGCCTTTGTCACCGTCCCAAACCCGTTTGTGGTCTTGGGAGGAAGCCAGCGGCACGATGGTCCGGCTGTCACACAAGGCGATGATGGAGGCCTCCTCGCCCACGAGGCACTCTTCAATCAGGATGCGGGCGCCGGCCTGCCCGAAGGCGCCGTCGAAGCAACTTTTCACCGCCTCTTCCGCCTCCGCCACCGTCATGGCGACCACCACGCCTTTGCCGGCGGCCAGACCGTCCGCCTTCACCACAATGGGGGCCCCCATGCGCCGCACGTAGTCAAGGGCGGGAGCCGCCGCGTCAAAATACTCCGCCTTCGCCGTGGGAAGGCCATGGCGACGCATGAAATCCTTCGCGAAGCGCTTGCTGCCCTCCAGCTGGGCGGCGAAGCGATTCGGCCCCACGATGCGAAGCCCCCGCTGGCGGAAGACGTCCACGATGCCATCGCACAATGGCGCCTCCGGCCCCACCATGGTCAGGTCGATGCCATGGGCCGCCGCGAAGTCCGCCATCTCCTGTGACGTTCCCAACGGCAGCGTCTCCACGCCGTCCATGCCCGGGTTGCCAGGGGCACAGTAGACTTTGTCCACCAATGGGCTTTGAGCCAGTTTCCAGACCAGCGCATGCTCGCGACCGCCGCCGCCAATCACCAATGCTTTCATAAATATTCCTTATTATTCAATTTATTGCAATTAATGCTTTTTTTGCGAAAATTCTCCATTGGGCAACCGCCAAGACGCCCCCCAAAAGGAGATCTCACGGGCGGTCATTCCATAAATATAATCGGCAAACCCCGCTATGCGAGACACGCCAGTCAATTTCTTGAAATTAGAAATGAGGAATGAGAAATGAGGAATTTGAAATATGAAATTAGGAACGAGGAATTAGGAATGAGGAATTAGGAATTATTCATCAGCAATTTTCATGTCACGCGTCTCACGTCTCTCGTCCCCCGTCTCTCGTCCCCCGTCTCCCGTCCCATGAAAAGTTCCGCCATTGTCATTGACATTTGGCATCATTTATCCACATATTATAGTATATATAGGAAACGACTCTCTTATGACAACTGGACTTCTGTTCGACATCGAAAAATTCGCCATTCAAGACGGGCCCGGCATCCGCACCGCCGTCTTCTTCAAAGGCTGTCCCCTGCGCTGCATCTGGTGCCACAACCCCGAGTCTCAGAAGCCGGAGCCGGAGATTCTGTACTCGAAGGAGAAGTGCATTGGCTGCGGCGGCTGTGCGCAAGTCTGCCCCTCCCAATGCCATCAAATGGGGCAGTCCCATGATTTCCTTCGGGAGGGCTGCCTCCATTGCGGACGTTGCGCGGCATGCTGCCCCACAAAGGCATTGGAGTCCGCCGGAAGGGAGATGACGGTGGAACAGGTCATGGACGAGGTGCTGACGGACCGAATCTTCTACGAGACCTCCCATGGGGGCGTCACGCTGACCGGCGGCGAGCCCATGGCGCAGTTTGCGTTCTGTCTCGCGCTGCTCCAACGCGCCAAAGCGGCGGGCCTCCATGTCTGCATGGAGACCTGCGGCTATGCCCCATGGCCCCATTTCGAGCAGACGCTGCCCTTCGTGGACCTTTTCCTCTATGACGTGAAGGCCAGCGACCCCGAAGCACACAAGCATTTCACCGGAGTTGATAACATATTGATACGTAGTAACTTACAACAACTTGACGCCGCAGGTGCCCAGCTGATTCTGCGCTGTCCGCTGATTCAGGGGGTCAATGCCACCCCATCCCATCTGCACGGCATCGCCGAGCTGGCCAATTCCCTCACACATGTGAAGGAGATCCACCTTGAACCCTACCACCCTCTGGGCATTGGCAAATGCGCGCGGCTGGGTATGGAGCCACTGCTGCCCCTGAAGGAGTTCGCCTCCGAAGCCGATGTCTCCCAATGGCTTCAGACAATACAGATGGGCACTTCCGTGCCCGTCAAACGGGTCTGAACCACGGCGGCGTTGAGAGCGCAAAACTTGCATTTATTGCAAGTTCAATGACCCCGTCACCCCTGTGACGGCCATTTTGCGGCCATGGCGGGAATTTGCCGCCAAGGGCCGTCGTTCACCCTCTTTTTCAGGGAAGATGGCCGTTGCGGCCACTGGAACGGCCCTTCCTCGCACAGAGACCTCTTTTAGGTATATTATAATACCTGAAATGCACAAAGGCCCTCCAGGGGCCCTCTGGGTGAATTTCCGCGAATTTACGCAAGAGGGGGAAGGCTCCTCTTTGGACTTTTGAATATTGCAAAGAATGCAACTTTCAAAGGGACACCGTTAGTCCCAAAGAACCAGAGGCGATTCAGGGTCACAGGAACGTCCAATAGTCCTCGTAGTTGCGTCGCAGCAGTTCCGGCGTGTCCAACCCGTAGGGGCAGCGGCTCTTGCAGAGCCCGCAATGTTTGCAGTCGGCGATTTTCGCCATTTTGGCCTGCCATTCAGGCGTCAGATAGAGGGTTTTGACGGCCCGCCGCAGCATCAGGCTCATGCGGGCGCAGTTCTGTATCTCAATGCCCGCGGGACAGGGTTGGCAGTAGCCGCAGCCGCGGCAGAAGTCTCCGGCCAGCTCCTTGCGGTCCGCCTCGATTTTGCGCCAGCGCTCCTCCGTCAGTTCGGGCGGATTGGCCATGCAGTCCAAAAACGCGTCCAGCTCCTGCTCCCGCTGCACGCCCCAGATGGGGACCACGTTGGAGAAGCGGGCCATGTAGGCGTAGGCAGTGGCCGCATCGGTGATCAGGCCGCCGGCCAGCGCCTTCATGGCAATGAACCCCAAATCCCGTTGACGGCACTTCTCCGCCACCGCCACATCCAAATCCCCTGAAAGATAGCTCAGCGGATATTGGATGGTGTCATACAGGCCGGAGGCCATGGCATCCTCCACCATGGAGCGCCGATGGTTGGTGAAGCCGATGAAGCGGATCTTCCCCTGTCGCCGCGCCTCCAGCATCGCCTCATACAGGCCGGTTCCGTCCTCCGGATGGGGGCAGAACGGCGGGTTGTGGAACTGATAGATGTCGATGTAGTCCGTCTGCAGCATTCGCAGGCTCTGCTCTAGATCCTTCCAGAAGGCCGCCACGTCCCGCCCCATGGTCTTCGTGCTGATGATCAGCCGTTCACGGATGTGGGCAAAGGCCAGACCCAGTTTCTCCTCGCTGTCCGTGTAGGCGCGGGCCGTGTCGAAATAGTTGATGCCGTTGTAGAAAGCCTTCTGAAGCAGATAGACGCCCTCCTTCGTGGAGACCCGCTGCACCGGCAGCGCGCCAAAACTGCTCCGGCTGACCTGCAATTCCGTTCGGCCCAACCGAACCGTTGGCACTGTTCTCATACGTGAAACTCTCCTTTATTCTCTTGTCGGACTTGCAGAACCCACAGGTCCGGCAAGACTTCCTATTTCGAATTGCCTATTCTCCTTAGAGCCCCCATGCCGCCTTCACCAATCCGGCGTCCCCTGGATAGGGATAGGAGACGCCGTTGATGGTGATGGAGGTTTCCGGCCCTTTGCCGGTCAAGATGAGCACATCGCCTTCATCCATGTCCTCCAGGGCTTTACGCACGGCGGCCGTGCGGTCGACGATGACTTGGCAAGTGCCGCCGTACTGATGAATGAGGTCCTGCAGAACTTGGCAGAGCATGCGGGGATCTTCGTCCCGCGGGTTGTCCGACGTCACATAGACCACATCGGCCAGCTTGGCGCTTTCCTCCGCCATGCCGCGTCGGCGTTCGATGCGTCCACCGCCCACGCCGAAGAGGATCCGTACCTTGCCGTTGGGATGGCGGATGCGCATCTCCGACAGGATCGCATGGAAGCTGATGGCGTTGTGGGCATAGTCCACCACGGCGGTCTTTCCATTCTTGCGATAGGTTTCGCTGCGGCCTGCAATGCGGGTTTCGGCGATGGCGGAGGCGGCCGCCGTAGGATCCAAATCCATCAGCCGAATGACGCCCATGGCCCCCAAGGCGTTGCTCACGTTGTAGACGCCGGGCATGGGCACCGTCATCGGCACCCGCCATGCGTCAGTGACGGCGACGAAGGCCATTCCCTCCGCCGTCCGTTGAATATCCTCCGCCCAAATGTCCGCCCCGCTTCCCGCCTGAGCGGAATAGCTCAGCAGCCGTTCGCAGCAACCGCCTTCCGCCGCCTTCACCATGTCCGCGTAGGATGCGTCGTCCCGATTCAGCACGGCATGGACATAGCGGGACACAATCTTCCGCTTGTAGAAATAATACTCCTCCAGGGAGGCGTGTTCGTCGTTGGGGCCCACATGGTCGGGGCCCAAATTGGTGAAGACACCGTAGTCCAACGTCAGTCCATCCGCCCTCCCCTCCTTTTCTCCGATGCTGGAAAGCTCCAGAACCAAATTGCCGCAGCCGTTGGCCTGCGCCCTCTCCACACAGGCCTGCACGACGGGAGCCGGCGGTGTGGTGTAGCCGCCATTGTCGCTCCATTTCACGCCATCAAAGCCGCCGATGGATGAAATCAGGGCCGCCGGCCGCCCTGTGGCCGCCTGCAATGCCGCTTGAAGAAAATGTGTGGTTGTCGTGGTGCCCTTGGTTCCCGTGACGCTGATGATGTTCATGCCCCTCTCCCTTATTGTTTGACGCTCCGCTTGCCGCATCGTCCATTTCGTTACCATAAAAATGTAATGCCCTCTTCCGTTCCTGCAAGGGATTCCGTTTCCCTTTTCGCTATATTCCCACTCTTCACTTTTCACTCTTCACTTTTCACTCTTCACTCTTCACTCTTCACTCTTCACTCTTCTCTTTTCACTCTTCTCTTTTCACTCTTCTCTTTTCACTCTTCACTTTTCACTCTTCACTTTTCACTCTTCACTTTTCACTCTTCTCTTTTCACTCTTCACTTTTATCTTCTCGCGTCTCGCGTCCAGTCAAATGAAAAGTGAAAAAACGGAAAGTGAAAAGTGAAGAGTGGGACGAGGGACGGGAGACGAGAGACGAGGGACGGGAAAGTGAAAAGTTGGACGCGAGACGTGAGACATGAGACGTGAATGGAACTATTCAGAACCTATTTTGCGGTTGTAATTCAGCCCCCATTGGACCTTCCCTTCCTTGAAACATCGATGGTGAAAAAGTATAGTATAGGTCGCATGAACCATTATCCCCTTCCAAATAATCCATAACATCATAATATCTTGCATATGAATAACTTATACAAAATTTCAAAACGACTGTTCCTTTTTGCAGCGTTTTGCCTCGCCGTCGCCCCGCTGCATGCCGCGGACCTCATCAGCCAAGGCTGGCGCTCGGTCAAAAATGGCATCTGGTCAACGGGAATCCGGGCGGACATCGCCACGCTGAAGGATGGCGTCATCACCGTCAATGCGCCTGGAGAGGAACACACCTTCAACGTGGCCACAGAGGAGGTCTTCCTGAACCAACAGGAGCCGGAGCCAATCCACTTCTCGGGTTGGCTCATGCGCCATCCCGGAAAACAATCGGACAAGGCGCTGGTGGCCTATGACCTGCTGTTGCTCTTCACGGACGGCACCCACCGCTGGTCTGTGTTGGACAATGTGCCGCCGGAAAAAGCAGGCCAATGGATTCTGACCGACGTCACGTTCACGCCGCCAAAGCCGCTGCGTGCCCTGCGCGTTTTGGGCATCAACAACAACGCCACCACCCCTGCCTCGTTCAAAGAGATGACTGTGGCTCCCGCCGCCAACACGCAGACTGTCGATGTCCATGAGGCGGGCCGTCTGGAGAACGCACATATTGCCTGCCAATTTGTCCGTGAAGGTGACAAACTGCGGCTGAACGCCCTCATCGACAAGGCCAGCGGCGCGAATTTCATTCAGGCCGACGCGGCGAAAGGCAACATCTGGCGCGTCTCCCTGAAGGACGACCGCGAAAAAGCGCCGTTCATCGTCACGAGCGGGAAGAATATGCATAACTCTTTGCAAAACAACAACTTAGATAGTACATGGGAGACGCCGCTGCCCGATGGCGGAACGCTGGTGGTCCACACCACGGCCGCCCTTCAGGATGGAGACACCGCCATGGAGTGGAATGTGGACGTCCATGTCAAAGACAGCGCCCACTATACGATGTTGGACGTGGCCTATCCCGTCGTCTGCGGACTGGTGGCCCCCGGCGCCCCTGAAAAATCCTGCCTTCTCGTGCCGCAGGAGACGGGGCGCCTGTTCCGCGACGTGAAGCGGAATTATCCAGGGGCCATGTGTCTGCACTACGGCGCCAGCGGCATGTCCATGCAGTTTTTGGCTTTGTACGGCGAAGAGACGGCAGGATTTTACCTCTCCACCAAGGACGGCGACGGCCATTTCAAGGAGGTGAATCTGGCGGAGCAATTCGGCTACCCGGGCGTCTTCTCCCTTGAGGTCTCCAGCCTGGCCTACCGCGGCGAGCCCGCCTACGACCGCCCCTGGCCCGTCGAGACCCGCCTCTTCCATGGTGACTGGTTCGACGCCTGCCAAATCTACCGCAAATGGGCCCTGCAGCAGAAATGGACCGCCTGCGGCCCCATGGCACAGCGGGCGGATTTCCCCGAACCCCTCCGCAAAATCGGCCTGACCGTCAACGGTGTCCGCAACCAGCATTTCAGCCAAAAGCATCTCGACAAGCGCAAAGAATTGGGCTCCAATGGGTTATCTGTCATTCCCGATGCCGAGCTCTTCGATGTGGTGGGCGGCACCATCCTCGCCGACGACTTTGCGCAGACCATCAAGGCCCTCAAGGACTTCTACGGTTTCCCCTTCGATGTCTTCAACCACCCCTACATCGACTATTTTGGGCGGGCAACGCCGCGCTATCACCTCCTGCACGGCTATCCGAAGGCCGCCCGTCTCATCCGCGAAATGGGCTGCTACACCATGCCGTGGACGACCATGCTGCGCATGGACACCACCAGCGAGCGATGGCAAAAGGAGAACGCGGAGCCGGCCGCCGTCATCGACGAGTCGGGCAAGCCGATTGTCCAGTTCGCGGACGGCTGCATGAAGGCGCTCATGTGCTCCACCACACCCTATTGGCAGAAGGTCATCTACGACACCACCGAACGACTTCTCAAAAGCAATCTGACGGGAATCTACTACGATGAGCTCTGCTCCGTGGGTCCGATGGTCTGCCTGAATCCGAACCATGGCCACACACTCGGCGGCGGCAACTACGGCCTGAACGGCTACCGCCACATCATGGAGATGACCCACACGCGCCTCCGCGAACAGTTCCCCGACTACTATTCCTCCGGCGAGCAGGTCGGTGAGTATCTCATTGGGGTCCACGACATTAACTATATGTTCATGTACTTTCTCGTGGATTTAGTGCCCGCCTTCCAGGCCGTCTACCACGACTACAGCTTCTGCCTCTCCCGACTCTCCGGCAAGTTCATGGACTTCAGCGAAGAGTACGCCTATGCGGACAAGAGCGGGCGGACCAACGTGGAGGAGGCGGCGGTGTGCGGCCTGCGGGACATTGCCTACGGCGTCAATCCGGGAGCCGTACGCATCAATTTGCCGGAGTATTCGCCAAAGGCGGCGGAACTGGCCCGCCATTTAGGCCACTTCTGGCTTGACAATCAGAAGTGGCTGCTGTTCGGGCAGATGCTCCGCCCGCCAAAAGTCGTCTCTTCCGCCGCCACTGTCACGACGGGATTCCCCTTCCGCGACAGCACGAAGCATGCCTACCCCGCCGTGAACGCCACCGCATGGCGCGCGGCCGACGGTTCCATCGCCCTCATCGTCACCAACGCCACCATGACCGAAGTGGCTCCAGAGCTGGATTTTAACGCCGCCGACTATACGGACGCCCCCTTCCTCCGCCTGCGGAATCGCGCGGACGGCAGCGAGGTCTACGCAGGGCCGTCGGAAAATGTCCGCTTCCGTCTGCCGCTTGCAGGCCGGACCGCCCATGCGCTGGAGCTTGTCCCTGAGACGGCGGCGCCGTCGGTGGCCAAGCCAACCCTGCCGCCATTTGTCGTCTGGTCCGACAACACGCTGTTGGAGATGGCGGCGGGCACGGAGGGCGAAATTGAATTCAATCTGGAGAACACGACGGACCAGGCGGCGACGGGACGCCTTGCGCTGGAGACGGCGCAGGCCATGGCCATCGCCCCCTCCGCCGTCATGGAGGTCGCTCTCGCGCCGCACAGCGTCCAGCGGGTCGTCTTCCGCGTGACACCGCCACAGGAGGCCAAGGGGTTCCATTCCCTCGCCTACACGGTGCAACTGAAGGGCGGCGAGGCGGTCTTCGACCTATCGCAGTCAGTGGACTTCGGCGTCCGCCCCTGCGTGGCCGCTTCGGCCAGCGGCAAAAAGTGCCACCGCGTCCCCTACCTCGCCGAAATTCCTGCAGGGCGTCTTCCGGAGAGCACCCCCGTCTTGAAGGATCTGACGGCACGGATGATCGGCGACCGCAAGCCCTCGCCAACAGAGGCGCGCATGGTCTGGAACGAGGAGGGGTTGGTGATGGAATTCGCCGTCAAAGACGAAACGCCAAATGAGCCAATCCCCGGCGACATGGTCTGGAAGGGGGACTGCATCCAAATCGGCCTGGGCTTCCCGCGGCTCGAGAATGACGCCGCCAACAATTTCCTCCAGACGGAGCTCTACCTTGCCATTGTCGAGGGCAAACCCTTCGTCTCATGCCTCAACACGACTTTCGACCCCTTGTTCAAGATAGAGGCCAGCCGACAGGACGGCGTGACCGTCTACCGCCTGACCGTTCCTCAAAGGCTTCTCCGCAAGCTCAGCAAGGGGAAGAGATACCCCTTCAGCTTCACCGTCAACGAGCATGACGGAAAAGACTTTGCCGGCTGGCAGGAGTGGACGCGCGGCATCTGCGGCGGCAAGAACCCCGGAGCCTGGGGCGAAATCCTTCTGGACGAATGACCTGCGCATGAACCGGACTTTCTCCAAACTGTCCATGAAAGGAAAACCATGCCTCTTTTTTGTCCACGGATGGATCGCCCCAAACAGCGTCACATATCAAGTTGACCAACATCAGTCACGATAATCCTTTTATACTGACTTCTCGAAAGAAACGCCCCCCATGTCACAGAAAAGGCTCATTCTTCCATTGCTCTTCTGTCTGCCTCTGCTTCTGTCCGCAAAGGATGAACTCGTCTTCAGCACACCATTGTCAGAAGGCGTCGACACCCTGCGCAAGGCCGGATGGACGATTCCCGACAAGGGCTTTGAAACCGTCGACGGCTCACTGCAGATCACCGCAACGAATGGAGTCCGCAACTTCGCGACATATGACCTGCCTGTCGAGCAGAACAGTTGCTACGGCGGCAGCGTCATGGTGAGAGCGCTGAACGTCTCCCGCCCCAATGGGGGACGCGGCGCGACGCTCTTCTTCGGCTTTCTGGACGAAAACAGGGATTGGGTCAACGGCGGCGAATTTCCCACAGGCCCCGTCGGCACAACCGAATGGCAGAAAGTCTCCATCAGCATGACGAGACTCATTCCGACCAAGGTCAGATACATCCAGATTTGGCTTGCCATCGAAGGACAAGGTTCCGCGCAGTTCAAGGACCTTCAAGTCTGCAAGCGGGACTTGGTCGCGAACTGGTCAGTCAACGCTGACTCGAATCCGCCGTCCTTTTCCTTCGATGCCTTGGAAAACAGCGAGGACCCCACAATACAGCCACGCATTCGCATTCTTCTTAGCCAGAACCCCGATTTTCCTGAAGCTGAGACCTTTATGGAAATGGCCCCAAACAATGGAAATTTCACATTCCCGTATGCGTTGGAACCTGGAAAATGGTATGCGAAGGCGCATTGGTGCATGAAAAAGGTCCTCTCGATGTCCAAGCCCATTGCCTTCACGGTCAAACCCGTCCCCCAGAATCCGCCCCTGAAGGTCACGCCGAAATTCGCAAACGGCCAGTTCAACGCCATGCCCGAATTGGCGTTCTCCTTCTATCCACAGGCTCCACAGAGCTGCACGGCGACCATGGCAGGCCAGCCGCTCGCCATCAGCTCAGACAAGGGCAATGAGATTGTCTTCACGCCGACAGCTCCCATCGCAAAGGGCACGCACGATATTGTCGTCACGGCCAATGGCGGAAAGCACAAGTTCCTCTTCGTCAACAAGTCACCCGCGCACACCTATTCCTTCCGCGACGACCATATGCTCATGATCGACGGCAAACCGTTCTTTCCGATTGGCACCTACCGCGATCCGTCCGATGACTTGAAGGTGTTCGACGGCATCGAAGAGGCACAGTTCAACGTCACGCATTCGTACCAGTTCGAGAACAACAACCAGATCACGGACGATGACATGGTCAGCTATCTCAATGACTGCCAGAAGCACAATGTCTACGCGTTCATGGGCATCCCGCGGCGCCATCTCTATGACCAGGACTTCTACGCCCTCCAAAAGCACTGTGCCGCCATGTACGACCATCCAAACCTTCTGAGCATCTATCTTGCCGACGAGCCAGAATGCTGGATTGACCGCTACAGCATGAAGCACGGCGCAGATGCCGTCAAGCAGGCCTGTTCAGGTGTCCCGCGTATCCTTCTCCTCTGCACGGCCGACATCAGGAACGACGATGTCATGTTCCTCGGCAACGGCTTGTCCGAAATCTTCTGGCACGACCCCTACCCCATTCCGAGGTCATCCATCACCGATGTCAAGACGAACATGGAGACCATGCGCACCGTCTGCCGAGACAAGCAGTCGCTGTGGTGCGTTGTACAGGCATTCGACTGGGACCAGTATGCCGTCAAGAACAAGAAGCCGGAGGATGTGGAGCCAAAAGCGGGCAAGATCCGTTGCATGACGCACTTGGCGCTCGCGGCGAACGTCCAGGGCATTATCTACTACTGGCTGCCGAATGACCGCTACGACATGCGGATTCATTCGCCGATCCAGTGGGCGGAGACCATCGCATGCTCCCGCGAGCTGAACTCGCTCTACAAGTACTTGATTGGCAGGAACAAACCCCAGAATATCACACTTCCAGAAGGCATCGACTATTGGTGCCGCCAGGCGGCAGACGGCTCATATGCCCTCGGACTTGTCAACACGACCGACAAGGCCATGTCCTTTGACATCAAGGTCTTGGGCTTCGAGAAGACGGTCACGCTCGGCCCATGGGGCGTGGAAGTGTTGAAATGAACATTTGGCCTCGTGGTGGCTGCTTTTGGCTGATTTAGTATCTCTCTATTCCGCCAAAATATGGTAATTTTTGCCATTCTTGGCGGATTAAACACCCATCTATTCCGCCAAAATAGGGGATTTTTTCTATTCTTGGCGGAATAAGTATTCATCTATTCCGCCAAAATATGGTAATTTTTGCCATTCTTGGCGGATTAAACACCCATCTATTCCGCCAAAACAGGGGCCTTTTTGCCATTCTTGGCGGATTAAGCACCAATCTATTACGCCAAAACAGGGGCATTTTTGCCATTCTTGGCGGAATAATTATACATCTATTCTGCCAAAATATGGTATTTTAGTTGTTTTTGGCAGATTAGACTATATATTATTACGCCAAAAACATATCAAAGACAAGGAATGAAGATGGAAAACATAATTGGACGGCATCGGGAATGTGAAGAGTTGCGGCGTCTTTATGCAGGGAAGCATGCCGATTTTGTTGCCGTATGCGGACGCCGCCGTGTCGGCAAAACTTATTTAATTCGCCAGTTCTTCAATGGACAATTTACATTTAGCCATGCCGGCATTTCGCCATCTGATTTGAAAACATCAAATCTGCTGCGAAGTCAGCTGCAAGGCTTTGGATATTCCCTAAGGTATTATGGAGCTGAACTTGACCATGAATTGCGCGATTGGTTTGAGGCATTTCATGAGTTGATACGTCTTTTGGAGAATCGCCGCAATGGTGACCGTCAGGTTGTCTTCATTGACGAGATGCCCTGGTTGGACACACCACGTTCCGGCTTCATTTCTGCCTTGGAGAATTTCTGGAATGGATGGGGGGCGCATCAGGACGATTTGTTGCTTATCGTGTGCGGTTCGGCGACCTCATGGATGATGGACAAGCTCATAAACAGTCATGGAGGTCTGTATGGCCGCATAACAAAGGAAATACATCTGGAGCCATTCAGCCTTGCCGAATGCCATGAATACTACAGGAGAAACGGCATTGAACTCACGCGTCTTGACCAGATACAGGCATACATGATGCTTGGCGGCATCCCGTTTTATCTTACCGCACTGAAAAAGGGGCTGAGTTTTGTGCAGAATGTCGATGCGCTCTTCTTTGAGAAGAATGCTCCATTCGCAATGGAGTTGACGCGCATGTTCGCGTCCCTATTCACCAATCATCAGGATTATGTCAAGGTTGTCTCATTGCTGGCCACCCATTCACTTGGCTTTTCAAGAGGGGAAATCGCGAAAATGGCGGGCTTTGAAAGTGGAAGCCACCTGACCGACATCATAGACTCCCTGAAACACAGCGATTTCATAACGGAATACATCCCTTTCGGAGAGAAGCGAAAGACCCCGAAATACAAATTGACGGACTGCTTCACTCTGTTCCATCTTCATTTTCTGGACAAAGCCTCCGCTGGAAATCCGCACTTCTGGCAGGATAACTTCCAGACACCCGCCATTCAGGCATGGAGCGGTTTCGCCTTTGAGAATTTCTGCTTCCGCCATCTTCCGCAAATCAAACGCGCCCTTGGAATCTCAGGCATTCACTGCCAGGCACAGCCATGGCTCGGCGGCACAACGGATGGCCGTGCGCAAATCGACATGCTGCTTATCCGAAATGACAGGGTGATAAACGTCTGCGAAATGAAATTCACCCAATCTCCATTCGAATTCACGGCCGATGACGAAGCCGATATCAGACGCAAACTGTCCATCCTCCAATCCGCGACCAAAACCAAATACGCGCTTCATCCGACGCTGATAACGACATTCCACATGCCGCAGAACAAGTATTCTGGCATCATCCAAAACACCATCACCATGGATGACTTTTTCCAAGATGGCTGACAGGCCACCGTCAAAATGTTTCGAATACTCCCTCTGACCGCTTGCATCTTGTCCTTTCAACACGTATTTTGTCAACGATAATACGTGTGACTTTTGGAGGCATTCCCATGGCAATGTCAAAACTTACCCTGACCGCTCCCCCCGAGATCATATCCCTTGCAGAAAAGCAGGCTCGGCTGGAAAACACAAGCATTTCCTCCATGTTCGTGAATTTCATCAAGGCGAAAGCCAAAATGTCAGCGGCACAAGATGATTTCAGTCAACGAGTCGGGCCGTTGACAGAGTCTCTCACTGGAATCGTAAAACTGCCCAAAGAGTTTGATGAAAAAGAATTTATGAGCAATGTGCTTTCTGAAAAACACGGTCTTGGCAAATGAAGCTTTTTCTTGACACCAATGTCGTCATCGATGTCATCGCGGCCAGAGAGCCGTTTTTGGCGGAGTCCCGCGCGGTTTTCAATCTTTGCGAAACAGGCAAGGCGGAAGGCTACATTTCCGCTCTGACCCTGTGCACTGTCTCCTATGTATTGCGCAAATTTATCACAGCCAGAACCATGCGGAACAAACTTCGTGAATTCAGAAACGTCCTGACTCCCATTGACCTGACGGTGTCGTTGCTGGACAAAGCCATATCCTCATCCATTTCCGACTTTGAGTACGCCGTCCAGTTCTACACGGCCGCATATTGCGAGGCGGACTACATCATCACGCGAAATGTCAAACATTTCCCACTGGACAACATTCCTGTGCTCACGCCAACGGACTTTCTGGCCTTAAAATCACTTCTCTAATCCCTCAGAATAAGCCGTTGATTGCTGATTTTAAATAGTTTAACGAATTTTCCGCACGCCGGCGATGGCGGTGATGGTCTTCTCCGGCTCCATGAGGAAGGCGGGGCCGAGACGGACGCCCATCTGCTCCATGGGAAGCATCTGAAAATACAGTCGTTGGTCTGACAAAGCCCAATCGCCGTAGCCGACGGAGAAGCGACGGCTGTCCAAAGCCAGACGACGAGAGAGCAGCTGGCGGGTCGCCATGGCCTGCAGCCAATTCATGGCCTCCTCCACGCATTCGCTGCCGGCGGCGTCCAAAATGAGGGCGTTGGTACCGTCCCCTTTCGCCATAGCCTGCCGTGCCAAGTCGGGAAGCCGTGAACCGACCGTCACTGCTGAAAACCATGCTAAATCATTTCCCTGCAATAATTTAGCAACATTTCTACTTTGAATGACATCGCCCCCCTCCAGCTGGACTTGGTCCTCGCTCACCCAATGAATGGTTCGAAGGGCATAGCTGCCTTTGGCGGGAAGGGCGGTCTGAATCGCGGGCAAAAGGGCCTCCACGGCATGGCGTTGGACAGGCGTGGCCGCGCCGCAGGCGCCCAAACGGCGGCAGATGGCCTCCACCGGCACCGTGACGGACAGAATCTGGATGGTCGGAAGTGGCACCGTCATCCCTGTCCCTCGGTGGGGAAGGCCACCACCTGCGCGATGTCATCGCAGTTGCAGAGAATCATCATGAGCCGGTCCAGACCGATGGCCACACCAGCGGTGGGCGGCATGCCCAGCCGCATGGCATCCATGAAAGGCTGGTCCAGCGGATAGACCTCGCGGCGGTCGGCCTTCCGCAGGGCAGCGCAGGCCTGAAAGCGCCGCAGCTGCTCCGGCGGGTCCACCAGCTCGCTGCAGGCGTTGCCCAACTCCAGCCCCGCCACATAGAGCTCCCACCGCTCCACCCGCTCGGGGCGGCTCGGGATGGCACGGCTTAAGCCACTGCAGGCCAACGGGTACTCCGTCAGCACGGTGGGGCAGCTGTTGCCCAAATGGGGCTCCACCTTCTCCACCAGAATCTGCTCGAACTCACCCGCTTGAATGGCGGCGTCCACGTCGGTGTTCGCATATTGCAGGAAGGCGTTTTCGACGGTCAGCTCCTCCCATGGAGCGCCAAAATCGATCATCTGCCCTCTGAAAGGACAACAAGTGCCGTGTTTGCACTGCCTTAGGAGATGGCGAAGCAGTTGGATGGTGTCCTCCAGAACCTGCCGCCAGTCCGCCTGGGCCCGATACCACTCCAACATGGCGAATTCAGGCAGGTGCCGCTGTCCCTGCTCTCCCATGCGGAAGCAGGGGCCCATCTGAAACAGCCGGCTGTAGCCGGCGGCCATCATCCGCTTCATGTGCAGCTCGGGAGAAGTCCGCAGCCACGCCTTGCCGGAGGGTTCGGCGTCAATGTAGTCCTCCAAGGCGGCGGTGGCGATGCGCACAGGAGTCTCCACTTCCAGAAACTCCCTCTTCTGGAAGAAGTTACGAATTTCCTGCATCACGGTGGCCCGCAACTGCAGTCGTGGCATCGCCTCCAGAAGACGCTGCCGCTCCATTTCCGCCGCCGGCATGTCCGGCTGGTCGATGCAGGGGCTTTGAACCATGGTGGGGCTGGTCTTTCTGGCGGTGACAATCAGCGTGTAGGGGACTTCGTGCATTTCCGCCTCGTGCTCCAGCCAGGCATCGCTCCAATAGGGAACCCGCTCTGTCAGACTGCCGCCAGCCGGAAGGGACGGCGGCTCCGGCTCCAAAATGCGCTCCACCACCAGCCCCTCATTCTGAAGCCATTCCATAAGTTGCTGAAGGGGAATGGGTTGGCTAATGCATTCATGGCCCTCGCCATCAATGCGCACATCGCTGACGGGGGCAAAATAATGGTTGAGGAAGATTCCGGTCTCGTTGTCCAGCTCCAGCCATTCACGGTTGGCCAATGGATGGACGGTGGCCAGAACCAGAAGCCCGCCGGGCCGGAGCATGTGGCACATGGCGGAGAGCGCCCGCCGCCAGTCAACGGCGAAGGAAAGGGCATGGACGGAATGGACCACGTCGAACAGCCGTCCTTTGGGCAGAGGCAACGCCTCCATGTCACCGCAGAACAGCTCCAGCCGGACATTGTTTGCAGAGGCCAGCGCCGCCGCATGGCGCAGCTGTGCCTGCGAAAGATCGATGGCGGTGCAGACGGCCCCTCGCTTCGCCAGCACAATGGAATTCTGTGCGGCTCCGGAACCGACTTCCAGACAGGTCAGCCCCTCCAGCGCATCGGGAAGCAGATGCAGCTCGCGGTCGCCGGGCAGCAGTGGACCATAGTGGAAATCGTCAGTGGAGATGTGGGTCTCCTGCTGATAGGCATCGGCGATGGTGTTCCAGTAAGTCATTGGGCTTCAATCCTTTCGAGAAGGAAGTACGCGTAGAACCAGCGGCTCCAGGGGCCGTAGCGTCAGCGGGTTCTCCTGTTTCTCTCGCTTCAGACAGTCGAAAACGACGGATGGCCTGCCATTGACGGACAGCACAGCGTCCATGGGCTTGCAGGTGTAGTTGCAGAGGGTGACCAGTCGATTCTCTCCGGAGAGGGCGGAGCGGACCTCGCATCCGTAGAGAGGCTTCCCTTCCGAATCCAACGCCAGCGCCACTGGCTCGAGGCCATGCCGCCGCAGGGAGTCCAGCAGCACGGGCTGGAAGCGGTTCCCTTTGGTCTCCAATGAGATAGGCTCATATTGAAGGGAGGCGGACAACGGGTTGTCATAGTCATCGTGATCGATGGGGCCATTGACGGTCACCAACGCGACGCCTAGGCTTTTCATGACCTCAAGCCCCTTCCGCGCCTCCGTCGGCACATGGGTCGCCTTGGGGATGAAGAGCAGTTTGGTGTCCGCCAGATGGGGCGGAAGCGCACCTGTGGCGGCGATCTTCCCCAACATCCGCTCCGTGAAGAAGCCAACCGGCTGGTCCAGGCACAGCAGCTGGCGGTAAAGCGCGTCCATGGTGGCGTTTGGCGAATCTGCCCACACATTGGTGGCCATGGACCAGAAGATGGCCACCTGGGGTTTTCGCTGCTGAAGGGCGACCATGTCCTCCCCCAGCCGGTTCACATTCCAGTTGGCTTTGGCCACGGCCATGATGTGCCGCGGACGATGCAGCACGCTGCCGCCGAAGTCGCCTAGCTCGTAGTTTGTCCGCTCCCAAACCCAGATGTCGGAGCAGGTCCGCCCATGGAGTGCTCCTTGGAAGAGAGCGGAGCTCACGTGTTCGGGAGCCATGACCGAAAGGTCTCGGTCCGCGATGATGTGGTTCTCCGTATCACAGACTGGCACATTCTTCATGCTGCGCTGGAAGTCCGTGCGTATCAGATAGGAGCAGAGGCCACTGGCCCAGAAGCCGTCTTGAGAGGGACGGGTGGAGCAGTAGTTGTCGTTTCCGTTGTAGTCGCTGAGCTGAGAGAACAATTCGGGGTCGATGCTCCACAGGCCATGGGGGTGGCGCCAGAAGTGGGCTCCCATCATGATCTTCACATGGACGGGAAGGCGAGGAGCCATGTCGTGGATCACGTCCGCCATCCGTCGATGGAAGTCCGCAAAGGTCTCCTGGTTGAACTGCATGTAGTCATAGCCCAAGGCCCCATGATGGAATGCCGTGGGCACAGGCACATCCGCAAAGCTTTCATAGGCGCTCCGCCAGGTTTCATTGAGCTGCTTCACAGTGCCGTGTTTTTTCTCTAACCATTTTGGCCACAACGATTTAACAACATCACAGCGGGTCGAGTCCAAACAAAGTGGCTCATTGCTCAGACAGACGGAATGGAGAGCGGGATGGTCCTTGATGGCGGGAATGATGGCCCGCAGATAGGCCTCGATGACGGAGAAGGATTTGGGGGAGTGGGTACAGTAATAGAAGAAGCCGCCTTTGCAGTTGCCCAGCTCCGGCCATCTGTCCATGGCCCATTGGGGGAAGTAGTGTGGGCTCAGCAGCAGGACGACGGAGACGTTGGAAGCCGCCGCCGTGTCCAGCACCTTCACGACTCGGTTGATGGCGGTCATGTCGATGGAGCCATCTTCCATGACGGTGCCTCGGGGGCCCAGCTCAATTTGAATGCAGTTGACGCCGTAGTCCGAAAAGGTCTCCAAATCCTCCACCACCTGACTGAAATGGCCGTAGCCAGAGAAGAAGACAGGACTGTCGGCCCTGACCTTGCCGTCGGAGTCGCGAACCGTGGCGCGGAAGACGGCGCCGTCCGCGCGGATGGGACTGGTCTGATATAGGGGGATGTTCAATGGCAACCCCGCCCGGCCGGCACGGATGTCCTCCAGATTTTGAGTGGCCTCGGTCAGCAGCGTGTCCAGTTCGTCCAGCTGGACCCATGCGCGGTTGACGAAGCCGTGTTGTGCATCCGTCAGAATATAGTTGAAAAAGCGGTCCGCAAGAATCACCGCCAGATGCAGTTCCGAGGGACGCTGCAGGCCAGGAAGCGTCTCAATGGCCGCCGCTAGCGCATCCCGCCGCGCTTTCATGGCCTCCAGCCGCATGTGGATGTGAGGAAGCAGCACCCCGTTCATGGACGTCTCCCAAACGGCGACCAGCTCGTCGTTTCGCCTCAGTGTCGCGTGGAACGTGAAGGCATGTCCCTCCGTTGGCGAGGGAATCATCCGCAATTTGAACATCCACCCTCCCGTCTTCCGCTCCGGAAGTGCCGTTTGGGCAAATCCAACCCGTTGGCCATCCGCCGTCAGGATTTCCATGGTCAGCTCATGGGGCTGGCCGGGTTGGGAAGATGTCACCTCGCCTTTAAACACCATGTCGCCCTTTCCGAAAAACCACTCTGTTTCGGAGTATTTTTCCTCGTTCCAGCGTCGGCGGTCATTCATGGAGGGCTGCATCTCCAGCGTGAGGCCATCGGGCAGAACGGTCTCCGTTTCGTCAAGCTCCGGCAGACTGCCCTCCGTCATGAACACATAGTCCACATCCAGGCTGGACGTTGGCGCGTCACAGACAATCATGAAAGAAAAGGTTTCCGATGTGGCCTGAAAGGTGTGCATGACCCATTTCCATTCCGTCCCCGTCGATGGAATCATCTTGCGGACCCTCCAATCGGGGCCGCCGCCAAACCACGCCGCGCCTCCGGTTTGTGTCCTGGCAAAGAGACCGATTGTGTAAGTCTTTCCAGGAGAAGTAATTACATCTCCAAGATGACCCATCCACCCGTAGACATGGGGACCAAATGCCGTCTTGTTCGACAGACGGACATAGTTCTTGCCATCGACCGCATCCCCCGTCAGAATCTGGAAGCTGGAATCCGTGTTCCGCTTGTCCCACATCCAGTCCTGAGGACGCACGGCGGCGGTCTGCTCAAAGGAGCCATGGGAAATCAGATTGTCCCGCCGCCGCAGTCTCCAGAGGATTTGGTCAAGAGGATTCGCCTTGATGAAGGTGAATTTTCCACTGCCCTGCGCAATGCCAACGGACTTCGCTTCGTATTCCGTCGCCTCGGTTCCTTCCTCCAACTGAAAGTCGTCCAGCAGAATCTCGTCAGTCTTGGAGTCCGTGTTGAAGCGGAACTCAAAGGGGATGTCCTTCTCCGTCAACGTGAAAGTGCCGATGATTCGCGTCCACTGCGTCGTGTCTTCCTTCACGCCGCGACGATGCCGCCATTGGTCGCCGCCGCCAAACCAGACCACGCCATGGTCGGCGGATTTCATATAGAAGGAAATGGTATAGGGACCCGGCTCCAGGTCATCGACCTGCTGAATCAACGAGCCGAACACGTGGGGGGCGAACTCGCTGGGGTTGGTCACTTTCAGGCAATGGCCTCCCGTGCGGCCACCATCCATCACTTGGAACGTGGCGTTGGCACTTCCGCGATCGCAACGCCATTCCATAGGCATGCCATTGGCGTCCAGCTGTTCAAAGGACGAATTCAAAAAGAGATTCTCCGCCATCAGCCCCAATGCCGAAATCAAGGTTAGAAAGACAATGTTCTTCATTTGCAACCTATTGACATGAAATAAGATATGATAACATTCAAAAAAAAGAGCTTTGGGGGGCTGCGGCGGTCATCGCTCTTCACGAGCGCCTTAACCGACGGCGAGCCTCCTCGTTGTTGCGGAAAATCATGGAGACCTTTTCGCAGGTCTCCAATTCACCACAGTCCCCGCAGGTCTCCATCTTCCGCTTCATGGCGCATTGGCGGATAGGGCAAAGGGACTCGCAATAAGGAGTCTTGACGCCCTCCACGCGACAGCCGACGCAATGAATCATGTCTGGAGTGATCTCCACTCCGTTCAGTTTCGACCACGCCGCCGCCACCTTCCGCCGCAGCTCATCATCATGGTTGATGGTCGCCAGACGGGCTTCGCAGGTTTCGCAGTCCAGCCCACAATATGCAATAAACGCGTTCATGGAAGCTCTTTCGTTGGCCACCGCCACGCTCCACGGCGACGGCGCCGCGCATTCACCTTGATCAGCAGGACTTGCCCGCCTCATAGGCCTCCTTGAAGACGGGCAGCGACTTGATGGAGCCCTTCTCGTAGGCGCCAGTTCCATAGAGGACGCCGCGCTCCACGGAGCCTTCCATGCAGTCGCGCATGAAGCCCCGCAGGCCTTCCAGCGTGGCGGTCATCATTTCGTGGCGCTGGTCTCCGGCGGTCATCGCCAGCCAGAACTCCGTGCCGCTGAAGCGTTTGAAGTCACTCCAACGGGAGAAGGTGCGGTCGATGAGCGCCTTGAGTTGCGCGTCCATGGAGTAGAAATAGACGGGCGTCGCCAACAGAATGACATCGGCGGCGAGCATCTTCTCGATGATATCGTTGGCATCGTCGTTCTTGACGCATTTCCCCTGCTTCTGGCAGGCATAGCATGCGACGCAGAAACCCACGTTCTTCTCGGCAAGACGGATTTTCTCCACCTGATGCCCAGCCTCAGTCGCGCCGCGGGCGAATTCATCGCAGAGCAGGTCGGAATTGCCGCCCTTGCGGGGGGAAGCGGAAATGATAAGCACGTTTTTCATGGTTGGCTCCTTTGATTGAGGTGCATGCGGGGACGGTCTGTCAATGGCTGTTCATGGATACTATGTCCGTCCTCATGGGGATTACAAGTTGGATGGAGGCAGAATTGTCGAAAATCACGGGAAAAGGATTCATGCCGCCGTGAAGGAGGTGCTCGCGTTCCATCAGTCTCTTGCGATGGTCAGGACAAACACGTTGGCGGCGCCGGCCTGCAACAAGACCTCCGTGGCCGCCCCCAAGGTGGCGCCTGTGGTGAGCACATCATCGACAAGCAGGATTCGGGCTCCATCGCATAGTTTGGGATGGATGCAGGCGAAGGCGTCCCTCATGTTCCGCTGCCGTTGCGCAAGCCCCTGCTTTGCCTGCTGGCGGGTGGAGCGGATTCGCCTAAGAACTTGCCGCATCGGCACATGGAGTGCAGGAGAAAGCTCTTCGGCCAACAACGCCGCCTGATTGTAGCCGCGATGGAGATATCGCCGCCAATGGAGCGGCACAGGGACAATCATGTCCACGCGTTCCGTCGGCCCATGTTTCTGCCACGCCGTCCTCATCCGGCTTGCGAAAAATGTGGCTAAGCTAGTGCGGCGGTGATATTTGTAGACTCGCACCGCCTCGCATACATTGCCGCTGTAAGGAAAGGCGGTGACGGCGCCCTCCCAAGGGCGGCCATCCGCCTCCAGGCAGTCTCTGCAGATTTCCGCAAAGCCCGCATTGGGGCCGCCGCATTTGGGGCAGCGCCGTTCGGGCAACATGGGAAGCTGGGCAAGGCAGTCCGCGCACAGGCTGTCGGCGGCAGTCGTCAACTGATGGCGGCACAAAGGGCAGACGGGAGGGACAACAGTGTCCAGCAGCTCCCGTCCCCAATCCATTGTCCAGCGGGTTGCACGTCGCAAAAGCCTCATGAGACGGAACTTCGCTTTTCCATGAGGACAATGGCCTGAACCGCCAGCGCCAGCCCCGCGCCAATGGCGTCCTGCTTCTCGTTGGTCTTCGCCTTGACGGAAACCTGCTCCACTGGAATCTCCAGACAAGCGGCCAGCGAGCGGCGAATCGACATAATGTGCGGCGCGAGTTTGGGCTTTTCCGTGGTAATGGTGCTGTCCACGTTGACGATTTGCCATTCTCTGACCCGGGAATCGGCCAGAACAGTCTTCAGGAGCTGCCGGCTATCCGCTCCTTTCCAGCGGGGGTCGGTGTCGGGAAACCATCCGCCAATGTCGCCCAAAGCCAACGCGCCCAAAATGGCATCAATGACCGCATGGAGCAGGGCATCTGCGTCCGAATGTCCCTTAAGTCCCCATTCACAAGGGAGATGGACACCGCCCAACACAAGGGGGCGCCCTTCTTCGCGGCAATGGAGATCGCTGCCCAGACCGATGCGGAGCATGGCTACGGCTCCTCCAGCGGGGCATCCGCAATGGCGTCCACAATCTGACGGGCCGCATCATCAAGAGCCTGCCGATAGGCCGCCTGATAGGCGAGCCCCAAGTCATGCATGCGCGGCGCGTCCGCCGTTCCCACCACGTCGCGGGAAAGCAGCTCCGCCCCCTCTTGGTCATGCAGCACAAACGCCACCCGAATCTCCACGCGATACAGCACGGTCTGATAGGCATCGCTGTCCTTTTGGCGGGCTTTGGCGTCCCGCAGCTCCGCCCGCCCCGCGCTCCGCCTTTGGATGGACTTCACCGTCGCGTCCACATGGCATGTGGCCTGCTCCGCCGCCGTCTCCAGCCGCATGCCCGGCAAAGCGCTGACCTGTTCCGTCAACGCGCTGCGCAAAAGCCGCGCAAGGGGCTCCTCCAGAGTCTCGTTCCGAATCTCATCCACGAAAATTCGGCTGACCTGCGGAGAAACCCTCCTCCCCCATTGGTATTGGCAGGAGGCCCCGAACAGCATGCACACACTTGCAAGAAAAATCACATGGAGAGATTTCATTTTATGCATTCCTTGCTACTTTTTCTGCTCTGGAGATGATGTCTCCGCCGCCTCAGGCTCATCGGTGACGGACTCAAAAAGCCCCTTGTAGTCTTCCAGAAGCTGCGCAGCCTCCGCCGCCGCCTTCGTTTTCGGATATTTCAGCTGGAGGTCATAGAGATACCGGCGCGCGGCATGCAGCCTACGGTGACTCCGAACCATGTAGAATTTCGCCTGCTCCAGCATGCTGGCCGCATCGGCCTCCTGTGCGTCCACAAGCACCGCGTCCAACTCCGCCTTCCGCTCATGGTCCGGAGCCTGCTCCATGGCCAGTCTGGCATGGCGGACCGCCGCCCGCCGCCGCGATCCATCTCCGTCATGCTTCTTGCTCAATGCGGACAGCAGAAGAGCCAAGTCAATCCGAATGTCCACCATGCTCGGGTCCTGCTTCAGAATCGTCTGATATTCGTTGACGGCCTCTTCGCCACGATCCAGCTCCACCAGCAGCTCGGACAGCCGAAGCCGGTCCTGCAGGGCCACATGCACGGAGGGAATCTCGTGAAGGATCATCCGATAGACCTCCACGGCCGCATCCCGATCCCGTATGCCCCAGAAGGTTCCATTGCCATCCACAAAATTCTGCGCGACTTGCCGAAGTTGCTCCACCACATGACCATAGGGAATATACAGCGGATATTCCTTGACAAGAACCTTGTATTCCTCAAGAGCCCGATGGTTTTTCGGCATCAGCAGGAAGCAGTCCGCCGCGCTCAGAATAAAGGCGGCCTTCGTCTTGGGATCCTCCGTCCGTTTGGACAGATCCAGATACTGCTTTGCCGCCTTTTTGTATTTGCCCAGGCTTTCATTCAGCTGGGCATCTGACAGTAAGTATTTGTTTTCCAAAAACTTGGAAAAGTCTGTCTTGGGTTCCTCCCCTCCAATGGCCATGACAGCCAAACCGACCCAAAGCCCCACCATCCATGTCCAACGATTTCGTTTTGCAACCATGATTCAACTCCCTTATGACGGCCCGAAGGCCCTAGACATCCATGTCATGACCGAAGTCACGGACATAACATAGTCTGATTTCCCTGCTTTGCCAATTCACCCCCATGGCGGATCGCCTGCCCCTCGCCCTTCCTCCGCAAAACGCAAATCTCACCCAACTCCCTAATCCCGAATTATTTCCAAATTAAAAATCGCTAATTCCAAATTCCAAATTCCTAATTCCTAATTTCAAATTCCAAATTCCTAATTTTCCTCCCTTCCCAACAGCTTATAGGGCCGTTCGCGACGAGGCAGCCGACGGAAATCCGCCGTGAGCAGTTCATCCGCATTGCCGATGGGATGGGAGGTCATGGGTTCCACATGGTCCAGAGGAATCATGTCATGGACCGTGGCGCGGACGCCTCGCACAAACTGCTCGGAGGAAAAGCGGCAGGTTTCCAGCACATCCAAACGTCTCAACGGCGACGGTGGTCCGTCCAATATCTGTCCACAGGCCAGCGCGAAGGCGGAGACACAGCATCCAAGTGCATGGGACGTAATTATTTCCATCACTAGTCCATGGCCGACAAGATCCACGCCGGCCCGTCTGGCGTAGGCGGCCTCCGCCATGGTGCAGAACTGGGAGCCGGGGCGGGCCATGTACACACAGTGCCGCGGTGACATGCCCATCTCTCCAAAGGCGTTCATGAAGCAGGAGTTCTGGCGTTGGGACAACGCCTCTCCCATATCCGGAAATGCGTCCGGCAGAAGGTGTTGCAGACCATCAAGGGGCGAGAAGTGATAGCCGTTGATGTAGTCCGTCAGCAAGGTCCAGTTGCCCGCCTTGATGTCCGGCTGCAGGCTGATGGCATCCTCCACGAAGACATGGCGGCGAATGCCCAGCTTCCAGGCGGCCAGCAGAGGCAGCAGACAGGGGAAGAGCCCCAGACCTTCATAGAGGTGGCGATGTCCACAAGTCACCAGTGACAGGACACCGTTGCAGGGGCCGTAATAGAATATGGGCTGATGCTGATCCGGCGTCAGATGTTCCGGCATGCCAGGCAGATGCCGCAGTTCCACCTGGCGGGGAGTCTCGTCGAAAAGACCATCGATGACGAATCCGCTGCCGAACTGGAAGAAGAATTCGGGGCATTGCCACGGATGGAGGCATTCGGTCAGCCGTTCTGCCGCCGCATTGATTTCCGCCAAGGTGTCCCGTGGTTCCGACATGGCCGTCCTCACCAGATCAGCTCCATTTTCGGCAGTCCATCCAGCGGATGGTTGCCGGCTTTGCCGTCAAAGGCCCAGCTTGCCGTAAGCCGATGATTGACAAGGGTTCCCGTAGTCTCTTCGATGGGGGTCGGCACTTGCACGGCCAGCCGCAGCCGCATACCCTCCGTCAACTGTTTCAGGGCGGCAGTGCGCTCCGCATTCAAATGGGATACCCCTTGGGGCAGCTCCGCATAGATCCGATGCCGCCCATCCTCCAGCGTCTCCAGTCGAAAAGCGCCGAAAACCCCTTGATTGATGGCGCTTTCGCCGTTTTTGGCCTCTATCTCATAATGAATCTTCCGAAGGCCCTGACTGTCATGGCTCGTGTAGCGCCGCAGGGCCACGCCGGGGGTCTTTGCACAGAAATTTTCCACGGCCACTCGGTTCAGGAAACCGTTGCCACCATGGCCCGCCACAGCACCCGCCTCGCCCGTGCCTTCGTCGATGACGTTCTGCATATCCTCCAGCACCGGCACAGTCTCCAGCGGGAGACTGTAGTCGTAAGTCACATAGGCGGAGCCGTCTCGACGCAGCTCCACGCTCTGCTGCAGCTCAAGGCAGCCGCCGCAGAGCATGCAGACCAGAGCGAGGATCATCACCGCCAGTTGGGGCATGAGGAGTTTCATGGGCTCTCCTGAAGTCTATTCCGTCGGCTCGGTCGTCCGCGCCAAGGCCACCTTGCCGGTCCGTGCCATCTCGATGATGCCGTAATCGGACATGAGGACCAAGAAGGCGTCCAGTTTCTCCGTCTCTCCAGTCACCTGAATGACGAGGGAATCGGTCATGACGTTGACCACGTTGGCCTTGAACACGCTGGCAACCTGAATGATCTCGTTGCGCTTGTCAGAGCAGGCATGGACCTTGATGAGCATAAGCTCGCGGGAGACGAAGCCGCTTCCCGTCAGGTCCGTGACCTTCACAACTTCGATCAGTTTGCTCAACTGCTTCTCCACCTGCTCCAAAATGGCATTGTCTCCGTGGGTGACAACGGTCATGCGGGACAGATTGCAGTTGTGAGTGGGGCTGACCGTCAGGCTGTCGATGTTGAAGCCCCGTCCGCTGAAGAGCCCCGCAATGCGCGCAAGGACTCCAAAGCGGTTCTCCACCAGCACCGAATAGGTGTGGCGATTCACGGAAGAGGTTTCTGAGGAGGAGTCAGACACGTTCCACCACAATGTCAGGGTCCACGTTTTCCTTCAGCGTCGCTTCGATGCTGTTCTTCAAGGTCATCTGGGCATATGGGCAACTGCCGCAGTGGCCTTTCAGCCGCAGGAATACGGTCTTGCCCTCAATTGTGACCAGCTCGCAGTCTCCGCCATCGCCCTGCAGCATCTCCCGGACCCCCTCTAGCGCCTTCGCCACGGCCGTCGTGAAGTCATTTTGTTCCGCCATATTATTCTCCTCTTTATAACTATATGACAACTAATAATTTATGCACCGAAGCTCTTCAATTGCTCCCGAACCCGGCACAGTTTCTCCTCAAACTCCGTGATGTGCTCCCGCTCCTTCTCCACAACCTCCTTCGGAGCGCGCGCCACAAAGTTTTCGTTGGACAGTTTGCGGCGGACACCCGCCAGATAAGCCTCCCACTCCGCCTCCTGTTTGCGGAGACGCTTGACCTCCTCCTCCACGTTCACGATGCCCGCCAGCGGGATGTAGGCGGTGCCCATACCGCTGACCGCCACGCCGCAGGGGCCATCCGGCTGATAACCCGCCTGCACGGTGATGGTGTTGGCGCCGAAAAGGGACTTGAGCGTCAGCATATCCTTGCTCAGATAGGCGGTCTCCTTTTCGCCCGTGGGTACGATGACCATGTCCAGAGCCTTGCTCATGGCAATCTGATAGGTGGCACGGATGGTGCGGGTGGCGCGGATCAGCTCGAATTTGCCTTCGGCCATGGGCACGGTGTCCACCGTGACGCCAAGTTTGGCCAATGTCTCATCGGAGAGCGCTGTCGGCCATGCACTGAGCATGATGGAACTTTCCTCCGCCGCGAAGCCCATCTGATGGTACAACTCGTCAGTCACGAAAGGCATGACGGGATGCAACAGCCGCAGAAACGTGCCGAGGCAGTAGTCGAAGACGCGGAGGACGTTGCCTTTGCCCTGGCTGTCTGCCTCACGGAAGACTGGCTTGCAGGATTCAAGGTACCAGTCGCAAAACTCGCTCCAAATGAAATCGTAGAGCTGTTTGCATATGTCGTTGAAGCGGAAGGCGCGAAGGCCTTCTGTGACGGAGGCGACCACTTGGTTGAGCCGCGCGATGATCCACTGGTCGTCCGCCCGCAGATCGGTGCTGCTGAGGCCGTCCAGACTCATCCAGTCGGCACTGGCGGGACCTTGACTTAGACGGAAGCGAACCACATTCCATATTTTGTTCGCGAAATTGCGGCCGATTTCGCACTTTTCGTTGCTGTAGCGGATGTCCTGCCCTACTGGCGCTATGTAGATAATGGTAAAGCGCAATGCGTCCGCGCCATATTGTTTGACCACTTCCAGCGGATCGGGGGAGTTGTTCAGGCTCTTGGACATCTTGCGCCCCTTCTCGTCGCGGATGATGGACGTGAAATAGACGTCCTTGAAGGGGATGTCTCCCATGAATTCCAGAGAGGCCATGATCATGCGGGCCACCCAGAAGAAGATGATGTCCGGTCCCGTCACCAGGCTCTGGGTCGGGAAGAAGCGTTTGAGCTCCTCGCTCTGCCGCGGCCAGTCGAAGACAGAGAAGGGCCACAGCCAAGAACTGAACCAGGTGTCCAGAACGTCGCTTTCCTGCGTCAGCTTGTCGCAGCCGCATTTTTCGCAGGCGGAGGGCATGTCGCGGGCCACCATGATGTGTCCACATTTATCGCAGGTGTAGGCGGGAATCCGATGGCCCCACCACAGCTGGCGGCTGATGCACCAGTCCTTGATGTTCTCCATCCAATGGCGATAGGTCTTCACCCACCGCTCAGGATAGAAACGGATGCGACCGTCCTCAACGGCCTTCAGCGCAGGCGCCGCCAGCGGCTCCATCTTCACAAACCATTGGTCGGACAGACGCGGCTCCACGGGGACATCCCCCCGCTCCGAATAGCCAACCTGGTGGGTGTAGTCTTCAATGTGATCCAGACAACCCAATTCCTCCAGCTTGGCCACCACTGCCTTGCGGCAGACGTAGCGGTCCATGCCCTCGAATTCGGCGCCGGCAGCGGCGTTCATCGTGCCGTCGTCGTTCATGATGTTGATGACTTCCAGATTATGGCGGAGACCCAATTCGTAGTCGTTGGGGTCGTGGGCAGGCGTGATCTTCACGGCGCCTGTGCCGAAGTCCTTCTCCACATAGCTGTCTGCCACCAGCTCAATCTCCCGCCCCACAATGGGCAGAATCAGCTTCTTGCCGATTTTGTCCTTGTAGCGCTCGTCCTCCGGATTGACCGCGACGGCCGTGTCGCCCATCATCGTCTCGGGACGGGTGGTCGCCACAATCACATGGCCGCTGCCATCCGCAAACGGATAGCGGAAATACCACAGATGCCCTTTCTCCTCCTTGTAATTGACCTCTTCGTCGGAAAGGGCGGTGCGGGATTTTGGACACCAGTTGATGATGCGATGTCCCTTGTATATCAACCCCTTCTCGTACAGACGAATAAAGACTTCCTTGACGGCGTTGGACAAGCCGTCATCCATGGTGAAGCGTTCACGGGGCCAGTCACAGGAGCTGCCGATGGTGCGGAGTTGCTTGATGATGGTGCCACCGTACTTTTCCTTCCAGGCCCACACCTGCTCCAAAAACTTTTCTCGCCCCAAATCATAGCGGGTCAGGTTCTTCTCCTTCTTCAGATATGCCTCCACCTTGGCCTGTGTCGCGATACCGGCATGGTCTGTTCCGGGAACCCAGCAGGTCTCCTTCCCATTCATCTTTTCAAAGCGAATCAAGATGTCCTGCAACGTGTTGTTCAGCACATGTCCCAACGTCAGAATTCCTGTCACATTGGGAGGCGGAATGACTATGGTATACGGCGTTTTGCTGGATTTCGGATTCGCATGAAAATAACCGCGGTTCTCCCAGATGGAATACCACTTCTTCTCGACCTCCGCAGGATCATAGGCCTTCGAGAGGATTTGCTCTTCACTCATAAAACACTCCAAACATATGGATGGGACTTATTTTCCAAACCAATAACCAATTGTTTCTTAATTTAATCTGACTTTCCGGATTTTCTACTTGAAAGCCCCCTTCTGCAACATACATCACGGATTTCACATATGGTTGATGGGGAATTTTGTGCAATAAAGATATAATCAGGCCTGTGGAGCTTGGGCGCACAGGCCAATTGGCAATGACCGCAACGAAAAAGGGCCCCCCGCCCTGCGATCGCAGGGCGGGGGGCCCAAGGGGAAAGGCTGGCGGCGCGTTACGTTCCCGCGCTCCTGGGCGCAGTATCATCACCGCGGGGGACCTTAACGGCCGAGTTCGGGATGGGATCGGGTGTGACATCCCCGCCAAAGCCACCAGCCAAAGGGGGAAAGCCCGGCAGCG